>JBEKAY010000014.1:0-72486 GCA_050015675.1 Bacteroidota bacterium | reverse complement strand
TGCGATGATACTTTTGTGGGTAATCATAGGAACCTCTTTGATTTGTGAATGATGAATGAACCCCCATTTTGAATATGTTGTGTCATGTTTCACATTAGAAGTGATATACAAGGACAGTTGCTTCGAATTGTTGGGATTCGATTTGAATTAATCCGATGTATGTACCGATCGGAGCAAATAGACCTTTCTCAGTGTCACCAAGCCATGTGTGCCGATGTGTTCCCTTGGTTTCGTGAATGTCTTCTGCGATTGTTTTGACAAGAAATACCTGACCGGATGAATCCCTTTTGACAATCGAGATGTTTACTGCGACCGGATTCTTCAAAGTGTATTGGACTTCTGTGTTCTTGGTGAACGAATCAAATGCACTCGGAGTGAATCGCAGATTACTGACAATGCTGGGGTCGTCTGGAGCAGTTGGAAGCTTGCAGGAAACAAAAATTAACAATAGCACTGAAAAGAGAAGGTTACGCATTCGGCAAGCCTCCGGAATTGCGAGAAGACTCGAAAGTGAGCATGTCGAGGATGCGTTTCCTCTCTTCCGGATTGTCCTGGAAATAGAGATAGGTATTGAACATTTTTTTCGGGGTGCAATCCAGAGTAAGCGCATAACGAAGCTCAATGAGCATCGCCATTAAACCGGAAACTGTGATAGGCTTTGATTCGAAGGGTTCGAGGAAGACAGACTCTGAGTTTGAATTCCTCATCACCAGATACATTCTGAGCTTATTGAGAATGAATCCTTCGAGTTTAATACCAAAACCTTTTCGGACATTCAGAATGATTGTTCCATTCGATTGCTGCACGGATGAAAGCTTGAGCTTGGGTATTTGGTATTGACGGAGTCCGTGGAACACCATGAGCAAAAGAATCAGTTCATCCCGGAAGAAACGGAGAACTTCAATTGTGCTTTGGGAACGTTGCCGTTTTGAGAGATACCGAAAGATTTGGAGGGCTTCTTCGGGAGTAAAAGCATTTCTGCGAGTTGAACGGAGAAATATTGCCTGTGAAGGATTGGATTTGATTATCCCTTCATCTTCCAGGAAGAAGAAATACCTTCGGATTGATGCGAGTATCCGGCGAATGGTCGCATACTTGACGCTCTTGCCGATTAGATGCTGGAGATAGGATTCGATGTCTCGCTGTTGAATACGGTTAATAACGGATGGTTCGATTGAATCGACCGATATATCCTGACTTTGGAGAAATCCTTTCAGATCACTGATATAGGACTCGATTGAGTTCTCTGCGACCTTCTGCTTTTTCAAGGATTGAATAAAAGCACTTAACGAAATGAAGTTCGATTCGGATGGTTGGTTTTGATTCAACGAGATATCCTCCAGTTCGACAAGCTCACTGCAAGTCAGAAAAAATTCTTCTATAAGGCGATTTTTGAGCTTATAAATGCCAATAACAGCACTTTTAAAAATCAGTGTTATAGAATAACAGCGTTTTCAAAAAACGACTGTTATTCGTTTATTCATAGTTAGATTTGCTCTTTTTTCTGTCACTGATTCAGTGATGTTATTCACTAATGATGGGGATACAATTTATCGATTGAGGAAGGTGAAACAAGTCGGCATATATGCCGACTTTCTTTTATGATATTATTTTTGCATGCGAGGATGAAATTATCCGACGATTCTTCTGATACTTCTTTCCGTCGTTCCCAATACCTGGGATGTTCGTGTATTGTTCTTATTATGTCTTTTCCAAGCTCGCCTTGTCAATGAATCACCGATTTTTGAAAGGCCATCCTTCAATGAAAATTCTTTTGCTTCGTCTATCATCATGTTCATCATTGATAATCCGATTGTATCATTTTGATCGATCAGAACTTCGGCTGGCGGATGGTCGAGCGCTTTTATGAATGCTTTGAATTCTAGAATATTTGATTCCCATTTATGCTTCATAAGCATTTCAATGAATTCCTTATCCAGTTTTTTATATCGTTCAATTTGAAATTGTGTGGCGAAATGCTGCGCAAGATCTTTTATGTCATCTTTCCTTTCCTTGATCGTTGGCATATGGATGACCTGAAATCTTAATAGGATTTTTGCAAGTTCCGGAATAATAGAACCTGTTTTAGATAGGTTCTGTGGATGGTCATAGAAAACAAAGATTGGCCTACATTTGACAGGTCGTTTTTGATTTGTGCCAAGTCGTATGATTTCTTTTCTTAGAACTGCTTCAGCTAATCTTTCCTGAAGATATTCTGAGGCACAATCGATATGCTTTAACACAACGGTTGTTGACAATTCAAGAGTGCTTCGGCGGGTTGATGGAAGATCGGGAGGACTGCCTCCGAAAAGCCTCATCCGTTGGTCACGGTCACTTAGTATTTTGAAATTGATGGTCTCAAGTTCATGGTGCCTCATAAATGATCGGTCGTGAATGCACTTTGCTAAAAACGTTTTGCCGACGCCCGGTTTGCCGGTGATGACAAGCGGAGATGTATCCGCTGGTAGTTTTGTGAGGAGAGATCTGATGCATTTGATTGCAGGACTCCCCCCTATAAGGTAGTCCAACATTCAGCAGCTGATTAATTAATTTTGGTAGTAAACAACATAGCCATCCCCGACCAGTTGACACAAATCGTGAATTACGCGTAGCTACTCCCGATGATATAAGAGAGAAGACTCCATTACACGGGATTACAGCTTTTATAAAAAAATGAATTGTCTAAGGGAGGGAGAAATGCCGTGCAGAAAAAATACAAGCTTTGACGTACTTTGTCAAGTCAGATTTTTCTTAAAATGAACAGATTTTTCTGAGCAATTTTAAGAAAATTCTTAAAGTTTTAAGAATTTTCTGAAGCATTTGGTTATTCCATCACAGGTCGATATCAGGGAATCCTAATTTATACGCCAAAAACATCAATTGTGCCAACGATGAAACATTGAGCTTTGTCCTTATCTTGGCTCGAAGGGAGTCAACGGTCTTGTGATTCACGCCAATCGTATCTCCAATTTCTTTCAACGATTTTCCGTCAACAGTAAGCTTAAGAATCGTTAATTCCTGTGGAGTTAATTGCTGAAGGATTTTTTTGTTTTCTTCTTCAATTGCCTTTTCCGTGGTAATGTCGCGTTGGACTCCCCAGACACGGACAAGATGATTATCTTCCACTATTCCGATTATATCATTTAGAAAATGTTTACGAATTACATTCTTTCCGATCTCGATCGTTTCTTTATTACGTACTTTATAGCCGTTCTTTAGAAACTCATGGAGATTGTTTAGATTTGACACCTCACCATTGTCAAACAACTGAGTGAAACTCATGCCGATCATATCTTTTGGTAAGTCGTATCCGTACATCTTGACAAATGCATAATTGCAATCAGAAAGATATGCATGCTTGAGTAAGTGCTCAACTTGTTGATCAATAGGTAAATTTATCGGCATTGGTTCGTGGAATTGAGCAAGCCAAACTCCCATATCTGATTGAAGGAAAGTAAGGTTATAACATTCTTCATATTTATCTCGAGTGGTAAAACGAGAATTGTTGTTGTTTCCGTTGTTTGACATATAATTCTCCCCTGTGTGGTAGATGGTAGATTAATTTGAATGATTATGACGCTAGAATGAATACAATTCTATTCCGGAACATCATCAATTGCTAATCCGAAAGTAACTTCTTGATTCCTCGTATCAATACGTGCGATTTCCCGCGACTTCCCCTTGAGTTTCTTCGTCTGAATAATGATTACTCCTTGATCATTAACTGCCCTCATACTTCCATTGATATTGTGAAATATTTGAAATGCTTTTTTTGAAATTGAGATTGGTTTATCGTATGATAGAGTAACGTGCTCGAAACCTTCCAGTGATTTCATTGTGTCCCTTTCTAATCGAATAGAAATGAAAATGACCTAAACCACCGGTGCTGTTTAGTTTGCCGGTTCGATTTAGGTCACTTGGACACAAAACGGTCACATGGACACTAGGCATTTATGATATTTTACATCGGAAATATAACGAAGAGCAAAGAGAAATACAATTGAAAGTGATGATTATGCCACTTTACTTGAATTTAGAGAACGAAATAAGTAAACTGACAACAAGAGAACAAGCTATTAATGCATTTGTCAATAATAATATCGCATTACGGATCAAGTATATTACTTTAGAAAGCGCATTGAAGCTATTTATTGATTTTTTTATAAAACAGTACTTCATTTTGAGCGTTACAATCCGATAGTACTCTAGAAAGAAACTAAATATGTCAGAAAAAGGAAGCGTCTTTCAAAAAGGTGGCGGTGGAACTAATTTTGAACAATATGTTCAAAGTGCGTTCTTAACTACTTTGATTGTAAAAGGCAATATACCTTGTATAGTAAATGCACAATTGATAGAGATTGCTTTTCAAACTACAAGCAGAGGATATCAGACAGATGATCTGTTGGCAATTGCCAAATCTGATCAAGGCGATTTTAGACTTTTAGCACAAATTAAACACAATATTACGTTCTCTGATGCTAAAACAAATACTCTTTTTAGAAAAGTAATTGAAGCGTTTTGGAAGGATTTTAATAATGATTCGATCTTCAATAAAGAGAAGGATAGGCTGGTTATTATAAAAAGTGGGCTTACAAAAAACGAAAGAGACCACATCAAACCATTACTTAATTGGGCAAAAACACATGCAAATGAACTCGATTATTTCAAAGAAGTTAACAGAATAAAAGAGAAAAAAGAATATGCAAATATTTTTTGGAACGTTTTAAACCAAATTAATAACGGCAAATCAATAACGCAGAAGGATCTTTGGCAATTCCTTAGATGCATTGATCTTTTAGAATATGATTTTCTAAATGAAGGTAGTATCGATGAAGTTTACTTCTTAAATCTAATAAAGCTTTCAAAAAGCAATGCTTCATCGTCCAGTGAAAAGGATATTTGGGATAGTATATATTCAATTGCTGCCAAGCACAATAAAGACGGAGGAAGCATTACATTTGAAAGTATAATTAAGCACGATATCTTCAAACATTTTGACATCCTAAAAATAACACCATTTTCTAAATCAATTCAAAAGCTAAGATATGATAGTGCGATAATAATAAAACCCTTAAAGAGTACAATTGGTGACCTCCACCTACAAAGGACAGAGATTCATTCAGATATATTGAATTCAATAAACGATAATAGATTGACGATCGTAACAGGCAATCCCGGAGTAGGTAAATCTGCAATCGTGAAGGAGATTTTAGAAAAAGATTATTTTCAGGCATTTAATATAATTTTTAGAGCAGATCAATTAAACGAACAACATCTTTCTAATGTATTTGCAAAGCTTAGCATCCATGAACCAATTCAAGAAATCATTTCGTGCGTATCGCTTATTCCTGATAAACTGATTGTAATTGATAGTTTGGAGAAATTACTAGAGGGTGATCCTGATAATGCATTTAAACAACTTTTATCTTTATTGTCAGATTATTCGGATATAAATATCATTGCAACTTCAAGAAAATATGCAGTTGATCTAATTATTCAAAAGTTTGGGATCGAAAATATCAAACTTAGCATAATAAACCTTCCAGAATTAAATGATGATGAATTGAGAATGGTTTCTGAAAGATATCAACAATTAGTACCGGTTCTCAATAACCATAAACTCCGGACCCTATTAAGAAGTCCAAAGTATCTTGATTTTGCCTTGATATCTCTATCAAGAGAAACAGAAGATTTATCCAATGTTTCCATTTCTGATTTTAAGAAGAAATTATGGAACAATATTATTGAAGACATCACAACAAAAAAGGGGGGATTGGCGAGAAAACGAAGCAAAGCATTTTCAAACATTGCCATAAAACGAGCAAAAGAAATGAAACTTTTTGTCGAACCTGACGACAATCTTGAAGAAGGAATTGAGGCGTTAGAAAAAGATCAAGTAATTATTCGAGAAAAAGGAGAGTATAAGTTTTCTCCAACGCATGATATTCTTGAAGATTGGGCATTAATAAAATATGTACAAGCCAAGCTTGACAATTTCTCCAAACCTAAAGATTTATTTAATAATTTAGGCAACGAACCTGCAATAAGAAGAGCTTTTAGATTGTGGATTGAAGATAATTTAGTGGATTATAATGAGAGCATTAACAAATTAATTTTGTCAACTCTACAAGACAAGTCCATTGATAAATATTGGGCAGATGAAATATTAATCGCGATTTTTAAATCTGATACGAGCGCATCTTTTTTTAGTGATTTCCAATCAACACTCTTGGAGAATGAAGGCGAGTTTCTAAATCGGTGTATACATATTATTCGAACAGCGTGCAAGGGAAACACTAGTTTATCAATACTTATACCCATTGGGTCTGGATGGACAGAAATATTGGTGTTTATCGAAAAGCACATTCAACATCTAAATAAGTACAGATTATCGATAGCGAACTTGCTGTTAGATTGGGAATATCGACTAGTCTTTCAATCGAATGTTTATGATAACGAGTTACAAGTGATAAAGAAAATAACTATCCATTTTATAAATCAAATCGAATCAGGAGATACATTCTGGCAGCAAGATAATACTAGAAAAATAAATCGCAAACTAATTTCTCTTTTATTCAATCTCGCTAGAGTATCAAAATCAGAAATCACGCATCTCATAGAAAGAAGTTTCAAAGAAAAGGAAGAAAGAAAGAATCGGAAGTTAGTATCGTTTTATGAAAATGTTATTAAAATATGCCTTTCTGGTTTGTATACACGTGAACTCGCCAAAGAAATGCCGGAATTAATTGTAATGGTCGCCTGGAAGGAATGGAAATTAAAAATACCTGAGGAATCTAAAGGGAACAATGAGAATATATATTTTCGTAAGGATGTATTAAGGAGCGAAGAATGTTGGGGTATTGAAGACAGGCAATCATTTTCTCCTGGTGGTGTATATAAAACACCAATTTACAACCTTCTCATTACTCATCCGCATATTGGACTAAGATTCATTATAGAATTTCTAAATTATTCGATAGATTTTTATGTAAGTGCAAAAGGTGAATACAAACATCAAATTGATAAAGTCGAAATCGAATTAAATGACGGATCTACAAGGACACTATGGGCAGCTTGGGAGCTTTGGGCAGCTTACAGAGGATTGAGTGTAACTCATGATGCTTTAGAATGTATTCTTATGAGCCTTGAGAAATATCTTTTAGAAATAGCAAGCATAAAGACCGATTCAAGTAAAAGAATCCTTCAACAGGCATTCGACTATTTATTGAAAAACAGTAATAATGTGACAATTTGTGGATTACTTTGCGGCGTAGCAATTGCACATCCTGATGAAGTTGGGAAAGAACTATTACCATTATTAACAGTAAAGGAGTTTTATTTATGGGATATCCAACGGAGTCTCCAAGAATCTTCGGCATTATCACCAATGGATTTTGAAATCTCATTCGCTCAAAAAGAAAGACACAGGTTGAATCAATTGCCGCATAGGAGAATGTATTCTAGGGGGTTATGTGATTTTATTACAAATTATCAATTCAATGTTAGAGTATTAAACAAGGAAATTCATCAAGTTTTTGATAGACTAAAAGAACGGATTTCTGAGGAGGATGTTGTCTGGAAAAAAATATTAACAGAAATAGATGTTCGCAATCATGAAGTTGGAGAGTACGATAAGCAACTAGGCGGATTCCCAATTAAGCCAAAATACGATGAAGAGGTTACTGAATTTCTTAATTCAAACAAGGATGAAATAGAAACGCAAAATACTTCCCTAAATTACTCAAACAAAATTTGGAAAGCACATGATGGAAAAGAAGATATAACCTATGATTTTTGGAAAGAATGCTTCATCTATTATTCGAGACCAAATAGTCGAAACAACCTATATGATAGGCCTGTATCTTTAGCTGTTTTGGGCCTTAGAAATTATCCAGATAAATTAAGCTCAGAGGAAAAAGAATGGTGTCTAAAAACTATTATTGATACTAATTTTGTGATTCTCCGGAATACATTTGAAAGAGATTACAACTTTAATGTTTCCTATAATATTATGGAGAAGGAAACCGCTATAAAATCAATACATTTGGTCTATCAGGAATTAGATTCCGAAGAAGATAAAAACAGTATCATCGGAATGATAATAAACTTGTTAATAGCTCCATTTAATGATCATGAGGTCGATTATATATTAGAATATGTTAGAAATACGTTTTTTAGGTCCATTCCAAGTGAGGCCAAAAGGATCTGGAAAGGACTAATAGTATATGCTGAATTTAGAAAAGCCAATCCGATTATTCATTATTTGCCCAATAAAAAAGAAATTGAAGCTCATAATAAAAAAGAGAATGATTTCTTCAACTTTATCTCATCAACAAAAGATATAGATTTAAATATCGATAATATCAGTTTTGAATCGTATGAATGCTATATATTAACAAGAGCTTTAGCTGTTACACCATACTATATCGATGACATTGAATATTTCAATTTTATAAATAAGTTGATTCCGGTTGTAATCGATGATTTAAAAAAAGAAGAAGATTATGGGTATGATAGAAAGAAGCAGAAAAGAGAAATTCATATTGAAAGTAGGCTCGATTTAGAACAATACTTCGCCGAACTATTAATTATATCGGACATAAAACTATCAAAAACAATAATCGACTTCTTAATAAAACCAATATATCAAATAGAATATGATATTGAATCACACGACCGACATGATCTTTATGATTTTGTTTCAAAGACATTAGAGCGAACAATTTATAAGCTCGACGAAATAATAGCTAATTCAAAAGACAATATTTTGATTAACAAATCTATAGAGAACTTTTTAAATATATGGAATTATTTTTATGAGGTTGTAAAGACAAGCGGAAAATCATACTTTGCATCTATCCTCTTTCTTGATGTAGAATGGAAACAAGAAGCATCTCATTGGAAAGCATTAGAAATGATGAAGGATTTTTACATAAAATTGATACAAGAATTTGGACAAAGCAATTCTAAATATATAATTAATGTCTTCTCAACTGTTGGAGAAAAGTCATTTCTTCCAGATGGAATTAGTTTGATAGTAAATATTCTGAAAGCAAATCCTAGTGAAATAATAAATCTTGTTTCGTCATCGGGTGAGAGATTAATTAAAAGACTCTTTTATAACCATATTTTAAAAATTAAGAATAGTAAACAATTAATTAGTGATTACATCTGGATTTTGGACAACATGATTGATTTAGGTTCATCAGAAGCATACTGGTTTAGAGAAAATGTTATTACATATAAGAATAAATAAATCTACCCTACCTTGAATATTAGTGATTCCAGTTTCTGAATAAGTAGATTATTCTTCTCAACTACCCGTTCCGCGATTTCACGAACGAAGCTGTACCTGTTTGAGCCATACTCCTTAAGATATTGGTCACGCTCTGATTCGAGCGATTGAATGAGAGATTGAACTTCCTCTTGTGTAAATTCTGCTGTAATCATTTTACACATTTCCATGTTGTAATAAGTTTTTCTATAGTTTTTATACCAATTTTGGGTAGGTCAAACACTTCAGTCCATGATGTGTATGGACGATTTGAAAGTAGTGTATCTATTCGATTGTTATAGATTTTGGCTTTCCGTAAAGTTGAACGAAGTTGCTTTGACGGAGTGTTATTAATCCACTGCAAGCATTTCATTGATACGGTATCATCGTCAAACTGCAACAGCAGTTCTTGTTCGCTTGCACTGTATTGCTTGATATTTTTAGTCGGTTGTAATTTCTGTTGTTGATGTGATACCTGTGGTTGGTATAATTGGTGTGATTGCATGGGCATACAACAGTTAAATGTGATTGCAACAAGTACCGTAAAGAGTAATAGACCGACTACGAAAACGTTTTTGAATTCTTCACGAACTCTTCTCACGTTCTTACGACGGCGAAAGTCGTATTTGCTGTAAGTGATTGATTCATAGAATTCCTTCACTCGCTTCTTCAATGGTTTGGGAGACCACTGACAAGCTGAACTACCTGCAACCTGAACGAGTGACCACGAACCACGACCAAGACGCGGCAAACGAGAGGGAGAAAAACCGACACAGAAGACGAACACAGTGACACCGAAACGCGCTGCGAGACGGCAAGCAAGCAACGAACCACGAGACTTTGGAGAGGCAAGAAAACAGACAAGCGCTGAATGACGACGCGCAAGAAACTGAACAAGAGCAAGCGAACGCTTGGCGAGACGAAGACGAAGCGGAACACTGAGACGACCACCTGACCACCAGTTGACAAATGCACCACCACGACCTGCAGCTGCAACAAGTGGAACTGCCGAAAGCGAACATGCACCACGGCCGCTGAACCCGAAAGCTGCAAAGACAGAGACACGAGACAACGAAGCTGACGGAACGGAAGAAAGAACGAGAGCATCAGCCCCCACAGAACAGCCAACGACAAGGCGGGCAGAAGACCCAGAGAGAACAGACGAGACAACGGAAGCGACAAGCGGCTGTGCAGACGCAGGAAGCGAACGCGACCCGCAAAAGCCGACGGAAGAGAAAGACGAAAACATAGTAACACCTATGTAGGCGAGAACTGCCGAGCAACTGCCCACGCCGACAAGCCCAAGCCGAAGCAGCCTGCCGGCGCCCCACGACCAACAAAGCCGTGAGAACAGAAAAAACGATAGTGCTGACACAGCCCCGCAGGCACAGCAACGCAATGCCCGTCGTGAGCGAAGCGAACAGAGCCCGAGCGCGGAAGCGAGCACCGGAACGAATCACCGTTGCTGCAAATGTTGTGACTGATAAGGCGCATCATTTGCACGGTGTGAGCTAGGAGCAGAGCTGCACAAGCGAGTGGTTGAATTCCCGCTATGCGGGATGAAAGGCTTGCGGTGCGAGAACGGGGCTGTAAATTGTATAGACCCACGGACGAACGCTATAACAGAGGAAAATCGAGGAAAGCTAAGGTTCAAACGGTTCGAAGAAATAGATCCGCTGATGTTTTGGTAAACCAGGAACTTCTGTTCCAATAATTGCACCATCTCGAAGAATCCGGTTAGAAAAAGGACAGTATCGGGAAACATAGACAACAACGCCGAAATGAAGCTCGTCGGCAATTCTGAGAAGAACCCTGTCACCTCGCTTACTATTTTTCAGAATCGGTTCCATTGAAATCATCTTAGTCTCGTCTTCCTTTTTGTGCTGTTCTTATACCAAATATTTTTTTAGAGCGAAGCACAATATTGATTTATTTTTCTTTTGGCGAGCCGAATGACGAAATGTGGCAATGGGTGTGAATATGTATCGGAAGGATTGACACGTGAAGGAATGAGGCGAGCGCGCCAAAACACCGGCGGGCAAGCCCGTCTGAATTGACGGACTTGCCTTTTCTTTGCTAAGCTGCAAAGAGACTCAATTGTTCTATTTCAAGAATACAGCAACCTTCTTTTGATTCAACCTGCCGATCTTCTGACTTTTCATCAATAGACATGTTGAAAATTGTTCTCACCTGATCTTCAATTAATTGTTCTGGAACTGTATGATTCCGTGAAAAGTCATGCTGTCTCAATATTTCTTTAGCAATTTTCAGGAAATCGATCTCATTTTCATCCTGATCGATCAATTCTCCATCGAGGGCAAGGTCGGATGACTTCCCTTTGTTCTCAATGAGTTTCAATTGTTTTTCATCAATCGAATTTTCGATATAGAGCAAATAGACATTGACATCCTTTGTGCTTGTTAACCTGTGAACCCGATCAATGGCTTGGCGGGAAGTGCTATGTTCCCAAATATAGTCGCACATGATTATATGATTCGCATTATCAAGGTTGTGTCCTAAGTTTACGGCTTCTGTTCCTGCAATAAGAATCGGAAACTCTCGTTGTTTGAATGCTGCAATCACTTCGGAACGTTTGCGGGGGTTGACATTGCCATTGACAAGCCGTGAACCGATCTGCGCTTCAAGAAATAATTCCTGTAGGAACTCTCCATAATCTTGAAGCGCCGTAAAGATGACAACCTGTTCTTGTGCATCGATTATCTCTTTCACCTTTCGAGCAACGAACAAAGTCTTTTCTGTGAAATTACTGATTCCCTTCTCTCCTTCACCGGATTTCATAAGAAGTGTGCTTGCAGGAACGGTCGTGCTCAAACGTAGTTTCCAAAGTTGTCCTAAGATCGCTTTCATATATTCGATTTGAGTTCCGCTGATTTTGGAATCGTGTGTCGATTCAAACCATGCGGAAAAGTTATCAATCCACCAATCATAAACACGCTTCTGATCTTGTGTGAAATTCAACTTAATCTTGTGAATGTGTTTATCAACAAGGTTCTCTCCGGTCTCAACTTTCTTCCTCCGAATAATCGATGGGGCAAAGAGTTTCCAGAGCAAAGAAAGATTGGAGATTTCCGGCAACATTTTCCGTTTGCCTTTGCTTAGGGATTTGCGAAATTCTTCTGCGGTATATTCAAAGACTCCGAAATCATCCAGGAACTTCTCCGTTCCTCCTTTGTAATGATAAGGAAACCGTGCGCTTGCGTTGCCAAGTGTCCAATGCAAAAGCCAGAATGCGTCTGTAATCCATCCCTTGATAGGGCTTCCGCTTAAGAGCAACCTATTCTTTGCATGAAGCGAACGAACTGCGATTCCCTGCAAGGAATCCTTCGATTTGATTTTCACTCCTTCATCAACGATGATCGTGTCAAAAGCTTTCTTCACGATGGAATAAATACCTTTGACTCTTAATTCAAAGAGTGTGAATGAACATTGCTTGCACGTCTTTCCGTTCCAACCTTCATTTCGAGTACTACCACAATTGGGGCAATTGGTTTCATCAATGTTACTCTTGAATTCACAATCTGAACAAACAAAGCCGTTCCATGCCTTGATAGATTTACAGTTCGGGCAATACTTCTTTTGTGAATCGACATGATGGAACTTGTACTGATCGTGTTGACGTGTTCCCTTCAATAGTTCATAATGTATAATGAACCATTTTGGATTATTGTACTTTTGTGTTGAACATCTTTTTGCATCGGAATAGGTTTTAATCTCTTCGATGTCAATTCCTAAAGCTTTCGCCTCTGCAATCCATTGTTTTTTCAAGTCCTGCGGTACTACAATCAACGTCTTGCGGGAATTACGTAACTTCGACCATGCAAGCGCTCCTCTGGTTTTGCCTAAGCCTTGTTCCCAACTTAGTACTGCAGATTCTTTCATCGCAAGTCGGCTTAAATCTTCAACCTGGAATTGTTTGAATGTATATCCAGTGAACTCATTTCCTTCAACTCTCTTTTTGAGCTTTGCATACAAAGCTTGATTCTTCAACCGGACATCCTGCGGGTTTGGTAACTCGAAATGCTGAATGACGGCTTCAATATCTTTCTTTGATTCCGTGAATGTGTGCTCATCTATTTCGATGCTCAAATTCTTGGATACCTTGACCATTTCGGTTTTTTTGTCTTGTTCGCTTTCCTTGCTGTATTTCATCCTTTCGTAGTAATCCGTTGCAATGGTTGTTGTAACTTTTATCGGGTAGAATTTTCCTGCCTTGAATGACTTCTTTTTCAGATTCAAGTCTTTGATACATTTGATCTGGTCGATGTTTTCCAAGTGTGCAAGTCGTTGTTGTGGCTTCAAGGAATAGAATGGTGTTAAGGTGAAGTCAGCTTTCTGAACCGCCTTTTCGATGGCTTGCTTTGCATTCGGGCTTATGGTCAAAAGCTTGTCTTGCTCTATGACCTTTGTAAGAAGCTTTCTTGCCTGCGTGTTGAATGCAAAGTAGGAAAGCGCTACTACCTTCATTTCATTGATAAGTGACTGTTCTTCCTCTGAAAGCTTGGTATTGATGACATAATACTGATAGTTGGAAAGCGAAACGGAAAACTTACCGTTCCTGATTTCGATATTGAAAGATTGCGCTTTCTTGGATTGCTGGCGTTTATACTCGGCAAGTGCGGCTTTGAATCTATCAGATTTCTCTTTCTTTTCATCCTCTTCATTGTGTGTAATGATGTAAATACGGTTAGAATCCATGAACCAATGAAGCTGTTCTTTCTCTGTTTTCAGAACTGTATCGATGTTGGGTACATTGAAATCAAAAGAGCTTGTATATTGCTTGATGCGTTTTTCTGTGACATCATTGGAGAAGAAACAGAGAACGGATTCGACATTTGAATACGGCAGGAAAAGATTTTGCATATGAATCGTTGCAAAGACTCTTTCCATGATTGCATCGTCGGTATTCAACGTTTTCTCGAATGTCGAACATGATGCTATAAAATATCCTGCTCCTAACGTGGAAAGTAATTCGTAGCCAATGAGAATAGTTGCTTTCTGGCTTTCTATTTTCTTGTCAGGATTTCCGGTCAATTCCGGCAATTCCCAAAAAAGAGAGAATGGCGGGTTTAATGCTATGATGTCAGCTTTAAAGTCAACGGCTTTCAAATAGGGATATACCTTTGAAAGATCGGCGTTGGCAACTTTCAGATTCTCCGTATGTGTAGGGATATTGAACTTGTCAAGTTCAATTCCTAAACAAAGTGCGGAATCGTTCTGCTCTGCATAAGGCTTGAGAAGATTTCCAGTTCCTGCGGTCAAATCAACTATGACAGCGTTGTTGTCTGCTTCAATGACTTCGCTGGCGAACTGTGCAATATGTGTGGGTGTGAAATATTGTTGCAATCCCTTTTGAAGGGAATTCTTTGACGTGAATATATTTTCAGATTGCCCGTTGAGCAATTCATCGGTGACACGAGAGCGTTTCATTTCCATTGTTGCTATACCTTTTTATTGGTAGAGATTTCTTTCAAACCTTTTATACCAAAAGAGGAAAACCTGAAAATGAATCGGGGAATTGACGGAATGGAAACAAAAAAGGCATTCCGTATTTTGGAATGCCTTTTAAAGTTAGATTAGCGAATGATAAGATGCGTTCCATAATTGATGTCGACACCATCGGGAATGATTCCGGTGGCTTTCACCTGTTCAAGAATTTTTGTCTTGTCCACTTCCTTCTTAGTTTTGATGAATTGAGCATCAACCTTTTCAATGTCAAGGACTTCAACGGACGGTTGACTTTTTCCCACTGAAATTGTGAATAAGGAATATTTGATTTTCTCACTTTGCGTTGCCTCCATACATGATTTGACATAATTTTTTAGCCAATCGATACGATTGTCGAAAGATCGTTTCCGATCGCTCAAACGTTTTGCCTCGGCTGCTACTGCATCACGGAAATATTCAAGATTCTTGATGAACTTAACAATGTTCGTGACCTTGTCGAGAAACTTCATATTGAGATTGTCGAGAGCTTGCCGGAAAAGCTCAAGTCTATCCTCTCCGTTTTGCTCTTGTGATTCTTCATAGTTTTCAAGAAGAACAAGTTCCCGAGTGATTTCATAGAGTGTATCGTTCATAGTATTGATTCCTTACCAGTTGTTGAATTAAAGAAATGACTCGCCTGTTATTGCAAGCGAGCCAGTGACATTTTAAATTAGAACGGCAGATCGTCGTGCTTACCGTTTCAATTGGACGGTACTGCATCAGCGGGAACAAGCTCGCGCGACGGTTCTGCCTTTGGGGTTTCCTTCACCTTTCGCGGTTTTTTGCCGTTACCGTTTGAAAGAACTTGTTCGGTGGTAAGCTGCCCGGTACGTGAGAGAAACAACGAAACACCAATTTTCTCAATGTCTGTGTTTCTCCAGTCAATCCCACCGATGGCTTTTGTGATATCCACTGCATCAAGCATGGATTGGTGCATGATCTGCTTATCTCCAGTGAAATTGACATCTTGAACCTTTACCGTTTGCGGCTGGACTGCCGCTGGTTGGTGCGGTACTGGGCTTTGCACCAGAGACGCATGAGCCTTTGGCTCAGGTGCGGGCTGTGGATTTTTGTTTTCCACAATTCTGAAAAGCGTATAAGGCTCGCTTTTGGGAGGGTGAATGGTTTCTTTGAACAAGCTGTAGGCTTGTTTCGTGTTGATGTTCAACTTTCGCAACTCTTTTTCAAGTCGCTCTGTGACTTTGAGGAATTTTTCCTTTCCCTCGTGTTTGACCGTATACAGAAAATACGGTCCGAAATTACCTTCCTTTTTCAATCCGGTAGGAAACAAGAAAGTAACATCTGCAATTCGACCTTCCTGTATTTGTAAAAACTCTTTTTGATAACTCATGATAAAACTCCTTTATGTTGTGTTACTTCTTCCGCATCAAAGTGCGGGCATGTGATTTACATTCGTTTAATACCAAAAGAAAAGTCCCACCTTTTTAGGGTGGGACTTTTGAGGGATGGGATATTGAGGCGGGTTACAACTGAAGCTCACATTGAACGGTTTTTCGTTCCAGCATCTTCGATGCAATATTTTGAATTGTGCTTCTGACAGTGCTTGATTGAATGCACATGATCTGTGCAATTTCATAATCTTGATAACCATTCATTTTCATTTGCAGGATGGTTTGTTCGTTGGTGTGTAGCGATGCAAGCCGTTCCTGATATTCTAAACGAAACGATATTTCTTCCTCAAGGTTGTTGTCATCTTTTATTGATTCGGCAAATGTATCACTTGATTCGATATTCAAGGGATTGTCGATAGAATACAATTCTAATTTACCTTCGTAGTAATTTCGTTTGTTGAATACATCTTTTTTAGGTGTGCGTGAATCTCCTCTCATTTCCAGCTGTACTTCCGGCTTTCGCAACTTCATAAAGTGAATGAGAAGTGCTATGCTCATAATTGTACCTTGATCTGCTTTCCGTTTGAATTCTTCATACGCAAGTATGACAAGGTCTTGAACTTTGTCTTCATACAGTGGATTGCGTTTATCCAGCATTCTGGAAGCTGCTGCATATAGGGTGTTGGAATACGATTGGAATTGTGAATTGATTGAATTTTGTGACACAACGACCTCCATTGGTTCATGAAAAAAAATCATGACCGCTGATAGAGATCGTTTCTTTTGCTGTAAGCCCGAAGTCAAGGGTCGTGAAAAATATTTTGGGGGAACGCCGGTGAAACTGCTTGAAAAGCAGTTGTCAAACTACATGACGGAGTGAAATGACGGCGTGGAGTTTGTCACCGGATAGTTCCCCTTAAAAGAATGAAGTTTGTGCAACAATCTTCATTCACGGAGGGGGAACCAAAATATTTTAGCGAGCAATGATTGAGCGAAGCGGAATGAGTTTACGAATGAGTGGAGCGAAATGATTGCGAGCGTTCACGATTTAAAGCGACGACCGAAGGAAGAAGCGACTTGCCCTTGACTGAGGGCTATGATTTATCAAGTGTATATTTCAACTTCAGCGGTCATGATTCAAGAGGTTGGAAGAATCTTCGATTTGATTTTTCTGCTTTTGAAAAGGCACTTCCACGTCCCTTATTTGCAAGAAAAACTATCAAAAACAATTAAGGGCGGGGATGTGCCGCGTGATGAGCAACCGGCACTTACGACCGTGTCAACGGGAGTGTGCCAATTACCAAAAAAGTGCTTGTGAGTGAGTATTGCGGTGAAGGAAGCGGTTCAATAGTTCGACAGGCTCACTATATATTCTAATACCAAATGTATCCGCACTGAACCGCACACGAACGAATCAGGCACAAATCTATTTCCTATTTAACCAATTTGTTTAACTTTTCGACAATCCAGACCATAGCGAGTGTATCAAGCGAGCAGTACTTTTCCAATTGTTCTCGGACATGTTGTCGATCTTTTTCAGTAACATCATTGAATGTAACTCGAAGATATTCAATACTTGCGGTTCCTCCTTCTGCTATTTCCATTCCTTCATAACTCTTGCCAGTTAAGGCCGGTAAGACTGCTTTGATCGATGCAGTGCCCATTTGTTCAGGGTGATAATAGTCAAACGATCTGAATGGAGACAGGAGATCGACAATTCTATTTTGAATATTTTCAAACCAATCCCTATACTCAGAGAATGCTGCACTAGCATCAGCTAGTTTACCTTTTTCGAAACCGGCATTGTATGCAATTATAGAACCTGAATTTCCGAGAAGTTTCTTGAGGAGCTTTAGTATTTCCGGCCGAGGATCTTTCTTTCCATCTGCAAGGAATGAATGATGTTCTGGCTTTTCGTCTTGAGCTTTTAATATATGGAGGGAATACTGGAATGGAATAGATTGATAAGGCCGTACATCGTCATACACGGGAATAGCAGTCATGAACGTCTCAAAATCGAGAAAGTAAAGTGGATATTTCAATTTCTTTAGAAAGTTCTGGATATTTTGTTTATATATAGCTGGTTTTCTAGAATGGATCGCCTCGGCTTGAATCATTTGCTTATCAGTAAGGCGATAATTTTTTGGTATATCCTTTATATTAGATATACCTTCTTCAAGAAGTTTGAATCCTTTTTTCCCTATTCTTGTCAGAGTGAAGACATTATGCTTTGGCAGAAAACTCCAACAGTTCTCAATGAGAGGGCATTCAAATGGATCACTGCATTGTGGACCTATGTTTATATCAGGATATTTTGCAAGTTGGATAATGTCCACCATCTTTCGCAATTTGTTTTCTACACTCGGCAGCAATTTATCAACTTCTTTTGTTACTTCTTTCTTTGAAAAAAATTTATCTGGTTCAATATCTCCTTTCCGTATGTACTGGTTGTTAATGCAGTAGATCCAACATTTTCTAATTCTTAAACCAGCCCCTTCATAGACATAGCGCTGAAGAGTAACATCGTGCACATTGATATCTTTCACTTCTGTTGAGCTTTTTACTTCGACAATATCCCAGGAATCTTTCCCAACTGGATTAAGAATATCTGCTCGAGCGAAACCGTTTTTGTACTGAAATGCTGCTTCAAAAAGAGGAAGGCGCTTTGAGATTAACTGCTGGGATTGTTCAATGACTTTTCCAAAATCGACAACGCCTTCAGCAACTTCGATACCGATTGGAAAGAGTTTTTTAGCATATTCACCTACCAAATGCCCCTGATCGAAAATAGCCTGAGTAGCAACATCTACTTCCGCTATCTCTTCTTTCGCATTATAATAATGCCAGAGGAGCTTATAGCACTGGAGTCCGGAAAGATATTTGGATTTGGAAAGAAAGGGATGAGATTTCATCAAGATGGACTCAAGTCTATTCTTAATAGATCAACTAGTTCTTTTCCGTTTACGTTTGGCAAACGATTTAAAAGAAGATCAACAAGATCCTGCTGACGTGATTGGCCAAACACCATTCTGTAGACAGCCAGAGATCGCTTTAAATCCAAAATTTTTTCTGATTCACGGCTTAGAGGAAATGCTGGTACATAACGTTCGATGAATGCACCATTTTCCAAAGGATAGAGCCAAAAAGGTATAAGGTCTGATTTCCCCTTTGGACGCTGATCTTTTGCTAATTGGAAAAGAGAATTCCAAATGTCATTCACATTCTTCCTTAGCACTTCATCGCCAAATTTAACAGCTATGTTCTTTCTGACTGCATGACCCTTGTAGCGGTGAACACGTCCTTCCCTTTGTTCAAGATCAACAGGATTTGAAGGAAGGTTCCAATGGACAACTGCGTGACAGTAGGGATGGAAATCAAGCCCTTCTTGCCCAACTGATGTAGTTGCAAGAACGAATGGCCAAAACGGGGAATTGAATGCATCACGTACTTGATCTGCACGTGTTGGCTCTGTTGATGAATCCGAGTCTTCATTGTCAAAGCGCAATGCAAATCTTGCTCTTCCAAAATTTTCGATTCGCTCAAGTGTACTTCCTTGAATATCAGATATGTCGTCCACATAAAGTCGAGCAGTTCTCAAAGTTATAGCGGAATGAACCGCTTCTGCAATACCTTTTGCGATCACTTCAATTGGTTTGTTTGATAGACCCTCTGATTCAAGCAACATATGAAAAAACTCATCAAGAACAGACTGCAGGCACCCATTCATTGAATAGTCAAGAACTCGTTCCCAATACGGTTCTCTTTTGTCAATGCTTCTGATAAGAGATGTGGCTTCATATGAATTGAATAAAGTCAGAAAAGACCACGCAGTGGAAGCGGAAGCATTTTTGACCTCAAGTTGACGCATTGCGATAGCCTCATCCATCGACCTTGACATTGCACGTAGTGCGCATACGCCAGGCGAGGCAAGTGCAATCTTTGCCAAAACTGTCGGCAAATCATTCGGCATTCTACCAAGTGGCATTTGGTTGTGATCATATTCATGTACCAGCTTCTTTACTTCATCGACATGATCAGCCCAGGCACTTTGCTCATCATTATTGTCAAGACCTCCAGACCAAACGGCCGCTAGATTATCGTTACAAAGCCACTGCTTCGCATCAGTTTTTTTGTTCTGCTGGAGATCAAAGAGAATTGGAGCTGCCCAGTACCAACGTTCATCTACTTGGCCACCGGACTTATTGCCAGGTGCAAGCTTTTCCAGGAGATTCTTGATTTGCCCAATCACCCAAGACAACACACCCTCCAATGAAGGAGAATTGGCTTGAGATGCGTATTGCTTGTAGTACTTCAAAGGATCACATTCAGAAGCGAGAACCATAGCTGGATAGATTAGTCCCACTACCGGCATTCCAGTTAAACGGCCTGAAGTTCGAGCGAATCTCAGTAATTGCCCCCTTTTGTCTCTTACATCCTTCGTGTTTAGAGATGATTCTTCAAAACCGAGTGAAATCAACCGTTCAACTTCATAGCTAACAAGTGTAGCGATAACTTTTGGCACAAGCTTCCACGCAGAAAATACCAAGCGCTTCGTAAAACCCTTCTCCGAAACTGTCTGGAATGTTTCGCCCAATTGATAGTATGGTAAGGATGGTGGAATCCAAAGGAGCTTCCAGACACCGCTTGAAGAAACATCGTTCAGGAGTGATCTCAGCCGGGCATTTTGGGGATCAATCTTCTTATAGTTTTTGATTTCCTCGGGTAAGAGCTTAAGAACCGGGTTCTGACTGAACAACTTCACTACACGGTTTCGCAGTACACGATCTTTCAGTGCATCTTTTAACTTCTGTTTTACTGAATAATCATCCATGAAGTTGAAGAGGTATGGTGCAGATTTCCAGTATTCGAGTACGTCATTTTCCTCAAGTGCTTTAGCAATTTTCTCTACGGCTACGTAAGAAAGGATATCACCTGCTTCAACCGAAAATCCCTCAGAAGGCTTTTCGACCAGCATTCCATTGCGGTTTTCTGTAATCGCCAGACGCTCTGTTCTCACCATCACCTTTTTTAGAGCAGTTTCTATTAAGTTCTTTGCCTGGACGATTGGTGAGACATTCTCTGTATTAAATGTGAGAAGCTTCTCGCGGTAATCCAAAAGCTGTCCATCAAATGACGCACCTTTTTTTGCATCATTGTTGGTAAGGAATTGATATGTATTCAGGAAATCTTCATAGTGGTTTTCCGTCTCTTCCATTGCGCTGAGCGTATACATTTTATACGGTGTGGCCGAAAGCATGATCACGCGCGCTTCAGAATGCTCATCTGAATAATCAAACAACTTATGCGCAAGCTGACCCGCCTCTGTCGTCGTGTCAAGAAGATGTTTGAATCGTTGAAATTCGTCCAAGATTATTAGATCAGGCTCTAGATGTTGAAGGCACGTGCGTGCGAGAAGTGCTCTGAGGTTTCCAATGACATCATTCCTTTCTTCACGTTCAGTATATGGAACTACCGCTCGTGGATTTCTGAAGTCACAACAGATTTTCTCAAATCTTTCCTTGAGCTGATTTTGTTCGGGGCTATTAAGAACTCTGGCAAATTCTTTCTTGATGTTTTTATCGATTTCATATTCGTGTTTGAATTGGTACACTTCCTTTCTGAAACGTTTATAATTTCGGACGTTGCCCTGTAATACATTCAGCGGACCCTTCCCGGTGATGTTCCATGCATCTTTCAGCATCCAGTAGAGCAGAGCACGTTCGAGTCTTACACCTAAGTTTGATTTTTGGTCAAACGAGGTGCCAGGAGTAAACGACACAAGATTTATTGCGTTTTCCTTAAGTGATGAATACTGAATTGGTAGCAGCGTAATGCGTGACGCAATCTCACATTCATCGGTATCTGTGATATTGAGACGATTAATATTTTGGCGTGCGATGTCAGCGTTCGAACATATATAGACGATATCAATCCTGCGGACTTTGTCCCAAAGGTGATCAATAGCCTTTGCAATAACACCTCGTGCGACAAGAGTTTTGCCCAGTCCAACCTCGTCAGCAATCAAGAATCTGCGGGTATAGTCTTCGTCCTTATACATTCTCCTGAATACATAATCGACCGTCTCAAGTTGAAAATCCTTGAGAGTCGATAGCACCTTTTCTATGTCAGGGCGGTTGTGTTTATTTTTCAAATTTTCTGCATTCTCCTGGCCTCAATAATGGGATTCCAGATTTCATCGAATCTCTCGGGAAGAAGCGATGTCCCCTCAGGGTTCTTCCTCAATTCATCGACTATCTGTTGAACCTGATCAATCCGCGCAGGGTCTTTGCTGAGTACCCTTAGGAGCGACTCGAACAGGGTTCGCTCGCTGAACAAAGAACGCTGGCCATTCTGCGTGAAGAGACTTCTGATGCTCAATGCCTGCCCTCTCGTAATTGTCGGATCGCCACTATCGAGGATCATCATAATCAACCTAAGAACATTGTCCTTATCTTTTAGAAGTGAACGCATTACTCTTGCCCTTCTATCTTCAGGCATTCCTGAAGTTGGCAGGTTTAAGACGAATTGCTTGCGTACGGATTTCAGCTTTTTCTTGATCGTGGCTTCGAAAACGATAAAACTGGTTAATGCTTCAAATGATATTGTCTCAAATGTGACATCAATTTTTGGGCAAGGGCGAATGTCAAGAGCATGAGTTTCCATCAGAGACATTGGGCGAAGTTTCAAACTGAGTCCAGGTGAATCCAGTTTCAATGGTTTCTTCGATTGCAGGGTTAAGGAATAAGTGAGACCTTCTTCTTTTTGTTCGATCATTATTATCGGTTCAGAGTCGATAACGTTTCGCCAGACTTGATCGACGATTTTTTCGAGATCCTTTTCTTGACAGTCTTTCGAGACCGGAGATTCCAGGATGTCGTAATCCTTGAGCAGGTCTCTTAAATTCGTCTGTCCTTTGACTCGATCCAATATTGAATCGATCCCCACAAATCTGGTTCTCCCTGTAAGTCCGACTAAGAACTCTACATTGGATCCAAAAGCAGCATTCGTTGCATTCGCAGATCCACTATAAACCTGCGAATAGGATCCTTGCTCAATCACATAGGTCTTTGCATGCAACCCCTGCAGTTCAACCGAATCCTCGTCACTCCCCTCCTCTTCTTCCGGCTCAGCTGATGGATCCAGAACGTAAAGCTTCTTCATTTTCTTCAAGGTCTGTGGTATGCATTCATCAAGACTTTCAGTGCGTGAAAGGAGATAGATTCTGTCAGTCATTTCTATGAAATCCCTGAGCTTACCATCACTCACAAAAGGAGAAATAATAAGCATACGATCATTTCTGTCCGGAAAGTGAAAGCGACGGTAGCCCTCAATTCCGATTGGATGAAACGTAATTGTATTTTCAAATCCTTCCGGAGGTGTGAATTCTACAAACCGAATCTCTTTCTGAATATTATCGATCTTCTTCTTGACATCATTTGGCGTTCTGTAAATTTCCAAACTCGGAAGAGCTTTGATGAAATTTCCAAGTGGATGATTTGCTGAGAATGCATTTTGTCTATCTACTACTTCACCATCTAGGGACAGAATTGTATCCCAAGATCGATCAAAGGTCAAATTGCGACTGAGGCACAATATCCTATATTTCACAGGTTTGTTATCACCTACAAAACGGAGAATCCAGACTTTAGGATGAAACACTCCTTCTGGAGAATCTGCCTTCACCATTCTGACCGATCCCTCAAGGAAACAGTCAAGAAGTTGATGTGTCTTGGGCGCGTACGTCTTACCTGCCTGGCAAAAAATTGTAATTTTGTCGGCATATTGTCTAACGGCTTCGAGAAGCGCAATTGGCTGCACACAAGGTTTACCGTCACGTTCTTCGAAATCGAAGAATGTAAAAGATAAGGGCACTGTAAGAAGGGACAGAAGATCCAGCGAATAGGTAGTTCCTATGCAATGATCAAGTCGGTAGTCAAATGGCGGTCTAAGCGATTCCATCAGATGGGTTCTCTCTTGAGGTCGCAGCATCACTTATCCTTTCCAATCAATCCAGCCTGAATATCTTTGACTATGATCTGGACATTAGACCAACGGTAAGTCATCTGCCTTATCCCTGCTGCTCCATTCCACTTCTCGAGTGCGCGCAGATTGCTTAATCGGGCTTGACCTTTCTTGATATCGGACTCTCTATCCTGAACGAGCCTCCTCGCAATTTGATTCACAAGTATTTTTCCGGCAGTTTTTTCAGAGAGCGCAAGGTCAATCCAAGTATCTATGAAACGCCTTGTTCTTGGCGAAACTCTTATGCCGTTTTTAAAGACAATGTGCCAGAATGCTTCCCGATCCCATCCAGCAAATATTTCTTTGCGCACCTTAATTTCCTTGAACCATCCTGCAACCGCTTCTTGATAATCTCGAACTAGATCGCTCCATCTGTTTTCTTGATTGATCGCAACCCGATTTTTCTGCGCCTTTTCGGCAAGCATCAAGTTGTAGAGCAATGGTGCACCGTGCATCAGTTCAGAGAAATTGCGAGCATGCACCAAAATCTCTTTTGTTGTTGCGGACAGCAATCCATTGCCAGGGTATTCCCAAGGAAAGTCAACACCATCATAAATCTTCTTGGTGCCCACCATCTCAGCCAGCATTGTTCCAGGAATCTGAGTCAGTATTTGTTCCTGTAAAAATCTTGCCTCTTTCAGATTTAACTTAAGCGAGGTTTTTGTAGGAAAAGAGGACGGAACGGAAGGAATGTTAGGATTCCAATTCTGTTTGCTTATCGAATCATCGGAGTCGTCGGCTTCTCTTTTGATCTTCTGGTTGAGCATATTATAGTAGGAATCCAAGGAGCGGTGATATTGATCTTGAGATCCATCGAATAGGCGTATGCCCCAAACACCAAGGCCAAGCCAGTAGATGTTGCTTGGCAGTCGTAGCAAATTCTCTCTAGCTTCAATCCCGATAATTCCATCTTTTTCATCAGAACGAATCAGCACATTTATGAGTTCGATTTCTTTTTTACGAGCAGCGGCCGTTATCTCGCGAAACCCGATTCGTTTACGCTCAAGTTCGCTATACATCCATGGAATGAACAAAAAATACTTTGCACGAGTTTGAACCGTTCCTGTCCCGGGGAAGAGCAAGTCCGCATAGGTATCGCGAATGTTTGCAAGACCAAGCTCATCCCGAGTATCCTGCTCGTGAAACAAATTGATAACGTCGAGCATCTTACGACGTTCGTGTTCTGAATAATCAAGCCAATTGAAAATTGAGGCCATTAGTAATAATATTTCGTTGTTTGGAGTGGTGATTACTTTTTATCTTTAAATTTTCCCTCTTCGCGATCGCAATGTCCCTAGAATATCGAGCGCTTAATTATTTAACAGCGCAGGGATCATTTGCACAATAGAGTATGCGGGATTCGCAATGAACTGTGTCTGACTATTGGTTACATCCGCCTCTTTGGGCTGTATCGAAAATTCAAAATTCGCTTCCCGGGCCCCAGCCGTTTGTAACCGCCACCGCGACGGCCTACAAGTTGTTCTTGGATCAGTCTCCGGGCAAGTGCGCGAGCTGATTTCTCGTCACGGCACCGATACATCGTTAGCATCGGTAACCCTGGACCAGCCCAATAATATTTCCTCATGATGGCATCAATAGCTCCATAGTAAACTGTCACTTTGTTGCTTGTGCGCCGGACCATATACCCTTTACAGCTATTTGTCCCGCCGTGTTTGTTGTCTATTCCAATGAATATCAAATATGGCATCGTCACATCCTCATTGATAATTGATAAATTTATTGAAGCGAAATAACAAGCGATTGTCGACTATGCAGTAGCAACGTATGCATTATTGTAAGCATCAACATATTGCCGGAACACGTGATTGAAAGGAAGATTTACTTTTTCTTCCACATCGACCGGTGTGTCGCTATTAATTCCGTTACCAACTAGGAGTACTTTTTTCATTTGCGAAGAGTTCAATGGTCTGGTCATCTTTTATATTCTCATTCCAAGATTGAAACCCATTTGCAATCCCACCAGACCAAAAGCGGTTCCAGAGGGCGTCGACTTTAGGTTTGAGTTGGGGGTCGGTTAACACTCTCTTCTGTTTCGATCTGCCTAAGTATCTCAAAGCCCATTGATTTCGCCTTAGCTTCGGCTCCAGCAGTGAGGGATGGAACATTAATCGCGAGCGTCTCTCTAGCCCTACTTATTCCAACGTATCGCACCCTGTGTTCTTCGTTAGTATCAAGCATGGGGGTGAGCAGGAACCCCAGCTCATCAGATTCGAGAAAGTGTTCTTGCTCGTCTCTCCTATCAAGTACTAAAAGCACGTGATCGAATTCTGCGCCTTTAGCTTTGTGAATTGTCCGATGTGGACTATCATCTTCTTTTAGATTAACGGACAAGGAGACTTTGTTATAAGTATTGCTGCTGTAGAATGTCATGGCAGTACCCTTACGGAAGCCTGCGAGTTTGATCGGGAAAACCCTTGATACGAAGGAATGGAAATCCAGCAACGTCTTGGTACTGAATTCTGAGCGGTTTGAAAGCAATACTCGGAGTATCTTCAGTGCCGATTTTGGAATATCAATTTCAGAATCAGAGTATTTGAGTTGCCTTGAAATCTCTTTTAAAGCTTCTTTGTATCGAGTTTGATTTGCAAGTTCAACAGCCCGAATGCAAGCAATGATAACGTTTGCCCTTGTCGTGTTATCCTTCTCACGCAATTCTTCAATCAAATTGATCTTGGAAGCTGACTCAAGCACTCTGTCACGCATCATATTGGAAGTGATATTATCTCTAGAAAGAGTGCAAACAGAGGTTTTCGTTGTCTTCAAAATTTCATCCATTGCCCAAAATTTTGTTCCAACCAGCATTTTGGGTGTTGTACCTTCGATGGTTCGTATTCCATTTTGTCGAAGATCAGATCTTATTGCATTTAGGACTGAGATTATTTTGTTCGTGCTTCTGTGGTTATCTAGAATCGTGTATTCTTTCAGTCCAGGCAGTGAAAACCCAACAAACTGTTCTGGCTTTGCCCCTTGGAATCCATAGATTGATTGTGCGACATCTCCAATCACTCCGACGGTTGATTCCTTTTCCGCGATTTTTTTCAGAAGGAACGTTTGAATTGGATTGGTATCTTGGAATTCATCAATAAACAAATAGGGGAACTTTGCCCTGATGACATCTAATAATCTTGGATTGTTGACAATCAAAAAATGACTGAAGTAAAGCACATCATCATGGGCTAATAAACCTTTCCTCCAATACATTTTCTTGTACTGCAAGTATGAGTCATTCTTGATACTGTATTTGCCAACTTTGGCTTTGAAGATTTTCCGTGTTTTTACAACGAGATATCCGTTTTCATCAAACTGCCACGCCAGATCGCTTAGTGCTTCAACTATTCTTTGATCATCTGTGATATAGAGTTGATTTGTTTCCTTTTTCCACTCATATATCATTCCTTTGCTAACAGCAATATCATCGTGACCATCGATTAAGTCTATTCTCAATTCGTGTTCCTTCGAGATGAGGAAGGCAAAAGGTTTAATCAAGTGACGATACAAGAAACTATGTATCGTTGATACTTCAGTGCGATCTACTTGAGGGCCTAGTCGGCGCAAGATAGTATCTGCAGCAATATTAGTAAATGTAATACATGCTATCTTACGAGCATTTCCAAGCCTTAAAGAATTTTTAATGACATGTCTTATATGGTTCGTAAGCCACCGAGTTTTACCGGCACCAGGACCAGCCGATAACTTGAAATGACTTTCAATGTCTGCGATCCTATCTTCAGCCGTGATCGTTATTGGAATAACCATTCGAGTGCGTCTTTGAGGTATTGAGGAACGACAAATGCAGGAGAGTTTGATTGAAGATCCTCTTCCAATTTTGTGGAAAGTTCCAGAGCATTCTCTCCTTTACTAACAGAGTTGAGATACCGAGCCGCTATGATTGCACGCTTCTTCTCATTATCATCCCATGTACAAGTTCCGGAGCTGAGACCATTTTTAATCCGACTATTTTCACTTGTATCTCTAAGGGGCATTTCTGCAAACTCTTTCCCATCTTTATAAGCCTTCATCAAAGCAAGAAGTTCGCTCCTATTGATGATCGATTCAGTTAGAAGTAATTCGAGAGCTGGGTTATAGAACGCCAAATCGTATTCAAGAGTTTTGCCCTTCGCGATGTCTTGGCTGAAAAACCTGATATTAGGATGTAAGGAATACTGAGCTATCTTGCTTGACGCATTATCCTTGAATTCATAAGCTTCGGGAGCAATTCCTAATTCAAATGGATAACACTTTTCATAAGAATCTCCTAGAATCTCTTTTCTCTCAGGATCTCTGTCAGTAATACATGCGACACGCTTTTTTATGGTATTTGGTTTAGTGCTGTCGAACAGTTTTAGGAAATGGTCGAAGTAACGTCCTCCCATGGCACAAACTTCAATATGATGGTCTTCGAGTTGTTTCGACTTATCGACACGCCGAGCAATCGTTGGCATTAGAATCTGCTCTGTTAATCCTTCAACAAGAATTACTCGTTGAGCAAAGAGAATGTTCGATTTAGTCGCATCGAGAAATCGCTCAACGTATTCTTTCGATTTCTTACCTTCTTCATCGTCTGCAAACACTTTTCCAGGATAACCGATGTTCAATTGGCTGTTGTCATTGTGAAGGCAAACGATTTCGTCTAGAGAAACTGCAGCAGTGATGTGAGTTGAGTGGGTAGTTACAAATACCTGTCGGACTTTCTTTTTCCTGTTCTCTCTGAGGAACTTAAGAAGTTTGTACTGCATGGATGGATGTAGATGCGCTTCGGGTTCTTCGATTACCAGGAGTGGATAGACCTTTGCGTTACTGCCGTAGTAGTCTCCATCCGTGTTTGTTTGAAGCTTTGCCAACAACAGAGACATATAGATCAAATTATTATAGCCTAGTCCATTGTGTGTGGCGGCTGGAATCTTTATTCCAGTATTGTGCTCGATTATCAACCGGAGTGCTGATAGTAGCTCTATCTCTGTTATAGCTCCTTCAAAAGTAGGCTTCGCATTATTGAAAGAAGCCCCTGTTTGAGTGGCATAATCTAGAATCTCATTTTCTCCTTCGTGAATTCTCAAGAGCAACTCTTCAAGCAGTGGTTTAGCCTTCCCATCAAATGTTTCTTGCCTTTTCTTGATCTCCTTCGTCTGTTCTTCTTCAGTCTTTTTCTTATCCTTCTTGATTTCATAGTCCATAAAGAATTGGAGCACTTCCTTAAGCGCAGGGCTTTTCCCGGTGAACATATCTCTTTCAACATCCCGAATCGCGTTGAGGAATTGAAAATCGAATTTTTGAAGGCTTTCACTGTCAGCTTGATTCTGAAGCTGGGGGTCGCCACAAAATATTTTAAAGATATACTTGCGAATGAAGTCTCGTTTGATTATTCGCCAAGCCTTTTCGAGATTGTTAACTTCGAGCAAACTCTTTTCGTAGTTACCCCTTTCCTTTTCTGGTAGAAAAAACTCATACGTTAACCGAGCCTCATATGGACTTTCAAGCCTCGTTATCCAGTTGGAAACAGTTACGAGATCATCTCCATTCAAGTTTTCGCCTGCACTCTCTGAAAAGAATAACGAGATTATTACTGAAGGGGGAACTTTTTTGAGGTTTGCCAACTCAACGACTTTGTAAAAGTCATCCACATCCAATCGCTTCGTGGAGAAAGATGTATCCAATACCAGAGCCATTGCTCGCAGGAGATTGGTCTTTCCAGCATTGTTGTGACCGATGATAACATTTATTCCATCATTAAAGAGTACTTCTGAATTGCTGAAGTTTCGAAACCCCACGATTTGAATTTTTGAGATGTACATAGTTCTAGACCTTTTTTAAATTGAGGTTGTCGCCTTTGATCCCTCGTTCTTCAAGTCCATTACCAAAGACCAATCTCTTACCCCTTACTCTACTTTCGCATAGTCTTAACTAGATCCATCACAATGTGCGATTTTACCGCACCCATCCGATCATCCCCTTTTTCACATGCTGCTCCACGGACACAAATCACATCGACACCGGTTTCCCAAAAGTAGGACAATTCTTCCTTAGTGATCGATCCCGCAATCCAAGCTTCAATATGCCTCCTATGGCATGCAGAGACGAATGTCTTTATATCTTTATAGCTATAATAGTCGATAAGTCGTTTCCCTTTTGTTTTATCAAATGTATCAATTAGGACACCATTGGCTTTGACCTTCGTGGCAAGGGCGGGGGCTTCTTCAATTGGATCGAGTATCTTTGCCAGTTTTGTATCGGCAAAAAAGGTTGGAATGACTTTTTTGTGGGGGTACCAATGCTTAACTGTTCTTACAATGTTTCGCGCTAAATATTCCGCTTCATCGTAATTCAACCCAGCTAAACCAGCTTTTATTATATCAGCACCTGCTGTTGCAACACCGAGTACTGCTTGTGCTGCCGTGCTTCGCCTAGCTTGTTCCTCGCCAATATTTGTCGAGACCATAATCCTTGTTGGCACGGCTTTACGAATAGCATAGATATTGATTGGATAAGGCGTACCAAGTGCCGACGTTGGATATTCCGCGTCAACGATATGTGCGCCCCCTTTTACAGCTTCAAGCGCCTCATTCTTACCTCTCACACTTACAAGTAGTTTTTGCATATCAAACACCTTGCTTAATAATTGTTGTTTTACCACGTACGATAAATAATTTAATATTCCATCAATAGTTTATTTCTCTTCACGATTTATCAATCCATTCCTTAGGGATTAACGCCTTACCATCCCGCCACGGATCTTCAATTAATGCTGCCTGATATTGAGGAATATCAATATTCGCATGTTCTGTAACAATGATTTGAAGATTAGGTGATAATTCTTGAACTCTATCGAAAATAAATTTAAACAACCTCTCGACAGCAACCAGATCAATATCCTTTATTTCGTCCGCTTTGCCCTGGAGTTGCTTATACTTATCAGATGGAAAATAAACCTGTGATGGTTGATCCAAAAACAAGAAACTTGGGACTGGACGATGTTGATTAATAAATTGTTTATGTAATGCAAAATAAGTTATGATATGACACCCAAGATGGTTTTCTCCTCCACCCATTTGAGACAATGATATGGGACGATTAGGCCTATCTGCGATAACTGTCAATTTATTAATGTCAAATCTATAAGGATATCCAGAATGTTCTAGTTCAAGCAAATGGGCCCAGTTTGTCATATCCATGCTCATTAAGCTCAAAATTGAATTTTGTGTATCCTCTAATTTATCTGTTTCAAGCTGCGATTCGTAAATTTTAACTTTGTTTTCGGCATTATTCACATTTGTCATAAGAATTGAATTTCCGGATGACGAGTTCTGTGATTCTAAGAACAGACTAATCCTTCCAATTATCCTCGCTGCTCTCGTATTTCGGTCTCGTATTCGCAGACTTTCATCTAGTTCGCTTTTAATTGACAACAATGTAAATTCTTTTTCACTGATCTTGTGGCGCAATTCTTCCCGTTCAACCTGAAGTCCATTAATGTATTCACGTAATCGAGGTCTTTCACGATCAACCGTTTCTAGGTTTTTACGTAAGTTTACTAACGAACTATTGATTGCAGAGATTGAGGGTAATGGAATTTTCATTTCTGAGTCACACAATGGACACCGGTCAAGATTATCCATTTTATCGCTCAATAAGTTTATAGATTCAAGTCTTAACCGTTGCTCGATTACTTCGCTTGAAAATGCTTGCTCTTCTTGTGCAAAAGTCTCTGCAGCATCAATCTTGTTTTGAATCGATTGGAATTCTGTGCGGAGATTATATAATTCTTGAGTTAATGTTGATATTCTATCTGATTCTATACCTACCTCCAAACTCGGTTTCCAATCAAGAACATTCTTAAGCGTATCAATAAGTTCCGATTGGGTCTGGGGATTTGTTTTCATTGAAACTATCTCTGCTTGCTGCGCCTCTGCAAGCAAAGCTCTAGCTCTTGTTGTAGATTCAACCGATATTGCCTCATTTTCTTCAAACGCTTTTTGAGCCAGTTTAAGATCTCGCTTTGCAAGCCTGAATTCCTGTATTTGCTTTAGTCTGTCTTCTTGGATAGAACCAAGAAAGTAAGGTAACGTGTCTTTGATCGCTTGTGGCATATACTCTTCTAGCTGACGATGGAATAAGACATCTTGGCTCGCAATAACACCTTGCTTTTGAAACAAGTAATACCGGGTGTGAGCTAATGTCGCTTCAAGAGGATTACGCGAATGTTCTTCGTCGGGTATATTTAAGTTAGGCGAGATTCCAAGAAGTTGAGTCAAATACATTAGAATAGCATCATCATTTGAATTTGGAATCAATTTGGATAACGGGGGAAGAGCAATTTCACTTCCTACTTCAAAATAAACCTGTGATTGGCTTTGATGGCCTGCCTTCGGTGTGGGCTTTGCAATAAGAATCTGAGTGTTTGTATATTGATACAATACTGCATACCAACTCACAGAATCTCTTATTACACCTTCTGGTACATTAAATGTTGACCTACCGAGGCAATATTCAACAATCTCAATAAGAGCAGATTTTCCAGTATTAGATTTACCAGTAATGATATTTACTTTTCCAGGAGAGAAATTTAATACACGCGTTGCACCTTGCGAATTGTAAAGTGCGATTTGTTTTATCTGTAGACTCATGGTGTTATCCCCCACATAATGTACACGGTCGAGACATCACCGGCGTATGCAAACCATCGTCCTAAAAAGGTGGCTCTCTGAAGACATTTTGCTGGATCTAGCTCTGCATTCCATTTCAACTTCTTTGAAAGAGCGGTTCTACCGATCGAGTTAATTTTTCCATCTTCATCTATGTTGATAATTCCTGTTTTTAAACCAAATGCTATTGATTCGAGTATATAAGGATTCATATTGCGGATTCTTTTGGAACAATTGATTTTAATCTCAGGATGGTCCAATAACCATGCATGCATCTGAGTAGATATTTTCTTTGGCATAATATCTCTCGTCTCTTTGTGAAGCGGTAATGTGACTAGCAAGGGCGCCAATTCAAACGGCAATCCTTTTTGAATCTCATTATAATATGCTAACGATCCTTCGTGTAAAAGCAGCGCTAAAAAGGCAGGATTAAAAAGATTTGCGATTTCTATTGGTCGTTTGTCCCAAGGTAACATATTCATTGCTCCTTCTGTAGAGGTAGCACATCCTGTAATCGGTCAAGGAATCTTGGATGCCAACCAACTCTTGGTGGAAATTGATCTGCTAACATATGATAACTGCCACGCATTACATAAGGTTCGACAACCTTTGGCCGAATTGGGAATTGTGCTATTGTATTCATCCATCTAAATATTTCTCGACCAGTCTTTAAATACTCTGCTTCATTAACAACTTTATCGCCTTCTGTTTCTACTGCCGAATAAAAGAATCTCTGCCATTCGTCAACAAGTCTATTCTCATATACTTCTAAATCTTTATCGTCGATCAAATGTTCACGAGCCCACCGAGACCTCTGTTCAAATGCCTTATAGTAATCCCGAATTGCCTTCTCAATCAATTTGTTATTCAAAGCGATTATTCTTAACTGGACAACAAACAATCGGTCATCATTAGCAGCATCAGGTGTCTCTGGCGGCTCAGCATCCAAAAAGTCGATTGGAAGAGCATCTTCTTCGAACTGTTCAGCGATATCTCTAATTTTTGATTGTAATTCAAATCTTTTAATGGATGTTTTATTCGGTTCAATAAAATGCCTGATTATTTTGTCAAACCACCATCCCTCGAGACGTTCATAAAACAGGTCCATATGTTCTTTTCTGACTGAAAGGTCTAACTTCTTTTTAATTCCTTTTTCCAAATCAGTAATCATTGGCATATTATCAACAACAATAATGGAATCTACCAACAATCGTTTCTTCGTAGACGGTAGGGACTTAAAAGCATCGAAAGAATCTTTGAGGGCTACATTTCCTGATGTACTGGCAACATCCATAAGTCGTTGTAAAGCAGTTTTTGCATCTCGTCCTGTTTGAGTATCCTTGAGAAGAGAAGCTATTGAACCTGCAGGAGCGGCTGCTGTAGTTATTAGTAACAACCTTGTTGTTGATGGATTTATTGATCCTGTTTTTACCCCTTCTGACCAAACACGAATTGTTTTCCAAAGGTCGGGAGAAGAATCTGTCAAAGATGCTTTTCCTCGTAAATGATGTTTCAATTGTAACTGTTCATTTATTGACCCATCATTCTCAACAGCGACATCATCCACCCATTCTATTGAGATTTCTTCTTCTTCGTTAGCCTCAAGAAGTCTGTAGAGAGAATATCGTATTTGGTACAGATACCCTAGTGATGGGTCTATTGCAGAAAAAACATCATTTGGCGTATTAGCCGCTTTCATTTTCCCTCCACTATCCTTTAACTTTTTTGATCACTCATTGAATGTTCACTCTTCCTCTTCACTGTTTCTGCCCTTACGATAATTGATTTCGTATTTGATGATGATATCCCTTCCACTTTTTCTGCATTGAATCCTTACTTAACAATCATTCTTTGTACTCTCTTTTTTATCTTGTATGGGGATGTATTCCACATTAAGTTCATTTTGAATTTCAAGTCGTGCTATTATTTTCGTTATCGGTATTAGAGAACTGGCTGTGGTACGAATATCGACATTATCGGGAGTATTTTCAAAAGGATCATCATCTCCAAGAAGGCCATGGGCAATTAATATCCTCAAGGGTGTCAATTCTTTTTCATAAATATCACGATATTTACGACCGATAAATTTCTTGTTGTTTTCCAAGAATATGGGCAAGCCTTTTAAATCAGCTTCTTCGACACGAGCTTCCCCTTTGAATTTTGGTCTAAGAGATTTTTGTTCAATAATATTTTGCCGCATTTTATATATAGCCTCTAGTACCCTATAAAAACAAAGGAAACTGTAGCATATACTTGATGAATTCATTCCTTCTCGATAAAAGCTTTGAAGAGCATAAATTTCTTTACGATGAACTATGTTACCTGGCCCTTGTAGTGTATTACAAGGAAATTGAAATCTTATTTCCCGACTTACACCACCAGAAGATATTTCCCTTGTTGTTGACCCTTTGATTTCTAAGGGAATATCACACTCAAATGATAAATTGCTTAACATTGGTAGAATTGCTCGATAGGCATCAAGTCTCGCTTGTCGATAACCATTTGAATATATCGTTGTTCTTGCAAAACTAAGCCTTCCATGCTTATTCGGACGAAACTCAATAGTTCCAGTTTTTCGCGTTTTATCTGCTGCATCGTAACTATAATCCATCTTCATAAAAGCTGGATCGGTTGCTTTTCTTGGTTCTGGCGAAGCTATAATGAATGAAGAGTCTCCTTTGAATGAATCTGAGTCAATATCGGAATATCGCATTTCGGCTAATGCTATTTCCGGTTTAGCAAAAATAAAGGCTACTTCATATTGACCAGGAGAACCGGTAGGAGATGGTTGTTTTTCCCCAGGTTTCATTGTGCCTTCATCGAAAACAGGAACACAAATTAGTTCTGTATAGCCAAAGGGTGGACCTAATTCATCTGGAGGAATATTAAAAGCTATCTCTAAAGTTCCATCCGGCTTTTTCGTAACTCGTTCATTCCATTGTGAACGTGTATCGTTCATATTATTCCCATGACAATTTTTATATTTCTTTCCACTTCCACAAGGGCAAGGCTCATTCCGTGATAGCTTTGCAGACACAATCACTCATCCTCTTCGTTGTTTTTGCCCATACGATATTTGATATCATAGTTGATAATAAAATCTAACTCTTCTTCCGTAAAGTTATAATGCTTGGCAAGGACGCGGTCGATTTCATCGATGATGGGCTTAGAATGCTTGGGGTAAAATTCATCATAGACAACTTTGCCTGTCGCTTTATACTCGGCTTCCTTGCGCTTTTTGTTTTTTTTCAAATCCGTCATTAGTATTTGCGCAAGTTTCATCAAACGATTTTTTACATCTTCAGACATCTTGTCGAGACCGACAGGAAAGGTTTCTATCTCACGTAAATTGAGGTGACGGCAATCTGAAAGAACAATAAACCACCAATAGAACAGTGAGCTATTCAAAATTGCAGCAACCGTATGTACATTCTGTTTTGTGGATAGTGACAGTGACTTAATCTGTGTGGATATTTGTTCACCTTCTCGTTTATTCCAGAAGTAAGGAATAAATGTCATTGCACGAATCCAATACTGCGGTGCGTTGTGGAAATAAACAAAATTCTTATTAGAAGAATCTAACGAAAGCTCAAGCTTCGAGTATTCAGAGAGCTTGTTCCACAAAACATGGCTCAAAGGACTTCCTATTTTAGGTATTGCTCCCTTGAATGATACACCGGAAACATTTTGATACGCTAATCCCTCAAACAATTCGGGTCGGGTTTCACTGTACCACCTATTATATGTCGTAGAAAATGCTTGTCCTTCTCCACTTTGCTTCTTGGCTATAAAGATGGTAGCACGTATGTGCTGAAGGCCATCAAAAAGCTTGCCCGGTCTGTCATCATAATTAGAAAACCATATTGGAAGACTATGCTCCGTGCAAAGTTGCTGCAATGGAATCATCCTATCTGTACAAACAATCGGCAATTGTACAATCATAGCCATCATTCCAAATGGTATCTGAACATTGAAACAACGCTCTATGACAAATGAATATAGATTTCCACAATTTTCTGTTTGATAGCCAACAATGTTATACTCCTTTCGTATTTTGGAATACTCGACATACGGTGGATTTCCAATGATAACATCAAAGCCACCACGAGACATAATCCGATAGAATTGTACACACCAATGAAATGGTTTTGCATTCTTCTTAAAAAGCGCAAATCGTTCTTTATCTCTTACACCATTTTTAATTCCATTCATCTTGGCCAATTCGTCATCAAGACCATACTCTATCAACTCAATTTTTTCTTTGATAAGGGATTTCATCTCGTTATCAGTATCACCGATTTCAAGCTGTTGTCGATGAAATTCATCGAGGTATTTCGCCATTTCATCCGCGATGTTAAGCTTGTCATTAACCTCTAAATTAAGTGAACCCAAATTCTCGAAGCGTTTTTTAAACTCAGTAAATGAAACGAAGCCCACAAGCGTATTGCCTGCAAGTATATTGAAATCGATATCCGGTAAAGGTTCGATATGATCAACGCTTTCCACCTGTGAAACAAGTTTGAGGAAGAGCCGGAGCTTGCAGATTTCTACCGCTTCTTCCATAATGTCTACGCCAAAAAGATTATTGACAATGATGGACTTATAGATGAAGTATCGACGGTTGGGGTGCTTGGTAATGCGGTCTAGAACGGAGCGGAACTGCAGCAACCTCCCCTGTGTCCCCTCCTTCGTAAGGAGAGGAGATGTCGGGGCGGCAGATTCTGCATCAACGAAGTCCTGCATGCGATCTAAGCAAGCTTCGTAAAGTAACTCAAGAATATTGAGAGATGCAAAGAGGAATGCACCGGAACCGCAAGTGGGATCGAGCACTGTGAGTTTCTCAATCGCATACCAGAAGGCAGCAAGCAGGTCGCTTCCTTCACAATTCTCGATTACATCCTGTGCAAACTGTCGGATGTCAAGATTGTAGGTAATGAAATCATTGATTTCGTGTATCTCGCTGTTCGCTAATTTGTTATACACTTCGTGGTATCGCTGATGTCTAACAACAACTTCACGCCAAATCTCGGTAGGGAGGGCATATTCGGGATCGGCAGGTTTATTCCACTCTGTTCGTTCGGAAACATCACTGATACCTGCGGCGATATTGGAAGGTAAGTCAAGGGTTGTGCCTTTCTTGACCGCTTCGTAAATATAGCGATTGGGATCTGCTTTGAGAAGATTCCAAAACGAATGCTCGCCTTCGAACGCAATGGCACATTTCTCTTTTGCAATATCGAAGATGCGCGGGATAATTGTGTTCTGGCTGTTGTATCCGGTGATATCCTCTTTGGTATAATAAGCGCCCATCTGTTTTTGGTTTATATACTTTTCGAAGATATAACCAAGCACATCGGGATTAATTTCACGATCGTCTCTTAGCGGGCGTTCATCGAGATGCCATTGCCATCGGTCGAAGTAATCAAAGAGATTCTCGAACACTTTATCGGCAATTTCAATCTTCTTACCGTACTTCTCTTCGATCTGATGCGGCAGGAAAAGTCCACCGTTGAGATAGGGAATGTTACCAAGTAATTTAGTCGTTTCTGAAGAATGCTCTTTCTTTGCAAAACCATCAAAAAATAGTTTTACCAAAAAGTGACAATAGAAGCGGTCCTTTCCTTGATGCTTAGATTCTGCAAGTTTCGTTCTCAGATAACTGGAATCGTTATTGAGAAATTTCTTCTTCTGAAGGAAGTAAATAAACATTAACCGATTGAGTAACACCGACGCATACCAACGCTGGAGATGTTCAAAAGGAATACCTTTGATGAATTCAAGTAATTGGTCGTGATGTTCTTGAAATTCTTCGTAAAAGTGTTTGGTAACTCGTTCTGTAAAAAGCTGACTATTCTTGCGCACAACATCGACAAGCGTCAATGTTTCTTCTTCTTCAAGTGGAAAGGCGATAAGAGCCAATTTCTGTGCAAGTGATTCACCGGATTGATTGATATCAAACCGATGTGTACGATATGTAGGCTTACCTGCTATTCGCTTTGCAAATTGCCAGAGTTGCTGTGTCTTTGCTTTGTTTTGATAGACGATAAGGTGTTCGAAGGAACGCTTAGTGACTTGTCGTTCTAGTTTTACCAAGATTGCCGGCGGCGGGATGTTTCCCTCAGCATCAGGCTCGCAAAGCCATAAGCCCATACTGCGCTTCTGAGCAATAGCGGAAAGGTTGAAGGTTTGTCCATCGATCGGGATTTCAAGTTTACCGGAAAAGCGATCCCAGCCAAGCTCTTCAATAAACAGTTTTCTGAATTCGAATTGCTTTAGATACTGACGGATGCGGGGTAGGTTGGCTGACATAGTTTTTATAATTATTTTTTCAAGAGTCCCATGGAACAAATAATTCGCGGTTCGTGTGTTTGTTCATCATCACTTGAAAGACAGAGTCGTCCTTCGTCACGCAAAGCAATCACTAAGCGAGCTAGAGCATCATCCGACACGCCGCTTCGAAGTTGACGATTCAACGTATCGGTGGCAGATTGCTGTAGTGGGAAACGATGTATATCTTCTATCGCTTTTCGCAAATCCAGTGAGTCAAAGAGCGTTCCCTTGATTTCATCTGCATAATTCTTTAGGCGTTCGTATGTTCTGAACCTTGCACCGGAAGGCCTGCCAAGAGAGCCTCCAATAGACTTTTCTTCTTCAACTATAAATTCAACCGCTTTTTGAACAAGCTGGTGATGATTATCCGCTCTTGGTAATGCAGGTTCATCCGGTTTACACTCGGCTGCTTTAAGAATGGCAAGCTGTGAGGTTGTAACATTATCGCCCTTTTTATCAACCCACGCGAGAGCGTCATTTCCTTCGGCGGTTCGCATATAAACCAGTGCTCCATCCGGTTGTCGTTCATTCACTGTGAACTGCTTAGTCGAATAGACGACTGGAGCCATATCAGGAACAATTTTCTGGAGTTCCGGGTCACCTGTGACTGCATTTTTCCATATCTGATAAGCGTAAGAAGCGAGATCGACTTCATCATCAGAATCTCCATCGAGAATACCGGATTTTTCGGTGAACAGGTCTCGAATTGTCTCTTCGTTTTTGTCATCTTCAAAGAATTCTTCATCAGTTCCTACGACTTCAGCGTTCTCCTGTAATCTCTGGCGAACGCGCGCACGAAGACGGATAATACGTTCGACTCCTTCGGCAGGTAGGAATGAATAGCATTTAATATCACTTGCTTTCTGTCCGATACGATCCACACGACCAGCACGTTGAACGAGACGAATGATCGCCCATGGTAAATCATAATTGACAACGATATGTGCATCTTGAAGATTTTGACCTTCACTGAGAACATCTGTTGCAACAAGTACACGCAATTCATCTTCGGGTTTAAACTTGCTCTGTTTATCGTTGCTCACCGGACTGAATTTCCAAGCCAATAATGTTGGATCGCTGGAATCACCAGTGACACCTTTTGCTTTTTTTATACCTCTTGCTTGGAGTTGTTCTTCCAAATATCTGACTGTGTCCGCAAATTGTGTAAAGACAAGAACCTTTTCATTCGGATGCTTCTTTGTAATGAGCTTACAGAGTTCATCTAATTTAGCATCTCTTTCGGGATCCCACCGATAACATTTCTCGAGAATCTTCAATAGCTTTTTAGCATCATTTAAGAGATCGTTTTGAAGAACATTAATAAAGAGGTGCGGACGAATCCAATCAAATCGACTTTTAAATTGTTTCTCATAATCCCTATAAACTTGTTCTGCGCGTTGCTTGAAATCCATTTCGGTCCGGAGGATTTTTTCAGTTTGCTCATTGTTATCATCATCATCTTCAAAGAAACTTTTTGTGCCTTTTTCAGCATCCTCGTCGGTAATTCTTGTATCGAGCATACCTGCATCTTGTGAACCAATGGGCAACGGCAAATTGTTTTCGATAGCGTACGCATAGATATAATTACGGAGAATATGGCGTTCAATCGATTGAACGAATGCCTGTCCGCTGCTCTCCAATCGCTTGAACAGGTTCGTTCGACAATAACCGATAAGACGTTTACCAGCACGTGAGAGATCATCAAGAATGCGAACCTCTGATTGTGTCGGCGGATCGTGTGGAGATGGCACTACATAATTCCCTAATCCATACCGAGGAAGAATCAGTCCATCAATAATTGCAACAACATCTTCTGAATATAATTTTGCGTATTGATCGTTCTGATCACCTTCATTGATTTTGAATTTGACAGTCTTCGGATGGCGAATTGGGAAATATGATTTTGTGCCGTCTTCAAACACAAGATATTTTTTCCCTGCTATGGGATCGGTCTCTGCATAGTTCTCTTGGATAAAGCTTCGAGTTCTTCTGACCATAAAAAGACGCATTAATTCACGCCAATCGTCTGCATGGTGGCTCTTTTCAAATGCAGCTATGGAACGAACAGAACATTGATGTTTGCGGATAAACTCCGTTTCACTTCCATTCAAATCCAAACTGATATAAACCTGGGGACGGATACCAAGGTCTTTATCTTCCGGAATGAAAAGCCGAAGTTGACTGCCAAGGTCTTCATATGTTTTGTTGTACGGAGTAGCTGAAAGAAGTATGCACTTGCATTCGTTCTGTTTTATGTATTCTTGAATTGCTCGATATCGTCTTCCTTCTCGGTTACGAAGGTTATGGCTTTCATCAATTAATATGAGACGATAACGACGCAAGTCTACAAGCTCATTTGTCACCTGACTAAGAGAAAGTATCTTTGCTCTCAAACGATATTTATCGCGATAATCTTCCCACATCTTCACAAGGTTCTTAGGGCAAATAATAAGTGTTTCAAGGTCTTGATCGTCTTCAAAGACTCGTGCCAAAGCAGTTGCCATGAGGGTTTTGCCAAGTCCGACCACATCACCGATGAGCACTCCGCCGCGCGTGTTGAGATGGTGTGCAGCGATCTTTACAGCAGCTGTCTGGAATTCAAAGAGCTTATTACCAAAATCTTTCGGAAGTTTAAATTCTGATAGCCCGGCACGTGCTTCCTGCGAAAGATGGTATGCCATCTTGATATAGATGTGATATGGAGGAATCAGTTCTTCACGTGCCCAGCTTTCTTCTATAATCTTAACCAGTTCATCCGAAATGTCAATACAACGATTGTCCGACCACCGGTCCTCAAACCATTTTGACAATTTCTTAGCTGCATCATTGTCGAGGACATCAATATTCAATTCACCTTGATGCGAAAGTCCGGCAAGTGTCAAATTACTACTACCAAGATATCCAATGATCGGATTGATGGGATCGGTTCTAAAGCATAGGTAAAGCTTCGCATGGAGTTGGTGACGAAGGAAAAGTTTTACCACAACCTTCTTAGACTTAATTTGATGAGCAAGTTTTCTCAGTCCCTCTTCATCTTGATTCGTCGGGACACCGTAGGTAAGCTGTTCTCGAAATTCTTCTGCTAATCTCTTCTTCAATTTGAGAGCGGTTTGATTATCAATCTCTCCATCGTGTTTAACTAAACTGAGCGCGTCACGTAATTCTTCAGCAGGCAATCGCTGCATACCTACCAATAAACGACAGCAATTACCTTCACCGCCTGACCAATTTTCAATGCACGAATCAAGCTGCTTCCAACCTCTAAGATTGAAGTAACCAACGCAGAAGTCTGAACGATCTGAAAGATCAAGTGTCTCCTTTAATGCAGGAAGAAGTGATTGTTCTATATTATCGAAGATACGTGGCATAATGTGTTAACTCCCACTAAAAAGAATTTCTTCATCACAAATCTTTCCCAGCGTACACTTCGTCCAATAATCTCATCTAATTATTGAATTCTACTCGAAGTGTATCTAGCATGGTAAAGAGTTGTGCCAATAATGTAACCGAATGAAGGGGTAAAATCAATTTTATATAGAGATGTATCAGGTTAAAATAATAGCCCTGACGCACTACCAGACACCAGAGCTATAGGGAGGCTAACTATTTGCCGTCGGGGAGACGGGGCACTTAAATGGTATGGAAGGTTCCATATAGAACACAGGCCAGATTGAATATCATTCTGTGAGTATAAAATTTTGTGACCAAACTTGATAAATACAATTAAGCTTTCTGTTTTTTATAGGGTTTCGGTTAATGCTCTTTCTATGTATCTTAAATAAAGGACAAAAGAGGAATTTCATTCATAGTGTAAGGATTTTTTGATTATTTCCATGCTAGGATATCTTTATGTGCAGATTGCTTGCAATTATCGGAATTACAGATGAGAGAGTCGTTGAGGCCTCACTACAAAAATTCGGCATGTTATCGAATATCGGGAATGTTCCGACTGGGATTCTACCTGGTCACAAAGATGGATGGGGTTTAGTTGCATATAGGGACAATCAAATTACATTTTTAGAAAAAGAACCATCGGCAGCATATGAAAGTTCAAAATATGTTTCTGCAATTTCCCAATTAGCAAAACTGAACACACCATTACTAATAGGACATGTGCGGAAGGCATCTCGTGGCAAAAAAGCCATGGAGAATACCCAACCATATGTTTTTGATTCTTACGTTTTTTGCCACAATGGCACTATATTTAATCACAAGGAGAATCTTCCTATTGAACCAAAGTTTGTTACAAGCATCAGAGGAGAAACCGATTCAGAAATGTTGTTTTTTTGGTTTATACAAACAATAAAGAAAAATAAGGGGATCTCAGATGGATTTGAAGAAGGGGCTAGGAAACTGCACTCTATGAAATACAGTGCTGCAAATATTTTAATGTCGGATGGCAATATACTCTTTGCGATGCGAGAAGCAAATGATCGGGATGTAGATGCTAACCGCAAGATCCTGTGTGATACATACTATACACTTTTTCAAGGAAAAGATATATCTGGCACAACAAAGTTCATTTGCTCCCAGAAGCTTGACATTCCTGATATTATATGGATTGAGATCCCCAATCATACTATTCTCACCATTAATACAAAATCCCGAGAAGAAAAGACCGTGTCATTATAGAATAATGATCTCTCCCCAAAAAGCTTATGTATTTTGGTCAATTTAAAATCTATTAGACACAAATAGTCGTGGTGCAGGCAGATACTTTTCTCATTTATTATCTTGAATTTTTTGTTATCTGTTGGTTCATACTCTTTGCCGTCATAAGACAGAAGTTGAATTTCTGTTGGAGATATTACTGAAACCTTAGTTTGTTTTATTGCCCCTTTTAAAACGAAACTATTATAACACTACTAACAAATATTTCCATTATTTTAGCATAAAAATAAAATCGAAGGGAATATCTATATCTACAACAATCATATCGTTTGATTTATCAACTTCATAATAGCCCTCAATTGCAATCCAATCCATCCCTAATGATCTACAAATGCCAAATGATTTTGTAGAGAGAGACCAATCATACAAATCAATTAATTTCTGTAATTTTTTCCTTATAGTTAAAAAATATTTATTCTTATGCTTTCCAGTAATTCTGTTATTGTATAAATATTTTTCTCTCGACTTCGTTGCAGAAACGATTGGATATGACCCATTAGCACTTTCAAATGCATAAGTAGCTTGACCTAGACTCGCCTCATAAATAACTTCTTCATTAAATGCAGTTGAATACCTTCTAAAACATATGCTCTTCTTAGAAGATGACTCAGGAAATATCTCGATTGGAATTGAATTGTCTATCTCTGAAATAATTCCGTGCCACTTATTTTTAATATCATTTGATAAAATTATACTTTCAGAATGACAAGCGATATTGTTTGGAAATTTTGACACACGCAACGTTTTACCCTTAAATGAGTTGATATAAAGTCGAACTTCATCATATTCCCATCCTGGTAAAAATCTTTTACTTTCGGGTTTATTAAACCATTTAGATAATAAATTTCTTTTAAAAAACTTCCAATTATCAGTTCTTTCCAATTCAAGTCGATCAGAAATTTCTTCGGCCCATTCTAAAGCGATTCTTTGTCCGTCACTTATCTTATTATTTGCGTATAGAACTTCAATTATCTTTGCAGAATATAAAAACAACTCTTCAACAAAAGAGGAATCATATAATGAATATTTTGACGCAATCATAAATTATTATTTATTATTAATATTCAATTGAACAATAATTTCTAAGTGTACCATCTGCGTGCCATTTTATCACATTTTCGTAATCCTTCTCAGTATCGAATTCTAACCAGCCTCCTTCGATTGGAATGCTATATATAGGTATTCCATTGTCAATAATTGCCTGCAAATAATCCGTCATATATATCTGTTGAAACAATTTATTTCTTATCCATGGTTTATTCCAAAATATTTCTTTTGCAGTATTATAAAACCTATTAAAGTATTCACTCCCTGATTTAGAAAGTTTAATCACCCCAATATATTGAGCTTGGATCTGTTCAGGTGAAGGATGGAATTCGCCAATGTTTAATATTCGTCCATCATTTTCTAAAACTAAACTTTCTGCATCTTCATATGGATCTGTAAAACGTGCAGTATAGTACTTAATCCACGTCATATCAACGACCACAGAAATATCATATGAATTTGAATCCATAATCTTTTTTATTACACTCTTATCATAAAGTATATCCCCATAAGTGATAATAAGATCAGTGTCCAACTCTTTTTCAGCGCAAAAAAGAGAATATACCATATTGGTGTTGGGCATATTGTTCATATAATATCGGACACCTTTGATATTTAACTCATTAAAATGTTTATTTCTAACAATAATAATGTCATCTATTCCAAAATCTCTTAAAATGTCTATTTGACGTTCTATTATCGAGACACCACCTATACTAAGCATACATTTTGGCATACCTTTAGTATACTTATGAAGTCTTGTTCCTTCTCCAGCTGCTAAGATTATTGCTTTCATTTTAGCCCAATTTTTAAGTCATGATGAAAAATTACATTCAACCATTGTCAGAATGTAATTATTTGATGTGAATTACCATCAATTTTAATTTTGAATGCATTTTTAATTCTTTCAAAATACATATCGCCACAACCAATGATAGCTGGCAGAGACAATTCATAACAACGGATTGCCATATGAGAAGCTACACCACCATATTTAGTTACTAATGCTCTTGGATTTCGAGCAAATATCCAATCATATCCGGGATCTGCATTTTCAATCAATACAATTTTCCCATCTATTTTATTATGACAGTTAATCATTCCTATATCCAATTGCAACACATCTCCTTCAACTACATTATTAGTAACAAATACTGGCGATGAAGCATAAAAGGGCACATTCGATAAATCATTTGAATCAGTGATTACCGATGGTAAAACAATGCGTTCATATGCATTTTTTGTTTTTCGGTTCATATCAATCATTTCATAAAACATCTTCCTAATATTTATTTTATCTATATTTTTTAAATTCAATATATTTTTGATCATACTAATATCCAACATTGCAGCATCTTGACGCGGGATATCTAACTTCTCGAATGCTAATACAATTGTTTCAATTGCGCTTGAGACAGCTTTTGAAAATATATATTTAGAATATTCGCGGTATTGAATAGTTTGTTCAATATATCTAATCATCATATCTGTACTACAGCTTATATTTTCATGCAATAAGGCACGTTCAATCCTCGATGAAATATCAGTAGTGATTTTCAAAGGCGTCTTTTCTCTGATCTTTAATGTCGAAAGATCCTTATTCTTAAATATATTCAAATCATAGTCATAACGCTGAGCCATAATATTATACATGCCAGGGCGTAGATGACCATATTTATTTTGAAATTCCTTTTCCTGAATATCACCTCTATTTAACAAAATCAAATCATTCATGAAATCAGTCGTAATGGAATTTATCGAATTCATAATCGCATTTATAAAAGAACGATCGACAATATCAATTTTTTGAAATCCTCTTAAAAAGGCTTGATAAACGAACGCAAGTCGTGCAATTCTCGAGAATATATACACACCTTCGTTTCGGCAATTTTCTAAAAGAGCAAATGATTTTTGAAACAGTTGTTTATATGAAAGTGGGGCTGGTTTATCTATGAATCCATTTAAATAATTGTCATAATTATTGATATTTCTAAAATCAGATGATAGGATGTTAGCTGTATTCTTCAACAAATTATTTGTGAAGCATAAAAGATTATTTTTTAACTCTTGTATTTCAGAATGTGAAAAACCACTTTCCAGAAGGTCATCTTCCCGAGAGGAAAAAGAAGAATCATAACAAGTAAAAACAACCTCAAATTCGACTTTATCTTGTAATTGTGGAGAACGACGAAGTTTATTAAGGTAATAATTAATAAGTCTAGGCCTTAGAGATTGATTAAGGTTTGCTGGCGTTAACGAATTAAAACATACGCGTGTATCGATATATGGCTTATCTCCAATCAATTGCATTAACTCAAAAGGAGATACATCTATATAATTCAAAGATACTCGAGCTTCATTCCATACCGATTGTGTTACGAGATATCTATAAAGCGAATAATCGAAATTATTCGGTCTACTTCCAATAATTTCTGCTGGATTCCAGTCCGACATATCAGAAAAGATCGTATAATCACCAGGTAGGACACTGCTACAATCACCGTAAAAACAGAATTGATCCTTGAGTTGAGAAATTAATTCAGCATGACATTTATACTCTATCGATGTTTCATTTGTAGAAGAGATGGGATTGCGAATATGAATTTCTCTCACTTGGAATATATGTACATTATTATTTATATCTGATGCAAATTCGATAGCAAGAACTCTATGAGGGTATATATTTTCTATCTCCTGAATACTTAGAATAATATTTTGCCACTCATTTGGCATTTCTTGAATATTCTGCCATTTTGCAATCCATAACGCCTTACTAGCACCTCCGCTCGTGACTATATTAGTCTTGGATGTTTGATCATCGAAATTAATGACATAATATGGAAGTCCTTTTTGAAACTCCCTTGTCAATATCACACCACTTTTTGTCACATTGCACAATTGTAATTGTGCAATTAGCATATCATCAGCTTTTAAAGACCTATTCGGTTGTTTATAGGAGTTGATTACTCTATCTATTGCATGACACAGCTGATAAGTATCTTGAGAATGGACGTTAGGAACACTACAATAATGACCAGCTAAAGAATTGATTGTATTATCTTCATCAGAGGCCGAACTTCGTATAATAATTATTTGATCTCCATTAAAGAATGATCTCAATTGAGAGATTATTTCAGTTTGATTATTATACCATTGATTTACGGAAAAGGAAAAGAATGGATTAACTATAGATCTTTTAAGTACTTTAGTTAATAGACTGAGTACCTCAACTTTAGATTGATTCAACACAACTCCTAAACCTAAACAAATTTGTGTGAGTTATGGTTAAAGATGTGATTTATCAATTGGCGTTCTTCTGGATAAGATAACTTTTCGCAAACCTCTTCTATAGGCATCCATTGGACATAGTCAAATTCTCGATCATGCTGTTCAGCTGAAAGTGAAAGTGGGGTCATAAAAAAATAATGCACAGTTTCCTCCCAAAAAACATCTTCTCTATAATAAGACCATTTTGCTTCTCCGGCTTTTGAAATAATTTTTGTTTTATAGCCAGTTTCCTCAAATACTTCTCTCAAAGCGGTTTCTTCAAACGTTTCACCTTTTTCACATCGTCCCTTAGGAAGTTGACGCAGGATTGGCGCCCATTTCTTCTCAACATTGTTTACTAATTCTACTACTACCACATAATATATATCTGATTCATGTCGCAGGATTATGCCACCCGCTGATGTCGTTGTCATTTGACGCATATGAACTTGTTAATTACTTCTTTTCCCTTTTTGTGATGGTAGGCATTCGTAAAACACACCTAAATCCTACATTCTGTTGTCCTTCTCTAACTTCATAATCGAAACGATAAGAACACCAAGGCAGAATACCGAATTTACTCCAAGAGCCACCCTTAACTATGGCCGTATCATTATCTTCCTTAAAAGTTTTGGTCCACTCCCACACATTACCGGCCATATCATAACAGCCATAAGGACTTTGACCATCTGGATACTTATCAATATCTGTTTTTCCACCAATTCCTGAAAGTCTAGTGTTACATTTCTTTGGATCCCATTTATTTCCCCATGGAAATAATCTTCCATCTATCCCTCGAGCAGCTTTTTCCCATTCTTCTTCAGTCGGTAAATCCTTATTGAGCCATTCAGCATATTTTTTTGCATCAACCCAGCTAACATTTGTTGCTGGTTTTTTTTCATCTCCTTCTGGATATATATGGCTTGTATTAAATTCCTGATATTCAAGATTTGTAACAAGATATCTATCGATAAGAAAAGAGCCTACGAATAATTCTCGTTTTGGATATTCATTCACAAACCATTTAGACGGCACGCCCTGACCAATTATTTTATCAATTTCTATCTTATCTCTCCCCATTAAGAATTTTCCACCTTCTACTTTCACCATATTCTTTAATTGTCTTTTTTCGATTCTATTTTTTACTCTAACAATAAGGCTCTCACCAATTCTATTATTCGTACGGTTAATTTCTCTTATTCTGTGCAATACATTCGGATTGCCAATTTCCTCAATAATATCTAGCACTCGGTTGACATCTTTTATTTCAAGATCAAACTGAAGCAATATAATACAGGCAATTCGTATCACGTTATTATTTTTTGAATTCAAAGCATCAAAAATAAATTCAAGACATTTTAAATTACCATCGTTTAATTTAACCCAATAATCTAAATCTAGGTCATATTCGATCGCCGTACGTAATAATAATCCCTTTTTATAACTATCGAGGATAAGTTTATCTTTATAATTATTTACATATCTAAAAATCGTTAACGCCATAAGCGTTTTGTGATTTTTCCAATTATTTTCTTCTTGTCTTAATATATCCTGAGCCTCTTTTATTTTGTACTGTTCAGCATCGATCCAATCTTTTATCCTATTTATCAAATATTCATGAGTCAATTCAAAGATTTCATTACCTGAATCAACGGTTCTAGTTGCTAATCGACGATCTACTAATTCGTTCAGAATATTATTTACTTCGGAGTATTTTATGCAATTAGAAGAATATTTTAATTCATTGATTTCCGCCCTAGATAATGGCACCTTTGTATTTCTTGATGAAACCATCGACTTCATTATTTCTTTTGCTATTTCATTTTGAGAACTATCAAAAGGTTCAAGAGCATAGTCAACATAATCAGTTAATATACCCTTAACACCACCTAAATCTTCGTAATCCTCAATTCTAATCTCGTTTACACTTCCGCTCATTCGATTATATAGAGTAAAACAAACAATCTGTAATTGAGTTGGTTCAATCAATTTTTTCTTAGAAAGACTGTTTACAATAGTATCTATTAGACCCTCCTCAATAGATAAATGAGAATATTTAAGGGGACCAAGAATCGACTCTTTAGCTTTTTCAATAGACAATTCCTTTAATCGAAACCTAAAATTAAATATGGAATTAATGCTTTTCCCGATATCATGCATTTCTACAAAAAAATCTTCTCGGAACGATAGGATAATCTTGATTCCAATATCATTATTTTCTGATAGCTTGGTCAAAAATTGGATAAAATCTCTCCTCGTCCTTTCATCAGGAAGGATAAAAAATTCCTCAAATTGATCAACAATTATTACAATGGTTTTATTTGATTTAGCATTAAGTTCACCCAAAAAATCAATTAGTCTGTCGCTATTTAAATTATCTGAAATAATTTTAGTCGCTATTTTTTTGTGATACCTCTGCACGAGTTCATATGATTTTTCCCAAATTGCTCTAAGAGGGTGATTATTACATTTGATATAAATTGGTTCGAAATTTTCTTCATATAACTTTGGAATAATTCCAGCGCGGAGAAACGATGTTTTGCCAACGCCGGATTTCCCAAAGAGTAACATCAAATTGCTACCTTGGATTTGATGCCAGAAATCATTGATCTCTTTCCCTCTACCAAAGAAAATGGATTGATCACTTTCTTCATAGGAACTAAGGAATTTATAGGGAGATTTATTAATTTTTAATTTTACCGGAATTCCGAGAGAATCAAGAAATACCTGCGCCGTACCGTCCCAAGTATAACCTTTTTGTAATAGTAAATTTTTAAGTTGTTGAATATCATTTTTACTTTTGCTCGGATTAGTAAAGACTCGTAACAGAGATTCTGAGACACTCTTAATATCTTTGCTCTCAATACCCGTAATATCAACATGATGAATACACCCTAGAGCCATACCACCTAATTGATACAAAAATTTGTACAGGCCACTATTACGTGATATTATAACAGGAACTTCAGCTGCAATGGATTCCCAACCGACCAACCCAAAACCTTCATGAAGAGATAACATCATACAGACATTACACTTACTTAGTTCATTTAGCAATTGCCCTCGATCATTCAAATAAGGAATAGCAATAATTGGTATTTCTCGTTCAGCAAATTCTCTCCCAATTTTCTGCAATTCTTCTATTCTTTTTGAATTTTTATCTACTCCAATAAGCAACATCTTAATTGGAATAGGATTATCTATTGTATTTGTATATGTCCTATGGGCAACTCCTAATGCTTTTATCGCAAGCAATGGTTGTTTGACTTTATCGCCTTTTTTTTCCAATCTTCCAAAAGTGATAGCCTTGAAGACATTTGGAGTAGGTTTTCCTTTGACATCTTCTGTTAATCCTGGTATTAAGCAAGTAACATCTTTGCCACATAAATCTTTTGCCGAATCTTCTAAATACGGTCCTACAGCAAATACTTTATCTGCCCCTGAGAACAAATGTTCTTGATTTATATGTCGTTTAAATACAACTTCTGATTTTTCATTTTGAAATATTTTATAGGCTTCGTAATCCATATGATGGATAATAGAGACTTTTGACTTTCCATCTTTATGCAATTCTTGTAATTTTAGTGCTATCTTTCCTGATATTGTATCATGTCCTATCCACCACTCTACATGATTAACTGAATTATTCCGTAATACACGCAATACTTTATCTGCATAATCAATTTCTAATTTATGACTACTAATATTGACTGGGATAAGAAGAACTCCGGCCTTTCGCGCATCATTTATGGCACTCTGGTCGGCTTCTGTGACAATACAAATAATCTTGTATGGAAGAGGAACAATTTTTGCTACGGATTTACATAGGTCAATATTGAAAGAGTTGATTCCACCATTTTGTCTTCCCCAAAAATCAGTAAGAAAAACAATGCAAGGAGTATCTACCTGCTGATTTCTACTTATTCTTCTAGTATTTATGATTTGAGTTTTAACATTATGCTTCATAAACAAGTTTCCATTCATCAATAATGTTCTTTTTTCGGAAAACTTAATAAGGGAAGACAGAGGAAAAGTTTTCTTATAAAATAAATATAATAATTTAGTTCCAAATTCTTTTATTTTTCAAACAAATTGAAATAATTACTATGAAACCAACTCTTTCTTGATATCTTTTGTTTCTTTCTCATTTATCTTTAATTCATTTAATGAATCACCCTCTAAAACAATAATTTCACCCTTTTCAAGCTCTATAGGAATATTAAGAAGATCGTTAAAAAAAGCTGACGCAATCCCACCATGCGTCACGATCACTATATTGTTAAACTTTAAATTATCGCACTCTCGTAGAATTTGTTCAATAGCATCTTTAACTCTTAGTAACAAATCTAAATATATTTCAGCGCCAGGAAGAGTCTCTATAGAGTTCGATGGTTTCAATCCCTTTCTTTTCATTTGATCTATGCGAAGCATTATTGAAGGGAATAATTCTTTTGCTTTTACTTTTTCTATACCACTTAACACCCCGTAAGAATTTCTTTCCCTAAGATTATAAATCTCAACGATTTTAATATTTAGAGATTCATTAATAAGTTCAGCTGTTTTCTTGGCGCGTATATACGGACTCGAATAAATTATATTGATTCTTTTATTAACCAACGCTTTACCAACTTTTTTTGCATAGATTTCTCCACTTTCTATTAAGGGATCGTCTGCAATGCCACCGAAGCTATCTCTTCTATCATCATCGGCTTCAGTATGTCTAATAAAATATATCTTCATAATTCCCTCACTTTTTGAGTTATTTGTTAATAGATAATTTTAGTGATAACTATAAAAACGAAAATATTGCAAAGTAATAGAATTATTTGTTACTCTTTCTAACGCTTATAAAATTATCATTGATAGCTACTATTATCTTAATAATATGTTTCAATTTATGCTATGTAATATGCAAAATCAAATTATCGAATAGACCTGATCGTAAAGTTTCTGACGAGATATTCTAACAGTATCTTCCATTTCCTGTTTCCTGGAATAATGTGATTTATTTTAACTCTGTCTGTTAACTCCTTAAAATAAGGAATTTCTTGTTTTAAGGAAGAGGAGTTATTTAATGAGATATATGCAGGAATTTGATGATCCATCAAAATGCTTTTTTTGAATAATAATAGCCCTGACGCACTACCAGACGCCAGGGCTAAGGGAGGCTAACTATTGCCGTCGGGGAGACGGCATTGGGAATATGGTAAGTAACGTTTAGGTATTTGTCAATACGTCTCTAAAATAAGTGCCATAATAGATCAAATTCATACTAATAGTGTTTATGAAATCGGAATTATTTACTCAAGTACGTTTATTTAATCGAACAAATAAATGGACGATCGAACCCAAAAGAAAAACACCATATGGGATCATAATAACAACGGATACCTTATCAACAGCTCGAATATTGAATTCATATAATTGATGAAATATAACGATCAAAAAAAGATTTGTCACTAAACCGATGAAATACATGTGACTCGATAGAATCGAAATCAATTTATCTTTGTTGTTACCACTAAGCCAATATTCTTTCTTTGGAACATTAATCATATCTGGTGAAATGTTTCTTAGAATATATGGTACACCACCGAATGACAAGGTGATAATAAAGATGATTAAATAACTCAGCATAAGATTTAAACTTTTAGGTATCCAGCCGTTAACTTCTCCTCGCGCATTGAAATGAATCGCGACATTATCCGGCATTTGAGGATAGTAGATAAGCTGCAATAAAATGAAAATGGCAGCGGATGTAAGAAATAAATATTTAAGTATTTTCATAAATAGCCCCTCCCTATGTTTGGATAAATTAAAAACAAACCTCCCTTAGACTACATTTTCTGAATTCGTCAGCAATTCTCTTATTCTCAGAGACTATCAATAACGCTTTCAATTACTGCTTGAACAGAATCTGGGACATTTGAAAAGAAATTAAAACCGGTACGAGCCTCAATGCTATCGACACAGATTCTATAGGATTTCCAATCGTCTGTCCTGCTGATTTGATCATTACTATTTGGCATATCAACACCGATAAGACGAGTTGTTGTTGTAACTCGGCTTAAATCATTATCACCATTATCTAATACCAAAATAACTTTCCAGGTATGCAATGGAACTGTAACATGGCCATAATCGATAGTACCTTGAGAGCCATATCCTCCGGCATATATGTATAATTCTTTACCTTGCTTGACGAGATTACGACAATACTTTTCAAGCTTTTCCCACGGTCCGGAATTATTGTTTGCTGCTTGAGGCATCATATTGGTCATAAGAAAGGTAGCTGAGTTATCCTCGACCGTATTCGTTCGATCTGCAGAGGGACAATGATGCCCCCGGGCGTAACCACTTCTATTGTAGCTTGTTTTTCTCACATGATACCAATTCTCCGGCAATGTGCTGTCAGGACGGAATGTATCCTTTCGTGGAACATTGCCAAGCCAGGTATTATCCAAGTGCCAGGCCACCCAATTCGGGATTCCACGGTCTCTACTGTACGAGATAACATATTGAGGCTTTTCCATCAGATAGTTATTTGAGTATGAAACACTGTCGACCGCACCACTTGGATTACCCATGACTAGGTGCTCACTCCTTGATGTAGATACGAGAGATACTGTAATTGGTACCTCATGCTTGGAAGGACAACCAAAGATGAATACTGCTATCAGAACTAGCGATATTGAATGGATGAAGGTTTTCAATGGTAATTGAATATCAATAATGAACAAGAGATATAATAATGACCAAAAATAACAAAATATTGGATGAAGGATAGTGAGAACCATAATCTGTCCTCCATTGTCAGTCTAAATATATTTCAGTAATTAGGGAGATCCCGGCAGACGATTGAATACTATTATTTGGCAATTCTATAAGCCGAAAAGGATGGCGGGACTTGTTTTTAAATGAAAATGAAGACTCTTCCCAATTAGAAGTGCTTATTTCAAGCGGAAAAGCAGGAAGCTGAATCTTTCCCTGCGTGGTGTGGCGCTCCCCCGCTACAAAATCAAAATCCCCTTTATGGGGATTTTGTGTTTTGTGAGTGCCACGGAATATTCTTTTCCTCTTGAGTTCCGACAACGTAAGTTGACGGAACGAAATCCCGCTGTTTCCCAAGCGGGACCCCCGCTGCTTTAGAAATAAGAATGTTCACATTTGCCATTTAAACAATTTTTAAAATATTTTTCTTGAACATCTGAAGAGCAATGAAATTCAAAAAAGTTCCAATGCCAATTAAAACAATAATTCTTGATAAAAATGTAATATCTGTCAATGGAAGAAGCCTCCAGAAGATGTCATAAAAACCCTGAACCCCCCAATAATTAACCGAAATGACAGCAATCTTTTGCATAAATTCCGGCATTATAAATACAGGGATCATACTGCCTCCAATGGCACTCATGATAAGGACAATGAGCGTAGAAACCTTCTGAACCTGTTGGTGTGATGTGGCAAATGATGCAAGAAATATCCCAAAGCTGGAACAGGCATATGCTGTTACAAAAATCATGAGCACAAGAGCAGGAAGATGATGCATAATATCCAAGCCAAAAGCCAGCTTAGCGTAAACAAACATGATTGACAGCTGAGCAATGGAAATGATATTTGCAAATACCATTTTGCCATAGAGGATATGGTTAGATCGCAGCGGTGAGCACAATAATTTCTTTAACATACCTTCCTGCTTTTCATCCAAAAGACTTCCGCCTATCTCTGCAACTGAAAACAAAAGCATTAAAATTGCAGTACCTGCCACTGATTGGATCAGCCCTAGTGAATCATCTCCGTGGGAGTTGCCAATTTTACCAAAAACAAGGGCAAATAGGGTACTAATTATAATAGGTATTGCAAAAGTCAGCAACATGTCGCGCTTATTACTGAAGAATAATTTCAAATCTTTCTTTACCAGTTTTATCATTTGTCTCTCAGTTGTTTACCGGTTAAACTTAAGAATATAGTTTCAAGGTTTATTTTTCGGATATCAATATGCCTGATGTCAAGACCGAACTCATTGCACTTTAATATTATTCTCGATAAATCAACCTGAATATTCATGGAATAAAAATGGATTGCATCATCGAAACGTTGGAGATCTTTCCAATCATTTGCGATTACATTGAAGCGCTCATCCGAAAGATTAGTAAAAGAAATTACAACGGTTTCTTTCATCGAACCCGATGTCCTTAATTCATCCAATGTTCCCTGCGCAATGATTTCTCCGTTGTCAATAATTCCGACACGATCGCACAAACGCTCAGCTTCTTCCATATAATGAGTGGTATAAACAATTGTCATTCCATTTTTATGCAGCTTTTCCACCACTTCAAAAATCAAATTCCGGCTCTGAGGGTCAATTCCAACAGTGGGTTCATCCATAAATAGGACTTTAGGTCTATGAAGTAATGCAGAAGCGATATTAATTCTGCGTTTCATTCCACCGGAATAGGTTTTTACCTTGTCATTCTTCCTGTCGGTCAGTCCGAGCAGGTTTACTATTTCATCAATACGTGCTATTAATTCTAGTTTCGGAACATTATATAAGCCTCCCCAAAACAGTAGGTTATCATAAGCCGAGAGCTCATTATAAAGTGCTATTTCCTGTGTAACAACGCCAATGTTCTTCTTACATTCCAACGGATTCTTTTTCAAAGCATATCCGGCAATACTTACCTCTCCTTCATTTGGTTCTACTATGGTACTCATGATGGAGATCGTAGTTGTTTTTCCTGCACCATTGGGACCTAAAAGTCCATAACATTCACCTTGTTGAATGTTGAACGAAATACCTTTCAACGCGTGAATGGTATCGAATGTTTTTCTTAGATTTGATACATTAATCATGAGATCTCTTTTTTATTATTTATCTTTAACTATCCTAAAACTAATTCCTGCACCCCTGTTTCCTGGAGGAACACCGACACGGCTAGCTGACCGACATTCCTGTGCTGATACCCAAAACCCACCACCACGGAGAACTTTTTGTCCGCCGGTTTCCGGTCCCTTGGGATTTGATGTATCTTTTATATCGTATTCGCTATACCAATCACTGCACAATTCTCCAATATTACCGTGCATATCGTATAAACCATATGCATTGGGCGGAAAACTTCCAACGGGCATGGCTTCCATTCCTGATTTATTATTAAAATATGCCTGACCTAATGTAAGGCTATCGCCGGTATAAAAAGGAGTTGTAGTATTTGCACGGGCAGCATATTCCCACTCAGCTTCTGTTGGCAGCCTGCAGCCCATCCATTTGGCAAATGCATCGGCATCGTACCATGTTATTTGTGATACTGGCATGTTTCCACGTTTAAATCCAAAAGGTTTTTTCCTTCCTGTTGCCTCACAAAATAAATCGTATTGCTCAAAGGTTACAGTATACTTGCTCATTTTAAAAGCTTTCAGTGTAACTTGATGCTGTATCTCGTCATCTTTTCTTCCCTTCTCTGAAGAAGGACTTCCCATTGTGAATGTTCCTGCCGGTATATCCACAAATTCAATATCCGGGTTATTTTTTGAAGTATTTTTAACTTCCGGATCGTTCTCTGATGTTTTTGTATCAAAATTATGAGATAGCAATGAAGAGACATCGAATACAAATTTTTTTGTAATTTGAATTTGAGGTGTATTGTCATAAATCTCTTGTAATTTCGAAAGATTTTCAGCGTTGAACGATTTCATTAATTTGCTGATCCTGTTTAGGATTTCTATTTGATCTTCTGGTAATTTTTTATTGTTATCGAAAGCATAATCAACAATTGGTGCATATTGATATATTGTATATTCGTTCCCTAATACAGAGGCTAAATCCACGCAAACCATAGTTGCTATTGTAACCAATCCGTTATTATTGCTAAATTTGCCTGGTATCCCATACAGATTTGGATCTATTTCCCCCTTTTCCATTTTCAACCATGAATCGTTGCCAAAAGCAAATTTTTCTCTGCTGAAATCAATCATATTTGTACTTGGATCCACAAGCATCCAACGCTTGTATTTTTCATTCCATACTTCACAGATTACGTGATTCGTATGAAATCCGGGTATTAAATACGCAGCGTTTCCGTAACGGACCCTGGCTGGAATGCCGCGATATTTAAGTATAGATGCCAGTAAGAGGGAATTTTCCCGGCAACCTAAAACTAATCGATCTTTAGGTTTCCGGTCTTTCACAAAACCCCTGGAGTCATAGGATAGAAGTCCCTGCAGAACCGATTTAACTGTTGTATACTTTTCTGTCTCATTCCATCTTTCTTTAGGAATTTGATCGCGATATTGTGGTAATTCTACGATGGGATGAATAAACTGAGATTTGATTAGACTGCAAAGTTCAGGCAACGAATCAGGAAGATTCTTATACAAATATACATATTCTCCAGGATCGGTAAATGAACTATACTGGCGATAGAAGTCTAATACCGAAATGCTGTCTTTGTTAAATGTGTTTTTCATAATCTGCCCATCAAACTTTTGCGGGTTATTTTGAGCAAAACCAAATTCCATCAGGATGGAAATCGTTAAAATAAATATTGTGGTTTTCATAATTAATCCTTTTAAGTAGTTTATAATATTATTCTACAGGAAAATATGTTTGAAGAAAACCAATCATTTTATTCCATGAATCAATTTGTGCAGCAGAATTCTCTGAATCCTTACCTCCCACTGCTATTTGATCATATTTATAATTTATAGTTGGCATTAGATCTGGTCCAAAAATAAAATGCCCGGCATTATCATAGTTTAAACACTCAATTTGATGCTCAAATTTTAAACTATCTAATCGATATTTCATCATTTGGCACATATCATAAGATGGCCATAACTTATCATCTTTCCCTGCAATCAGTAAAATGGGACCGTTTATTTTTTCAACTTCAATAAGTGCAGGATCAATTTTTGATTTATCCTCAGTAATAATAGGTTTAAAGATTTCACGCATTTCTATCTGTTTAGATTTGCAGATAAATTTCCAAAAAAACGAAAAGCTAAAGCTACACTTAAGGTAAGGAAGATCATTACCATTTAATGTCCATGATGATTTACTAATAAAACTAGGTCCATCGGGTATTCCCTGCCATCTTACATTACTTGGTACGAATGCTATTGCACCTTTAATATCTCTACGCATGGATGCCACCAATAAAGCTGCTTCTCCACCTTTTGAAACTCCTATAATTACAATCTTGGCAGTATCAATGAATTGTTTTTCTTTGGCCCAATCAATTGAGTTGAAAAAATACTCAAGAGGTATTCTTTCCAGATTCTTTGGAAGATTTTCCATGCCAAAATAACCTAAGGCCAGTACCGCATAACCATGCGAAGAAACTATTTTAGCGCGATCGTCTACTTCTCTAATTCCACCATTCGAACCGCCTAACATAATAATAAGTGGTAAGTTTTGTTTGTTTTTGGGATAATAGTAATTTGCAACCATATCTTTATTTCTTATTTCCTCACAATAAATATCAGGTGTTTCTAAAATTAGCCGAAGTTCATCTTTTGAAATTATTTTTCCGTCTACTTCTAATTGAAAATATATCGTATTCAATTTCAGATTTTTTATTTCAAATGGTAATTCTTCATTTATATAGGTTGGTTTTGTCATAGACCAAAAAATACCTAAAGAATCGACACCTGAATAAGTTGCTGATATTGGTTTATCTTTATTTAGTTGTATTTGTCCTTTGCTATCAGTCTTAAAGCAGGCAAATGAATAAATAAGGCCTTCCCAATTTTTACGATAGGCATGTAATGTAATATTTTTATTTTGTGGCAAATTATCTAACTTGATATTAATGAGAGTACCCATTAAAACTTTATTAAAGGGTTTTATTTTTATGCAATCCTCAAAGTTTGTTGTATCCTCTTTTATTTTAATAAATCTTGAAAATACAGAATCTCTTAATTCGGCAAATTTCATTCTTTCTATTTTCCCTGATGCTTCAAAACTGCAAGAAGTCAGGATAAAAATCAGGATGAAAATTATAATACTTAATATTGTTGTTTTCATAATTAGTCCTTTTAAGTAGTTAATAATATTAACCATATTGGCAAAAAAATTATTGTTGGGGATTTATATATTTATTAAGGTTATTTACATAATCTTCAAATGCTTTTATTCCTTTACTAGTCATTGATACAGAAGTATTTGGATAATTATTTTTAAAAGTTTTTTTAACTTTAACATATTCCGCCTCCTGTAATTTTTTTATCTGGATACTTATATTGCCTGCAGCAGCTTTGGTGGTTTCTTGAATAAAAGTAAAATTGGCTTCATCAACGGTCATTAAAATAGATATTATTGACAATCGAAGCTGCGAGTGTAATATGGGATCTAAATCGTTAAACATTTTATTTCCTATCTGCCCTATTGAGTAATATTCCCGGAATTATCAATCCTACTAACCCTCCTAACATCATGCTAAGCCCATGATAATCCCGGCTAAGAAAGAAAGAACCGAGTCCGATTAAATTTAGTAAAATACCTCCAATTAATATCGGCTTAAATTTAATGGATGCTCCGATAACAATTATAAACAAAGCAAGTATAATTATAAATATCGGAGCAAGGGCATCACCAAGTTGCTGTCTAAAAAGATAACTTAATATCATAATATTCAAAAACATCGTCCATCCCATTGTTCCTACTATCCTACCGATGATAGTAGTGGGTAGATTTTTCTTTTTTACATTTTTTCTAACATATATAAATGTATAGATCGCCCCAAGCGGAAATAAGATAGTAGTCCAGATTATGTCAAATAGCTTGTATAATCCTGTTAGTACAAAAAAATACTGAAGAAAAAATACTGAAAACGTTATACTGCCCCACAAAATAAAAATGTGGCCATTTTCTTTAAATCTTTGTTTAGTCTCTTCAATTGTCTTTGTAATTAACAAGAGACTTTCTTCCGGTGATAAAGTTGTTTTGTCCATTGTTTTGTCCATTGTTTTATGTTTAAAAATAAATATTGATACTAATATAAATAAGTTAATTATATTAACCAAATTAATATAAAAATGAGTTAATATCAATAGTTTTGAAAAAAATAATTAAGCGACACGCCGTAACCTGGGCGTAGATTAGTTTTGATTGGATAATTGTTTCATTTATGAGTTTACAAGCATTGATTTTTCTGAACCTTTGTTGTTTTGCTGTAACAAATTTAAAGACAAGATACAAGATTGTTGGTTGGAGGATAATGAGCAACATAATCAGTCCTCCTTTATCAAACTAAATTTATTTCAGTGGTGAGAGATATCCCCGATAGCATTTTCTTGGCATCAGCCGATTGGATACCATTGCTTGGCAGTTCTAGAAGACGAATAGGTAGGAATGATTTGTTATTAAACTGAAAAGATGACTCTTCCCAATAAAAAGCGGGTGTTTCGAACAATAAATAATGAGTAAGAATCCTTCCCGACGCTGCATGGCGGACCCCCGCTACAAAAAAAGGACCACCCAGTTTACCCGCCGAAGTGTCATCGTAGGCGGGCTAGTCCGGAGTTTTCTGTTTTCAATAGTAATAGGATGATTACTACTGTAGCAGAATTCCGATTTTTTTATCTGGACGATGTCCCGCTGTTGCTCAAGCGGGACCACCCCACCGCCAAAATGTATGGCGGACAGGTGCTACTTAGTCCAAAGAAAGATCCCTGTCGGTGAAAGTCGGTTAGGATTCTTTTATAGCAGAAGATATTTTTTCAAACTTATTTCTTTAAATGTAACAACTAATTAGCGAACCGCTAATATTATTTCCTAATTTCATATCATCCGAACAGCTGGGTGTTTTTAAACATATATCCAATATCACACTTGTCCAAAATAAAAACTCCGGAAAGAGGTATTTTGTTGTTGAAAGGTGGTTAAAAGACAACAAAAAATAACAACAAACCGGAGTGACTTAAATCATATTACGAACAGTATTTACAGATAGTTTCACATATCGATAAAAAAGTATTTGGCGAAATCGTTCACAAATGCAATACTGAACAATCCGCATAAGTATGTTTATGTCCGGAGCATTTAGTAAGCATGCTTTTTCTGCTAATTTCAGGTTTCCTGCTTATAGTATCATCATCTTTGATTGTAGCTCCAATGATTACAAACAATTTGCATCCTATGTGATCAAGATATCTACTTTGCAAACCGCCAGAAAAGCAATACCACGGTAGAGACAGTATCTCTCCGGAGGCACAAAGGCTAAACAAGATAATTCCTGATAATATCCATTTCTTGAATGCAGATACATTTCCTCCATTAAAATTATGAGTTTGAATGCGTCCTTAGCTCTATTTGATAGATATTTTGCAGCAAGTCGTATTTATATTATATATTTAGGATGTATAAATAAAAGGAAAGTCAATCGATACTTCGACCGGAAACATAAATCGATACTTAATTTATTCCGTTTCCACAAGATTTCCTCCTTTATTCATTTAATTTTCGAATTGATTATTGAGTAGGGTAAGTGTTTTTTAATTACCATATCCGCAGCTTCAGGCCCAAAAGGACTGTAACTGTCTTCATGGCTTTCTTTCTATATAATTCCCATGGATGTAGATTGTATGTCCTTAAAGTCAATTTGTCGAATTGCTGTCGAAGCCCATCATATTTACCGCTTCGCGTGCGGATTGTGTGCCGGTATTCATTGTGGCAGCAACATCTACTTGCGAAAGAGCAGGAGCGTCGTTGGTACCGTTACCGGTCATCGCGACAAGTCTTCCGCCTTTTTGGTAATCATGATTGAGCTTAAGTTTATCTTCCGGTTTTGCTTCCACAAGAAAATCATCTACGCCGGCTTCAGCAGCGATGGCAGTTGCGGTTAATGGATTGTCGCGGTGATCGAACCTCTTGTAATGGCCGTTCTCCTTTACAGCTCTCTCATGCCGTGTTTCCTTCTTCAGATTGGTTGAAACTTGCTATTCGTTACCCTGAATAACCCACCGTCGAGCACTACGATATCCATTACAACTCGTTGGAAAATAGAGGTAATTTTTGCATATTATGCACAATTAGTATAATTGCCAAAGTCAATAAAGAGGGATTTCGGATAAATTGTTATATTTTGAATATCCTTTAAATTTATTTGCCTTATAATAGGACATTGCTGAATATTTACATAGGAGAATATGGACCATGAAAGACACATTTTTTGAAAAACTCTTCTTAGTAGCACTCCTGTTTTTTATGCTGATAGGGTTTCTCATCTATCCTCAAATGTTAGATGCGCAAATAAAAAACATTCGATTCAAGCATATCACCGTTGATGACGGACTTTCACATAGTTGGGTGCATTCCATTCTTCAAGATAAATACGGTTTTATTTGGTTTGGAACGGATGCCGGTTTAGATCGCTTTGATGGATATTCTTTCCGTGAATATAAAAATAACTTTCGAGATACAAATTCAATCAGCAGTTCTTGTGTTACGTCTATGTTAAAAGATAGTAGGGGAGAATTATGGATTGGCACGAGAGAAGGTCTCAATCTTTATGATAGAAAAAACGACCGGTTCATTAAATATTCCAAAGTTCAACAAGAATCTATATGGTCAATCGCGGAAGATAAAGATAAAAATCTCTGGATAGGTGCAACTTCCAATTTCTGGCGCTATAATTTAGAAAATGACAGTGTTTATACATATAATCTCCCGCAGAAATCAGTAACTGCTCGTTCAATATTTGTTGACAGTAGAAATAATGTATGGATAGGTACCTATTATGGTTTGCTCTTGTATGACAAAGAAAGGAATTCCTTTGTTCATTATTATCATGATGCTAATGATTCAAGCAGTTTAGGAAATAATAATATCTGGTCAATATTGGAGGATAAAGCTGGTAAACTATGGATAGGCACTCAAGCTGGTTTAGATTTATTTACGAACGCACAGCAACGTCCACAAAAAGGCATATTCGAACATTATCAAAACGACAGTAAAGATGAAAGCAGTATTTCTAATGGTGCAGTTCTGTCTCTTTTAGAGGATGATAAACATAATCTATGGATAGGTACTGAAAACGGCGGATTGGATATGATCGATCTCACTAACTTCCAAAACAGGGTCAATACCTTTATCCATTTTAAAAACGATCCTAGTCGTACAACCAGCCTGAGTAATAATTCTATTTATTCTCTTTGCCAGGACGAACAAGGCAACATTTGGATTGGCACCCATGGTGATGGAATAAATAGAATTAATCTACAAGAAGATAAATTTATTCATCTCAAGAGTGAACTCGGTAGTAAAAGATCATTGAACAATAGCCAAGTAAATACTTTCCTGGAAGAAGAAGACTTCCTCTGGATAGGTACTGAAGGTGGCTTGAACAGATATAATAAAAGAGAAGATACATTTACACATTTTGTTTATAATCCTTCAGATAAGAGAAGTATTGGTTCCAATGCAGTGTGGGCTATTTGTAAAGACAAACTTGGAAATCTATGGGTGGGAACATGGGGCGGCGGCCTTAATAAATTTAATTATAAAACTGAGACGTTTGAACATTATTATAATGATCCTAAAGACACCAATAGCATAGGCAACAACAATATATTTTCTATTATTGAAGATAGCAGAGGAAATTTATTGATCGGAACCATGGGTGGTGGATTGAATATATTTGATAGGAAAAAGAAAATATTTACGAGGTATAATACTTCAAATTCAGGAATAAATACAAACTATGTCTCTTCAATCATTGAAGCAAAAAATGGCAATATATGGCTGGCAGATGAGACCTCAATCGAGCATTTCGACATAGTAACAAAAAAATTCGAAAATTTTACACATTCTGCGAATGATAGTACAAGTTTGAGCAGCAATAAGGTAATATCAATTTTCGAAGACAGTAAAGGAAATTTTTGGGCGGGCACAAATGCCGGTCTTAATCTGTTTAATAAATCTACGAAAGGATTTACATGTTATCGAACAGAAAATGGACTGCCCGATAATTCTATTAACAGCATTCTTGAAGATGATCATGGAAATCTTTGGATTGGCACAGATAAAGGCCTATCAAAATTCAATAATGCAGTAAATCTTCCGGCAAAACCGGAGTTCAAGAATTATACACATGAAGACGGTTTGCAGGGTAACGGATTTCGCCAACGGTCAAGTTGTAAAGGTACCGACGGATTGATGTATTTTGGAGGTTCGAACGGGTTCAACGTATTTGATCCAGATAATGTACCGAAAAACTCATACATTCCACCGATCGTTATTACTAATTTTCAAATATTTAATAAACCTGTCAACATCGGCGAAAGAGGATTGGGAAAAGAAACCGGAGTTGACGAGGATTTGATTCTGTCTCATACACAGTCTTTCTTTTCATTTGATTTTGCAGCTCTCAATTATATCGCATCTTCAAAAAACCAGTATGCATATAAAATGGAAGGATTTGACAAAGACTGGTATTATGTTGGCACAAAACACACTGTGAACTATACAAATTTAAATCCAGGGAAGTATATTTTCCGGGTCAAAGGATCCAATAACGATGGCGTGTGGAATGAGAAGGGTGTTGCTTTGCCAATAATTATCAAGCCATAGTTTTGGCTCACTTTATGGTCCCGCCTTCTATGAGTGGCAGTTGCAGCAGAAATTATTTTCTGGGTTTATAAGGCAGGTGAAAGTCAGAGATTTAGCGAAACAAAGAGAGAAGAAATATTCTATTTCTCATTTGTTTTCCCATACTTTCACTAATACATATCAATTATTTTATTGTCATTAGACACGAGCAAGCACTTCGCGAACTTGCATGCTTCAATTTCAACCAATCGAATACTATGGACATCATTCGATTGTTGCAATCACTTTCAAATCATTACCCTTGATCGACGATGCCTTGACATATCCAATTGCTCCTAAGGTTGACTTAACCTTTTTTATCATTTTAGCGTCATCATTGACAACTTCGGGTGCTTTTCCTTCACCGGATAACTGCAATTGCATCCATCGCTTTCTAAGGCTAATAATATCCACGCCAATGAAGTCACACAATTTCTGACAGATGGACTGTTCTTTATTATAATAGATAATAATTTTTGTACCATCAGGCCACTTCGTATTGTTCAAAATATAAATTTGTAACAGGGAAGCTGCGGTTATTTTCGATACAGGGGTTGATTTATTCACGATCACTGCCACCTGTGCGTAATTGATTGAAACAAAAACCGCCATCAGAAAAAGTACGTAATAAAAGTATTTCACTGCTTCCCTACTTCCTTATTACTTTTGGATATTACACTAACAGCAAGATTGTAATCGTTCGTTTTTATCATGACTAAAACTTTGCTTTTACCTACTAAATACTCGTACTGTGCCTTCATAACTACCTCGGTTGCCTTTTCTGCGATTTCCTCATGATAAAAAACTCAGTCGGGGAGAAGGTTCATCGATGGATACTTTTTTAGTTCTTCAGTGACAGCACAATTGTAATATAGGCTATACATATAATATTATCAACTAATTTCTGTTATGCGAGCTCATTCCGAATTGACTCATAATAAAAGATACCGAAAGCGATTTGAAAAAGAGTCGTTGCCTCATAATATATGTCACCATAGAGAAAGGACATATAGCGATGAGTACAACCTCGAAACGTGAATATCTTAATAGCATCCGAATACGATACCAAGCATCACCCAAAACAGTCAAGACAACGATTCTCAATGAATTTTGTCGAGTCTGTGAGTACGATCGAAAATACGCACTTCGCTTGCTCAATCCCAAACCATATCATTTTATCCGTTCCACCAAAGCCAAAAGTGGCCGTCCGGTGACTTATCATCATCCTGAGATTCTCGCCTTCCTGAAGCGGCTCTGGATCGCCAGCAATCTTGCCTGTGGAAAACGTCTCAAGGCAATGATTCCTCTCTGGCTGCCCTTTGATGATACAGGAATCTCTCCGAGTAATCAAAAGCTCTTGTTGATGATCTCCGCCGCAACGATCGATCGATTATTGGCCCCACTGCGTTCTCGTTATACCAAAAAAGGTCTTGCAACCACTAAACCAGGATCACTGCTCAAGAAACACATTCCCATCAAAACCAATCAATGGGATGAACGTATTCCAGGATTTATTGAAGCTGATACAGTTGCCCATTGCGGCACGTCGATGGCTGGCATGTTCGTTTTTACCTTAAATACCGTTGATATTGCCACTGTTTGGACAGAACAACGTGCACTCTAGGGTAAAGGTGAACACGGTGTGCTTGAGGCTCTCAAGTCCATTGAATCTGCTCTTCCCTTTTTTCTCAAAGGCTTCGATTGCGATAACGGCTCTGAGTTCATGAACTGGACCATTCTCAAATATTTTCAGCATCGAAAACGTCCAGTGCATTATACTCGTTCACGTGAATATCAGAAGAACGACAATGCACATATCGAAGGAAAGAACTGGACACACATCCGACAGTATCTTGGGTATGATCGCTTTGAAGATCAGCGTATGGTCTCTTTGTTGAACGATCTCTCTTCATCCCAATGGAGATTGCTCTTCAACTTCTTTCTTCCTTCTGTAAAGCTTCTTGACAAAGAACGGATCAAATCCAAAACTATCAAACATTTTGATGCTCCGAAAACTCCGTTCCAACGTCTCTTAGAATCTAAAAAACTCTCTCAGAATACTAAAGATGAATTACTTACTCTCTTGCATACCCTGAATCCTTTTACTCTCCAAAAGATTATGTCTAAGAAAATTCGTATCATCTTACATCTTGCTACACCGTGGAATATTCACATAAAACGATCTGCATAATCTCACAATCCCATGGTGTCATTTACTTTTGAGGCAACAGGGGTAGTGCTTCTAACAATCGCAAACCGGATCCATAGAGCAGCTTGGCGATAAGTTTTGGGGTACCTTGAAGGTGGTCTAGAATCATGTGCACTTCGCTGCGCGAGAAAATAACGGGCAAGCGCACAGAACGCTGTGCGCGCGGGACGTCGCCAAACGACCCAAGCGATTTATGCAGTACTTGCGAGTATAAAAATATTATCGCATTTAATGCTTGATTTTGTGTTGAGGAAGACACATATTTCTGCTGAACGAGGTAAGTGAGGAAGCGCCGAACCTCTTTTTCTCCTAATTCTACAGGATGACGTTTTTTATGAAACAAGATGAATCTTTTTATCCAGTGGATGTAAGATTCTTCTGTGCGATGGCTGAGGTGTTTAAGTCGGGTGGTTTCCCGCACTAGGTCAAGTAGTTTGGTAGCCATAATTGTCTCCTGTATTAGCGAATGATAAAAGTTACAAAATGTTTTATTGAGAGTCTACTTTTTACGCTTATAAGCGCAAAAGATAGACAAAGTCTATCTAATCAGTAGTTAGGCAACGCTAATTTACACCACATATATAACAATATATCAGAAAGGTCTATTCATATATGAACCTATCAGCACAAGAACTGGCGGTAGTAGGAACGCTCTCCGGAGCTTTCATTGGCGGCCTCTTCGGGATTCTTGACCGCATGGATTTCAAAGCGTTCAGAGGAACGTAAAGCATACAAAGAACTTATTGTTCGAGTAGCTTCAGACCAGTATATGCATGAAATTGATGCAACGTTGAAAACAGATGGGGGCGAGGTCTAACCGTACGGAGTATTTCTAGTGGATATTCTCCAACTTGCAAAAATAGTAAATAAACGTTTCCTGACACCCAAACGCATAACCCGATTACTGAACCATGCTTACAAAATCACTGATGAAGTAACAAAATTCACGGTAGAAAGGACGAGAGCAGCAAAAATAAATTCCAAGCGCGTTGCCTAACCAGCGGCTCAAGCTGACCGGATGAGCGTGGGAGCAATCAACATTGCAAATAGAGGTTTGGTACTTAATAATTCAGTTGGTAGCGTGAACCTGTTTCGTTTTGTGGTTAATTAAAGTTGGTAACGCGGCAGCTTAGCCGCAGTCCGTTAGGCCGCACAAGGAAATTACTATAGTCGAATTCACGAATAAACCATTTATTTATGTTTTAACCGGCATTCAGATAATTAATTTTATTTATTCTCTATTCAATCTATTTTCATCTAATGGCATTATCTATGTATTTGGAACTATTATATCAGGTGGGTTGCTATATTTAATTTATTCAAAAAACATATACGTCCTTCTTTGCATTCGTATTTGGGCTTTCATAATAATAACCGCTGGTGGTGCGAGTTTGCTTTCAAGTGGATGTAAATATATTAACACGTCAACTGGTGGCACTGAATATGGACCGGAAAGTTACAATTTCATCACGATATTTTATCATCTCGTTTTGTTAGTTTTAGGTATTTACTTTTGGATTTATTCACGAGAATATATAGTTCTCAAAGAAGATAATGACAATGATATTAAATAATAGTTTTGTGCGGCCTAACCAGGCGCTCAAGCTGACGGTTGCCAGCTGGGTACGTTAAACATGGCGTGCATAGGTTTCAGTCTTAATTATTTCTTTATCAGCATGAACTCACTTCCTTGGGTGCATGTTGAATATTTTCAGCGCCGCAGCTTAGCGCCGGTCCGTTAGGCGGCGTATCTCTGAATAGAAGTAACAAGAATAATACATGAATATCTACATTGTTGATGCATTTACAGAGACTTCATTTACTGGCAATCCCGCTGGAGTGTGTATTCTTGAAAAACCGATTGCTGATCAACTTATGCTCAATATCGCAAAAGAGGTCAATCACTCTGAGACGGCTTTTGCTGTAAAAAGAGATATGTGTTATCATCTACGTTGGTTCACTCCGCAGATCGAAGTTCCTCTCTGTGGTCATGCTACGCTGGCAACGGCCCATATTTTATGGGAACAACAATATGAGCAAAAAGCACATGCGATCCAGTTTGCAACCCAAGAAAGTGGCGTGCTCACGGTTACCAATGCGAATGAAATGATTGTCATGGATTTTCCCCAGAAATTTGTAATACTCACATCTCAGAATGAACTCATTCGGAAGGCATTACATGTGAATCCAATATTTATTGGTTGTGACGAAATCCGGTACTTATTGGAAGTCGAACATGAGCAAGAGGTAAGAACAATGTATCCCGATTTTGAATTGTTAAAGCGTTTGAATAAACGTGTGATAATAACTGCACGTTCGGTGGATCCAAAATATGATTTTGTTTCTCGCGTGTTTGCTCCATCGGTAGGTGTGAATGAAGACCCGGTTACTGGTTCTGCACACTGTTATCTTGCACCCTATTGGGCCAAAAAGTTGAATAAGACTACTGTCATAGGTTATCAAGCATCCTTTCGGCCAGGGTGCATTCGTTGTGAATTGCTTGGACAGGAACGAGTGCTATTAAAAGGAACTGCAAAAACTGTAATAAAGGGTGAATTATTTCTTTGACATTAACGCCGCCTAACCAGCGGCTCAAGCTGACCGAATGAGCGTGGGAGCAATTTACATTGCGAGTAGAGGTTTTGTGTTTAATAATTTAATCGGTAGCGTGAACCTGTTTCCTTGGGTGCATTACGAAACTATTCAACGCGGCAGCTTAGCCGCAATCCGTTAGGCAGCATTAATAAAAAGGTCGAATTTATGACTATATATAGGAGGATGATATGAATTGTCCAACATGTAATCGACCAGCAGCAACACGTTTTCAAATGTTTTTCTTATATCGATTATTATTTCCTTCATCAACGGGCTTAAGTTTCAAAGAATCTTTACAGGGAAAAATCAAGTGTAAGAATTGTGGAACGATTCTGAAAGTTGTTCGTTCTCAAAAAGCTATTTGGTTATGGATTGCCACAATGCTTGTTTTTATTCTATTATATATTTTGTTGTTCAGATATATTCTTAATTTAATCGGATTTAATTTGGGGATTGCACTATTCATCATCTTGTTGTTTTTTATTGCAATCACTTTTGGTCTTATCTCAAGGAAGATGGACAAGATTGAACTGTGTGCGTAAATCTATATGATTAATGCTGCCTAACCAGCGGCTCAAGCTGACCGAATGAGCGTGGGAGCAATCAACATGGCTAATAGAGGTTTTGTGTTTAATAATTCACTTGGTAGTGTGAACCTGTTTCGTTTTGTGTAACATTAAAGTCGGTCACGCGGTCAGCTTAGCCGCAATCCGTTAGGCGCACTCACAATATTAAAGGATTAAAATGAAAAAAATATTAATCGCTATCCTTCTTGTTCTATCCGTTAATAATTTTCTTTATTCACAATCTATAAAGAAGGTTGTCCTAAACGATAAAGACGCTTTCAGTGGATATTATTTGGCTATCGAACCTTGTAGCGATTCAATTGCAGGTGTCTTAGTTTTGCTTGCCGGATTTGGAGAAAAGGCCGAATGGATCTTTCCTGAAACAAAACTCCACAATGTGGCTTATGTAAACAGAATATTGACAATTGGCTTTGCAGAAGGGAATAAGATTTCCGCTGATTCGGCAGTGCAATCAAAACTCTCTGCAGTTCTAGAAGATGTGCTTAGAAAATACAAAGTTCATCAAGAAGATTTTGTTCTAGGTGGATATTCTGCAGGTGGAATAGTTGCAATGAGATATGTGGAGTTATGCAATGAATATCCTGATAAATATCCCATAAGGCCCAAAGGGATTTTTACCGTAGATTCTCCGGTAGATATTGTTAAGTTGTGGGATGGTTTAGAGAAAAGTTATAAACACAATTATTCAGATGCAGCATATAAGGAAGCAGAATATGTAATGAATTATCTTAAAAACGACTATGGTATTCCAAGTGAAAATGATACCATTTATTCTTATCTAAGTCCTTTTAGTATGGATACGAAATATGGAGAGCATGAAAAATATTTAAAGGACATAGCCGTAAGAACATATCATGATGTAGACATCGCGTGGCGTTTGATAAACAGTAATCAGTCTGTTAAAGATGATAATTATTTTAGCACATCTGAATTAATAAGGCGCCTATTAGCTATGGGCAACAAGAAAGCAGAGTTTATGCAATCATATCAGACAGGTTATAGGAGCAATGGGCGGCGACATCCGCATTCTTGGTCAATTGTAAATGAAATTGAATGTGTCCAATGGATAAAAGGTTTGCTAAAAAAATAGATCTTTTTGAGTGCGCCTAACCAGGCGCTCAAGCTGACGGAATGAGCTGGGTGCGAAATTCATGGCTAATGTTGGGTTGACGTTTTTATTATTACCTTTTTATTTTCTCGTTGGTTGAGAGTAAATTAATTTGGTTATCAGCATGAACTTGTTTCGTTGTCAGCAATATGAAACTTATCAGCGCCGCAGCTTAGCGCCGGTCCGTTAGGGCGCAGTCAATAAATATAATGGAAGAATTATCCAATCATACAACGGTTTCTGGTCAGAGGTTTACACTCCAACCACAAGTA
>JBEKAY010000013.1:0-72659 GCA_050015675.1 Bacteroidota bacterium | reverse complement strand
TAAACTTGAAACAAACTATTTGATTAAATATTCACTAAGGAAGGATTAATATGAAAAAGATGTATTTAGTTTTTTTAATTGTTTTGGGATTTTGTTTTCAATATGGAAACGCCCAAACTATTTCAGAAAAGGATAAACAATTGGGCGTTGAATTTGACAAGTTGCTCTCGGCACAATATAAACCAGATGAACCCGGTTGTGTGGTTTTGGTGGCACGTAAACGGCAGATTATTTATGAAAAAGCCTTTGGCATGGCAGACTTAGAGTTGAGTGTGCCAAATAACGTCAATATGGTTTTTGAGATTGGCTCTATTACAAAGCAATTTACGGCTGTTGCCATTATGCAATTAGTTGAGCAAGGTAAAATATCTCTGCAAGACCCCATTAATAAATTTATTGAAGATTACCCTACTCATGGTTACACAATTACAATCGAAAATTTACTTACGCATACTTCAGGCATAAAGGATTACTGGAAGATGAAAGAATTCGATTCTACATTTTGGCGAAAGGATTATACTACAAGTGAATTTATCAATTTTTTCAAGAACGAACCTATGGATTTTGCACCTGGAACGAATCTTCATTATAGCAACTCAGGTTTTTGCTTATTAGGTTATATTATAGAGAAAGTGTCAGGAATGACTTATGCAAAATATATTGAAGAAAATATTTTTAAACCTGCCGGAATGAAAAATTCTTACTATGGGAACTTCAGCAAAATTATAAAAAATCGTGCAAAAGGATATCAAATCGGTGCTGAGGGAATTAAAAATGCTAATTACATTAGTTGGACGGTGGTATACTCTGCAGGCAGTTTGATGTCAATTGTCGAAGATTTTTTAAAATATTATCAAGCCCTTAATTCTTTCAAATTAATTAAAAAAGAAAGCCTTGAAAAAACCCGAACTAGCTACAAACTTTCAAATGGAAAAGAAACCGGTTACGGTTATGGTATTGGCGTGGGCAACGTCATGGGCAGCCCTATCGTTGGACATGCTGGTGGTATCTTTGGATTTTACTCTAATCAGTTATATTTTCCAAACGAAGATGTCTCTGTTATTATTTTTACAAACTGTGAAAGTTACATTAATAAAGATCCTTCAATGAAAATAGCAGCTTTAGTGCTTGGGAAATAATTGGGATAGTTATCATATTCTGGTGAAGGATAAAAGTATAGCAAAGGTTATAGCTCATTTGACAGGAAGAGATTTGACAAATCTCGATTGTTTATTTCAGCAAGAAGTTACTAAGAAATTTAATCTAAAGCATGTACATTTTAGTTTAAATAGATCTATTCGTAGGAAAATGCCTAAACCAAGCAGAGAGGAAATAAAGCTCTTATGAAAACCTTGGTTTGTAGAGGCTGTGTGAAAATTCGGGTTTTTACGAAAAATGTTTTGATTTCATTCTAAAAACGAACTCAAAATGTGCTTGTCACCCTATTTTCACACAGCCTCTGTAGTATTGGAATAGTGAACCTGTTGTTGCTGGCGATCGGTCTCTCTGCGCAAGAGAACAAAATTGTCACTCCTGTGTCCGTTTGTTCCGAGGTGGTACACGAGCCGCAGGCCATTGCCAGGGATTCTACTGAGGAGGATAATCACGAATATAGCCAGTTCATAATGTACAATAGTGCTGTTATCTTAAGAGACAAGGCACACAGTAAGGCGAATGGATTTTCTGTTCGTTGCATCAAGGATATGTGATTTATTTAATAAAGGAATCAAATTATGAGAAAGAGAATAAGTTTTTTAGGAATTATGTTATTTGTTTTCATTCTAAATATTCAACAAACCTTTGGTTGTACAACATTTTGTTTGAGAGATAGCATCAATATAGTATTTGGGAAGAACCAAGATCACATTATTGGATATGGATATTTGATGATTAACAAACGGAATGTCAAGAAAACAGCTTTTTTCCCATATGATGATATATCAGCTGGCTGGATTTCAAAGTATGGCAGTATAACATTTAATCAATATGGCAAAGAAAATCCAATTGGAGGCATGAATGAAGCCGGTTTAGTTGTTGAAGAGATTAAATAGCGTGTTTCGGCCAGTACTTAATAAAGACAATGACCCTGCTAAGAAGGAGAGCCTTCTTAGCAGAACCATTAATGAAAATGATCAAAGGGAGAATATGTTAATCCATCCGTAAGTGCACGAAACAATGTCGGTCATAGAATTGCATCGCTTCTATGGAGTGAGCAAATCAGAACCATTCTAAAATCTGTGATGCCAACCCGCTCTCACTCATTATTTTTCCGAAGAAATCCTACCTAATGCTTTTATTACCAGTTATTAGAAATTGCATTTCCACCAAAATTTGGCTTAATTAAAGCCGTTCGGAATTATTTTGGACAGCCTCATCTCGAATCTGCATGGGCGGAATTCGGGATCATAATTCATGTTGAACACATAAATCTTACTGACACTAATCATTTTTGGAGCAATACAATGTCACAAACAATTACAGATGTTTGGGCGCGCGAGATTCTCGATTCCCGCGGCAATCCTACAATTGAAGTTGAAGTTGAATTAGAAAACGGCACGATAGGCCGCGCAGCAATTCCCAGCGGCGCTTCCACCGGCGAAAACGAAGCAGTCGAGCTGCGTGATGGCGATAAAACACGCTATCTTGGCAAAGGCGTTCTGAAGGCAGTGAAGAATGTGAATAACATCATTTGCAAAGAAGTCGTCGGCTTCGACGCTCTTGATCAAGTTGGTATCGACAAGATGATGATTGCGCTCGATGGCACGCCGACCAAAGGGAAGCTTGGCGCAAACGCCATCCTTGGCGTGTCGTTAGCAGTTGCGAAAGCAGCTGCTCAATCTTTGAAGATGCCTCTCTACCGGTACATCGGCGGAACGAATGCAAAAGTTCTTCCTGCGCCAATGATGAATATCGTAAATGGCGGCTCGCACGCCGATAACAATGTGGATTTTCAGGAATTCATGATTTTCCCGGTCGGGCTTCCTACGTTTGCCGAAGCGCTGCGCAGTGGTGCAGAAGTTTTTCACACACTCAAAGGTGTGTTGAAGAAAAGAGGATACAATACCGCTGTTGGCGATGAAGGAGGGTTTGCTCCAAATTTGAAATCGAATGACGAAGCCATCGAAGTTATTCTTGAAGCAATCACAAAAGCTGGATACAAGCCGGGGAAACAGATTTACATTGCACTCGATCCGGCGGCGAGTGAATTCTACGATACGGGTAAGAAAAAATATATATTCAGCAAATCGGATAAATCTGAAAAATCATCAGAAGAAATGGTAAAGTTCTATGAAAACTGGGTAAAGCAATATCCGATTGCTTCGTTGGAAGACGGAATGGCAGAAGGCGATTGGGATGGATGGAAACTTCTTACAGATACTATCGGCAAAAAAATTCAGCTTGTCGGTGATGACGTATTTGTCACGAACGTTGAGTATCTCGCAAAAGGAATCAAGATGGGTGTTGCGAATTCCATTCTCATCAAGGTGAATCAGATCGGCACACTCACCGAGACACTTGATGCCGTTGAGATGGCAAAGAAGGCAAGCTACACTTCTGTGATCAGTCACCGTTCCGGTGAAACGGAAGACACCACTATTGCTGATATTGCTGTTGCAACAAATTGCGGTATGATCAAGACTGGTTCTGCAAGCCGCACAGACCGCATTGCAAAGTATAATCAATTGATGCGAATTGAAGAAGAACTTGGGACAAATGCAATCTACGCCGGCAAGTCGGCAGTGAACGCGAAACTGTAAAAAGAATACATTCTTCAATAAAGCTGGAAGGGGGCAGAATCCCCTTCCAGCTTTTTATTCTTAAAGAGAGAAAGAAATTATGGCAACACCACAAATTAAATTCGGAACAGATGGCTGGCGCGGTGTTATTGCCGACGACTTTACATTTGAAAACATTGCGAAGGTTGCATTGGCGACGGCGAATTATTATAAGAAACACAAGAAGATCAAGAATGGTATTGTTATTGGTTATGATTCTAGATTTCTTTCAAAAGAATTTGCTGAGAAGACCGCCGAAGTAATCGCTAACCGGGGCATCAAAGTCATTATCTCGGATAAAATTTCTTCAACGCCTATGGTCTCGTTACTAACTAAGAAATTGAACGCTGCCGGCGGAGTAGTTATCACAGCAAGCCACAACCCGGCAAGGTATAACGGCTTCAAGATCAAAGGCGACTTTGGCGGTCCCGCTTTTCCGGAGACGATTGCAAAAGTTGAGAAAGAACTTAAGAAAGTAATAAAGTTAAAAGTAGAAAGTAAAAAGTCTTTTGAAGAATTGCTTAAGAAGGGTGTGATTAAGAAGATTGATTTCACATCTGTCTACATCGAAGATATCAAAAGCAAAATCAATATCGATCTCATCAAATCTTCCGGAATTAAAATTGCATACGACGCTATGCATGGCGCGGGTCAAGGAGTGATGGACCAAATTCTTCCGTTGAAGATTTCGATTCGCGGTGACTTCAATCCATCGTTTGGCGGAAGTCATCCTGAACCGTTACCGCAAAATGCACCTGGATTGATCGAGGCAATTGTGAAGAACGGTTGTGACATTGGTATTGCAACCGACGGTGATGCAGACCGCATTGGTGCATTCGATGAGAAAGGGAACTTCGTCGATTCACATCGTATCTTCGCACTTCTTTTAAAATATTTTATTGAAGAGAAAAAGATGACCGGCGAAGTGGCGAAGTCATTCTCTGTCAGTCAGATCATTGATAAAATGTGCAAAAAATACGGTTTAGTTCTGCACGAAACACCCGTTGGGTTCAAGTACCTCTGCCGACTTATGGTAGAAGGCGATATACTTATTGCGGCAGAAGAAAGCGGTGGACTTGCTGTCAAAGGGCATCTTCCGGAGCGTGACGGTACGTATATCGGTCTATTGCTTGCAGAAATCATGGCTACACGGAAGAAGAAACTAAGCGAATTGGTCTCCGAACTTATGAATGAATTTGGCTGGTATTATTTCAACCGGAACGATGCCCATCTGACCGAAAAGGAAAAGAATCGCATCATGGTATTCTATAAAAAAGGCCCGAAACAGATTGCAGGATTTCCAATCCAGCGAATCGAAACAAAGGATGGCTTCAAACTCTTTGTCGAAAACGGTTGGGTATTAGTGCGTGCCTCTGGAACGGAACCGCTGATTCGGTTCTACGCAGAAGCAGAGACGCCCGAAAAAGTAGAAACATTGTTAAAGGCGGCGCGCGGAGTGTAGTTGAGTGAGAAGTCTTTTCCGCCAAAGGTGGATGCGCCTCTGGCGCAGAGTAGTTGAGAGAACCTCCGGCAATGTTCGGAGGTTTTTTATTCTTAGAAGAGCTGGAAGCCTAATAATGAATCACGCAAAGCGTGATACAAAATCATTCAAAAGGACACAATGCTGAAACGCGGTGATGAGTTACTACTTGAAATTACAGATGCAGCTTTTGAAGGTAAAGCCGTTGCCCGCCATGAAGGATTAGTCGTCTTTGTTGAAAATGCTGTCCCCGGCGATGTGGTAATTGCAAAGCTGTTGAAGATCAAGAAAAGTTTCGCAGAAGCGAAAGTTGTTCGCATTGAACGTCCATCACCGTTGCGTGTGGAGCCGCGCTGTAAGTATTTTGGTGTTTGCGGCGGATGCAAGTGGCAGCATGTGGAGTATCAAGCACAGCTTCGGTTTAAACAGCAACAAGTAGTTGATTCATTCGAGCGCATCGGTGGATTTGCCAATCTCGCTATTCTTCCCATTATTGGTGCGGATGAAATTTATTTCTATCGCGGAAAAATGGAATATTCGTTTGCCGAGAAACAATGGCTGACGGAAAAGCCATCTGTGATTGACGATTTTCGTTTGCCGATTGAAGAAATCAACATACCAATCCCCAATTCCAAAGCGCCAATTTTTCTGGGTTTGCATGTTCCACAGCGCTACGATAAAGTTCTGGATATTGATGAATGTCATTTGCAGTCTATTGTTTCCAATCATATTTTAAATTTCACTCGCGACTTTGCCCGGCGGAATCATCTTAACGTATATGATTCGGATCGCAACAGCGGTTATCTCCGCTTCCTTGTTATTCGCGAAAGTTCCGCTGTACGGAATCCCGTACAACGGGACAAGAAGACAAAAGAAGTGATGGCAAATCTCGTGACATTCGAAAATCGTTCGGATGTGATGAAACAATATGCGGCAGAATTGAAGGCGAATGTTGAGCAAGTGACTACTGTAGTGAACACAATTAACAGCAAGAAAGCACAAATTGCATTTGGGGAAACAGAAAATATCTATCTCGGCAATGGATGGATTCATGAACGGTTGGGCAATCATAATTTCTCTATCTCAGCAAGTTCATTCTTTCAGACAAACGTAGCACAGGCAGAGAAACTCTATGGTGTGGTAAAAGAATTTGGTGAACTCAAATCGACGGATGTTGTGTTCGATCTTTATTCTGGCACAGGTTCTATTGCTATTTTCATTTCGGATTCAGTGAAGGAAGTTGTTGGTATTGAGTCTGTTGAGAGTGCGATTCGTGATGCTGAAAAAAATGCGCAATCAAATGGTATTACGAATTGCCATTTCTTGCTTGGAGATTTAAAAGATCGGCTGACCAAAGATACATCGTGGATGTCGTCTCACCGGAAACCGGATGTTCTTGTCATCGATCCACCCCGTAACGGTATGCATCCTAAAGTTGTAGAGGAAATTCTTGGACTGGCACCGGAGCGCATCGTGTATGTGAGCTGTAATCCTGCAACGCAGGCGCGCGATGTGAAATTACTTTGTACTGAAAAATATCAGTTGATCAAACTTCAACCGGTAGATATGTTTCCGCATACGTTCCACATTGAGAACGTAGCGCTTTTACACAGAAGGTAACTTAGATGATCTTTCTATTACCTCTCCGATCGCTAAAAGCGGTCGGAGAGGTATCGCCTTCCACTGAAATAAAAACGATTTACGCCATTATCGTTTAATGACTTCTGTCCGCTGCAATGTTGTTTGAGGTATGATATTGGTAAGCTCTTTCTCAATGCGTACGGGCTCTATCATCTCCGTAAACTTTGCCTCGATCGTCTCTGTAACGCTGTCTGCCTTTGCCACACTAAAATGAATCGGTATCATCATTACTGTATCCGGAAGAGATTGCCAGCGCAAGGATACAGCATGATCTGTTATATTTGCAACGTCCGTTGAGGAAACATTATCAATTTTGTTCTTCCCAGCGCTGTATGTGAGGGTGAAATTAATCGGACGATATTTGAAGTGAACTTTCGCCAATATATCAAATGTCGTATTTGAGTCTGAAGAAATAATGTTAGTATGCTCAATATGAATCCAAGGTATTCGATCAAATGTAAATTCCTTGAGAAGAAGTTCTCGATCCCACGATGAAATGTTTGTGTCTTTATCGGCAAGATGCACACAGAGGTTTTTGAGATACTCGCTGCTTTTCAGCAGCACCTTTCCTTTTCCAGTGTTCAAATCCAATGTCTGATTGATTGCGATACTTTGCCGCCATTCATCGGAATAAGATGGAATGAACAGAAGAGTTATTCCACAGAGCAGAAACAATGCACAGAAAGCAATAAGCCCGCTTCGCGATCGCCATTGTTTCAGCCATAATAGATTGATGCCGCAGTCGTAATAGATTGCAGCAAAACCAAGCAAAAACGGAAACGACCAAAGCGCAAAGAACAAAATATAGAAAATGTTCAAAGCAACGTACATCCAAGTCAATTGAGTGGCATGCAACGCCATAGTTCGTCCAAGAAAAACGAATCCTTCTGAAAACATTAATCGGAACATAAAATGCGGCGAGATAAACCAGAAGAGAAGCTTCAGCCATGGTTGACGAACAATCATTGCGAGTGCAAGGAAGAAAAGCGCAATTGTCGGATACAATGCCACCTTTGTATCGATTAATGAAAAAAGAAATATAAATATGAAGAGGAAGACAACAATACGGAGAAACCATCGGTACGGGTCGTGACTCAGTCGAATTCGCGGGGTGAGTTTGAGCGAGAGAGCAATTCCCAAGAGGGCGGCAAAAAATCCAAGTACGAAATATCCTTCCGGTTGCGCAATCCAGGGATAGCGCACGCCCTTGAGAAGCCCGACAACATTTTCCGAAAGCCATACAAAGGACTGAATAATGAACGCGAATAGAAAAAGTTTGAGCGCCGGAACTTTAGGCCGCTGGCTTCTTTCCGTTTCAGTTCGTCGCTTTCGAACAACGAGGAGAACACCGAGTGCCATGATGATTGAAAGAGCAATAAAGGCAGACAATAGCCAGATGGGAAGAAAGAGCAGATGGTTCCCAATTTGCAGAAGATAATAACTGCCGATTTTTTCTGCCGGCACACCATTATCAAACCGGTGAACGAGTGCATTCACAAGATCGCCGCTTTGTTTTAAACCGTTGGGTTTAAAATGCTCGAAGTCGTCCTGCGGTGTGTGGATCGGGTCGTTTAAATTAGAGGTGAAGTCGATGGCAGGAATATTCTTTTCTAAAAAAGGCTCGTGATCAGAACCAACACCTCCGCCCGGTAAAGAACTCATCGACGTAAAAAAATGTGTGGGATATGATAAGCTTGAGTAGCCGAGTTTGTTAAATTCTTCGTACGCTGCCTGCACAAGCCAAACCGGAGTATTCCCTTTTTTGCTCTCTATCGTAGGAATTAACCAACAGGTGCCGTTTGCCATATCTAATTGCAGCATGAGCGCGGTGCTATCGAGATGTGGAAAATGTTGAACAAAATATTTTGAGCCAACAAGTCCTGCTTCTTCGCCGCCGAAGAGGCAGAAAATAATTGTGGATTGATGTTGATCTTTTGATAGAACGCGGGCAAGCTCTATAACAGATGCAGCACCTGATCCGTCATCATTTGCACCGGGGATGTTTGGCCCTGCGGAATCGATATGCCCGCCGATAACAATGATGCGACTTGTTTTTCCACGCAGCACGCCGATTGCGACACCGCTCTTTGTGTTGACTACTGAACGTGTCATATCGTTTTCAGCGGTAGGTATTTCCATTAAAGACGTTTCGTTCAATCCGAACTCGCGAAATTTGCCGAGTGCAAACATCATCGCCCGTCGTTCATTCGGCGAGCCCATTGGCCGCGCACCAATTGTAACAGAAATAGTTTTAAGATAGGAGAGTGCGCTATCCGATGAAAATTGTGTCTGTGAATAGAGAGATGGAATGATAAAAAGAAGGGTGAGGAAAAATTTCATAAAAGCTCCATTCTTGTAACTACACAATATGTTTTTCGATAGTGCCATTCATTGACCTCACCCTCACCCTCTCCTGCGAGGAGAGGGCATGATTTTTCTAATAGAATCTGAGAAATTTTCCGATGGGATATTCGTACGTTCTGCTGCCAATTTCCTATATATTGTTATGAGCGGACGCGTCTTTTCCTTGGTTTGTATTCGGCGTTAGTCTCAGCAACTCTGAATCCAATTTGGCGTTTTGGTTTCTCGTTTGGAAGAAGCAGCTGGTGAATTGTATCTATAATTGATTTTATTTTCTGATCGTGTGTATCAATCCTTGTTTCGAGTAGTTGAAGTTTTTCTGCCAATTCGCGATGACTGGTTAGAATTTCACGCAGGCGAACGAAAGTCTTAACGATGAGAATACTCATTTGCACTGCTTGTTGACTTTTTAGCACAGTAGCCAACATTGCAACACCATGTTCTGTAAAAGCATATGGCAATGCGGTAGAATGTTTTAGCAATTCGAACCGGTGCCAATTTGTCACCAGTTCTTCTTTTTCTTTTCTCGTTAATCTAAACACGAACTCATTAGGAAAACGGTCGCGGTTTCGCCTCACTTGACGATTGAGATATTTTGTTTCTGCTCCATAGAGTTCGGCAATGTCTCTGTCAATCATTACCTTTACTCCGCGTATGATGAAAATGCGTTGTTCAATTAAGTTGATTGGTATAATGGTTTTACTTTTTATTGAGCGCACTTTTTTGTATTGCATAGATTCTCGCCTTAAGTAAGATGTTCTTCAAAAAAAGAGGCGATCGAATTTTCGTACATCTTACCGCCAACTTCCCACACATCGTTATGGTCAGCGCTGTCGATGAGGAGAAGCTGCTTTGGTTTGTTGGCGGCTTCATACAGCAACTTGGAGTAATCAGCTTTAATGAACGAATCTTTTTTTCCATGAACGATGAGGACCGGTACGTGAACACGCTTAATGTCTTCAACTGGTGCAACGAGCCGTGCTTTGAAGTTTGCCAATCTTTGTGATTGCACCAGTGCAATGTTCCGTAGGAAATGCCAAGGCAGTTTGATAATCCGTTTCTGGTAATCCACAAACACAACCCGCAATGCAGTATAGCTACCTTCCGAAACAAGGCAAGCAATCCGGGGATCAATAGCGGCGGCTTGAATTGCCACTGCACCACCCATCGATGTTCCATAGATTCCAATCTTGCCGACCTTCATATCTTTTCTTGACTGTAAGTATGAAATCACTGCCGAGACATCGTGCTTTTCATAAAAGCCGTACGTGCAATAATATCCTTCGCTTTCACCATGCGCACGTGAATCATAGAGAAATATATTGAATCCTCTATTATAGAGAGATTGCGCAAACGCTACGCCTGCGGTTTTACAATCACCGACACCATGAAGGTAAATAATCGTTCCGCGTGCTTTCTTTTTCTGCCGCACAAGCCAGCAGTGTAATGTAAATTCATCAAACGTCTCTACAATCAAGTTCTCTTGAGGAAGTCCGGCATCTTTGGGTTCTAACAGATTCGTGAAGCGCGCATACCAATCCTTCTTCCGCCGAATGGGTTTTAAGAGAATGAGCGGACCGGCAACGAGAAGTACAAATGTCGCCTGAATAAGGAAGAGAATAGACAGAATGATCAAGTTATAGATGATTTCCATTGAGGTTCTGCAATGATATGGCTTTGATGTCAGACTTAAAGAATATCTCTCTTAGAATATATCAAGGCATATCAAAGGATGCAAGTTGATCTGATGCATATGATAGCAGCGTCCAACATTGATGAATGATCTTTTACTTCTCTGACATCCTCCGCAATTGATGGTGTTGTGTGATTGTTAGTGTCTATATATTTCACTTGACCATTGTTTGGAATGTCGGATCACTCTGGAGCGACTTGAGGTCGGGGTCCTTCGAGGCTTGCTGTTTCAGTTTCGGATTAAGACGGAGTGATTTTTCTACTGCCTGTAAGGAAGCTTCTTTCTTTCCGGCAGTAAGTCTGATCACTGCAAGATCATAGAGCACTTCAGCATTCTCGGGTACGAGAAGAGCGGTACGCTCTATGAGCGAAAGTGATTTAGCGAATTCTTTTTGCATGAAAAGTGTCCAGGCTTCATTCCACGAATAATTCATCTGAGCATAGTTCAACAGTCTGCCGAGTTCCTTGAACGGCTCAGTATTATCATCGACGCGGATATCGATCGCACGGTCCGTATAACCGCCATATCCTGCGTTCTTCTTCACGATGAGTAATGCGGCAGATTGTTTTCCTCTCGAATCTCCACCTTTAGAATCTCCAGCAACAAGTGCCGCATAAAGTCTCTCCGCAAGAGTCCCTCTCGTATTCAGGAATGCTGATTCCATTGCGATGACAACCGCCTCCCCCGCAAGAATATTTCCCTGAATGGCATAATTGCTTCCGCTGCGGCCGCCAGCCCACTGTAAACATTCAGAGCCAGTGTGTGTGGCTGATGTTCCATTCGCTGAAACTATCCCGCATTGACGCTTCTGACTTTCTGGATCTGATTTCAAGAGAATATCCATCGCTTGTTGAGCTGTCGCCCCTTGTTCAAGCAAATCCAATCCCCGCCATCCAAATGATGTATTCACGAAAGATTGTGTGGCAACCGCGCCTACCTCTGCTTTTGCCCATGGAACAACGCTCCCAACCGCAAAGAAACGCGAGGCGACTGCGACACCGAGCTCACTTGTTACAGAATCGCGTCCAACAATCGAAAAGGTTTCGACGAGCTGGTGGCTTTTTCCCGCCGTGGATTGAGCATGAAGAAGAGCTTGAAAAGATATCGGCACAATGAAGATCATGAAAACCACTATAAGAACGGACTGGAGTTTAATGATGTGATGATTCGTGTTGTTCATACCCTCATTCCTTTTCCAAAGACAGATAAAATGATCGATACTGTAATAACTGAAATTTCATATGAAATAAAATGAATATTTTATTCTATTGCTTAATTTTACAGAATAATCCATCAAAACAGCTGTTTTTAATGTTCCGTCAGACTACAATCATTTTTTGTATCTTTTTCAATAATTTTTCCGTCCTTATAATAAAGATAATTTCGCATCAGGAAAATATTCTTCAAATTGATGCTCAGCCCCCAACTTTATCACTGTTCAAAGGTCTAATTCTATGTCTGACGAACAAAGGAATTCCGAACGTATGGCAGCTAATGACACTGAACTGATCATGCAAACCCAGCGAGGAAATATGGACGCATTTGAACAGCTGGTTCAACGGTACGATAAGCGGGTTCTAACCATCGCGGCAGGTTACGTAAGCTGCTCCGACGATGCAAAAGACATTTATCAAGAGGTATTCCTCCGGGTGTATAAAGGGCTGCCAAAATTCCAGTATAAGAGTGAGTTCTCAACCTGGCTTTTTCGGATTACAACGAATGTGTGCTTAAGTCATCGGATGCGCGGGCGAAGACATTCACATACATCACTTGATCAGAACGTGAACGATGATGATGGCAAGCCGCATGCGTTGAAAGATACACTGTCCGATCATACAACGACCGATCAGCAAACGCACGATGCAGAGATTTCGATGAGAGTGGAACAGGCATTGAAGAATCTCTCGCCACGCCAGAGAATGGTCTTTTCACTCAAGCACTATGATGGTTATAAATTGAAAGAGATTGCCGGAATGCTGAAATGCAGCGAAGGAACTGTAAAAAAGTATTTGTTTGAAGCGACGGCACGTTTAAGAAAGCAATTAAAAGATATTGCGGATTGAAACAGAAAGCGAGAAACGGTATATGAAACACAAACAGTTTGAGGAATGGCTCCAGCTTTCCTTGTATCATGAGTTGAGTGAACAAGAACAAACAGTTCTTGATAATCATCTTACAAAATGTGAACGCTGTCGGGATGAATTAAATGAACTGAAAAAAATCCATGCGACGCTGGCACATTATCAGCCGATGGCAATACAAGAGCCGTTATTGCAGGATGCTCGAAGAAACCTGCGTTTACGAATCCAAGCCGATTCTGAACAAAAATCTTTGTGGATGAAAGTGCAAGCCGCTCTCGATGGAATTCTTGCTCCACCGCTTCAAGTTGCATTGGGTGGAGTTGCGGCACTCGCAATCGGAATCCTTGTCGGTTATTTCGTTTTCAAATCGCCATCTGAAAAAAACTTAACACTGCGACAGGCGGCATTTGCATCGTCGGCGATGGAGGCGGGAGAATCTCAGATAACGAATATCCGCTTTCTCGATCGTAACGCGCAGAATGGAGACGTGGAATTCACATTTGAAACGATCACGCCGGTGCATATTCGCGGCAACGTCAATGATGAGAATGTGCAGAAAGTACTGGCACGGGCACTCGTCAGCGATCGGAATGCGGGCATCCGACTTCGCGCTGTGAACATGATCGGTACGCAAACTGAACAAAAACAAACCGGCGCCCCGGCACTTGATACCGAAGTGAAAACCGCTCTTATTACCGCACTGATGCATGATCGAAATCTTGGTGTACGAAAGGAAGCAATCAATGTGCTTAAAAATTATTTGCCGGATCCTGTCATCGTACGAGCGTTCCTTAATGTTTTAGCGAATGAAACAAATACAGGTTTGAAAATTACAGCAATTAATTCGTTAGACTTGTCGAAATATGAAAACCAGCCGGTGAACCGTGAGATTCTTGATATGTTCAAGAACAAGGCTCAATCGGACGACAACAATTATATCAGAATCAGAGCAAAGTTAGCTTTGCAGGAGGTACAACAATGAAAACTCTTACTCGAATATTCATTGTCGCCATCATAGTATTGTTTGCAATATCACTCGCCTTGGCAAGCGAAGAAGGCACAAGATCGAAATCATTTAACGTGAGTAAGGGAGGCACAGTCGAAGTTTCTACGAGCGTCGGAGATATTCGGATTTCTCCATGGGAAAAGAATGAAGTGTACGTGAATATAGAAGGTCTTGATGATGAAGACATTAGTCAGGTGAAGATGTCGCAAAACGGAAATGTTGTGCGTGTGTCGTATCGAACACGATGGGGCGATGGATCCAGGCATGCGCGCTTTAATGTGAATGTACCATCGCAATTCAATCTTGATCTTAATACATCGGGAGGAGATTTAGAAGTAAAGGGCGGACTTACTGGAAAGATAGATGGATCGACCTCGGGTGGCGATATCAAACTGGACAACGTGTTTAACGGACCTGTTGATGTATCAACCTCTGGGGGGAACATTACTACCGGTAAGCTTGAAGGAGAAGGGCATCTCAAAACCTCGGGCGGTGATATTCATGTTGGGAGCGTCAATGGTTCACTTTATGTCAATACATCAGGTGGCAATATTCGAGTAGAGACAGTATCAAAAACTCTTGATGCAAAAACAGCCGGCGGCAACATTGTGATTGGTGATGTTGGCGGTGAAGCGCGTGTTTCAACTTCTGGCGGCGATGTCAATGTTGGTAAAGTTTCAGGCAGAGCAACACTCAGCACGGCGGGCGGCGATATCGAACTAAAGGGCGCCAGTGGTAAAGTGAGCGCGAGAACATCCGGCGGCGATGTGAAATTGCAAAACATCACCGGTTCAATTGATGCAAAGACAGCAGGCGGTGAGGTTGAAGCAGAATTGATCCCGAGCGGGAAAGGTGGCAGCAAACTTTCATCTTCAGGTGGAGATGTACGGCTTTATATCGATGAAAATTCTAAGGCAACGATTGAAGCGACCATCCGTCTCGATGGATGGAGTTGGAAAAAAAGCCACTATGTTGTGAAATCAGAATTTCCCAAAGAATCGTACGAGACTGATGAAGAAGCCGGTGAGATCAGGGCGGTGTACAAACTGAATGGCGGTGGTGAATTGATAGAACTGAGTACCTCGAATTCGAATATTGAAATACATAAGCTGCGTCATTAACATGCAAACAAATGATGAAAAATAGATATGCACCAATAATTTATTTACGGAGGATAAAATGAAAAAGATATTTGTGTTCTTTTTGATGAGCTTAGTGATGCCATCTCTCTCGATCGCTCAGAAGCAATCAGACGAAGCATCTGATTTTCAATCGAAATCTTTTACAGTCCAAAAAGGCGGATTGCTTGAAGTCGATGTTGAACCGGGCGCAGTTCGCATCGAACCTTGGTCGAAAGACGAAGTCTTTGTTGAAGCGGAGGGAATCGATGAACGGCATCCTGATCGTTTGGTAATTGGTCAATCTGGAAACAATGTTTCGGTGAAGTACAGAGATTCACACCACAACGTTGATCATTTGGAATTCATCATCCATGTCCCATCAACGTATAACGTGAATATTCAGACGTCAGGCGGAAGCGTAAAACAAAATGATGTTCTTACTGGCACCTTCACAGCGGAGACCAAAGGCGGCAGTATTAAGATTGAGCACATTATCGGCAAGGTTGATGTTGAGACAGGTGGCGGCAGTATTAAAGTGGAGAAAGTCGAAGGTGACGCCACGATGCAGACCGGCGGAGGGAGCATTGAGACCAGAACTATCACCGGGACATTGAGTGCAAGAACTGGAGGCGGCAGTATTTCATTACGAGAAACTGGCGGGAAAGTAAATGCATCAACTGGCGGTGGAAGCATCAAGGCTGAAAATGCAAGTGCCTGGATTGACCTTTCAACCGGCGGCGGTAGTGTACGCGTGAGTGGAGCGAAGTATGGAGTGAAAGCAAAAACCGGAGGAGGCAGTGTGGAGATGGAAGACATAACAGGTATGGTCGACATCTCGACAGGAGGAGGAAGTATTAAATGTGAATTGACTCCGGGCAGCACGGGAAATAGTACGATGAGAACCGGTGGAGGAGAAATTGAACTTACCTTACCTGAAAATGCAAAGGCTATTGTCGATGCTACTATCAATCTGAATCATGGATGGGGACGGCATCACAAGAAATGTACCATCCGTTCCGATTTCAAAGCTGATACGTACGAGAACAAAGAAGATGATGACCATATTTATGCAGTCTATACATTGAATGGCGGTGGTCCGACTATTACACTAGAAACTTCGGACAGCGACATTGAGATCAGTAAGATGTCTGCTAAATAATAAAAGTATTTATTAAACATTTATCTTTCGTAAATATTGCGATAAAAAGAAATATTTCTTTCTCTCTTGTCTTCTTCTTGGAGGCTATCGCTTTCGCCCAGAATCCAGGCGAGCACTGGATGAGATTTAAAACTCCGGAACAAGCGGGTTGGTCATCAGAGCAACTGGATAAAGTTTGTAGGAACTCGAATGCAAATTCTATTGTGCTTCTCCATAAAGGAAAGATAGTGTACACCTATGGTGACTATTGCAGACGCATCAAATGTCATTCGATGAGAAAGAGTTTTCTCAGTGCATTGTACGACATCTATATTGACAGGGGAATGATCGATACAGCGGCGACAATCGGCAGTTTGGACATTACAGATATAACCCCGCTCACTTCAAGCGAAAAGGAGGCTCGGGTAATAGATCTTCTGACGGCTCGCTCGGGAATTTATTTGCCTTCGGGACAAGAGACTGTTGACATGAAGAAGTCACGCCCGCTGCGTAATAGCCACCCGCACGGAACATTCTGGTACTATAATAACTGGGATTTCAACGTCCTTGGAACAGTCTTCCGGAAGAAAACGAGCAAGGATATCTTCGAAGCGTTCAAAGAAAATATTGCAGATCCGTTGCATATGGAAGACTTCCGACTCATGGATGGCGTGTATGATTTTGACACCCTGTATGCTTCGCATCCCGCCTATGTATTTAAAATGTCGGCACGGGATGCAGCGAGGTTTGGAGAACTCTTCCTGCAAAACGGGAGATGGAATGGAGAACAAATTGTTCCGCAAAAATGGCTTGAACTTTCAACCGCATCGCATTGCGCAACTACTACACTTGGTATATCCTACGGGTATCTTTGGTGGATCGCAGAGGACTTCAAGGGAACCAAAATGTATTATGCTTCGGGGACCAATGGACAGCGAATCTGTGTAATTCCTGCCAGCGAAATAGTTGTCGTTGCCAACGTCGATACGTATCGCGGCAGGTATCTACGTGACGTGGATTCTCTTATTGCTTGCCTGGTTGTTGCATCACGAACGGCAAATGCGATCTCGAATCCTAAATTTGTTCCACTTGAAGAATCTGCAGCAGTACGTACAATTAAATTGAGCCGAGAAGAGCAGCATCGCTATGTGGGACGATATAGTGTCGGAGATAAAGTGCTGACCATTTCACAAACAGCAGACGGACTCATCGTGGAAGGACCCCATTACTTTTACAAATTCAGTCTGCTGCCGATCGGGAAAAATAGATTTTTCATTGAAGACATAAATTTAGAACTGATGTTTGATATCGATGGGAGCGGAAAGCCGACAAATCCTAGAATTATGGAGGCGATAGAAGGGTAGCGACATGCACGACGAGATTCATGCTGTATATGCTTTAAATGGAGGTGGATAAAAGATTACGCTTGAAACTTCGAATAGTAATATAGAAATCAGCAAGATGTCATCAAAATAGTTGCTCTCTATCGATTGCGTTTTTTTACTAAATAAGGAAAACAATATGAAAAAGGTACTAGTTGGTTTTTCGATTGTATTTTGGTTTTTTGTTCAAACGGTATTTTCAAAAGATAAAATAGTTTTCCTTGGACAGATTAAGAATTCTATAGCAGATACCATTACTTTAAATGATAATTGGGGTGGAATATATAAAACTACAGTCGATCCAAAAGGAAATTTCTTTTTTGTTTTCAACGCTGAATCAGAAGAATTTTATAATTTCAACTACAGAGACATATTGATTACAACATATTTATTTCCTAACGATACGTTGATTATGAATTTCGATTACAAGGATATCAATTCGTCTATTGAATATATTGGTAAAAAATTGGAATATACTAAACCATTGTATAGTATCTCAAAAGGGAAACCTGCACCTGATTTTACATTAAGTGATATGAATGGTCAAAGTGTTTCATTGAGCAATTTCAAGGGCAAGTACGTTTACATCGATGTTTGGTCATCATATTGCGGGGGGGTGCATGAAGGAAATTCCTTATTACGAAAAACTTAAAGAAGATTTCAAAGATAAAAATATTGTTTTTATTTCCATTTCAGGAGATGACGACAAAGATAGATGGTTGAAGACGATTGAGAAAAAGCGATTAACTGGGATTCAACTTTTAAACCAAGGATACAAAACAGATATTTCAAAAAAATATTTTAACCATGGATCACCCAGGTATATTTTGATTGATAAAGAGCAAAAAATATTATCAGGATATGCACCCAGACCATCAAGCGGCATGGATAAAATATTAGGTAAATTAAAAGGAATATAGGCAAGGGGCGGAACGAGCAGACATTCAGCATGAATATCAATCTCAACAAATTGCAGGAGTCTCTCCGAAAACTAATCACAGTTCCAAACGCTGTGTCGCTCTTTTTTTTCCTTTTGATTTTTATAGGTTCAAGACGATATGGATTCTACGGCGATGAGCTTTATTATTTCGCCTGCAGCAAACATCTAGATTTTGGATATGTAGATCATCCTCCGATGGTCGCTTTATTGACACTCGTCAGTACATGGATGTTTGGTGAAACAATGGCAGGTCTCCGATTTCTGTCTGGACTTGCAGGCGCCATCACGGTTCTCCTTTCAGCACAAATTGCCAGACTGCTTGGAGGTGGCAAATTCTCGCAAGCTCTTGCGGCATTATCAATATGCTTTGCACCCGCATTTCCCGCTCTCAGCAGTTTCTTCTCGATGAATCCTATCGACATTATGCTGTGCACTCTCTTTATTATCTTGTTCCTAAAGGTTATAGAAGCTCCCTCTCCCATAAAATGGATTGTCCTGGGTATTCTCCTCGGGATTGGACTCTTGAATAAGTATACATTTCTCGTGTTGGGATTTTCATTGTTAGTTTCTCTCCTTGTAACAAAGCAAAGAAGCCTGTTGAAATCGCCCTGGATATATATCAGCGGCATCATAGGTCTCTTGATGTTCCTACCTCATATTCTCTGGCAAATACGTTATGATTGGCCAACGCTTGAATTTATGCGCAACGCAATGGAGCTTAAGAATCTCCATTTGTCCCCCATTGCATTTTTCTCGCAGCTAATTATTGGCTTGAATCCTTTCACTCTGCCGCTATGGCTTTCCGGCGTTTTGTACTTAATTTTCAGCAAGGAAATGAAGAAGTATAGATTCCTCGGCTGGACAGCGGTCGTGTTTTTTGTTGTCTATTTTGCCCAGAACTCCAAGGTCTACTATATCGTGCCAATTTTTCCACTCTTGCTCAGTTCCGGTGCAGTTGTGATTGAAAAGTTTTCAGAGAAGCACTTGATACGTTGGCCCAAGTGGGCTGTAGTGTCGCCAATGATTATTACCGGTGCGTTGCTTATGCCTCTTGCGACACCGCTTTTACCAGTTGAACAGTTTGTTCGGTATTCAAAGACACTCGGTCTTTGGAATTTAATTAGAATGGAAAAAGGAGAAGGTGATACTCTGCCGCTCCATTTTGTGCATCGGTTTGGCTGGGAGGAATTAGTGGATTCGATAGGAAGGGTGTATAACGCATTACCGCAAGGAGAAAAAGAGAAATGCGCGATCTTTGCTCCTTGGTACGGAATAGCGGGTGCCGTAGATCATTTCGGTCCAAAGCATAATTTACCGAAAGCAATTTGTGGAAGGAACAGCTACTGGATGTGGGGAACACACAATTATTCCGGGGAAGAGGTTCTTGCTATTGGCTTCAATGCACGTCATTGGGGTAAGTTTTTCAATAGCGTTGAAGAAGTAGCGTACTATAAAAGCCAATATGCTTATGATGAGGCAATATACTTGTGTAAGAAACCGAAATCTTCACTGAAAGAAATGTGGCCGCGTTTTAGGGAGTTCATATAGACTAATACATGCCATTTACCAACGGTATGATTATACTAGCCATCATCTTTGATGGCGGTTTTTTTTTTGCTATTTTCTTTCACTATGAGATTGAAATACTCTGTGGAGAAAATAGAAGGATGAAAGTCGCCCTTGTTCATGATTGGCTCACTGGCATGCGAGGTGGCGAAAAGGTTCTTGAAGTCTTGTGTGAATTATTCCCTGATGCAACAGTTTTTACATTGCTTCATAATGAAGGAGCGATGTCGCCAACTATCGAGCGGATGAAAATAAAAACATCTTTCATCCAGCACCTGCCGATGAAGGCGGCAAAGTATCGTAATTATTTACCGCTGATGCCGCTCGCAATCGATTCGCTGGATTTCTCTGGATATGATCTCATCATCTCAACAAGCGCCGCTGTGGCAAAGGGAGCAATTCCGAAGGAGGGTGCAAAACATATCTGCTATTGTCATTCCCCCATGCGATATATTTGGGATCAGTACGAGGAGTATTTTGGAAAAGGACGCGCCGGATTTGTAACGAGATCGGCAATGGCTCTGGTGGCGCCATATCTTCGACGATGGGATGTTCGAACCTGTAACCGCGTTCATTACTTCATTGCTAATTCTCATAATGTTGCCGAGCGTATCTCGCGTATTTATCATCGTACCTCTGATGTTATCTATCCACCTGTCTCCACTCATCAGTTCACAGTCTCTGAAAAAGATGACGGCTATTATATAATTGTCAGTGCATTAGTTCCGTATAAACGGGTTGATCTTGCAATCGAGGCATTCAACAAATATGGTGAGAAACTTTTCGTTGTCGGTTCTGGTCCTGAGCGAGAAAAATTAGAGAAGATAGCAAACAAGAACATCGAATTTCTAGGATGGCAGAGTGGCGAGAGTCTTGCGAAGCTTTATGCAGGATGCCGCGCATTAATCTTCCCGGGAGTTGAAGATTTTGGCATCGTTCCGCTTGAAGCGATGGCAAGCGGCAAGCCTGTTGTAGCATTTGGAGAAGGAGGCGCTTTGGAAACGGTTGTTGCAGATGGTGTTTCGCCAACTGGTATTTTTTTCTACGAATCAACAGTTGAAGCACTCAATACAGCTATTAAATCACTTTCAAAATTAAAGCTCGATCCGTATGCAATCCGAGTTCATGCAGAAAAGTTTGATCGGAAAATCTTCAAAAAACAAATGATTGAGTACATCGAACGACGATGCAAAGAATCGATGAAGTGACTACAGGTATTACACCAGTATTATTTCCATTCCGTCAGCAGCACCGATACATTGCACAGAAGATTTTTGTGTTGAAAGTAATTTCTGCGCGTGCTTCACTATTGCGTCGATTGTGGCATCGTCGTGCGATGGGTCATGGTGGTACAATGCTAACTGTTTCACATTTGCTTTAATCGCAAACTCCACAACTGATTCTATGGGGGAGTGTCCCCAACCGACCTTTGAGCGATATTCTTCCAGGGTGTACTGCGCGTCGCTCACAACGAGGTCTGCTCCACTGATAAACTCGATGAACTTCTGATCCAATTCTGCGCCGTACTGTGAAGCAAGCTGATCCTTTCGAGCGGCATGAAGCGTGTACCGATATGGTTCGTTATCCGTAGCGTAGATAAATGTTTTTTCCCCATCGAAAATTTTATAAGCGAGCGTCATCGCGGGATGGTTCATATAGAACGAAGTTATCAACAAATCGTCAATACGGACTGGCTCACGGACTTCCTGCATGACGATTTGTGCATTCAAACCGCCTAACGGTACCGGAAAATATTCTGAGTCCATCTGAAATTTAAACAAATCTTTGAGACTTTTATCGCGTGCCGGCGGGCCGTACACGACGATCTGAAAGTTTTTATTATATGCCGGCATGAAAAAAGGAAATCCTTGTATGTGATCCCAATGCGTATGGCTAATGAAGAGATGCAGTGTGACCGGCTGCGATTTAAATTCTTTGAGAAGCTGATTACCAAGATCACGGATGCCAGTGCCAGCGTCAAAAATAAATATTTGTTTTCGGGCGCGCACCTCCACGCAGGATGTGTTGCCGCCGTACTTGACCGTCGATTTCCCCGGTGACGCAATGGAACCCCGTGTTCCCCAAAATCGGATGGTCATCATTATTGGTTCGCTCGTTTATTCATATGTTGGATGGCTATTTTAAGAAGTTCTTTAGGTGAAAAAGGTTTTACAATATATAAATCGGCACCGAGTTCCATCGCCTTATCTATGTCTGGTTTGTACGATTTTCCCGATATGATAATAATGGCAGTACGACGCATACTTGAATTAGCGCGAAGCATCTTGCAAACTTCAAATCCGTGAAGTCCTTCCATCACAATATCGAGAATGATGATATGAGGAGGATTCATCAACGCTGCGTGGACTCCTTCACTGCCTTCGCTGGCAAAGGATACATCAAACCCCTCACGCTCGAAAACATCTTGTACAATACGTCGAATTGTAGGACTGTCATCAATAATGAGTACTTTTGGTTTTGGTGCAGTCGCATCCATGAATTATTTTTCTATTCTCATTTGATTTGAATCTTCTTATATGCTCTTAAGATGGTACGTCGTTTTTATGAAAAAAGGAATACATCGATTCCGATTTATCTCTCGATGGATCGTTCACCCCGCGTCGTATTCGGATAAGCTGCGCCACACTACTGATTGAAATTTCTTCCGATGTCACAGCGCCAATTCCAATCGGTGCATACACGCGTATCAGTTGTTCGATAGGAATGCTGTGGTTAAGTAATCGTTCATAAATCGCTTCTTTTTCGCCGACTTCCAATCATTCCGATGTAGCCTGCCGAAGTCTGAAGCGCACGTTCTAATATTTCTTCATCGTACCGATGCCCTCGAGTCGTGATGACAATGTACGAAGAAGATTTTATGGATATGTGATCAAATGCACTTTGAAAATCAATTGCCAATGTCTGCGCTGCCGTTGGGAAACGAGTGGAATTAGCGTACTGTTCGCGGTCATCTATAACTATAACATCAAATTTTGATCCTCTTAGCAATTCCCTTGTTACGTTTCAACTTGAATGTATGATGGTGTTTGATGCTTCTTTTAGTCCATTCGCAGGATAAGTGCTATACGTTTTTCTCAATTTGCTCCAGTTGACGAGTCATATTTGACCAGTTTGTATATGCTTGTTCGATCTGAATCTGCACGTCCTTATATTCTATTGAAATTAATTTCGCCTCTTCGCCGTTTTTATAGAAGTCGGGATTTGCAAGCATTGCCTCGATTTCTTTTTTTCGTGTTTCCAACCGATGAATTTTAGTCTCGGCTTCTTCCACCTTCTTCTTCGCAGCCCGGACCTCGCGTGCAAGGCTCTTGCGGAGCTTTTGTTGTTCTTGCCATGTCGCTTGTGTCTCGTCTGAGAGACGCGCATCCGACTTTTCAGTATTCTGTGCTGTCTGTTCGCGTTCCTCTTTTTTCTTTATGATATAATCGGAGAGATTACCGAGGAACGTTCGGAGCGAACCGGGTTTCACTTCTAACACCTTGTTGACGATGGGATCGAGAAAAGCGCGGTCGTGCGAGACAATGGCGAAAGTGCCTTCATACTTTGAAAGCGCTTCCTGCAGCACACGTTTTGATTTCATGTCAAGATGATTCGTCGGTTCATCCATTATTAAAAAGTTTGACGGCTGGAGCAACATTTTTGCCAACGCAAGCCGGCTTTTCTCACCGCCAGAGAGAACTGATACGCTCTTAAAAACATCATCGCCATGAAAAAGAAAAGAACCAAGGAGTGTGCGAAGCTGTGTGCGAGTTTCTGTTCCTGCAGATTCTTCAACTGTTTGCAGCACATCCTTTGTGAGGTCGAGTTCATCCGCTTGATCCTGTGCGAAGTAAGATGGCACGACATTGTAGCCCATGATGCGCTCGCCTGTGTCGAAGGATTCCACTCCGGCAAGAATTCTGGATAATGTCGATTTACCTGCACCGTTGACGCCAACAATTGCGATACGATCGCCGCGTTCAACCTTGTAATCAAGATTATTGAAAACCTCTAAGGCACCGTAGTGTTTGCCGAGGTTGTTTAGTTCTATTACAACACGGCCGCTTTGCTGCGGTGGTGGAAAATGAAAATGAATTTCCTCTTCTTCGCTTTCTACTTCTACTACTTCAATTTTTTCCAACTGTTTAATCCTGCTTTGTACTTGGCGGGCTTTGGTCGCCTTGTACCGGAATCGCTCTATAAATTCCTGCGTTTGTTTAATATGCTGCTGTTGATTCTTGAGTTGGCTTAACAGGAGTTCTTTGCGTACTTCGCGCTCTGTTTCATAGAAAGAATAATTACCGGCATAACTTTCAAATTTGCCGCGGCTGAGCGCAAATGTTTTCGTTGTCAGATTGTCAAGCAATGTACGATCATGCGAGACAAGAATAATGGCGCCGTTGTATTGGCGGAGATATTCTTCCAGCCATTGAAGCGTCTCAATATCGAGATGATTTGTCGGTTCATCAAGGAGGAGGACATTGGGTTCCTTTAAAAGTAATTTCGCAAGGGCGATGCGCATTTGCCAGCCGCCGCTGAACTCATCCGTCATGCGCTCGAAATCCTGTATGGAAAATCCGAGTCCCATAAGAATTCGTTCGATCTTGGATTTCATCCGATAGGCATCGAGATCTTCTAATTTATGCTGGAGTTCACCCAAAACTTCGAGCGTGTCTGCAAAGTCGTCGCAGGAAGGATCGAGTGTCGTGAGTTGTTGGTGTGCGTCATCCAGTTCACGTTGAACTTGGAGCACGTCCTCGAAAGCAGTTTCTGATTCCTGGTATAATGTGCGGCCGTAGGCACTGACCCCATCTTGCGGCAGGTACCCAACGGTTACATATTGCGCTTTATTGATAGTTCCAACATCGGTTTGCTGAAGACCAACGATAACTTTCAGAAGTGTAGATTTGCCGCTGCCATTTGAGCCAACCAGCCCGATACGGTCTCGTGGACCAACAGTCGTTGTAACATCCTGAAACAGCGAGCGTTCGCCAAATTGAATAGTAATATGTTCAAGTGATAACATAACGATTTCGTGTGCGGTATGCCATATAATGAAGATATCCGAAAATCTGTTCGTCTATTGTAATTCTGAGCATAGCAAAAAATCTATACTTTGTTTTTAGGCTAAAGCAATAGATTCTTTGCCGTGTCTCAAAATGATATTAACATTGAATTTTTCAGATGCCACTATGTATTGGAGCTGGGACCGCTTGCATTCCTTGAAAAATCACTAAGCACAGAAGCTATCCAGTGTAAAGTATATCGGTTTATCAATAAAACAATCCAGCGCACAGGATGAGTATAGGAAATTTCCTATTAATAAATCGTTCCTTTACTGATATCTTTTACAACAACAAAATATAACTTTAGTACTTTAATAAGAGAGACAGTGAATGGTTTGAAGAGTAAAAAAATTAAATTTGACTATAACACTGCATACCAATATAGTTAAAAAGTGTTTGAGCTGGAAACCAAATTAATAGTTGCGCGTATCATATATGAACTCTTTGCTTTATTCATGAAATACAGTATCTTCTATTTATAAGGTGTAATTCTATTCAAACATAGTTCCTTCTCGCGTTCTTGGAAACACCAATAGGCGGGAGTAATTTTTCAAACGCTTCTTACAATTAACAGGAGGTAGTTATGAAAATCAAAGGTATACTCGTCCTCAGCATTCTTGTCGTACTCTGTTTTGGATTGCTTTGGGCGTACAATGGTCCGGGAAAAAATGCTCCTGAACCACAGGATCAAGGACAGGCTTTGGTTAATGCTTTAAGCACTGCCAACCATCAAATTGATTGGGGGACGGCAACCTTTTTAATTGCGAATCAAAAAGGTAATCTCAAAACTAATCTCACCGCTAACGCTGCCGCCAGAGTTACAAAAGGAACTTCGGGTGGTACTTTTGCTGTCAGTGCTATTCAAACACTTATTAACCAGCCAGGAGTTATTGGTTTAAAATATTATTTTGCACAGAATACTGATGGTACACCAACGATAGTCCTCGTCGCAGTGAATGGCCAAGGAAAGACTATGACTGCAATGGCTCTGGAGGGGGCGTTCTTATGTCCTCCTTATTGTGGCGATTGAAGCGACTTAGTCCGGTAGTTCTTAGATGAAGATTCCAGTTTTATTCTATATTTTTCTGTTCATCGAAATTTGTACTGCGCTTGTGGGAGGTTTCCGTTATAGAAACCTCCCGCGCCCTTTAAGAATTCTTGAGTGGCTGATTATTGTCAGTATTTTTGAAGTGATAGTGCAGGTGACACTTGCCTATTTTAAAATTCATAATGCTTGGACAATGCATTTTATTACATTGATCGAGATTGTATTTGTGTTTTTCATGTGTTCATTGTGGATCAAACAGCGTCAAAGTCGTTTGATGCTCTTATTTTGTCTTTCTGCATTTGTTGTACTTTGGATTATAAGCAAGTTCACCTTCGAACCTCTTTCGCTGCTTGATGGATGGACATCCACGATCTCCATGATTCTTCAAATAATATTTTCGACTTTGCTCTTGGTAGATGTTGTCAAAGAAAGTGATATTATCTGGACAGATGATCCGCGCTTCTGGATAGCTACAGGTATAATCATCTATTCAGCAGGGAGTCTTTTTTGGTTCGCGTTCTTTAATAAAATGTTACAGATTTCACCAGAACGTTTAAAGCAGGTGTTTTATTTGAATTGGATTCTCTCAATAATATCAAATCTACTCTATGCGCGGGGCTTTCTGTGCAAGAGGTGACATTTGATATATGGTGGGCTGTAGCGCTTGGCACTATTGCCATGCTAGCAATTGCAATAGGGTTTGTTTTTACAGTTGCCGCAAGCAAGCAAAAAGAACTCGTCACTAAGAAGCGTCAATTTGAAGAACTTGCCGAGAGCGAACGTAAGTTCAGAAACCTCTTCGAGCACTCGCCTGCCGGAATGCTTCGCATTACAACATCTCACTGGAATGTGGTTGATGCCAATCAAGCACTCCTCCGCATGTTCCGAGTTAGTACCTTTGATGAAGTGAAAGAAATAATATATACAATGTCTCCCATGGAGCGGAAACGACTTGATGCACAGTTGTTGGCAAAAGGGACTGTGGAAGACCATGAGACACTTCTGCATCGTCACGATGGATCGGATTTATGGGTATCCTTTTCTGCTTCGTTATCGTCCCTTGAAAATCATACAGAAGCAGTCTTTATTGACATTACCTCACGAAGAAAAGCAGAAGAAACAATACGCGAACAAGCAAAGCTGCTGGATCAAGCACAAGACGCCATTCTAGTACTCGATCTTGAGAATCACATACGCTATTGGAATAAAAGTGCAGAACGTATATATGGATATCCATCGATGGAGGTGGTTGGAAGAAATGTGATGGGATTTATTTATGATGAAAGCGGCGCTAAAGATTTTCAGCAGGCGTATGAGCGTACACTGAAAAATGCAGAATGGTCGGGCGAACTTCATCAAATAAAACAAGACGGAACCGTCATCATCTCAGATTGCCGCTGGACACTTGTTCGCAATGCACAAGGTGAACCAACAGGTATTCTTCAAGTATGTACAGATGTTACGGAACGCAAAAGATTGGAATCGCGTTTCCTCCGTGCACAGCGAGTGGAAAGCATCGGTATATTTGCAAGCGGTATAGTGCATGATTTGAACAATGTATTTTCACCGATGCTGATCGGTGTGCAAGTATTGAAACGAAAGCTGCACGACCAACGAAGCCGGCGGCTATTAAGTAACATTGAATCAAGCGCTAAGTATGGTTCTGAAATGTCGCATCAGGTATTATCCTTTGTGAAAGGGGCACAGGGAGTGCACGCAAAACTCAATCCGCAGAAGATTATAAAAGATGTATCCAGACAATTAGAACAAATTATTCCGGATAGCGTTCATGTGCATATTCGTATAGCTGAAAATATTTCATCTATTATGGGAGACTCAACACAACTTCATCAACTCCTCATCAATCTATGCACCAATGCGCGTGATGCTATGCCGAAGGGCGGCGAGCTCACTATTACGGCAGAGAATACTTCTGTGAGTAAAGAAATGGCGGAAGAATATTCTAATGCGGCTGAAGGAGAATATGTCGTCTTCAGTATCAGCGATACCGGTGCTGGAATACCGGAATCCGAAGTGCATAAAATTTTCGAACCGTTCTACACCACAAAAGAACTTGGGAAAGGCACAGGTCTGGGCCTTTCCATTAGCATCGGTATAGTTAAAGGACACAATGGATTTATAACTGTCGAAAGTGTAAAAGGTAAAGGTTCAACCTTTAATATATTCCTGCCTGTCGTATCTACGATAAAAGCGAGTTCACAGGAAGTGGAATTTCAACCGGACATAGATCAGCCGATACTGTTTATCGCCTGTTCCGAGAATGAATACAATCACAAGCTTTTTAATGACTTAGAAGACAACGGATATGAACCGCTTTTTGCTGTTGGGAAAACGCAGGTTCGGGAAACACTTATTCAAAACCCCGGCAAAGCTCAGATTGCTTTATTTGATGGGTTCTCACTTGACGAGACTCCTGCTTTGATGAAAGATGTTTTAAAGTTTGAACCTCAGGCTAAATTAGTCGTGATGGCAACAAAAACTCAAATGGATGAGATGAAGGCAAGCAAAGCACCGAAGCCACATGCCGTGTTAGAACAACCTGCATCGATACAATCGCTTCTTGAAGTTATTCTGCAACCAATCATGCTAGAAGAAACATTGATATAGCGAGTCAAGGTGCTCGGACTGATTTTACCGTACAGCACACCGAAAATTCTTATTCTTCAGAAAGTACAAAACCTCATCAACAGTAAACTGAGATTTTCGTTGTACTGCTTCGATTGTGTTAAATGCATTGTGCGGTGTGAAAAGAATATTTGGATGCTGAAGTAATGCCGTTACTATTTGAGCTTCGGAAGAAGTTTTCATGTGTCCGCTCCGCAAAGCGACGGCAACATTCGGTTCATCTTCAAAGACATCAAGCCCAAGTCCACAGAGATGGTGTTCCTGCACTAACTTCAGCAAATCGGAAAGCGGAGCATGTTCCCCTCGTGCAACATTGATGAAGAGAATACCCTGCTTTGCTTGCTTTAAAAGGTTGTAAGAAAAGTAACCGCGATTTTCGTTTGTCAAATTCATCGCGCAGATAATGACGTCTGCCCAAGCGATGCCTTCCTCTTTTCCGTTATAATGCACTTCATTATTATGATGAACGATATCCACACCGCGGACATTCATTCCAAGCGCAGTACCGATTTTAACAATTTCACTCCCGATTCGTCCCACGCCAACTACGAGAAGATTCTTATCTGAGCATTCTCCGCCTGTTAAGCCATCACGATCGAAGTGTTGAAACTGCGTCATCTGTTGCGGCAGTCGCCGCATTAAAGCCATCATCAGCAGAATGGCATGTTCGGCAACAGCGCGTGTAGCGTATTCTTCCAGATAGCCGCATGGAAGTTGTATGTGAATTCCCTCTAAATATCTTTTTAGATGATCGTAACCGGTGCTTCGGCTCAAAATACCATCAAGTTTGCTTGCCCACCCTGGCGGAACGATAGATTGTGTGCGGATACTAATCAGACGTGCTGGTGGATTGAGATGCCCGGCTTCCTGAATCGTTTTATCCGTTAAGTCATAGGATAATTGATTACCAAGAAGAGATTTGAGCGCATCGGTTTCTTCTTCAAACGCTTCGTAAAAATAAACGTCCATGTTCTGTGCGATGAGTTGTGATTGTTGATGGATAATGCTATTCACAGTTTTCGATTGGGATTAAGATAAAAAGAAAGACATCGCAAAGCGAGTCTTTTGTGCGCAGGAAACTAGACAAGTCATTTTTTGATTATACTCAGCTATAAACTGATGGCATAGTGTTGTAGGGTATTCCCTACAACGATTTCAGTGTTTCCCCACTACATTTTTCTCCCAATTCATCTTAAGATGGCAATAATCATTTTGCATCATTCACTAATCAGTAATCATCCATCATTTATTCAAGGAGGTTCCAATGTCTCATTACGTGAAAGATCTCGTTGCAGAGGTAAAAGCAAAAAATCCTGCGGAGCCGGAGTTTCATCAAGCAGTGCAAGAGGTAGCTGAGTCATTATCTCTTGTTCTGGAGCGTCATCCGGAATATCGCTCATCTAAAATTCTTGAACGAATCATAGAACCAGAACGATTGATTCAATTTCGTGTTCCTTGGGTAGATGATCAAGGTGAAATACATATCAACCGCGGTTACCGTATTCAGATGAACAGTGCGATTGGCCCTTACAAAGGCGGTTTGCGATTCCATCCTTCGGTCACGGTTGGTATTTTAAAGTTTCTTGCGTTCGAGCAGGTTTTCAAAAACAGTCTCACAACATTACCGATGGGTGGAGCGAAGGGCGGTTCAGACTTCGATCCAAAAGGAAAGAGCGATCTGAAAATTATGCGGTTCTGTCAGGCATTCATGAGTGAATTGTACCGTCATGTTGGATCTGATACAGATGTTCCTGCCGGCGATATCGGTGTAGGTGGACGCGAGATCGGATATCTTTTCGGTCAGTATAAAAAATTACGGAATGAATTCACCGGTGTACTTACCGGTAAAGGACTTAACTGGGGCGGCTCGCTCATTCGTCCCGAAGCAACCGGGTACGGGGCAGTCTATTTTGCAGCCGAGATGCTTGCGACACGCGGAAAAACGCTTGAAGGGAAAAAATGTCTTGTTTCCGGAAGCGGCAATGTGGCGCAGTATACTGTCGAAAAAATTAATCAACTTGGCGGAAAAGTAGTAACACTTTCCGATTCAAATGGTTATATTTACGATGAAGAAGGTATTGACGAGAATAAACTCGCGTTCATTATGGAATTGAAAAATGTTCGTCGTGGACGTATCTCGGAATACACGGAAAAATATAAGAAAGCAGTCTACACGCCCGTCGATTCTAAACTTGACTACAATCCATTGTGGAATCACAAAGCGGATTGTGCGTTCCCAAGCGCAACGCAGAACGAGGTCAACGGTAAGGATGCGCAAAACTTACTGAAGAACGGTATCTATGCTGTAGCGGAAGGCGCGAATATGCCAACGACGCTCGATGGCGTGAAACTTTTCCTTGATGCAAAAATTCTTTATGGTCCCGGTAAAGCAGCAAATGCTGGCGGCGTGGCAACCTCAGGTTTAGAAATGAGCCAGAATAGCATGCGCTTGCCATGGCCACGCGAAGAAGTGGACAGTCGGTTGCATCAGATTATGAAGAGTATCCACAAGACGTGTGTTGATATGGCGGATCGGTTTGGTACGCCTGGCAATTACGTCAATGGTGCTAACATCGGCGGTTTCTTAAAAGTTGCTGATGCGATGATGGATCAAGGGATCGTGTAACCCGCTGGACTGATCTGTACTAAAATTACAATGACTGCCGCCAGATTCTGAACCTTGTCAGGGTTTTGATCGGAAGGCGGCGGCCATTTATTGAAGCTGGTATGGACTTATGGAAGAAAAAGTTGATCAAGCCGTTAGTCCGTTAGATTCTAATTCGGTTGAGCATGGGTTTGGAAATCTTTTTTACGGCGTCCAGAACCCAATGCGCATTCGCATAAGCAATGTCCTGCTTGTTTCCAGTCTCTATGATCTGTATCTTTTCGAAGAAGATGGCCGGCTGTACGAATTAAGCCGTGGCGAATACGAAGGACTCAATCTCAGCCAATCGCCTGAGCTTACGTGTGTTTCAAGCGGCAAAGAAGCGATGGTGCTTGCAAAAGAAGAACGCCACTTCGATCTTATCATTACCACATTGCACATCGATGATATGCAAGCAATCGATTTCGCGCGATTAGTAAAACAATCCGACCTTAACATCCCTGTCGTTTTGCTTATGCATGATACGCGTGAGCTAAAACATTTTTTGCTTACGCACGATACGTCAGTGTTCGACAAAATATTTATTTGGCAGGGCGATTTTCGTATCATCATCGCGATTATCAAGTTTCTGGAAGACCGCCTCAATGTTGAGCATGATACACAGGCGGTCGGCGTGCAATCGATTATTGTTATCGAAGACAACGTCAATTACTATTCTTCGTTTCTTCCAATCATTTACACTGAAATCCTCAAGCAATCCCAGCGGTTGATTTCCGAAGGAATAGACCTTGGCCACAAATTCCTGCGCATGCGCGCGAGTCCGAAAATTCTTTTATGCAGTACGTATGAAGAAGCGTGGACATATTACACTCGGTATAAAAGATTTCTTCTTGGAATTATTTCGGATATTGATTTTCCGCGCAACGGGAAACAAGACCCGCATGCAGGAATTGATTTTGTGCAGGCAGTGCGAAGTGAAAAACCAGATGTGCCTATTCTTCTTTTTTCAAACGTTCGAGAGAATAAAGTGTCAGCAGAAAATATGGGCGCTTCTTTCACGTTGAAGGATTCACCCTCGCTGATGCATGATCTCCAGCAGTTTATGATTTACAACTTCAGTTTCGGTGATTTCGTTTTCCGTTTGCCGGATGGAACAGAAGTCGGCCGTGCAAACGATATGAAAAGTCTGGAAGACATGCTCCGGGTTGTTCCGGGGGAGAGCATCCGTTACCACGCAGATCGCAATCACTTTTCCAGTTGGCTGAGGGCACGGACAGAATTTTGGTTAGCCGGCAAACTTCTTCCACGAAAGGTCTCCGATTTTCCGAACGTAGAAGCATTACGAAAAGATTTAATCATCTCTCTCCACCATTATCGCAATTTATGTCAGCGCGGTATTGTCGCGAACTTTTCAAAAGATACATTTGGCTCGGAAACAACTTTTGCGCGTATTGGCGGCGGCTCGCTGGGCGGCAAAGCCCGCGGACTCGGTTTTGTTGACATGCTTCTTAATGATTATAATGTTCGGACCCGGTTCGAGCATGTGAAAATTTATGTTCCTTCGGCAGTTGTTCTTGGTACGGATGTCTTCGACCAATTTCTGAAAGAGAATGATCTGCTGAAATTCGCAATGGAATGCAAGGATGATAGGGAAATTACAAAGCGGTTTCTTCTTGCAGATAAATTTCCGTCGGAAGTCATTGCAGATCTCTTATCATTCCTTGAATTGGCGCGTACGCCGTTGGCGGTTCGTTCATCCAGTATGTTAGAGGATTCCCAGTATCATCCTTTTGCAGGCGTGTACGAAACCTACATGATCCCCAATGCGCATGCGGACATCCACGTTCGATTGAATGATCTCTTGAAGAGCATCAAACGCGTCTATGCTTCCACATTCTATCAAAGCGCAAAGGATTATATCCGCATAACTTCCTACCGCTATGAAGAAGAAAAAATGGCGGTCATTGTTCAGAACCTCGTTGGCAAAGTGCATGAGAATAGATATTACCCCGACATTTCCGGTGTTGCCAAATCATATAATTTTTATCCATTGAAGCCGCAAAAATCATCCGATGGGACAGCGGCAGTTGCATTGGGATTGGGCAAATGGGTTGTGGATGGTGGCAATACCGTTCGGTTCTGTCCAAAATATCCAAACGACATCGTACAATTTTATTCTGTAAAGGAAACGCTCAATAGTTCTCAATGGTCATTTTTTTCCTTAACTCTCGATGCCGATCCGGATTTCGGTGAGGAAACGTATGACGTACTGGTTCAACAGCAAGGGTTGGAAGTCGCAGAGCGCGATGACGTGCTTAAATATGTTGGCTCCACATATCTCCCGGAAAATGATGCGATCTCTAACGGTTTAGGACGAAAAGGTACACGCGTTGTAACGTTTGCACCAATTCTCCACAATAAATTTGTACCGATAGCGGAGATCATAGAGCTCCTGCTTGATATGGGCGTTTGGGGAATGGGAACGCCGGTTGAAATGGAATTTGCAGTCAATTTTGATGTGCCGTACCCGTCGGGGACGGAATTTGCTCTATTGCAAATGCGTCCATTAGTGGTGAACCGCGAGTCAGAAGAATTAGTGGTTGAAGAAATTGATCACTCAAAGATCCTGTGCCAGAGTAATCAAGTGCTTGGGCACGGATTGATTGATGGCATTTTTGATATTGTCGCTGTCGATTACCAATTGTTTGATCGGGCTGCAAGCCAGCAAGTCGCAGCAGAAATTGCTTCGTTCAATGCGCAGCTTTTACGAGAGAATAAGCCGTATCTTTTAATCGGTATTGGCCGCTGGGGTTCACTTGATCCATGGCTGGGCATTCCTGTAACGTGGGAACAAATTTCGGGTGCAAGGGCGATTATAGAAACCGGTTTTAAGGATATGTCGGTAACGCCATCACAGGGCTCTCATTTTTTCCAAAACATTACTTCGTTTATGATCGGTTATTTTACTGTCAGCGAATTTCAGAAGCAAGGATTCTTAGACTGGGGATGGCTGCTGAGCCAACCGCCATTAGAGAAAAAACGATATACAAAGTTATTTAGATTTGATAAATGCCTTATCGTTAAAATCAACGGACACCAAAACAAAGGGGTGATCCTGAAGCCGGAGGGATGACGTGGAAAATGCTGGCATAAAAATTTATGACGCATGTCCTCACTGCGGAGAAAAACTAAGTCCATGGCAGCAAGTGCTGTTGAGCGTAGATCGCTCGTTGATGTGTAAGAACTGCTGGTACAGAATTATTCTGGATCGACGGGATGGGTTGGATAAAATGGACGATCATTCTTTAGAGCGAGAGAAGGAGTAGACAATGGGTTCGTATAATTCATTCGATGTACTTCAACAGCAGGTGGCAGAAGCCGCTAAAATCCTCAATCTGGATCATGCGACCACTGAATTGCTTATGTGGCCTCAGCGGGAATATAAATTTACCATACCGGTCCGTATGGATAATGGAGAAGTCAATATATTCCATGGGTATCGAATCCAATATAATTCTGCACGTGGGCCTGCGAAAGGCGGTATCCGTTTCCATCCGGATGAAACAGGCGATTCGATTCGGGCACTTTCAGGATGGATGACATGGAAAACATCAGTGTTGGATCTCCCGCTCGGTGGTGCAAAAGGCGGAGTGGTCTGCAATCCGCGTAAAATGTCTGAGCGAGAGTTAGAGAATTTATCTCGCGCATACGTTCGTGCTGTTGTTCAATACATTGGTATAGATAAAGACGTACCTGCTCCTGATGTCTATACAAATCCGCAAACAATGGCTTGGATGATGGATGAGTATGAGACTCTTATGCAATTTCATCACCCCGGTGTTTTTACAGACAAGCCGCAACAGATCGGTGGTACAGAAGGCCGTCGTGATGCGACCGCCCGTGGAGGTGTTATTGCTGTCCGTGAAGCTTGTAAGGTTCTTGGTGTTGATGCGACCGGGACGTTTGCGATTCAAGGTTTTGGAAATGCCGGTCAACGAACAGCATTGCTGCATCCTGAACTTTTGGGCGGGGGAAAATTGATTGCTGTTTGTGATTCACGCGGCGGCATCTTGAATCCGGATGGAATGAATCCGAAAGAACTTGTTACACACAAACTTAAAACAGGATCTGTTGTCGGATTTCCAGGGACTCGAAGCATTCCACGGGATTTAGTTCTCGAACTCGAAGTGGATATTCTCTATCCGGCGGCGCTTGAAAATTCCATCAATGAAGACAATATGGAACGTGTTAAAGCGAAGATTGTGTGCGAGCTTGCAAACGGTCCCACGACTCCAGAAGCTGATCTTTTTCTCCATAAACGCGGCATTCACGTCATTCCTGATATTCTTGCCAGTGCAGGCGGCGTAACCGTATCCTACTTTGAAATGGTGCAAGATAAAAGTTCTTTCTTCTGGGATGAAACAACTGTACATGAACGGCTTGACGAGAAGATGCGAAAAGCGTATCACACAGTTCAGGAAGCTATTCGAGAGAAGAAAGTCCATCCAAGATTAGCGGCTATGGTTGTCGGCGTAGCGCGTGTTGCGGAAGCTTGTAAATTGCGCGGTTGGGTATAAAACGTTCATAACAAGATGGCATTTGTATGTCAATCTTGTTTTGATGATAATGTCATCTGATAAAAACGTGCCAAATACCGATTTTAGAAAAAACTATTCCCGGGTAGAATGGTCCTCATCTCGCAAAGAAAAGTACCAGGGCAGCAATTTATTCTCTATGGCGTACAGCGTCAGTTCGACGTTATTGTGTAATCTCATTTTTTCAAGAATACGAGCTCGATACGTTGTAACTGTCTTTTCGCTGATCAATAATTCGCTAGCAATATCTTTGAGCGATTTGCCTGAGGCGAGCATTCGCATGACATGAAACTCGCGATTGGAAAGTGTTGAATGAGGGAGTTTCGGTGTGTTCGTTTCGAGTGCAACCGCCATTTCCTCTGCTAATTTTGAACTTATATAATGCCTTCCCTTAGAGACTTTGCGGATGGCTGAAATTAATTCTTCAGGAGCGCTTTCTTTTGTCATATATCCCAGTGCACCTGCCTTCATCATACGCACGGCATACTGATCTTCTGGATGCATGCTTAAAACTAATACAGCAAGTTCCGGTTTCAATTTTTTAATTTCACCGAGTAGTTCGGGGCCGCTTCTCCCCGGAAGCGAAATATCGAGGAGAACTACATCAAGCTTATGCTGGAGAACTTTTGCTATCACCTCTTGGCCACTACCGGCTTCGTCCACAACACATATATCGGAATGTTTTGCAAGAATTTGTTTCAATCCTTCGCGAAACATCGCATGATCGTCAACAATCAGGATGCGGATCACTTCTGCTTCTCCGACGTTCGCGGGAATCGAACAGTGACGATAGTTCCTAGCCCTGCCTTACCTTCGATATTCACAATGCCGTGCCAGTACTGAGCACGTTCGCGAATGCCGATCAAACCGAATGACTTTGGGTCGTTGATTTCTTGGGATGTGATCCCGCGTCCATTGTCGTGAACCTGCAATTCGAGCGCATTGTCTTTCTGGTAAAGATGAACTATAACACGTGTAGCACCGGAGTGGCGCGTAATGTTCGTTAATGTTTCTTGAAAAATACGGAACATAGCTGTAGAAATTTCCTGATTGATATTCATCTCTTCTGGTTCCATCGATATTTCACAAACAATTCCTGTATGTCGCTGAAAATCGTTTGCCTGCCATTCGATGGCGGCGGTGAGGCCGAGGTCGTCTAATAACCCAGGGCGTAGTTTTGTGATAATGCCTTTCACTGTATGAATAGTCTCATCGACCCGTTCTTTCATAGAATGAATACGGTCAGTAGCTGCTGATGCATCGTGCAGAACTTCTTCTTGCAAAAGTGACAACTCAAGTTTTATGGTTGTCAGCGCTTGACCCAGTTCATCATGGATCTCACGAGCAATGCTTTTCCGTTCTTCTTCACGCGCGGATTGAAGATAGGCAGAAAGATCGCGGAATTGTTCGTGTGATTCTTCGTTTTGTTTTATCGTCATTTGACTCTTCACGATGAATGATAGGAAGAAAAGAGCAAAAGCCCAACTGAATGTTCAATCGGGTTTCCAAAAAATTTTATGATAAGTGTATCGAAAGGGACAAAATTATAGGATGAAAAGAAAAACCTCGCAATACGAGTCTTTGTGTGCCCGAAGGGGGACTTGAACCCCCATGACCTTGCGATCACTAGCTCCTGAAGCTAGCGCGTCTGCCAATTTCGCCATCCGGGCATGGAATCTAAATCAAAATCTACATTTTTTCTTCTACACTAGCTCGTCAAAAACGAAAATCAGAACATTGATGTTAAATGTAGATATTATTATTTAGAGGTTCAACTGTTCTTTCCTTTGGGTAGTGGGCTATTTTCGGATACATCGATAACTTGATTTTGATGTAAAGAGTTAGTAAAAACTAATAAGTGACTCTACAATGTAATCCAATCAGTTCCTACATCTTTTCAAATCTGTTTGGGTTAGCTCAGATTTCTGTTCAATCATGAGTCTTTCAGTGCTCATTACTTAAAGTCATCACACATTTATGATAAACCTTCTCGTCATTCTCTTCGAGATCCAATGCGTATCTGCCTTGTAGCGGAATCCTATCCACCGGCACTTGGCGGCGTTGAATTTGCACTTCAGAACCTTGTAGAGGGATTCATCGCGAATGCTCATAAGGTGCAGGTTATCTCGTCCAGCTGGCAGAGGCATGCTCCCAGCGTTGAAAAACGCGGTACGTTAACGGTCATTCGAGTCTACAATCTTCCCGTCTTCAAAAGATTCTGGTTCATGCTTTTCTCTCTTCCCAGTGTCATCCGAGCCGCCCAATGGGCTGATGTCGTTCAGGGCAGCACATTTGCAGGCGGTCCACCGGCAATTATCGGAGCGTTTCTTATGGGCAAGAAGAAAGCATTGATCGTTCACGAAATCCTTGGTCGCTGCTGGTTTCTGTTTGAGCCGAATCTGATTCGCTCGTTGTTCTATTATTTGACTGAGCGAATAATCGTTGGTCTTCCTTTTGATCAGTTTATAGCAGTTTCTGAATACACGAAGAAGTTGCTGCAGTCCATAGGTGTATCTGAAAAAAAAATCCGAGTTATTTATCACGGTGATTCGAAACTTGAGAATCTAGCTCTATCAATTGAAGAAGTCCGGCAACAATTATGTTTCGATAAAGAAGATTTCGTCTTCCTCTCATTTGGCCGCGCAGGAGTCACCAAAGGTTTTGAATATTTTACTGAGGTAATCCCGGAAATTTTAAGACAAATACCAAAAGCACGGTTTGTCCTTATCTTTTCTAGTTATTACAATCGAATCTGGACTCGCGTGCAGAAGTGTGTCTCCTCATTCCCCAAAAATGTGTGCAAACTCATTCCACCTCTCTCACGTGAGATGCTCGCAGCCTATGTGTCCGCAGCAGATTGTGTTGTCATTCCGTCGCTTTCTGAAGGATTCGGTTTCTGTGTGCGGGAAGCATGCAATGCAAACAAGATTGTGGTTACAACAAATGCGGGATCGTTGCCAGAAGTGATTTCAGGCGAGCATGTCTTTGTAGATGCAGGATTGGCTCATGCTCTTGTTGAGGGATGCGTAAAAGCGTACATAGGAGAAGTGATGCATTCACCATTAAAGATGTTCAGATGGGAAAAGGCTGTGCAGTTATACCTTGAACTCTATGAAGAGATTCTCGTGTCATGAACGAAATCGTTCAAAAACAACATGAACAAATAGTCGTTAATGTACGTTTCCTCACTCGTCGCATCACAGGACTCGAACGGTATGCGATAGAGATCTCGCGGCAGTTGAAAAAGATTCGGCCATCGTTAACCTTTGTTGCGCCAAAAGGAATTATACACCAATCTATTGCAGAAGAATTATGTGTCGAATGTTTTGGAATATTAACAGGGCATCTTTGGGAACAGATCGAATTACCTCTATTTCTTCATCGCAAGAACAATCCATTGCTGATCAACTTGGTGAACACGGGGCCAATGTGGAAGTATGGATTACTGACGATTCACCGGGCTAAAAACACAAATAGTGTTTCGTCTTTCCAGCGTTTATGCGAATTCATTGAAAAGAATGAAGATAGCCTACCGCTTATATTTCCGGCTCATCCGAGAACAGAACATTTTATTGAAAAGAATCATATTTCCATTCCAAAGAATATTCGGATGATTCCACCGGCGCGATATTTTGATATGATGATGCTAGAAAAAACGCAACGCGGATTTATACAGGCTCCGGCGGTATTCAGAAGGAAGCCTATCTTTTCAAAGTTCCATGTATTACTTTACGTAATGGAACTGAATGGTCGGAGACTGTCGAGAGTGGATGGGACCAACTTATGAATTCAACAAGCCCATCTGTATCTGCAATTGATACTCATCCTCCCTGGGATGCGACGCTTTTCGGCGATGGAAATGCAGCTCAAGCGCATCTCCGCGTACTGGTAGATTTTTGTCATTAGTTTTATAACATATTATTAAGGAATGCACATGAAAGACTCTCTTATCCAGAAAATCGATAAAAAAGAATTAATTATTGGTGTTATTGGCCTCGGATATGTTGGCTTGCCTCTCAATCTTTGTTTTGTTGAAAAAGGATTCAGATCCATAGGATTTGATATAGACAAAAGTAAAATTGAATTCTTGAACCAGGGCAAATCGTACATCAAACATATTTCCTCCGAGCGAATCTCTCGTGCAGCAAAATCAAAATTGTTTTCTGTCACCTCGAATTTTTCAAGACTGAAAGAATGCGATGCAATTCTTATCGCGGTACCAACGCCGCTCAACAAAAACCGCGAACCGGAGATGGAATACATCGTGAGTACTTGTGAGGCGATTTATCCTTACTTGAAAAAAGGACAACTTATTGTGCTTGAATCCACGACGTATCCCGGCACCACAGTAGAAGTGGTCGTTCCTATCCTTGAAAAAAGCGGGCTGAAAGTTGATAAAGATTTTTACGCCGCGTTTTCTCCCGAGCGTGAAGATCCAAATAATCCTGAATACTCCACGGAAACAATTCCCAAGGTTGTTGGTGCCACGTCTAAAGATGGTCTGGAAGTTGCGAATGCAGTCTACTCGCAGATAGTTGTCCGTACAGTGCCGGTTTCTTCCACGCAAGTCGCAGAAGCGACAAAGCTGATGGAAAATATATTTCGGTCGGTGAATATTGCTCTCGTGAACGAATTAAAAATTACATTTATGAAAATGGGGATCGATGTTTGGGAGGTTATCAATGCGGCAAAGACAAAACCTTTCGGCTTTATGCCATTCTATCCCGGCCCAGGCCTTGGTGGACATTGTATTCCAATCGATCCATTTTATTTAACATGGAAAGCGCGCGAATTCGGTATCACTCCAAAATTTATTGAACTGGCTGGAGAGATAAACACTGCAATGCCGGATTTTGTCGTTCATCGGGTGATGGAGGTTCTCAACGAACAGGGAAAAGCATTGAAAGGATCGAGAATTTTAGTCCTTGGCCTTGCCTATAAATCAAACGTAGATGATATGCGTGAATCGCCTACATTCCATCTCTTTGACAAGCTCGGAGAACGAGGAGCGCTCTTCGACTATAACGATCCTTATATCCCTGTTGTTACTCCGACAAGAGAACATGCAAATTATACGGGAAAGAAATCAGTTCCTATTTCCGGCAACTACGATTTGATTCTCATTTCAACTGCACACAGTGATTACACATCGATTGATTTTGCCAAATTTAATATTCCAATTGTCGATACCCGTAATATTGTAGTCGGGGATTCTCCTTTTTTTCATAAAGCATAAGGTGAACCAATGACTCAATATGACACAGAAATTGGTATTATTGGATGCGGGCGTTGGGGAATCAATCATGTTAAGACCGCATATAAACTGCTTGGCGATAAACCTATATCTGTTTTTGATGCAAATCCGTTAGCTGCTGAGAAAGTTGCAGAGGTCTCCCCATCAATTAGATTCACAACGAATAAAGATGATGTAATAAAAAATACTTCTATCAAAGGTATTATTATTGCTACACCTGCTGAGACCCATTTTGCACTTGCTAAAGAATGCCTGGAAAATGGGAAGCATGTTTTAGTTGAAAAGCCAATTACATTGAAGAGTGAAGATGCAAAAGCTTTGATCGATCTGGCAAAAAGAAAAAACCTTCAAATGATGGTTGGGCATGTTCTGTTGTTTCACCCCGCGATACTCATGGTGAAAAAATATATTTCCGAAAAAAGAATAGGTAATTTGCAATATATCTATAGTAATCGTTTAAACCTGGGTGCATTACGCAGCGAAGAGAACGTCTTATGGAGCTTTGCACCGCACGATATTTCGGTCATACAGTATTTTACGGAAACTAATCCGATAAAAATTGAGGCACATGGCGCCCGGTTCCTTCAAAAGAATATTGAAGATACAACAATGACGATTCTTGAATACCCGAGTAATGTTCATGCTCATATTTTCGTAAGCTGGCTTCATCCTTTCAAAGAGCATCGGCTTGTCGTTATCGGAGATAAAGGAATGCTCGTATTTGAAGACAGCCTTCCAAAAGATAAATTAAAATACTATCCGAAAGGTTTTGCAAAGACAGAAAATGGTTTTGAGAAATTTGAAGGAGAGTATGTATCAGTATCCTTTGAAAACCTTCAGCCGCTGACAGAGGAACATAAGCATTTTTATGAATGCATAATTCACAACAAGACTCCATTGACGGATGGTACACACGCACTTGAAGTTTTGCATATTTTAGAACAAGCAACAATGAGGTTACATCATGCCTGATCAAAAAGAAAAAAATTATTATATCGATAAACATGCTGTTGTTGATGATAATGTCGAAATTGGAGAAGGGTCTAAGATATGGCATTTTTCCCATGTTCAATCAGGGGCTAAGATCGGGAAAAAATGCATCCTTGGACAGAATGTGAATATCGGCAATAACGTCACCATTGGAAATTTCGTTAAGATACAAAATAACGTTTCTGTGTATGAAGGTGTGACACTGGAAGATTACGTCTTTTGCGGACCATCCATGGTTTTTACCAACATCTTAAATCCGCGTTCAAAATATCCGCAAGTAGGGGCGCAGTTCTATATTAATACATTAGTAAAAGAGGGTGCTTCTTTGGGTGCCAACTCTACTATTGTATGCGGCGTGACCATCGGGAGGTTCGCCATGATTGCGGCTGGATCTGTTGTGACAAAAGATGTTCCTGATTTTGCATTGGTGATGGGCAATCCTGCCCGCATCAAGGGGTGGTGGAGCGAAGCAGGGAAAAAATTGGAATTTGATAAGAACGGTTTTGCCGCCTGTGCGCGATCCAATAAAAAATATAAACTAGAAAATAACATTGTAAAGGAAGTTGCATAATGAACGTACCTCTCTTAGACCTCAAAGCACAGTATAAAACTATTAAAACTGAAATAGATGCTGCCCTCCTGCGGGTTGCCGAATCCCAATATTTTATCCTTGGCGCAGAAGTGGAAAAAATGGAAAAGGCAATGTCTGCCTACATCGGCTGCAAGTACTCGTATGGTGTTTCTTCTGGAACCGATGCATTATTGCTTGCACTGATGGCGATTGGAATCAAGCCGGGAGATGAAGTCATTGTGCCAACGTTTTCCTTCTTTGCTACTGCCGGTGTTGTCGCACGAATGAATGCCGTTCCCGTCTTTGTCGATTCGGATAATTTGACTTTTAATATTGGTGTTAATCAAATTGAAAAAAAGATTACATCGAAAACTAAAGCAATTATTCCAGTTCATTTGTTTGGACAAAGTGCTGAAATGGATACAATTATGGAGCTTGCCAAAATGCATAATATAAAAGTAATTGAAGATGGAGCACAAGCTATAGGAGTTCATTATAAAGATGGACGCCAGGTAGGAACAATAGGCGATATAGGTTGTTTTTCCTTTTTCCCCAGTAAAAATCTTGGATGTTTCGGAGATGGAGGCCTTGTAACAACGAATAATGATGAACTTGCAGAACGCCTGAAAATAATGCGTGTTCATGGTGGAAAACCGAAATATCATCATAAAGTCATTGGCGGTAATTTCCGATTAGATGCTATACAAGCCGCAGTGTTAAATGTGAAGCTGCCGTATCTTGATGGATGGTCTGCAAAGCGTAGAGAAAACGCTGCCGCATATACAAAATTGTTTATGGAAGCAGGTCTCGCAGAGAAAGAAGGAATTACAAAATTCGATCAAAAGAATTCCGTTCTCTTGCCGAAAGCAGTGTATCAGGAATCCGGGCATAAAAATTATCACATATATAATCAATATGTTATTCGTGTTGAAAGAAGAAATGCAGTACGTGAATTTTTAACCCAAAAAGGAATCGGTAACGAAGTGTATTATCCTGTTCCATTCCATCGCCAGGAATGTTTCAGCTATTTAAATCTAAAAGACCAAGAATATCCGGTGGCAAATAGTGCAGCGAGCGATTCACTAGCTGTTCCCATTTATCCTGAATTAACAAGAGAACAATTTGTATATGTTGTTGCGACGATTACAGATTTTATCAAGAACCATGCAGTGTAATTTTCTGCAGGTTGTTTATGTCAATGCAGAGTGAATCAGTATCCACGAGTGTTCTCAATTCGTTGAAAAAAGAGAGACCAATCATTTTAGCTAAATAGAAACGATAGCTATGTCTGCCCCAATTTCCGAAATGCTAATAGTTAGCGTAGCTACCATCGTCTTGAATGCGAAGCATGGATTCCAAAAGACTCTCAATAGTGTCTTGCAGAATGACTTTCATGGCATTCAGTATGTGGTCATCGACGGTGGGTCGACAGACGGAACTCTCGATGTCATTCGGGCGAATGAGGGAAAAATCGATTATTAGATCAGCGAGCCTGATCGGAGTATTAGCTATGCTTTCAACAAAGGAATAAAGTTGGCGAATGGTGACATGATCGCGATTGTCAATGTGGGAGACTGGTATGAGGCGGATACATTGAAGAATGTTGTCGGCGCTTTCAGCTCTCATCCGGATGTAGATGTAGTTTGCGGAGCGGTTGAATTCTGGGAGGAAGGAGCGGCTCGGTTTCACTGTAACTCTAATCCCGAAGCTCTAGACAAAGAGACCTCTGTCTATCATCCCACAGTTTTTATAAGGAAGTCCTCGTACGTGAAATACGGAGTTTTTGACGAAGGGTATCACTATGCGATGGACTACTAGTTGCTGCTCAGGTTCAAAAGACAGGGAGCGAAATTTTTAACGCTTGAAAAGACATTAGCGAATATGAGTCTCGACGGCATCTCATATCGCAACTGATATGAAGCGTTGAAGGAAGTAAGAAATGCGAGAACGAAGTACTTTCCGCATTATAATGTTGCTTACTATCATCTACTCGCGATCTTGAAAAATCTTATCGCACGTACACTTAAAATGACAGGATTGAGATATATTTATCAAGCATATTGGCAACCCGAAGAACCAACGTATCAGAAGCGGAATTGAGAGATTGAGTTACAATGAACTTCAAGCTCTTAGCAAAGCGTATCCTTCCTTTATTGTATTTCCTTGCTGTCTCACTTCCTCATCATCCATTTTCGGATTGGTTCGATAAAACCATCCTGTTTCCGTTTGGTCATGATGCCATTCAACGATGGGCAGACATCCTTTCTGTCATTATGTTGTTGGTAATCTTTGCGGTAGGCGTGAAAGTCGTTCGCATTCATCGGGTGCAAGCGGCCGAGCATTTTGGTATCTGGTTTCTTTTTATGATCCTCATGTATGTTGCTGACCGGTTATTGATCGTGAATAACATCGAACGCATCCATTTCCCCCAGTATGCAGTTCTTTCATTACTTCTCGGATTGTCTCTCAGAAACGAAATGCTCATTTTCTTCACATCGTCGTTTGCATGTTTTATAGATGAGTTTCTTCAATATATAATGAAACCGAGTCACACCAATTACATTGATTTCAATGATATCGTATTTAATATGCTGGGAGCGGGCATCGGCATTGCACTCCTCATTGGAATAAGAAAACCAATGTCAGAAGAAGTTCCAAAGTACGAGAAGCTATTTAGGATCGTGCTTGTTACAATCCTTTTAGCATTTGATGGCATTGCAACAATGGTTCTCGCATTGGATAGATTTGTGCTCATCGCAGACCAGGTGGAACCTCGAAACGTTCTGTCAGTAATAAATGGAAAGCTTTCATTCATTTAATCCGTTCGAGGGGCTCACTATGATTGCTCTTCTCTCGGTGTTCACATGGTGGTGGACGAGGTGGTTAAAAAGAGATCAAATGGGAATCCAGAAGAGATAATTCTAACTATTTTCTTCAGATGACTGATAACATAGACAATGCACAATTGTCACAAAGACGGCGTAGTATGCAGCTGAAGAAATATTTTATTTTGATTGTCGCTATCTTATTTATTGCAGTAGTATCTTTCCTCTCATTCAATCAGAAGGAAGATGTTGAACAGTTACGAATCAAACTGCAGAAAGCTATAAAGGATTCCGATCAATTTGCATCAGTCGACTTAATAAACAAATTGATAAAGGAGAGAGATGATCCTAAGACTCTCCCTATCGGACAAGTCGGCGACCTTATAATCAATAAAAGTTTTTCTGCATACAATTCGGAACCGATAACGGGAGAGGAATTAGTCCGGCTATTTGAACCACTCGAAGGTCTTTATAACAATGATACCTCAAGAGTGCATCTCGTTCGCGCCAGCTACTTCTGGGGTTTAATGTATAATGGTGAAAGAGAGAAAGCACTTGAGCTCTGAAAAAAATTTGAAAAGCAAATTTCCGGATTATTTGAAAAACCATATTTGTTTGAGCGATCAAATCTTTTTAGGGAAGTGCTGGCAAACCTGCAATGTCTAGAATGGGGCCTTCAGTTCTACATCGTTGGATTCGTCTCTTCAAGTAATCAGATTGACAAGAACAAGGCTTTGAATTGGCAAAACAAAACTATGAACGGGTCCTTCCCTCTCTGTGAAAGGAAGTGAAGAATATCCAATCGAATCATCCTGCAATTCAGCGGCAATTGATGAGAATAATGTCCGATAATTCCCGTTCGTTACTCGATTATTGTATCATTGGATCTGGTAAAGCAAATGATTCGAGTGCAAATCCGTTTTTCAAAGACCAGCCTCAAACGAACATTCGTTTTCAGCTTGTTAAAAATACTGGCTTCGAAGACCATGCCCAAAGAATAAGATTGGACAACGTCATAGCTCTTGGTGACTATGATAATGACACGTTTGTTGATGTACTTATTCCAGGTCAAGGACTTTGGCACAACGATGGGGGAAGCGGGAAGTTCAAACGCGTTGACAAAGAACTTCATATAGATATTGACGGTACCTCAAGTGTATTTGCTGATGTCAATAACGATGGTCTCGTGGACATCATTATTGTTGGGTCCGGGAAGTTTGAAGTGTCGTTGCAGAATAAAGATCATACTTTTCGCACTATCACTAACGCTTCGGATGCTACCGTGAAGAGTCACAGAGGGATTGGTTTATTTGATGGCGACGCCGATGGCTTGATCGATATTTATATTTGTGGATATGAAGAATCGCCCGACATGGTATTGCGTAATAAGGGAGATGGAATGTTTGAGAACATAACGGAGGCATGGGGCTTTACAGGCGAAGAGATTTTCCAGATGCATATTATAATTGTGGATTGGTTCTTAGCCAGATTGGAAAACTTGATCAAGCTGTCGAAGATTTTTCATCGTTTATTAGACTGAAACCGAAAAATCTCGAAGGGTACTATAATAGGGGAGTCATTTTCCATCAAAAGCAAGAGTATGAGAAAGCGATTTCAGATTTCAGTCACGCGTTAAAACTCAATCCTTTCTATAGTCCTGCTTATGTTGACAGAGCAAAAGCTTATGCCGCATTGCATCAGTACAAAGCAGCACAGAAAGATATAAAATAGGCGAATATGTTTAATCTTCGATGAGTTGTCTAATGAAAAAGGACAGAGGGGAGAGTTTCAATGGACAAAACTCATTTGGACTTGTAGAGCGATTACTTACTCAGTGCGTATGTCACAACACCACTGAGACGATTATTCGCCCTTTTACTGGGTGATATCAGCCATGATAAAATCACTCGATTCTTGGCAGAAGATATTTCGAAGTCCAAAGATTTAGGGCACATCGTCAAGCCTCACGTTCGAGCAGTCGAATCTGCCGATGGTGTTCTCATTATTGGCGATAGCATCGAAGAAAAACTCTACACGGATGACAGAACGATATTGCCTGCTGGTATTATGATCATAGCAACGGTTGCGCGGTCAAAAATCCACTCTATGCGTAACATGAGATAGGTAAGTCAAAAAAGAGAAGGAACGGATTACCGTGGAACGAAGTAGATGGTATAAGTTGTTTAAGCATATCATAGGTTTCCGGGAGGCAGTTTTATTCCAGCAATGGGGGAGAAGAGATACGAATGCTTATTCATATATCAACGGCATCGCCGCCATATAAAGTAAGTCAAGCCAGGGCTGCAGAAGAACTCAAAGTCCGCATGGCAGTTCGTCCTGCGATTGCACGTCTGATCGATGCCGCGTCCCAGCATTCCGGTATTGATACACGTTATGTGGTTGTTCCTGACGGAGATCCTTCATCTCCGCGGCGATTTTATTCCACGGATGCAGGCGCCAAAACGCCCGACACAAAATCGCGAATGATTGAATATGAGCGATGGACAAAGACACTGACAAAAGATGCAGTCGGACGTTTGCTTGAGGAGACTCATTGCGATCCTTCTTCCGTCGTTCGGCTTATCACCGTATCGTGCACGGGTTTTTATGCACCCGGAATCGATTATTATTTAATGAATGAATTTCATCTCCCTGCATCCGTACAAAGAACACATATCGGGTTTATGGGATGCGCCGCGGCACTTGTCGGTTTCACGTCGGTGCTTGAAGCGCTTCGGACCGCCGAGAGTGAAAAGAGCACTACGCTCCTTATTGCCGTAGAATTATGCAGTCTCCATTTGCAGACGGAACCGACCCGCGATAACATTTTGGCAAATATGATCTTTGCAGATGGATGTGCTGTCGCGTTGTTCTCGAATGCTTCGGTGTATTCACCACGCTTGCAATTGATGCGCACGCATTCTTATCTCTTTCCAAATTCATCGGAATACATGGGATGGAAGATTGGTAATTTCGGTTTTGAAATGATGCTCTCCTCCGAACTGCCACGAATTATTTCCGAAGAGGCGATCCCGGTACTACGCAGATTATTCACACTGAACGGATTGGATTCTGAGAATATTCATCACTGGGTATTACATCCCGGCGGTAGAGTGATCCTCGATGCCTTACAAGTGGGATTGAATGTGAGCGATAAAGAGATGGAACCCTCACGGACAGTTCTCAAAAATTATGGGAATATGTCGTCGGCATCCATTCTATTCGTGATGAAAGAACTTCTTGCCACACGAACGATTCGTAAGGGGGAAGATGTATGCGCGATCGCTTTTGGGCCGGGATTAACGATGGAAGTCGCATTCTTGAAAGGTGTATGATGGGAGTACTTCCGCGAAGCGCACAAAAAGAAATTATGGATGATGTGACGATCCAGGATGGACGTCTTGATGAGGCATTTCGAGAACTGAGTGTCATCAATACTTGGCTGGGCGGGAACACTACATCACGCAAGGGGGTCAAAACTTTGTTGAAACAGAAACCTCCCGCAAACACGCTTTCGATTCTTGATGTAGGGGCAGGAGGCTCTGATATTGCGCAAGCTATTTCGTCTGTGCATTCTGATATAAAAATTACCTCTCTTGATCTCAATAAGCGGGCATGCGCATATGCCGCGCAGGCGAACCCGTCTCTTACAGTGGTTCACGGATCTGTTCTTGATCTTCCTTTTCATAAACAGACATTCGATATCATTCATGCCTCGCTGTTTCTTCATCATTTTACAGAACAGGAATTACATCACATTCTTCCATCTTTGTATTCAACAGCTCGATTCGGCATTGTTATCAATGATCTGCGTCGCTCGTTATTCGCTTACCTCGGCATTTACCTCCTTACACGACTATTCTCCCGCAGTGTCATGGTGAAAAACGATGGGCCGCTTTCCGTACGGCGAGGCTTTACGCGAAGTGAACTCTTGCGTCTATGCGCTTCGCTTCCATCGGCATCATATACTGTTCAACGGACATGGGCGTTCCGTTGGCTTGTGTGTATTGTGAAACTCACTTGACGGATCCACAAATTGATATTGCTATCGTGGGTGGCGGACCGGCTGGCTCCACTGTAGCGTTGTACCTTGCCCAGATGAACTTTCGGGTGTGTGTTATCGAAAAAAAAGATTTTCCACGAGAGACATTATGCGGAGAATTTCTCTCAAGAGAAGTCTCACAGATCCTTGGAGAACTGCATCTCAGCGAGGGCTTTCATTTGCTTCATCCAAATCCGTTGACCTCGTTCCGGTTTTGTACGGAATATTCACAATCGTACACCACTGAACTTCCATTTACTGCATATGGATTGAAACGCGGGGTGTTTGACTCGTTTTTGCTCGACAATGCACGCAAGGCTGGTGCGTTGATCTATCAACCGAAGACGGTCGAAGCCATTCACCATACCGAAGGAGCGTACAATGTCGCTCTTGCGGTACCAGGAGGAACGGAAAATATCACTGCACGGCATGTGATTGTTGCGCATGGAAAATCTCTCTCGTTGGACAAGACACTACATAGAACGTACAGGAAAAGCCGGTCTCGATTAAATGGCATTAAATTCCATGTCCACAAAAAATATCTGCCAAATGTTCCGCAACATGAAATTCAAATTTATACCGGACGCAACATGTATTGCGGAGTGAATGTCGTAAATGACGACACCGTGACTCTCTGTTTTCTTGAAGAGCGTTCTCCCAATGACATTCAACCGCGAGCAAAGATCACCGAGCTGCTGAAGGCGAACCAATATTTTGCTCAAGCGATATCCGGAGATTTTGAAAACATGCTTTCTTCATTTCCGATCTATGGCTCGGGCGATATTTATTTCGGAAAGAAAAATCTTGTCGAAGATGGAATATTCATGATTGGCGATGCAGCCCAGGTTATTGCACCGCTTGCCGGTGATGGGATCGGTATGGCCATGGAAAGTGCAAAAATTATCGCTTCTGTTCTGGATGAAGGGAGAAGAAAGGCGTTGAACTGCGATGCCTTATCGAGCCTGTATACCAAGCGATGGAGATCAAGTTTTCAGCGACGGCTTCGGATTGCAAAAGAAATTCAACAAGTACTTCTTTCACGGCTGGGGAAGAAGGTAAGCGGATTGGCGCTTGCGGGATTTCCTTCTCTTCTTTCACGTACGATTGAATTTACGCGTGGGTAAAACGAAATTTTTCATCTGCTTTATATCTTTTCCGGCAATTAGTTATCTCCTTTGATCCAAATTATATTTTTCCCTACTATAGTACTGGATCGTTTTTGAAAGGGGTGACGCAATTGAATGAATAAGGTGCTATGGACTGGAACGTTATTTAAGGAAGAAAACATGTTCTTTGTTCATATCAATTTAAAAAACCCATGAAAACACCTCCAACCATCGAATCATTCGAGCATCGTTCGTGGATATTATCAAAGCCGCCGAAGAAGGTTCTAGTGATGCGCTTTCACTCTTTCGGTGATGTGGTTATCACTTTACCGTATATGCAGGCACTGCAAGCGATATTGCCATCGACACAATTTCATTTTTTAACGCGGGGAGAGTTTTCTCCACTTCCGTGCAATATGAAGTTGTTCGATCGAGTATATACGATTGGCGGCGGAAGAAATTCGAAACAACAATGGTTCTATGCTTTCGGAAGTCTGCCATCATTGATGCGAGAGCGATATGATATAGTGCTCGACCTGCAGCGAAATCCTTTGAGTCGGATGATTCGAAGGGTGCTACATCCAAGAAGTTTTTGTGAATACGATCGGTTCTCTTTGCATACCGCTGGTGAACGGATAAAAATCACAATCGATAAACTCGGTTTTGCACCGTTACCGAATGCGTTGCCCAAGCTTGAACTTCGCGATAACGAAATAGGACTTAACAAGCTATTCTCATCCAATTTCAATCCTGCAAAGAAACTGTTCGTTTTAAATCCCGCGGGGAATTTCGTAACAAAGAATTGGCCACTGGAATATTACATTCAGTTTGTTCGAACCTGGCTGGAGACTATTGAGACCAATGTTCAATTCGCTGTGATCGGTGTAGATGCGATTCTTGCAAAAGCAGAATTTCTGAAGAACCGATTGGGCGACAACCTTATTTCGCTTGTCGGCATGACAACACAGGCGGAAGCATTTAATATTCTGCAAAAAGCAGACTTGGTTCTTACAGAAGATTCCGGATTAATGCATATGGCATGGATATCTCAGATTCCTGTCATTGCGCTGTTCGGATCGACGAAGAGTATATGGTCGAAGCCGATAGGCGGGTTTTCTGTGTGTCTCGATTCGTCTGATCTCGATTGCGGAGAATGCGCCCAGCCATTGTGCCGTTTTGGCGATGTTCATTGCTTAACACGTCACACACCGGATTTCGTCATCAAGATTGCAAGAGAGTTATTGCAAAAAAAATGTCAGAGTGAATAGCTCTCCATGGACAATAAATCGAATCTAGTAATAGTGGTGCCTGGTGGTATTGAGATTAACGATAATATTCCATCACTCATTGATTTGCTGTATCGTTTAAGTGAATTTTATCATCTTCGCATTTACTCCTTTTCGCAACACACTCCGCATCCAATATTATTGTCGCGTCAGTGTTCCTTCGTTTTTCCGCCAAAGATATTGGAAAAGAATAAACTTCTTAAATTCATATATTTTCTCTGGCGGATAAGAGCAGATAACAGAGAAGCAAAATTCAGTGCTGTCCATGGTTTCTGGATATTTAATCAAGGGCTCGTAGCTGTCATAACCGGGAAGATATTGCATATTCCTAGTATTGTCAGCTTGCCGGGAGGTGACATTGTGTATTTGCCGTCGATTCGGTATGGTAGTATGTCTCATCCCGTTAAAAAGATGATGGTTCGATGGTGTATCCAAAACGCCGATCACGTCGTCGTGCTCACGCAGTATCAAAAAAACCTGCTGGATGCGCATGGAATTTCGCCTCAACATTTGTCGGTGATTCCTTTTGGAGTCGATCCATCAATCTTTACATATCATCCGCGCGCACTTGTCGAGCCTCTCCAGTTCATTTTTATCGGTAATATAAATAGAGTAAAGGATCCATTTACATTGGTGAAAGCATTTTCTCTTCTTAGCCGAATAATCAATTGCAGGCTTACGATTATCGGCTTAGACATACTGAATGGTTTAGTTCTAAAATATGCACGTGATCTTGGAGTCGATGATAAAATTCTGTGGAAAGGAAAAATACCTTACGAAAAAATACCCGCCGAATTACATAACTCAGATTTTCTTCTCTTGACGTCTCGATACGAAGGAGAGGCGGTCGTTGTCATGGAGGCTTTTGCGTCCGGTGTCGTTGTGGTCGGAACAAAAGTAGGATTACTCGCAGATGTCGGCGACGAAAACGTTATGGTTTCGCCGGAAGACGCAGAAGGATTAGTGAAGAAAATTGAACGCTTGCTCGAGCATCCAGAATACCTCCCGGACATTCGATTACGAAATAGATCATTTGCAGAAGTGCATAACGGTGAGTGGACTTGTTTCAAACATAGAAAATTGTATAACGAAATAAGAGAACAGAACGAGCGCCAATGATTAATCAAAACGCTATACTTTTTTCAATCCCTTATCTTTCGATAGGGATTCCAATTATTTTATGTGGATAGCCAGGATGTTCTTCGAACAATGAATCTTGTTCATTGCAATGTTTAACTTGTTTACGCCGAAAGAGATAACGGAGGAAGAGAGCTTGTTCTTTTCCGGTATATAAAAATTCCTTTTCTGTGAGAAAGTACACATGTTGAATATTATAATTGATGAAAGCTCCCACACACATCACGCACGGTTCAAATGTCGAAACCAGCACTAGTGAATCCCTCTCCAGTGAAAAAAAAGTTTCTATTCCCATCTTGCTCATTGCATCAGATATGGCGTTTATTTCCGCATGTTCACCTGCTTTTGCATTGCGAAGAACCGTATTGTATCCTTCTCCGATAATCTTATCTTTGTAGAGAAGGATGGTGCCAATAGGTACATCGAGTGATTTGAGTGATTGTTTCGCAATTTCAATTAATCGAGAGAAATGATCTTCGTGCAGAGCAACCTTTCGTTTGAATCGATGAAACTTCGTATAAGCGAGAATGAGGGCCAAAGATACGAGCGTCACGACCAGACAATACAAAAGCAATAACGGATTCATTTCATTATTCCTCGTTTTTTTGTTGTGTGTGGGTGTGGGATTACCTGAAGTTTTCCTTGTTTTAACGAATAGATCTTGGTACACAGTGACACCGAATTTTGGTGATGTGAAACGATGATGATCGTTTTTCCTTCACGATGAAGTGATGAAAGTGTTCTCAACACTTCTTGAACAGAAACAGAATCCACCGCACTCATAGCTTCATCAAAGATGAATATTTCGGCATTACGATATAATGCACGCGCAATAATGAAACGTTGTTTCTGTCCTCCTGAAATATTTTTTCCATGTTCTCCCACACGGGTATAAATACCATCGGGAAGTTTACTCACAAAATCCGCAAGTCCAACTCTTTGCAGCACTTCATGGACTCTTTCAGTATCGATTGAGAATTTCGGTATTCCAAATGCAATATTTGCTTCAACTGTATCAGAAAGTATAAAAGAGTCCTGTGTCACGTAGGCGAAGAGTCGATTCCAAGAATGAATGTCAGCGGGGTGAAGCTCATTGCCGTCAAGCATCAAAGTGCCCGAATATTGCTTGATCAATTGGACAAGGACTCTCATCAACGTGGTTTTTCCCGATCCTGAGTGTCCGACAAGTCCGATAATTTCTCCTTTTGCAATATGCAATGTAAGGTTGTCGAGGACAGCTTTTCTTCTTTGTGGATATGAAAATGTGATATGGCGTAAATCAATTGCCTTTATAAACTGCAGTGGAGAATAAAGCCCATCATCTGGTTGTGATATTTGTATATCTGCACCTTGAGCGGTCGGCATGGCGTCTATCGTGAAAGAATACGTGCGCATATGTACCGCCGCATTTAGAATTTTATTAATGGAGGGAATAGCCCGATATGCGAATGCAACAAACATTGTCAGGAGGGACACGACGGATATTGTTAATTGTCCTTCGAACGAATAATAGAAGAAGAGTATGAGCAGAATTCCGGCAATTGCAAATATTTCCGATAACTTGCTCGGGATAGCATTTGCGGCATTAAGTTTTCCCAATTGAAGATTGAGATCACGCTGCCCAATAACATATCGGTCGGAGAAATATTTTTCTTTGTTGTATAATTTTGTTTCCTGAAAAACGAACAATGCGTCAGAAAGGGTGCTGAAATTCTCTGGACTTTTTTGCTGAATAGTCTCTTTCGCTTTTCTCAAAAACCGGCCGCTGGCATACCATGCCAAGAATACAAACGGAAGCAGTATGGATATCATCATTAAAAACATTCGGAATTGAAGCACTACCATTCCTGCCGCAAACAAGGTCAGTACCATCGATTCTGAGAGAATAATCATGCTTCCCAGGATGATATGATGGGCGAACTCAATCGGAAGGGAAGAGATTTCCCGAAGTATTTCCGCTGTGTTGCTTTTTTGGTAATCGAGAAATGGAAGTGAATAATAGTGGCGCAATTTATTCTCTGCCAACTCTGTCGCTAATGAATAGACAAATCGATTGTAATACGAATATAAAAAATAACTTATACCATTCTTGACGATGAACAATGAAAATAGAACTATTCCCAAAATAAGAATGAGATCGGGAAAAGATAAGGATCTAAATGGGGAAAGAAACGATGCGATCCAAGTGTAGTGCATCCATGATGCAGGAGAGATAATCATTCCGAGAAAGGGAACAAGAAGGCCGATAGTAAAAAGCTCAAGCAGGGAACTGAGAAACATAAATATTATTGAGATGGTATACGTTCTCTTCTGTTTTTTGCTTAGAAGGTGAGCTACTTTTTTGAAAGAATCTTTCAGCATCCGAAGTTGGCGTGTCACGACTTTTGAATAATAATCCATGGAAATGGAGATCCTCCCTGCCCGAGAAAATTACTTACTTTGTTCATCACTCGTTTAGGATGATACTGCACACGGAAGGAATAGTCGCGAAGCTCATCATAGGTTCTATAAAAATAATGATTTGCAAAATCGGGACACCCGATACTTGCATAGTACGCTCTTGATCGCTGAGCGGCCTTGTCCTTTTTGTTGGCCGAGTAAAACGGTGTATCGATAATATGAATCTCGCCGGCATCACGAAGTATCCGGAATAACGATTCCATCAATGGTGAAATATTGACAAAGTATTGCAGCGAACTCGCCATGACAACATAGTCCATTGAGTCATGAGGTAAAACATCTGATAATATATCTCCATAGAGCCAGGTCACATTTGTTGTCTCACCAAAGATACGCGCTGCCTGCTGCAATTCATGATAATTGAGGTCGATTGCATATACTTGAAAACCCTTTTTTGAAAGTCCATTTGCCATCCACCCACTGCCGCACCCCACATCTAATACTGCACTACCAGGATGTTGAGCGATAAGATAGTGCACGAAACGATGAAATGAGTTTTTTCGAACAAGCCATTGTGCATAATGGGGATCACTCTGAGCGATGATGGGCAGTTGTTCAACGATTGCATCCGAATATATCCATCCTTCTTTGTCCCGAAGTGTATGATACTTGTCTTCAATCGAGAAATTCGATTCAGGGGACTGTGCCAACCAAAGGTTAGCTTCATGGATATATCTTTTTTCTCGAAAATATTCAACAAACTGTTGAGAGAAAGGAATTTGTTTCACGGTAGATATTTCATAGTTATGATAAAATGATCCGCCCATCTGTTTAAAGGCGGAAGTGTAGAATATCCTTCATCCAATCCGGTCAGCAAGTCGTATATACGTGGATGTTTCACAGGAAAAGTATCATAATACGGCGGTGGTGAAAATGATGCCAATCCACGAAGCCGAGCAAGAACAAATCTGGCGCCGAACATCTTTATCACTTGTGAGGGTGAATAATAGTACGACAAGAATCTATGTCCATCAATGTGGGCAGACGTACCGTTTCGTGGAAACCTTCGAAACGCTAATCGTATTCTCCCCCTGAAGGCTTGCGCTATTTCCCATGGACAGATCCGCGGCATTATGACAAAGGTGATTGTCGCGCCTGGCTTTAATAATCTGGGAAGCTGAGATATAACCTCCTGTAAATTTGGGATGCAATTCAAACCGCCGAAATTTGAAAAGACATGATCGAATTGTTCTACCGGCAATGTCTGCAATTGTGTAAACGAACACAGAGCAGATCTAATTCGATCTTCAAAGTGATAGGTTGAAATTTTATTCTGTAATTGATGTATCATACCCGGTGCGTTATCGATGGCAAAGACAGAATGTCCCATCCGGGCAAAATGAATAGCGTCGATGCCGGTTCCTGCGTTGAGTTCTAAAATATTGCTGTGCGGCAGCAGAAATTCTTCTTCATGTCGATAGACTTGTTCCCGCATCCATTTCAAAATGCGATTGGATTCCTCATCAGTATCAAAATGTGCCGCCTGCGCCGAAAACGCTGCGCTCGTCAGTTCAATATTAGATTCTCTTTCTGTAGCTACCGTCGTCATGCTGTTTGGTAATAGAGTAGTTTACATCGATCAATAATGCTACCCGGTCCATAATAAAAAATCAATATCACTTGACGTATCTCAATCCATCCGAATGTTGCTTTGCGGGAGATGAGGTGCCACAACATCAATAATCCCTTGCGTAGGCGGAATACTTTATGCACATAACGATGCAGTTGCTTGTAGTACACCGGAGAAAAAGTGCTTCGATACATCATCGCAAGGTCGTCGGAGTCTATCCAATTTTGTTTTTCTTTCATATCCATTTTTACTTTCTCAAAGAACTTTGTGCCCGGCAATGGATAGGAAACGGAAATGCCGATATCATCGGGCATAAGATCTTTCACCATACGAATTGTGGCATTGATGTCCTCCTGCTGCTCTCCGAGATAACCGAATTGCAGAAAGAAGGCAGTCTTGATGCCATATTGTTGCAACAATCTGCGCGCTTCATAAATTTGGGCGACTTTCGTTCCCTTATCCATAGCATCTAATATTTTTTGCGAACCAGATTCGGCGCCAACCCACACTTCGCTGCAGCCTGATCTCGCCAATGCTCGAACGGTGTCGGGTTCCAGCAACAAGTCGACACGCGACTGAATTTTATACCGAATTGAAATGTTCTCTTTTTCGATGAGCGAGGCAAACGCTTGAATCCATCCGGGCTTCAAGCCGAAAATATCGTCCGCAAACCAGATATGATCCGGTCGGATTGTCTGTTGGAGGAGTTTTATTTCTTCGACAACATTCTGCGGTGATCGTGAATTATAGACCTGGCCATAAATCGGTTTTGCGCACCAGTTACAATGGAACGGACATCCGCGAGTCGTGACCATGTTGACCGAATAGAATCCATGCTTGCGTTTCCATGAAGCTTTGTACTTTTCAACATCTACAAAATGCCATGCAGGAAACGGCAGATCATCTAGATTCTTTAACACGATTCGTCGCGGAGAATGAGTCGTCGTTCCGTTCTTCTTGAAGGCCACTCCACCAATGGCAGAGAAATCGAAACGGTGTTCCCGAAGAACTGCTCGACACAGTTCCCGAAGCGTTTGTTCCCCTTCGCCGATGACAATCACATTGGCGCTATGGTCCAGATACGCTTTTGCATGGTCTGCTGCATCCGAACTATGAATAATGACAAATGCTCCATATTCCTTTGCTATTGCAGTCATCGCAAAAGTCGCTTCGCGCATTCTGCTTAAGCACATTTTATTTAGGTAGTTGAAGTCATCGTCATAAAAAGCGACGATCGAGGGATGATGCTCTTCAAGAGACGCACGGATATCGTTTTCACTCCGTGCAAGCATGGCATCGAAAAGGCGCACCGATATTCCGTCTTTTTCCAAAAAGCTCGCGGCGTACAATGTTCCCAGTGGCGGGTACGGCATCATTGCTCGCAGTTGCTTTGGATCGAAATGCATGAAAAAGGAATGGGCCATGAGAACATCAATCATACAGATCTTTCAATCCGATTTCGGATAGTTTGTCGTTGCATTTATTCATGATAATCCCATGATAGTCGATTTTCCATACGGTTGAAACATTCGGCGAAGTGAGAAAAGATTTCGCTCGTTTTTCTTCAGCAAGATCATTATAGAACTTATTCCAATGGCGTCTATAGCGGTTCATCAGGAACTGGTTCATTGCTTCCAGCGGGAAGAGATTCAAGACCCTTTCAATGAGTCGCTGGAACAATGAACGCGACGGCGACAACACAACGGTCGAATCGATAGAGGGCGTACAGTTTGGGAGAAAATCCTTTGTCCATGAATTTGCCCGCTGAAATTCTAAAAAGGATGGAATATTCCACATGACTTTGGTTGTGAGCAATTCGATTGCAGAATACATGTTGCGCTCTGAGAGAGCATATTCTTTTTCAGAAATGTAGAAATTGGTACAAAAAAATTTATGGCTTCCCAAGAGGAAAATTTTTCGGAAAAATGTTAAAAATGTTTTGCAGATCCACAATCGCTCTTCAGCCGTAACGATCATAAAATCGATGTCGCTATCTGCAGCGGCAACATTTTTTGAGAGCGATCCTGTGATAAAGACAGCCCGAGTAAAGGGAAACTGTTTTAACAACATGGAAACAAACCGCGCATATTTCATCATTTTATGCGCGCGCTTCTCATTAATATTTCTTTGTGCGACGATTCCCCTGTCTTCAGACCGCAGAAAATAATAATTGTTATATTCATCAAGAATGCCGTCTCCAACTAAACGTTTTACTATATCTGAAACTTGTTCTTTCGTAACGGAATTCCGCGGGAGGAATCGGTAAATCTGTTCGTCTGTGAGCGGATACCTAAACACATTAAAATAAGCGATGGTTTTTATGATATCATCAGATAGTATAGAATGATTGTCATCCATAAGTCATTGAATGTAACGCGTAATACTCCCCTGGTTATAATACTTATAGATCAAAATTGATCAGATGATGAACTATACGGTCGCACTTATTCTCAAACTCCAAATGAGAATATTTCATTATGTATTATAACAAAGCAAAGTGTAAATTTATTCCCAGCAGGGGGGAAAAATAAAATTACTTTGAATTTTGACTATAATCTCAGTGTTTTGTTCAACTTTTCAAAAATAGATGAGATTCTTAAACTCACGTGAAGACGATTATTCTTTATAGCAGAGGAGATGTCTCGCATTAAACTTGTATGATAAAAACCAAACATCGTTCTTCCAGTTGTTTACTGAGAGAAAAACATCACGGAGAATCAGATTTTTATTTGGGGGATCCAAGATTTATTATTCGTGGAAGTATAAAATCGTGGGTTCGTTGAGGGGTGACGAAAAAAAATGCCGAAACTTTTCAGAATCGGCCGCTCGAGTAGCGGGTGTCCCGATAAAAAGTCCCGCAAACAGAGCGGGATGCTGAGGAGCGCACATCGGGATAAAAGGGAGCTCATCCGAACTTAGCCTAGTTGTGGAAGCTCCATTGAGCGAATTCCAATGAAAAAAAGAGAATATTCTTCCCCTGCTACTTAATTAAAATCCTTATTTTAGGCTCATAGAACAAGTTAAAATAACGCCTCTCCTTATTTTAAGTTCTTCCGTGATTTGGCGAAACCGGCGTGGATGTGCATTCGTCCAATGTATGGATGATTATCAGCCATTTATTGGTTGATTATTTCAATACAAATTGTTACGTTTCACTTATGATACAGCGATCTATTACACCGGTAGTACTGGATGCTCTCAAGGATAGCCCTGTTGTCTTGCTCAATGGAGCCCGGCAGGTAGGAAAAAGCACGTTGGTGGAGTGGCTCGCATCGCATGGGCATACTGCACGATATGTCACATTGGACGATGCGGTAGTTCTCTCCGCCGTGCACAATAATCCGGAAGGATTTTTAGCCGGCTATCAAGAGCCGCTCATTATTGATGAAGTCCAACGAGCGCCAGAAATATTTCTTGCATTGAAAACCTCTATAGACAAAAAAAAGAGTGCAGGCCAATTTCTTTTAACGGGTTCGGCAAACGTCTTGCTCATTCCGAAGCTTTCTGAATCGCTTGCAGGGCGAATGGAAATACTTTCCATGTACCCATGTTCACAAAGTGAACTCGAAGAAACAAAGAGATCATTTGCAGAGGATATCTTTGCAGAGAAAATGCCCAAATATTCCTTAAAAAATATCAACCGGCATCCATTGAATGAACGGATGTTAAAAGGCGGATATTTTGAAGCATTGCAGCGCGATGATCCGGCTCGCAGGAATTCCTGGTTCAGTTCGTATGTAACAACCATCTTGCAGCGTGATATCCGAGATCTCATGCACATCGAAGGATTAACAGCGCTTCCACGGCTGCTTGCTCTTCTCGCCAGCCGTTCAGGGGCTTTGTTGAATTTCGCCGAGTTGTCCAATAGCAGTAATATTCCACAGACGACCTTAAAAAGATACATGACTCTGCTTGAAACAACGTTCCTTGTGCGATTGGTAACGCCGTGGTCTAAAAATCTGAGCAAACGTCTCATTAAGACACCGAAGTTGTACCTGACAGATACCGGATTGATGCTGTATCTTCTCGGAGCAGATGAGCAACGGCTTCGGTCTGACGGAGAGATTACGGGAAAAGCTGTAGAATCATTTGTTCTCAATGAATTGTTAAAACTGATCTCGTGGAGCAAGACACAGCCGCAGATACATCATTTCCGGACACAAACCGGACAAGAAATTGATTTTCTGCTTGAACGCCGCGATGGCAGTATCGTTTGTATTGAAGTTAAAAGCGGCCAAAGGGTCGATGCAGCATCATTTAAAACGATGAAGATGCTGGAAGCTGAAATGAAAAAGAAATTTCTGCGCGGCATCGTATTGTATGATGGAAATGAAGTTATTCCGTTTGAGAAGAATCTTTATGCTGTTCCGATACAGGCATTATGGGCGTAGCTTTGTTTTTGCGGAGTATATAAACCTGTTCCAACAATGAAGTGAATGAAGATTGAACAAGATAGAAGCTTTGCATAACTTCTTAGTAGATGCTCTTGGGGAATTGAATGGAACGCCGATGGCATTTAACCAATTTGAATGTGCTCAATTTGTCCAGTATTCTTATTACTGTGAGCAACAAAGAAGAACAAGCACGACTAAATATTAATAAGCTACAGGAAGAAGCTGGCTGGTGGTTACTGGATGAGATATTATGATTTCAAATGAACAACTAAACAATAAAGCAGACGAAATCTGGAAATCGGCCATTAAACTGAGAGGTAAGTTTAAGGCTTACGAATATCAGGATGTTATTTTACCTGTTATTCTTCTCCGCCGGATTGAATGTGTTCTGGAAGATAAACGCAAAGAGACAGAAGAGGCACTTTTACAAGGGTATCCCGAATATCGGATAACAGAGAAAGACAAACCGAAAACCAAGAAGAAAAAGACAGCAGAATTACAAAAGCTTATCAAGGAAACCGAATGCGATGAATTTCCTTTTTGGAATAAAACGAAGTGGACACTTTTGAAGATTGTTAATGACAATGCAAAACGCATAGAAAAGAACTTCCGTGATTACATTAACGGCTTTTCTCCGAATATTGAAGAGATGTTTGAGAAATTTGAATTTACCTCCACGATTAAAACGATGGAGAAAAATGATGTTCTTGAATCTATTCTCCGCCAGTATTCAACTGAACCGTTGGGGCCGAAAGATTTATCCAATCTCGAAATGGGGTATGTCTATGAAGAACTCCTGAGGAAGTTTTCTGAGCAAAGCGGAGAAGAAGCCGGAGAACATTTTACTCCACGGGAAGTTATACGGTTGATGGTAGAATTATTAGACATTCAACTTTCCCCGAAGAACAAAAACAAAGCTATCAGTATTTATGACCCTGCCTGTGGAACAGGAGGTATGCTTTCCGTCGCAAAGGAACATATTTTGGAGAATGCGAAAAGTGATAAAGAAAAGGATCTGATTCAAACGGTTGTTGAATTGTACGGACAGGAGCGCCAATCCAAGAATTACGCCATTTGTAAAGCAGATATGATGATGAAAGCAGAAGAAGCGAATCGAATTACGCATGGCAATTCATTAGTGCCTGATGAAGAAGGATATAAAGAACGGGGCGATTACCATGACAAAAAGAAATTCGATTATATGCTCAGTAACCCGCCGTTTGGCGTGAACTGGAGCGAGTATGCGGCACGAGTAAAAAAGCTTTCATACGCACGATACAAAGGACATTTCCCGACAATTAAAGATGGTGCCTTGCTCTTTTTGATGACAATGATTCAAAAAATGAAAACGCCAAAAGAAGGCGCAAGCAAAATAGCAATCATCTTTAATGGTTCTCCGTTAAGCAACGGTGATGCAGAAAGCGGGGAAAGCGAAATACGTAGGCATATCTTGGAAAATGATTTGCTGGATTGTATTGTGATGTTGCCAGATCAGTTGTTTTATAATACGGGCATTTTTACGTACATCTGGATTCTGAGTAACACAAAACCAGAAAAGAAGAAACAGAAAGTTCTCATAATCAATGCACGTAAGCAGTTTAGTGATGAACCGAAAAGCATGGGACAGAAGCGGCACCGCTTGGAGAAAATACACCGTAAATGGATTGAAGAACAATACGATCAATGGCAGGAAAATGATTTCTGTAAAATATTCGATTATCATGATTTCGCATTCCATAAGGTAGAAGTGGTGTTCTGGCAAACCGATGAAAACGATACACCCGCATGGATTAAGGAACCGTTCCCGACGAAAGTAAATAACAAAAACGTGAATGAAAAGGTGGCGTTTTTCGGCGGCGATGCGACCTTTCATGTTTCCATCAATACATCTATCACAGAAACGGCAAAAGAAATATCATTTGAATTCCCGCTGACATCGAAAAAACAATTTGTCGATGTCTTTGCAGAACAATTGAAAAACAAATTCCCAGAACAAACGAAAGAACTCAAGATAAGCGAAATCTTCAAATGGTGGCAAAACACTTACGAAGTGAAAACAACGGTGCTGTTCACACATAGGCAGTATATTATCGATTTTGAGTATATACCATTCAATGAGGATATTAAAACGTTTGTTGAGAGGGAAATAGATAAACCAATTATCAGTATTTCCAATACACCACAGCTCGGGTATGAAATATTGCCCAACAAATATTTCTTCCAATATGAAGAACCACTCAAGGCAGAAGATGTTCTAAAAGAATTTTGGGATTTAGAAAAAGAAGCAGAAGCAATACTAAGACAATTAGAGGAAAATAATGCAAAGGTATAGTGCATATAAATCTTCTCAGATTGATTGGCTTGGTAATATTCCCTCTGAGTGGCGAGTTGAAAGAATTAAAATGATGGATGAAATTGTTATGGGACAATCTCCATCAGGGCATAATGTCTTTGAAGAAGAAAAAGGTATTCCATTTCTTCAAGGAAACACAGAATTTGGTTCAATTATCCCCGAAAATAAATATTGGACAATTGAAATTACAAAGGAAGCAAAACCAAACGATCTATTGTTGTCTGTAAGGGCCAGTATTGGCGAATTAAATTTCGCCGATCAAATTTATGTTATTGGTAGAGGATTGTGTGCGATTCATTCGATAAAGTCAGAAATTAAATTCCTCTATTATTGTTTGTTAGGATTAAAGGACTATTATAAAAGCATAGCTACCGGTACAACTTTTTTTGCTATCAACATTGTTGACATAAAAGATACAAAGCTTGCTTATCCTACGAGGACAGAACAAAAAGCAATCGCTGAATATTTGGATAAAACTACGGAAGACATTGATAAGGTTATTGCTGTAAAGCAGCATCAGTTGGAAAAATTAGAACAATACAAAAAGGCAGAAATACACAAAGTCGTAACAAAAGGTCTTGATAAAAATGTAAAGCTCAAAGAGAGCGGAATTGAATGGATAGGAGAAATACCGGAACATTGGAAGGTTGAGAGAATTAAGGATGTTGTTGAGCTAAGGACAGAAAAGACAACAAACAAATCTGATGAAAAAGACTATCTAGAACTTGAAGACATAGAACAAGGAACTGGAAAAATATTAGGTTTTAGAGATACTCTAGAGGTTTCAAGTGATGTGACAATTTTTAGGAAGAACGATGTGTTGTTCGGAAAGCTAAGGCCTTATCTTGCAAAATATTGGCTTGCCGATAGAGATGGTAAATGCACTGGAGAAATTATAGCCTTTAATTGTCAAAAAATTGAGAGTACATTTTTTATATACTTTATAGGGTCACCCAAATTTATTGAAATATGCACTGCGGTTGCATATGGTGCAAAGATGCCACGTGTAGATTGGACAAGACAAATAGCATATTTTTATATCGCTTTCCCAGATAAGAGAGAGCAAAAAGAGATCGCCAACTACTTAGAGCAATTTTGCGCGAATGTCCAAAACGAAAAAAGTATAATTGAAAGACAAATCGAAAAATTGCAGCAATATCGAAAAAGCTTGATCCATGAATGTGTAACAGGAAAAAGAAAAGTGATAGAATAACGAAAGGGAAGGATTGCCACGCACCTTCGGCGCTCGCAATGACGATAAGCTCCAGTCATTGCGAGGAGCACAGCGACGAAGCAATCTGAAAACTAAGGATAAAGAGAAAGATAGACATGCTCTTTTATTCGTTGCAATGACACTATAACCTATGTACGAAGAACGCCAGTATTTTGTTTACATCATGACTAATAAGAACAATACGGTTCTTTATACTGGTATGACAAACGATCTTATTCGAAGAGTCTATGAGCATAAGGAAAAACGCGTGAAAGGATTTACAAAGCGGTATAATATTACCAAGCTTGTGTATTACGAAATATTTGGAACTGCGTACGATTCGATTGCGCGCGAGAAACAAATTAAAGCGGGTTCACGACAAAAGAAGCTCGACTTGGTAAATGGTGTAAATCCAGAGTGGAACGATTTGTATAATGATGGAGAGATACAACAGCTAGAATGGAAAGAAGAATGAGATTGTTTCTCCTGACTTGGTCTCATAGTCATTGCGAGGAACGCAGTGACGAAGCAATCTGACCACAGAGGAAAAGATGAGATTGCTTCGCTCCTTTCAGTCACTCGCAATGACAAAGAACTGAAAACTGGAAAAATATGAACGAAGAAGAACTCCATAATCATATTTGCAAATACCTGCAAGAACACTTCAAGTATCGGGTTTTATCAGCAGAGGCGATAACCGATACAGAATGCTTCTTTGTCGAATCCCATCTCTTCGAGTTTATACAGACAACTCAAAAGGAAACATGGAACCGATTACGGGATGAATACTTTGGCAGCGATACGGGGAGGCAGATTGTAAAAGCTATAAAAGATGAGCTGCGTGTATATCCATTATGGCTAGTTATCCGCAACGGCATTGCTCTCAAAGATGAAAAAATATATCTCTATACCCCGAAACCAAGAAACGAAAACAGTGCGGAACAATTAAAAAGCTATAAAGCAAACATCTTTGCGTATAAAAAGGAATTCTATTTTACACAGGATACAAGTGAAGCAATTGACCTTGTGTTATACCTTAATGGGTTACCTATAATTGCCGCAGAGTTGAAGCATCACGGAGCAACGGGAGAAGCCTGCACATATGCCGATGCAATCGATCAATTTCTCGAACGAAGGCATACACTCTCACGAATATTTACTCTGCCCTTCGCCTACTTTGCAGCCGATACGGATGAGGTCTGGGCGGCTACGAATCCAACGGATGAGGAGTATTTTCATCCTTTGAATACCGGATTGACAAATAAAGAGAATCCTGAAATACCACATGGAGAATATCCTGTCTGGCATTTATACGGACAATTATTCTCTCCGGAATACATCAGCGATTTTATCGAATACTTTTTACTGTATGTTCCGGCAGATATGGAAAGCCAACGGCCTGCATATACAATTCTGCCTCGCTTCCATCAATTGCGCAGTACAAGAAATATTACAGCGGATTTATTGAAGTATGCAGAAACGGAAGACATGCTCGGCAAGAAGTATCTTGTCCATCACTCACCTGGTTCCGGTAAAACACTAACGATAAGCTGGTTGGCAGAACGTTTGGACAGCTTAAACAAGGGAACGACGAATCAAAAGGTTCTGGATGTTGTCGTTATACTTACCGATCGTAAAAGTTTGGATACAAATGTAAAGAATGATTTGGAAAAATTTGTTCATTTACAGAAAAGGATTATTTATACCGATAAGGCAGAAGAAGTTGCTGAACACCTGCATAAACGCACTAATATCATTGTTACGACCATACAAAAATTCAATTATGTGCAAAAACAAATATCCGAAGATGAAAGTCTAAAGGATTTGCATGTTGCATTTATTATCGATGAGGCGCACCGTTCGCAAAGCGGTAAAATGGGGAAAAACGTACGCTTAACATTTGCAACACAGGCTGAAGAAACGGAAAACAGTGAAATAGAAACGATAGAAGAAGATGTTGAAGAGGCTTTTCGGAAATTAGATATACGCCGTCAGGTGTATATCGCCTTTACTGCCACACCGATAGAAAAGACCATTGCGTTGTTCGGGAAACCATTCGATGTTTATACTGAAGACGAAGCAATTAAAGAGAGCTATATCTTAGATGTTGCAGAAAATGTTATATCATATAAAACGTTATACCATTTAGATAAAGCTTGGATCAAACCGGATGAACGGATGTATCCGGCAGGACTTATTAAAAAACTTTTGCGCGATATAGCATTTGAAGATACCGATGTTATCAATTATAAATCTCAGGTAATCACCAACCATTTTGAGAAAGAGATACGCCCGCTGTTAGAAGGAAAATCGAAAGCAATGGTTGTTGCATCCTCCCGGCAGGCTGGATACAACTATTATCTGGCGATCAGGTTGATATTAGAGAAACAAAACCTTCCTTATAAAGTGCTTTTTGCATTTGCGCCATTCATCGAAAAAGTGAGCAAAGAACCATTGGATGAAGCAAAGGTCAACAATCTGGAAATAACGGAAGAGATGCCTATAGAGACATTCTTCGAAAAAGATGAATACCGAATACTTATTGTGGCAAATAAATTTACACAAGGATTTGATGAACCATTACTTTGCGCAATGTATTTAGATAAGTATGTAAAAGGTGTTAATGCAGTTCAAACCATCTCACGCCTCAATAGAAATTACGAAGGGAAGAACGCAACCGTCGTTATCGATTTTACAGATAATAGCAAAGAAATATTTAAAGCATTCAATAAATATCGCACTGGTATCAAAATAAGAGAAACAGAGCCAGATCCATCGGAAATGCAAAAACTTTACGATGAGATACAGGAATATAATTTATTTAACACAGAGCAAATAGAGAAATATCTCAATACTGCAAAAGAAGGTGATGATGCAGCATTTGCAACACTCGCTTTGCAATATCGGCTGCATTTTGAAAGTATTATTCAAGGTAAAGAAGAACGATCAACTTTCGTTAATTTGTTGATAAAATATGTTCACCGATACAATTTCTATTGCCAATTTGTTGAGTTCAATGATACGTTAAGCAGATTCGCAATATTTGCCGATCTGATTTACGGGAAATTAATAAAGATCGGATCAGAAAGCAGTCTTAAAAAATCGCTTGAGAGTGTGATTGTAAGCAAAGCAGCCATAAAATATATTGGCGAGAAAGAAAATCCGAATAGAGTCAGTGAACCGCAAAGTACAGGACATGGGACGGGAGCACCACCGCCACGAGCAACGATTGAAGATGTGTTAGAAGCAATAAGGAAGACCTTTACAATAGAAGAAAACGATGTGGTCGTTATCAAACAAGTCTATGATGAGACAATGAAAGACCAAGACTTACAAAATCTCATTGGTGCCAATTCTACAAACCAAGATTTTCTTAAACAAACGGTTGCGCCACAATTACGCAAAAAGATCATAGACCTTTATAGAAAAAAAGGGCTGATACGAAAAACTCTGGAGATGCAATATAAAGCAGCCGGTGGGATATTTGATTTATTGGTGCAAAATATTATACGGCATTCGATGTATAGATTTGTTTCTTAAAGCAAGTTATTGCTAAAGGCAGAAATCCGAGGTCATCGACGTCGGCTACAAAAATACGCGGGAATGCAAGCGAGTGATTGCAGACGGAGGAAGAGATAAAATTTGTGGAGGGAAAACATTGGAAGAAGTGTTTTAGGGGAACGATTAGAAAATGGCAGACTCAACCACAACTACAAAAGATGTTGAAAATTGGATACGGAACGAATTCCTTTCCAGGAAGTATCATCAAGCTTTTGCAAAACGCAAATTAGGCGTACAGTCCGGCGGAGAATTTGAATGCGACGCCGTTTCTGAAGACGGAAAGATTGTCTGTTTTATTTCAACAAGTTCAGGTGTTGTAACGAGCGAGAGTGCCGGACTTGGTAAAATCCGCGCGGTTGCTTTTTGGGCAATGTCGCTCAATGAGAAACCGGAGAGTATCGTATTCGCCTGTACAGACAAATCAATGGTCGAGCTTATCAAAAAAGAACAAGGCCTTGGACGATTTCCCAAGCATATTAAAACGCTTTTGGTGAAAATAAAATGAGACGCAGGTGGTGCTAAATTATTTCCGGTTGGTATCTGCGTAGCTAGAGTCATCTCGCTTTGCGAGATGAACATTTGCACGCTACCTGTGACATTTTCAGGCCTCCGGCTCTTGAAAAGAAGCTTGCGGATATGAAGAAGAAGGCAGCAGAGGAAGTATCAAATCAGAAAAAATAAAGGATCAGTATGGAAGAACCAAAGCAAGAAGCACAACCCACCATCGGCGAATATCAGGGCAAACCGATTATCCGCATCCCAACTGTCGATAATCCAAATCCCGAAACCACCTGGCACTGGCTCTCATTTGGCAAGAACAAAGCGAAAGCTATTGTGAAATATTACGAGGCAATCAAAAAGTTTGCGGAAGAGTGATCTTGCATGTTGATAAAAAAACTCAGTCCTAAGTTGACTGAGTTCGAGACGCGCGTTTTATGCGCCCCGCGCTTTTTGCGGGATAGCGGGGGGGGGGGAACTCATCCGAACTCAGTACAGAATTTGAAACTCCCTTCAGCGATTTTCTTTGATTTTCATGCAAAGGTAATAAATGTACTTTTATCCTTGGAATACTGGGGGCACGCAATGCATATGATAGAAAAATTGATTCTATGTAAGGAGCATTGCTTTGTGTTTCAATCCTAAGGAGATTGAGATGAATAAAACAGTTTGTGTGTCGTTGGGTTCCCATAAATATAAATGGATCTAAGATCTATCCACATTTTGGATGTAGCTTTTATCCTCATTTTCTCTTTAAGAAATGTAAGTCGTGAATGGTTTTGAATTGAGCTTCTCTATTAATTAAAGAAATGTGCGTCTCTTCCATTAAATTTTTATCTTTTTCAATTTTTTACTTGACACTTACTTGAATAAATCTTAATTATTAGTAATAAAGTAAAGCGCTCTATATAATTTATTGTGGAAGCGATAGATAAGTAATACCTCATCGATCGTTTTAAGGGATTGATAGGCGGAACACCGACCGAATATCAAATTTCCTTTAAGACATCCTAATTGGTAACCCCAATTTGTAAAAACTGAGCAATATTGATTCCGGTTGAATGATTACGAACAAGCGAACCGTGAAATCTCAAAAAACAAATACGGTCACAGGCAGAACAAAACAGTGACCATAAAGAGGATGGATGATTGGTAAAATAATTGTTACAATGGAATTATTGAAACACAAAATGTAGCCGGTCAATACTAATATTCAAATGAAAAATCAATACATCAAAATTTCTCTCTTTCATTGTTCGAATTCAATTTCCGCTGAGGAAATAAATCAAATAGGTTCGCAATTGGGCCAGTGTGAATTAAATACCATCAGTGTGCCATGTTCAGGAAAAATTGCCACTGAATATATTTTAAAATCTATAGAGACAGGATCCGACACGGCGATACTTGCCGGTTGTATGGCTGGTGAATGCAAATTACTTCAAGGTAACCTCCGCGCACGTAAACGCATAGACGCCATAAACGAACTCTTAAACGAAACAGGCATGGGGAGCGATTGCGTTTGGTTTGTTCAAATCGACAATAAAAACAAAACCGAAAATATTATAAATGAATTAACAAGTTGTATTCGACAAATAATTAAGGTACAGGAAAAAACAACTGAAACAGTCTAAGACAATCCAATGGACAGCTTATTAGCAAAAAAAATTGAAGAAGGGGATTTCATTATTACAGCCGAATATCTTGCCGGCACTAATATTGATTCCGATCCCGTCAATAAATCACAAATTTCAGGTGTGCTGGCGGTGAATGTAGCAGACAATCCGTACGGCCCTATTATATCAGCATTGGCATCGGCGGTAAAATTAGAACGGGCAGGAATTGAGCCTGTGTACCAAATTGTTACTCGTGACCGCAACAGGATCGCGCTTCAATCCGATATATTAGGCGCTGCATCACTGGGCATTAAAAATATTTTATGCCTTTCTGGATACCATCAAAGCATAACGGAAATTCCACAATCGGCAAATGTATACGATGTCGACTCTATTCAACTGATAGACATTGTAACAAGGATGAACGACGAAAAGGTTCTTCTCAACGGGAAAAAAATTGACGGCAATTTTTCGATGCTTGTCGGTGCAGTCGCAAATCCCTATTTAAGGCCACTTGATCTTAACATCATGCGATTGGCTAAAAAAATTAGGGCCGGAGCAAAGTTCATACAAACACAGGGTGTCTTCAATACTACCGATTTTCATGAATGGTTAGAAGCGGCATATCAGGAAGGTCTCACTGAGAAGGCCGCATTCATAGCAGGAATTTATCCGCTTGAAAGTTATGACGAAGCAATCAGTCTTCTGAAAAAACATACGGATTTTTATATTCCCGAGTCGCATATTAATAGTATGAAAGATGCCGGCGGCCCTGCTGAACAAAAGAAAAGAGGCATCGCAATCTGTGTCGAAACGATCAATAAAATAAAGGAAATGAAAGGATTGAGCGGTATTCATATCATTTCGGGGGGAAAAGAAGATATCATCAATGAAATCATTTCTCAAGCCGGATTATAATTAGTTACATATGCCCGAAAAATATCATATTAAAACGAGCCACGTTCTACCGAGACTTCCCCGTATAGGGAAATGCGGAATTGTGGACTGGCGTGAAGATTGTGCACGATGTCATAACTGCGTAAAAAAGGCTTGCGTGTACGATAAATATCGGGAAGAGAGCACATTCATCAGAGACTTGGACGAAGTCCATACACTTTATTACGAATGCATGGGATGTTTTTCTTGCGTTCAGAATTGCACGAAGAATTTATTAACACTAGCCTTAAATTCAGAATATCAAAAACTTGGCAACGAATATTGGAAACCGCAAATTTTGAGCACAACTTGGTTAGAGGCGGAAACAGGAAAAGTCCCGGTTTCAGGCGCCGGTTACAGGGGAAAATTTTCAGGTCCTGGGTTCGATTCGATGTGGACCGATATGTCCGAAATTGTCCGGCCTACACGCGATGGTATTCACGGAAGAGAGTATATTAGCACATCCGTTGATATCGGAAAAAAACCTTTCTTCCTGAATTTCCAAAACAATAAGCTATCGACAATCCTTCCTCCTCTTATTTCTATTCCGTTCCCTGTTGTTTTTGACATGTCTTCCGAAAAACATACGCTTCCTGTTCTTGAGCCTTGTATTATTGAGACGGCAAAACAAACTGGCCTTATTGCTATTATCGATTCAAGCAAATGGGAATCGATAAAACTGCATAACAAAGAGGACTACCTGAA
>JBEKAY010000012.1:0-74844 GCA_050015675.1 Bacteroidota bacterium | reverse complement strand
ATACCCGGGACGGAATGGAATCAATTCTATAGACGATATTCTTTTCTGACCGTTCCTCTTTTCAACCTGCAAAAGTGCGGCAAATGACCTCTGCGTCCAGAACCGCTGCGGCTGATTGAATACCGCATTGCCCAATGAATGGAATATCCAGCATCCGCGATATACTTCAATTCCATTTGGCACGTGTGGATGATGCCCAAAAACAAAATCAGCGCCAAATTCTGCAAGAAGTTTCATTTCCCTTTCCGCTGATTCGCCGGGGACATCTTTGTACTCATCACCGCCATGATAACTCGCGATCACGAAATCCACTTGTGGCTTCAGCGCTTGAATTTCATGCCATGCTCTTGCGGAATCAAATAAAGAAATTAATCCTTTCCATCCTCGGTGCATATTGATGGTTTGTGTGTACGCTAAGATACCAAATCTTATTCCATTTCGTTCAATAATGGCTGGACTAAATTCTTCTCCAGCATTCATTACCGTTCCGGTAAACTGCATACTATCTTGATGCAGAAACTTGATCGTCTCTTGAAGCCCTTTCAAACCATAATCAAATGCGTGATTGTTTGCCGTTGAAACAACTGTTACACTAGCGCGGCGTAGTGTTGCTGCCGCACCCGGTGGTGCACAAAATATTACATTTGATTTTGGACTTTGCGTCTCGCCATTCTGATCAGTAACCGGACATTCAAGATTCGCAAATACGACATCGGCACGAGCAAGTACACCGTCGAATTTTTCAAACGGAAAATTCATTTTACCTTTTAGAATTTCCTGTCCGACAGTACGTCCCAGATTCACATCACCTAAGGCAAGCAGCGATACACTCATCGCAGAATCAGAATTCTGCGCAAACGCTCTTGACATCGGTTGAATAATCAACGAACCGACAATCAACAGCGCGAATCTGTAGCTCAACTTCTCACCGTAAAGAACAAATAAACAATCATGATTGCACCGCCAACCACGATAAATGGCGTCAGCATCCGCTGAAGAATTCCATTCTCATCGTTTTTCTGAACTACCGAAGTCAATCCTGCTGTAAACACTTGCGTTGTATCTTTTGTTTCCCTGGAAAATGTACCAAGCATATGTACTTCGCGCTCAGCGCCCGTTACCATTCTTGCTTCCAGAGTTGTTCGGATATTTCGCTCAGATAACTTTGCATCCAACTCGCGCACTTTAATTTCCGGATTGAAAAGAAACACTTGAAGCATCTGATTTATTGACGTCGTATCGATGAGCACTGACGGGTAATTCCGTTTCTGAAGCGCTTCGATGAAGGCGTTCTCTGCCAAAACTCGCGGCCCTTCGCTTACTACCAGAACAGCAACACGACCTTTTACGTCAAACTTCGCTGAATCAACTACTTCGTCGGCAATACTTTGCAACTGTGATCGAACAACGGACATGCTGTTGACTCCAGTGGAATCATTTGCAAAAGACATTGCATAAGATTCCGCTAAAAGCACCATCCACACAGCACAACAGATTGATCGAGTGTAAAGTTTCAAGCGGATGCCTTTAGCGAATTCCGCCCATTGCAAGTTGTTCAAGCCGGGCGATGCGTTCTTCTGTTGATGGATGCGTGGAAAACAACTTAGCAATTCCGCTGCCAGCCAATGGATTGACAATAAACATGTGCGCAGTTGCAGTTCCTGCATTTTGCATCGGTATTTGTTCTACGCCTTTCTCGAGTTTGCGCAGCGCGTTAGCTAAACTCAATGGTCGCTGACAAATTCGTGCGCCGCCCTCATCTGCTGCAAATTCTCGTGAACGCGATACGGCAAATTGAATAAGCATCGCCGCGATGGGTGCAAGAATAATAAGAAGAATCTGACCAATTGGGCTAGAGTCTTCCCGGTCTCTGCTTCCACCGCCGAAGAATGAAGCATACATCGCCATCCGAGCAACGAATGTAATTGTTCCAGCCATCGTTGCTACAAGCGTCGCAATCAGAATATCCCGATGCTTAACGTGCGCCAATTCATGTGCAATCACGCCTTCCAACTCGTCATCTGAAAGCATGCGAAGAATTCCTTCGGTTGCTGCAACGGCAGCGTGTTCCGGATTGCGTCCGGTCGCAAATGCGTTCGGCGAATCACCCGGAATGATGTACACCTTCGGCATTGGTAATTGCGCTTGTATAGCAAGACGATGCACAATGCCGGTCAGACGCGGTGCTTCCACTTCCGTTACTTCTCTTGCACCGTACGTCATCAGCACAATCTTACTGGAGAACCAATACATTCCAAAGTTCATCAGCAATGAGAACATAAACGCCATCACCAAACCTTGTTCGCCGCCAAGCCAATCTCCAAGGAACAGCAGTAAGCCCATCATCAGAGCCATCAACAGAATAGTTTTCAGTGAATTTGTCATTTTCAGTATCCTTTCAAAACATTTTCAGAGTGAACCAATAGAAAGCTACGAAAAAGTGTGCGGAGTTTCAACTTCAGTAACGGAAGAAGAAGAGAGGAAATCTTATAAATTCATGTTACGTAAAATGTTTTGTAACGAAAAATATAAACAAAGTTGTTTCCGTTTTTTGTCATTCCCACTCGTTTTGCCGAAGGCATCCCTTTGGGATTAGTGGGACTCTTACTTTGATCTGCTAAAGATTCCCGATTACAGCATTCGGGAATGACAGTAGTTTTTTTTGTGTAACATCAGTTAAAAATTCAACTGAAATTCAAGAACAGTGCTTATTTCCGTTTCAGCTGGCGGCGAAGCGTTTCAAGAACTAATTCCGGGCGCTCATCAAGGAAGTGACGTGAGAATCGTCTTGCACGCTGCACCTCGTTGGAATCAAGTTCGGCATAGATCAGGCATTCTTCCTGTAACTTTGCAGTAGAAATCATCTCCCCGCCGGGGGATGTGACGTTAGAACCGCCCCAGAAGTTTACACCGTCTTCAAATCCAACTCTGTTGCTGAAAAGGATGTAGATGTTGAGCAATCGTGCAAATGTACGGTGATGTTCATAATTCACTACTTGATTATCAAACTGTGTTCCTTCGCCGGAGAGCCGCGTCGGGCTTGCGGTCAAGCAGAGAACGGCTTCCGCTCCATCAAGCGTTAGCAAGTACGGCAGCGATACATGCCAGAGGTCTTCACAGATGAGCATGCCGAAACGACCGAGTTTGGAATCGAACGCAGAAACAGTTTTTCCGACACCGAAGTATCTGCCTTCTTCAAACATTCCATACGTCGGCGGATATATTTTGCGATGGATGTGTTTGATTTCGCCGTCTTCTAAAAACATCGCGCTGTTGTAGATACCGTAATGTGTACCGCTCTCGACAAATCCGACAGCGATAGAAATCTTGCGGCTTCTTTCAAGCAATGGAGCAATGATTTTATTTTGAAAAGGATTCATGGCGACATCCCAAGCTAAATCCCGCAGTGTATACCCTGTAAGACTAAGTTCAGGGAAAAGGACAAGCTTCGCTCCTTCGGCAATGGCGCGGTCGATAAATTCAAGATGGTGTTTGAGGTTCTGTTCGAACGCTCCGACACGGCAGTCAATTTGCGCTATGGCAACTATGCACTTCATCGCTGTGAAAAGGAAGAAACATGAAATTCCGATGCTTTACTGCACATGCACATCGTTAGGCAGTTCATTTGTATCGTCAGATTTTCTCGGAAAGAATTTTGAAAGTTCCACACCAACCGCATGAACGCCGTGGACAATACCAAGACGAAAATTTTTCTGCGAGAAATGATCGGATATTGCTTTTGCAATCTTGTCCCACGTACCATCTTCGACCTTGGCGTGAATTCCATCATCAGCAAGAATGAAGAATTTTTTATCTTCTAGCAAGAGAAAGATCAGAATACCCGTACGATCTTTTGTCTTCGTCATTCCCAGCAAATGAAATTCTTGCCGTGCTATCTCTTCGATGGTACGTTTTTTCTCCCGCCATTTCCGCTTCTGGCGGATACTGACACGGATTTCTCCTGCCGTTGTTTTTTCCGCCTCACCAATTGCTGATGCAATTGCGGCAAGGTCTTCTTTAGTGAACATTTGTTTTACTAGGTTTTTCATGCGGTAACACTCCGCTACGATAAGTCTATCATCTTAATATCTCTGATGTACTTTACTGTCTTGTCTTCTTTCAAATTCCGAAGTTTTTCCAGTTTCAACTGCATCCGTTCTACATTTTCTTTCATCAGTTTCAGGTACTTCACAGCTTTTTCAGGAAGCGAATTCTGTTCAAGTTCACCGATAATTTTATTCATATCTTCAAGCGGTTCACTGATCTTATCGGAAATACCTACAACAATTTCCTGCATCACTTCCAAGCGTTTCCGCTTAATTTCCAATTTATTCTGTTCTTGTTTCAGATGTCCCTTCTCTACAACCCTGAGAAGAGTTTGCGGAAAAACATGGGCGGCAACATCTTCCTTAAGCAAATAGTCTTGCACACCCGTCTGCATAACTTCAACTGCAAGATTCACATCTTTGCTTGTTGTGAGAAACACAATAGGAATGTCGTATTTCAAGTCCTTCAATTTGTGAGTGAATTCAACGCCGCTCATTCCATGCAAAATGTCTTCTGTCACGATCACATCGACATAGTTGTGTTGTTCAAGAAATGTTATTGCCTTCTCAGCGCTTTGCTGCCATATGAATTCAAATTGTGTACCCTCAAATTTTGAAAGACGTTCACTAATAGATTGAACATCTCGTTCAGTCCCGTTCACATAGAGCACTCGTATTGTTTCGTTACTCATATGTCTCTCACTTTACTTCCAGATCTTCATCACCAGCTGCCGGAGGCACCACCGCCGCCGGACATACCACCGCCCCCGCTAAATCCGCCTCCACCGCCAAATCCGCCTCCGCCAAATCCGCCGCCGCCAAAACCACCGCCATAGCCCCATCCGGAATAATATCTATGACCGCTTGAACCGATAATCGATCGTCGTCGTGAAGTCAGCATAGGCATAAGAACGAAAATTAAAAAGATGATTATTATTGTCAAAAGTCCAGCTGAAGCTGCAGGCGCTCTCTTCCCTTTGTTGTCTGCATGGTACTCGCCGGCGGCCGCGCGCATAATTGCGTCAACGCCGGTTACGATACCACCGAAATAATTATCAGCTTTAAAGTGCGGAGCAATTTCCTGGCGGATGATCTGCGATGTAATAGCATCGGTGAGCACGCCTTCTAATCCGTAGCCGACTTCTATTCTCATTGCATGATCTTGCTTGGCAATCACGAGCAGTACGCCATTATCCTTCTTCGCTTGACCAATTTTATTTTCCTTAAAAGTTTTATTGGCATATTCTTCAACACTTTCTCCTTCGAGTGAATTAACCATGAGAACAACAACCTGCGTAGAGGTTGAGTCCTCAAAGCTTTTCAGCAAACGATCCAACTGCTGCCATTCCTGAAAGCTCAATGTGTTTGTGAAATCCGAAACACGTTGCTCAAGCTTCGGGATTTTCGTTTCCGCTGCAGCGAATGCACTGCACAAGAGGACTACAAACATGAGAATAACCCAACGATTTTTTTTCATAAGGATACTCAGAATTTTACTTGCGGCGCCTTTTCAGACCCTGCAATTGATTGAAAATATTGTGCTTCATGGAATCCGCCGAAGTTCGCAATAATATTTATCGGGAAACTTTTGATCATACTGTTGAAATCTTGTACTGTTTCATTGAATCTACGACGCTCGACAGCAATGCGATTCTCGGTACCCTCTAATTGTGATTGAAGCTCAAGAAAATTTTGGTTGGATTTCAATTCAGGGTACTTTTCCACAATGACCATCAAGCGCGACAATGCCGAACTTAATCCATCCTGTGCTTTTTGAAAATTTTGAAATGCCTGTGGATTATTCAGTACTTCGGGAGTCACTTTCATTTGGCCAACACTGGCGCGTGCTTCGGTAACGCCAATGAGCACTTCTTTTTCCTGTTTCGCAAAACCCTTCACTGTTTCCATAAGATTTGGTATCAGATCATAGCGGCGCTGATATTGGTTCTCCACTTGACTCCATGCACTCTTTACGCCTTCATTTTTTGCAACAATTTTATTATAGTCACCAACGACCCATCCAATGATGAGAGCAACAACCAGCAGCAGTCCGCCTACAATTGACAAACCAATAATCAGTCCTTTACTCATATTTTCTCCTCAATTTTTTTTCGGTTAAATCTTATATTATTGTACCAAATCTTCGTGCCAAAAACAACAAATGCAAACGATGAACCGTGCCCTTTGCAAATTCGCTGACTTGTGAGTACTTTGGAGTTAACGAAAGGACAGGAATATATCTATGCGGATTTATCTTCGTTCAAAAATCCATAAAGCCACAATAACAAACGCAAATCTTCGGTACGTTGGTTCTATTACAATCGATGAACGATTAATGGAGCTTGCCGGTTTAGATGAATATGAAAAAGTGCTCGTCGTCGATAACACCAATGGCCAACGGCTCGAAACCTACGTCATTAAGGGAAAGAAGGATTCCGGTGCCATCGGAATAAATGGCGCAGCCGCTCATCTTGTGCACAAAGGCGATGAAGTGATTATTATGTCGTTTCAGATTTCTGATCGACCTAAGAAACCGGTCAACATTCTCGTCGACAGAAAAAATCGATTTGTAAAATATCTCAAAGAAAAATCCGAGATGCGGGATGCAGATGGATGTTAAATCAATGTGCAGTATTCAATAAGTAGTGATGAATGAAGAACTCAATAAATTTCTTTCCTTCAATTCGTTAAGAATAACTATCTCTACAAAAATAACAGAGCCACGAATTTCTTTCGATTATCGTGGCTCGATTCACTTAACTATTCATCACCTTGAGGAATTCTTTGTTCGTCTTGGTGCCTCGCATTTTATCAAGCAAGAGTTCCATTGCTTCGTTTGGTTCTAAATCGCTCAAGAACTTGCGAAGAATCCAGACGCGGTTCAAATCATCGGGTTCGAAAAGTATTTCTTCTTTGCGCGTGCCAGACCGATTCACATTGATCGCAGGGAAAATACGCTTATCACTTAAGCCGCGATCCAGCACAATTTCCATGTTGCCAGTACCTTTGAATTCTTCAAAGATCACTTCGTCCATACGACTGCCGGTTTCCACCAACGCAGTGGCAATAATGGTAAGACTTCCGCCTTCTTCAATATTTCGTGCAGCGCCGAAGAATCGTTTCGGACGATGCAATGCATTTGCATCGACACCACCGGAAAGAATCTTGCCGCTATGCGGAACAACCGTATTGTGTGCGCGTGCCAGGCGTGTGATGCTGTCGAGAAGAATAACAACATCCTTTTTTGCTTCAACCAACCGCTTGGCTTTATCCAATACCATGTCGGCAACTTGCACGTGCCGTTCGGGCGGTTCATCAAATGTGGAACTCACAACTTCTGCACTGACCGAGCGTTCCATGTCCGTCACTTCCTCCGGACGTTCATCGATCAGCAAAACAATCAATTTCACTTCCGGATGATTGCGTGTAATGCTGTTTGCCATCTTTTGGAGAAGGATCGTCTTACCTGCTTTTGGAGGAGATACAATCATACCGCGCTGGCCTTTTCCCACTGGAGCGAGCAAATCGAGAATGCGCATCGCATATTCACCGGGAATGGTTTCCAACTTTATTCTCTGTGACGGATACATCGGCGTTAGATTTTCAAACAAGACGCGTTCGCGAATTAAATCCGGATGGTCATCATTTACCGCTTCAACACGAAGCAGTGCAAAAAACCGTTCGCCTTCCTTCGGCGGACGGACTTGACCGCTCACTGTGTCGCCCGTACGCAATCCGAATTTCTTAATCTGCGATGGCGACACATAAATATCATCGGGCGATGGCAGATAATTATAATCGACAGAACGGAGAAACCCGTATCCATCTGGCAGCACCTCGAGTACGCCTTTACTAAATCCTAACCCATCTTTCTGGGTTTGTGCTTCAAGGATTTTAAAAATGAGATCTTGTTTACGAAGATCGCTATATCCTGTGATATTGAGTTCTTTGGCAATTGCGTTCAGCTCGGCAATCTTTTTTGTTTTTAATTCAGTGATGTCCATTGGCATGGAAAATATACCTCGATATTAGTTAGATAGTATGGGAAGAAAAATTTTATGCGATGAGAACATTATAAATACGAGTACAATATATTTTTATAAATAATTAGATTGGATAAAAAAAATTTGAAGTAACCTTGATTGGGTAAATAGGAAATGAAAATTTCTTTACCAACTTACATTTACATAGTACTCGATTATTGGTTTATTGTCAAGTATTTTTCCTTATTGAGGAAAGCAATCGCCTCGCCAACCACAAAGTGAGAGCCCGTTATAAGTATTGTTGCGCCATCGCGCTGCCTAAGAGCCGCTGAAACGCCGTCGGCAACATTTTGAAATTCTTTCACAGACAATCCGAAGCGGCGAATTTCCTGTGCCAATTCAGCGGTGCATCGAGATCGTTCTGTTTGCGCTTCTACTACGAAAACACTTTTTGCAATCTGCCGAAGCGCTGAGATCATAGTCAGATAATTCTTATCCTGCATCAGGCCAAACACAATATGAATTCTTCCAAGACGTAATCGCTTAAGCGACGCACAAAGAACACGCACAGCTTCTGGGTTATGCGCAACATCGGCAAGGACAAGAGGATTTCTCTGAACAATCGACAAGCGTGCTTGTATTCCCGAAAACCGCTGGATATGCGCTAATCCTTCACGAATTGCCTTTTCATGTACTATGAAATTACTTCGTTGGGTAGCAATTTCAACTGCATGAATGGCAAGAAGCGCGTTCATTGCTTGATGCTTACCTGCCAGCGATACCCGCACGTTCGTGATTTTTTTCTCAGCAGTACAGAAGTCCATCAACAATCCATCGAGCAAAGATTGACGAACAAGAATTTTATTTGGATGAACTCGAACCAATCGCGATTTCTTTTTGGCGCAGATAGTACTTAAAACTCGAACCGCCTTCTGCGATTTCACTCCTATGACGCAGGGAACTCTTTTCTTGATAATGCCGCCTTTTTCGAAAGCAATTTTTTCTATGCTTGTACCAAGTATCTGTGTATGTTCCAATCCGATCGTTGTAATAACAGAGACGAGCGGCTGAAGAATATTTGTCGCATCTAATCTACCGCCCAAACCGGTTTCCACAATAGCGATATCTACTTTTGATTCGGCAAAGTATTTAAATGCCATCGCAGTCACCGCTTCAAAAAAAGTAAAGTTATTTTTTTCTACCTCTGGATATATTGCTGTTGCGAGCCGAGCTACAGCTCGCGAAGAAATCATGTTACCGTTGATGCGGATTCGTTCATTAAACCTGACAAGATGCGGTGAAGTGTAAAGTCCCGTTTTATAACCGGCTGCCGTAAATATTGCGGCTATCATTGAAGCGGTAGAACCTTTGCCATTCGTACCGGCGACGTGAATCGAAGGAAATTGGTTTTCCGGATGATCAAGAAATTTAAGCAGCGTACGGATTCCTTGCAATCCGAACTTCATTCCGAACTTCTGGAGGCCGTAGAGAAATTTGATAGATTCCGTGTACGTCAATGTATTTTTAAGAGGAAAACAAGCAAAGAGAATTTTTGATGTATCACAACCAAGACTGGAGAACCGAAAACTTTACATCGGCATCGAGCGCACCAATAAGCGTGCTGATATCTGAGATTTTATTTTCACGGGCATATTTGTCCAAACCGTCTACGATCTTTACGGAAATTGCCGGATCGATAAAGTTCATTGTACCGATTTGCACTGCAGTTGAGCCCACGAGCAAAAACTCGATTGCATCTTCGGTACTGGCAATTCCCCCAATGCCAAAGATAGGAATTTTCACTGCTTGAGCAACTTCATAAACTTTCGCCAGTGCAACCGGTTTAATAGCTGGTCCGGAGAGACCACCGGTGACGGTGGAGAGTTTTGGTTTACGTGTTTTAATATTTACTGCCATTCCGATGAGTGTATTGATAACAGAAACAGCATCAGCGCCCGCTGACTCTGCAGCACGTGCAAATTCTGAAATATGTGTTACATTAGGCGTCAACTTGATGACGAGCGGTTTGTTTGTCAATTTGCGAAGATTCGAAGTAATTTCTGCTGTCATTTTACAGTCGGTTCCGAAGCTCATTCCGCCTTCTTTCACATTCGGGCATGAAACATTAATTTCGTAACCGGCAATTCCATCTTGCCCTTCCAACAAACTCAGAACATCGCAGAATTCTTTGAGCGAACTTGCAGCAATGTTCACCATAATACGAGTATTGAGTGTGCGCAAAAAAGGAAGTTTTTGTTCGATAAACGTTTGAACCCCGATGTTAGCAAGTCCGATTGAGTTGAGCATGCCGCTTGCTGTCTCAACAATACGCTGCGGAGGGTTGCCTGGACGCGGTTTCCATGAAAGCGATTTCGTAAAAATTCCGCCCAACCGATTCACATCCACCAAATCGCAAACTTCATCACCATATCCAAATGTGCCGGAGGCGACAAACACGCGGTTCTTGAACTCCACACCGCGAAGAGTGAACGATGTTTTTATTCCGCTTGCTGTTGATGAAGCTGTCATAAATTCACTTCCGTCGAAAGAAATGCCGGTCCATCTTTGCATACGAGTGCGTATATTGCTGTCCCTTCGGTGCGTTCTACTGCACAGCCCTGACAAATACCGTAGCCGCAAGCCATTTGTCCTTCCAATGACATTTCGCAGCAGATGTTCTTGCGTTGAGCAAGGTCGGTGAGCACCTTCAACATTACCGTAGGGCCACACGCAAATATTTTCACTTTGCCATACTTATTTTGAACAAGAGATGACTCAAGAAGTTGAACAACATTTCCATGAAATCCATTGCTGCCATCATCCGTCGCTACCCGGACATTTTGCAGATGTTCCGTAAAAACCTGTGCTGCATTTCTGTATCCTACAAATGTCTCAATACGTTTGCCTCGTTTCAATAAATCGTTTGTGAGAAAAGGAAATGGAGCCACGCCGATTCCGCCGGCGACAAGCAGTGCATTGTCGTGCTCGGCATTTACATGAAAGGGCTGGCCAAGCGGACCAATAACATCGATCCAATCTCCAAGTTGTTTACGAGAAAGAAGTTTCGTACCAATCCCAATGGCGTGGAAGATTAATTCGATGATATCATCCTCAATACGAGAAATGCTAAATGGCCTTCGCAATAGCGGGCCTTCTCCATTTTCAGATGCAAGTATGTTGACAAATTGTCCCGGTTGAGCTGAAGCGGTAATTTCCGGCGACTTAATCCGAAGAAGAAAAGTGTTCTTGGCAACTTCTTGACAAGATTGTACTGAGCATAATTGTTGAATCATATGGCTCATGGGAGTTTTATTCTTTAGTCGAGAATTTTCGGTCTCGATGGAGTTCTTTTCTCTTGTCCATTCTCTATATCGCTTCGCGGAGAAATCGGCAGCTGTTTCACCGAATCCTTCTCCAATCCAGTTGCACTTCTTTGAACACTGTCTGGACTAAACGATTTTTGGATTTGCTGTCTAATATTCGCGTTCGCAGTATCTGTTTTTAAAGTATCGGATTGTTGCACTTCTAACGATCGGTTCACCGCAGGGTTTAATCTCTGTTTTCCCTTTAATTCATCTGGCGAAAGAATCGGTCGCTGTTTCACAGTATCCTTTATCAATCCCGTTGTTTTCACTTGAACAGTATCAGGTTTAGATGATTTTGGGAGCTGCGCTTTATTTTTCCTGTTTACAGTATCTGTTTTTATTGTATCAGTTCGAGGAATTTCTAACGCTCTATTGGACGCAGCAAGCGCATACGTTGTGCCTTTGTGATTCTTTATAACCCGTTTGTATTGTATTATCGCACTATCCGGTTGTGCAAGACTATTTTCCATGATCCATCCAATCGCATATTCACTCTTAGCTGCAAATGGTGATGTTGGAAATGACTGAATAATAAAACGGAGTGTTCCAATTGCTTTTTCATATTGTTTAGCATCAACCTGTTTCTCGGATTGTGCATAGTATTCCGATGCAGAATCTGTTTTCATTACAGGGCTTGCTTTTCGAAGGAACCGACGTGCTTCCTCTGCATAAATCGACTCAGGAAAATCATGATCAAGTCGCGAATGGTATTCTTCTGGAGCAGGAAATTTCTTTTCTGGATTAGTTCTAGAAAGCTCTGAGAGTATGTAAAGAATACGCGGACTCTGGGAATGATTATAATTCCATAAGAGAGATTGATTATACCAAAAGAATGCCGAATCCGGTTCCACGACTTCCGAATAAAAAATATCACCCAGCTCCTGTGCGGCAATAGACTTGAGTATACGAAGCGAGTCGGCACTCGGGAGCGCGGGCTTTACAGCAACTTGAACAGGTTTTTGATGTGTAGTATCTAAAACAAGATTCTTCGCTTTAAGGGAATCAATATTGGAATTTACAAAGGGCGTATTAACCTGTGCAGGTTTTTGATGTGTAGTATCTAAAACAAGATTCTTTGCTTTAAGGGAATCAATATTGGAATTTACAAAGGGCGTATTAACCTGTGCAGGTTTTTGATGTGCAGTATCTAAAACAAGATTCTTTGCCTTAAGGGAATCAATATTGGAATTTACAAAGGGCGTATTAACCTGTGCAGGTTTTTGATGAGCTGAATCAGCAGCTATTGTATTAAGCGTGTCCGGAATTATTTTGTGTGTTGTATCACTAAGAACAAATAGCAAACTATCTGCATTATACAATCGACGCCGGGCATCAAAATAGCGGGTGAGTGCTGTGAATTTTCGGCGGCCATCTGCTACAATGCTAGGTACTGTAGCCGTATTCACTTCCGTATAATATTTCAATGCTCGCCCGTAGAGGCCAAGCTCCTTCTCGAAGATCACTCCAAGTTGATAGGCAGAACGTACGGCGAACTCGGTATGAGCATAAGAAGTATCCACAAAAATATACTCGTCAATCGCTTCATCTCTCCTTCCGCTTGCGGCATAGTTATTGGCTCGTTCAAAGAGTATTGCTGCCAAATATTCCTTATTACGGAAATCGTCAATCATTGCATTAACCAGAGCCAATCCTTTTTTCTGCTCTCCAATTTTACGATATGCGATTGACGCCTGCAACTTGCTGTAATAGTTTGAATAAATATCAGAAGTATAATCCTCCGTCTTGAGATAGACCTCTGCCGCCTTTTTATACTGACCATCTGCAAAGTAAATATCTCCAAGATTCATCTGCGCATTACCCTTTGCAACATCATCAGTTGAGATGGAGATTGCTCTTTCATACTCAGCAATTGATTTATCCGTTTGGTTCATCCGGTGATAGATTACAGCAAGTAATTGGTGGGCTTGAGTTTCGATTTCATTTTCATGGCTTGTTTGTGCCGCCAGCACAGTAGCATCACTCAAACGAATACCATCATCCAATTTCCCCAATTTCTCTTCCGTTCGCGCGTACCAAAGCTGCGCCTCTAATGCCAACGAACTGTTTGGAAATTGTGATAACAATTCAGCAAACTTTCGTTCTGCCTTAAGATATTCCATCTGATAGAAAAAAGATTTTCCAATAAGGAGAAGAGAATTATCCACTAAGCTGCTGGAAGGATGGAACGCGAGAATATTGGAACACTTATCAATTACCTGTCCAAGCTTTTGTTTTGCTGTTCCTGGAATCTGGTTAGCTTGTCCGGATGAGTCTGCTTTTCCCCGTGCTAAGAGTGCCGCTGTTTTGATTTCATCTTCTGCATCGTTGAACAAATTTCTTGCATTATAATATCCATTGAAGTACGAAACCATATTTTCGTACCCCAGTGAAATAGTGTTGCCTATAGAAGAAAAAACAGAACAGCCATTGAGGAAAAATGCCGTTACGAAGAAAAAAACGGTCAGGGACAATCGGATGCGGATTATAAAATTCTTCATTGCTATCAATATATTAAATGGTGACCTGTGTATCAAGATGCAGTGACGGGGCATGCAGGAATCAATAGATTCCTGCTGAGGAATTGTTCAAAAACCCTGTTACACATTACAGCAGGTCGAAACTGCAACGTAGCAGCAAAGAATTATTTTGCCTCCATTGATTTTATGAGTTCCTGTTGATGAGTGTGAGAAATTCACTTCGTGTCTTTACATCATTGCGGAATGCACCAACCATTGCGCTTGTAGTCGCAATAGAATTGAGCTTCTCGACACCACGCATAATCATACATAAATGCTGCGCCTCCATCACTACAGCAACACCCATAGGTTTAAGATACTGATACAGTGTATCGGCAATTTGTTGCGTCATCCTCTCTTGAACTTGGAGACGCCGCGCAAACACTTCAACAATCCGTGGCATTTTGCTCAGGCCAACAATGCTGCCATTGGGAATGTATGCGATATGACACTTTCCAAAAAAAGGAATGAGGTGATGTTCGCACATCGAGAAGAAATCAATGTCCTTTACGATGACCATCTCGCTGTATTTTTCTTCAAACACAGCGCCGTTCATGACTTCGTCAATGTTTTGCCGATATCCTTTCATTAAAAATTCGTACATCCTTGCGACTCGTTCCGGAGTTTTCATTAAGCCTTCGCGCTCAGGATCCTCACCGAGTTCAACAAGAAAATCTTTGATGAGCGTTTCTTTTCGACCGCTCTGTCCTATCGTCATTCTTCACCTCGATATTCTACCATATTATTTTCTGTTTCGTGCAGGCGGATGGAATACAGTTTTGCCTGACCGATCTTCGATTCCAATACGCGCCAAAAAGCACGAACGATGTTCTCCGCAGTTGGGATTATACCGTTTAAAAAATCGACATCGCAGTTTAAATGTTTATGATCAACCTTTTCAATGATCTCTGTTCGTAAAAGATGTTTAAGCTTTTTAAAATCAACAGCAAATCCGCTCTCTCCTTTTACTTCTCCAGCAACCGTTACTTCGAGAATAAAATTATGCCCATGGCCATTCGAATTTGCGCACTTGTCATACAATGCGATATTCTGGTCATCAGACAATTCCTGATTCCAAAGTCGATGCGATGCGCTAAAGACTTCTCTTCGCGTGAGGTACACTTTTGCCATACGTCATCATCCTCCGCTCATAGTACTGCTAGCACTTCATCGGTATGGCCGCCGACCTTCACCTTATTGAAGATCTGCCGAACAATTCCCATTTCATCAATGACTACGGTTGTACGTTCGATGCCAAAATATTTTTTGCCGTACATCGATTTTTCTTTCCACACACCGTACGATTTGAGAACTTCTTTTTTCTCATCACTGAGCAATGGAAAGCTTAATCCGTACTTCTCAGCAAACTTCATATGCGAGCCGACACTATCCGCGCTGACGCCAATGATCACAGTACCTTTTTTCTTAATTGCTGTACGATTGCTCTCGAACGAACATGCCTCCTTCGTACAACCGGAAGTGTTATCTTTTGGATAGAAATAGAGAACGATCTTCTTGCCGGCAAAGTCTTTCAAATTCAGAATTTTACCATCGCTGGATGCAAGTTTGAAATCAGGTGCCTTTTGACCAATCTTGAGCATAACTTTTCCTACGTACAGAATAGCGATAATCTAATTGAAATTCAAAAGGGATTTTTAAATTTTTTACTTGAGCGCTTGCGTGACTGCATTGTAATCCGGTTCCACACCGGGATTTTCTGAAACCCATGTATATTTCACGCTGCCGTTCGTGTCAATGATGAATACTGCTCGTTTCGAAGCGCTATATCCTTTCATCCCGGCAAAATCTTCATGCACACCGCCGTACTGTTTGCTCACTTCGCGCGTGTAATCACTCAGCAACGGAAATTGTAGGTTGTTTTGCATCGCAAATGCTTTGTTTGCAAACGGCGCATCAACACTGATTCCAACTACCTGTGCATTAAGATTGTTGAAATTAGACATCGCATCGCGGAACGTACAAAGTTCTTTCGTGCATACTCCTGTAAACGCACCGGGGAAAAAAGCAAGAACAACTTTCTTTCCGAGAAACTCAGAGAGTGAACGAGATTTCTTATCTGCGTCGAATAAAGTGAATTCTGGCGCTTTACTTCCAACGTTGACAGACATTTTGATATCCTCCTATTTCTTTTATTGTGAATTCAGAGATAAGAACATACTATCGGCGTAAAAGGTTTCGTCCTTAGCACATCTTTTGAATTCGTACGCTTTTTCTATATATTTGAGTTGCAGAGACCAAACTCGGAGAGGTGCGAGAGTGGTTGAATCGACCGGTCTCGAAAACCGGAATAGCCGCAAGGTTATCGAGGGTTCGAATCCCTCCCTCTCCGCTTGTTCAAGCTATTATTTGGAAATGAGATAATAGATTAGGATATTTAATGAACCGGAGAGATGCAAGAGTGGTTGAATTGGCTACCCTGGAAAGGTAGTGTATCCGTAAGGGTACCGTGGGTTCGAATCCCACTCTCTCCGCAAAAGACACAAAAGCCGATTCTTCTGAATCGGCTTTTTTATTAGGTTTTTGCTTTTGTAAGGACGCATAGCTCTATACGTCCCTATGAGGATTTCCCCTCCACAATATTTATCTCTTCTTCCGTCTCACTTTATCCCTTTTTTATCCATATACGACATATATTTTCTATCAACTTCAAGAACATGAGAAGAATACCAGCTTGCAAGATACGTAAGTATTTCCTTCTGCATTGCCAGCCCCTTTTGTTTATATTCTTCAGACATTAAAAATACTTTTCTTATAAAAGCAAGATGCAATCCAACGTGCCAAGATAATTCCGGATATTCAGCTTCTATCATATATCGCTCCTCGGTGGCAAAATGGTTGTAAGCATAATTAATAAGAGAATCAATAATGGCAGATGTTGATTGCCACTTATCTTTCTTTTCGATGGAGTTGATGATTTGATTAATGATGTCAAGTAAACCGCGGTGTTGGCGATCAATCTCTTTCACACCGACAGAATATTGTTCTTTCCATGGCATTGGTTTCATTGTAATTCCTCCTTGTTGTGTAAGTATTGATAACTGGTTCAATGAAGATTACAACTTTTTCTATTCATTTACCCGCTGTAGTTTGCTTTTCAACGTAGGCGGGCTCCACTATCTTTATCTCTTTTTTTGCTTTTATATTGTCATGCCCGCGCTTGCCATGAGCGTTCGACTGAGCTTGCCGAAGTCCTGTCGAAGGGTAAGCAAGTATCTTACTTTACCCATAATAAGATTCCCTCTTTCGAGGGAATGACTTTGTGTGCAATAGTTTTTGCTTTTGTAGGGACGTATAATTATACGTCCCTACGAGGATTTCCCTTCCACAATCTTTATCTCTTCTTCCGTCAGCACATACAACTTATAAACCAATTCATCAATCTCGACAACTGTTGATTAGATCTGAAAACGATAATCGGGTCTGGTGGAATCTGAACGAGAGGCAGGTGTTTCAATACGAACTTCTCTTGGATTTCTAATATTCCAACCTAATGCTTCAAAGAATGGATCAATAAAACGGAGTCTCGTTTCCGCTTCATTCATCTTTTCATGTTTCTCCGTGTGAAAAGTCTGAACTAAGGATTCTATTTTCTGCTTCGATTGTTTTTTATCCATGTGTAACGAATTTAAACAATTACCATAGTAAATGAAAGCCTTTTGCTATTTGACCGCTCTTTGCTTATCTTTCTAACGAATAGGAGATTGAAAAAAGTCTTCCCTTATAGTATGTTCCGGCAGCGGTATATATCTTCTTCGAAAAACGCAAGTTTGACAAACACCTGCACCGGATGGAGGAATATTAAAGTGCTCCACCGTTTATTCATACTTTCAATTTTCATTATTATCCTTCCCACTGTCATCTTTTCGCAACACGTTGTTCTGCTGAAAATTGATGGCGCTATTAATCCAGCATCATCGGCTTTAATCGAACGCGGCATCGAAAGATCTGCTGAAAAAAACGCGGAGTGTCTCATCATCCAACTTAACACACCCGGCGGATTGCTTACATCTACACGTATCATTGTGAGTGCAATTCTTGAATCCAAAATTCCTGTCGTGGTCTATGTTGCACCAGGCGGAGCGCATGCGGGTTCAGCAGGTGTTTTTATTACAATGGCAGCACACATTGCTGCAATGGCGCCCGGGACAAATATCGGAGCGGCGCATCCTGTTGAAATGGAAGGGAAAATGGATTCGGTGATGGGAGAAAAAGTCACCAATGATGCCGCGGCATTTATTCGCACAATCGCCAAAAAACGAAACCGTAACCTGAAGTGGGCAGAAGATGCTGTCCGTAAAAGCCAAGCCATTACAGAAACTGAAGCGCTTGACACAAATGTTATCGATCTTATTGCGAAGAATGTCGATGAGTTGCTTACGCAAATCGATGGCAAACAAGTTGAGACAATCACCGGCACAACAACGCTCCATACAAAAGGCGCGCGGATCGAACAGATGGAGATGGGATGGGCAGAAAAAATATTGGATCTCTTAAGCAATCCGAATATTGCCCTCATCCTTTTTCAACTCGGCACTATCGGTTTAATACTCGAGTTGTATAATCCGGGTTCTATCTTTCCCGGTATCGTGGGTGTCATCAGTCTCGTGCTTGCGTTTTATTCCATGCATACTCTCCCAATCAACTATGCCGGACTCGCCCTTATCATCTTTGGAATCATTCTCTTCCTCTTAGAGATAAAAATAATTAGCCACGGTATGCTGGCAATCGGCGGGGCTGTTTCAACTTTTATAGGATCAATAATGCTTATTCGCACATCAAGTGTTCTTGAATTTGTGGAATTATCCTGGTCGGTTATCATTGCATCGGTCATTATAACCACATTCTTTTTTGTTGTTATCCTCGGATTAGGAATTAAAGCTCAACGCCGAAAACCAACAACAGGCATTGAAGGATTGAATGGAGAGACGGGGGATGTTCTCGAGACACTGAAGCCGGAAGGTGTCGTTCGTATACATGGTGAGATTTGGAATGCAGAATCATTGTCAGGGACAATTCAAAAAGGTAAACGCGTACGAGTTGTTAAAATCAACGGATTAAAATTGTTAGTCGAACCATCCACAACATCTAAGGAGTGATTATGGAACCAGGATTTATATATATTTTTCTTTTAGCATTTGCCTTTTTTCTTCTCGCAGTCAATTCAATTAAAATTTTACGTGAATATGATCGCGGTGTCATATTCCGCTTAGGACGGTTGTTAGGAGTAAAGGGACCCGGGATTGTCTGGTTATGGCCCGGTATTGATAGAATGGTAAGAGTGAGTCTGCGAACAGTTGTGATGGATGTTCCTCCGCAGGATATCATCACACAGGATAACGTCTCATTGAAAGTAAACGCAGTTGTGTACTTCCGCGTGATGCAGCCCGAAAAAGCCGTTGTCTCGGTTGAAAATTATTTATTCGCAACCTCCCAGCTTTCACAAACAACTTTGCGAAGCGTGTTGGGACAGTCTGAATTAGATGATCTTCTTTCGCAACGCGACAAGATCAACCAGAAACTCCAGCAAATTATCGACAGCCATACCGAGCCCTGGGGTGTCAAGGTTTCCAATGTCGAAGTGAAGCAGATCGATTTACCGCAAGAGATGCAGCGAGCAATGGCAAAACAGGCGGAAGCAGAACGCGAACGCCGCTCGAAAGTTATCGCAGCAGAAGGAGAATTCCAGGCATCACAACGCTTGTCCGATGCAGCAAAAGTCCTCAGTGAACAACCAAGCGCACTTACATTGCGTTACCTGCAAACCCTTCGTGAAATCGCAACGGAAAATAATTCCACGACAATCTTCCCCGTGCCTATCGATTTATTGAGGCCGTTTATGAATATGAATCTAGATAAGCCTAAGAAATGATGAATGGACAAGCTGCTCTATGGATATAATACCGAAGAGCGCATCGTCGCTGTCCAACAGCTGAACGATCAGACAATCAGACTATACAAACGAGTTGAGGGGAAGATTCTACATCAAGATGTAGAATTCTTCCCTTTCTTTTTTCTGTCCGATGAATCGCTGATCAAAGACTTCCCCAAAAAAATCTGGCTGAAGGAGCTTGCCGGCGGGAATTTTTATCGTTACATCGCTGCCTTCACACGCTGGAGTGAGATGTGGGAAGCAGTACATTTTATTCTACATCAATATAACAAAAATCATTCACCGCGCGTTTCATCATATCAGGAATTTAAAGAAATTCTTGTCCGCGCGGACGCAGTGCGCCAGTTTCTTCTGCAATCCGGTATTACATTATTCAAAGGAATGAAATTCGAAGAACTCGTGCGGCTTCATATGGATGTCCAATTCGCACCGGCAGTAGGGAAAAAACAGAAGAGAAAAAGTTCAGAAGAAAAAATTCTCGTTGTCACACTCGCCGCCAGTGATGAAAGCGAATATACCTTCAACACTCAAAAGCATAATGAGCGAACATTATTGGAGCGTTGTATCCAGCGCATCAACAAAATAGATCCCGATGTCATAGAAGGATACGACTTGTTTGGAACGATTTTGCCAGCGCTCAGCCGTGCCTGCGAACGTTCACAAATCCCGCTGGCGATAGGTCGAGATGGCAGCGACATGCGAACACCGCCCGGATATAGCGCTGCCAGTACCGGAGAAAGTGAATGGTTTTCTTTTGATGTTTTCGGCAGACATCTCGTTGACTTGTCAACATTGGCAGAAACGGAAATCGACACTAAAAGAATTGAACAATCATTTACGCTCACTTCATTGGCAAAACATTTTGAAATTTCAATTGGAACGGAGAAATCTATTCCCACACAAGATATATCTGAGGAATGGAATCATCGACCGGAGAGTATTTTAGATCAATCTCTACGCAATGTACGCATTGCACGCGATCTTTATAACCATCTCGCGCCGCCGCTGTTCTATCTTGCACAGATGTGTCCATTCAACTATCGAATGCTAACCCAGCTCAGTGCAGCTTCACGAATCGAATCTCTAATGTTAAGAGAATACGTCCGTCAACGGCATTCAGTCCCCAGAGCGAACGATAATTCCCGCTCAATGACAATTCCATCGGAGGTATTCCACACCGGCGTTTTCTCCGATGTTATGTATGTTGAATTAGCGGGAATTCACTCTTCCATTTTACTCCGTCAGAATATCAAGCCAAAGACAGATGAACTAAATGTTTTTCTTCCACTTCTTACACGCCTCTCTGCTTTGCAACAAGATACATCCGATCCGACGAACACCGAAACACTACAATCCCAAGATTCGGTCCACCAATTGAAAGCGGTTAAGCGTCTTATTGATTCATTTCATCTCTACCTCGGTTCTGCGCGCGGATTGTATAACGATCCTGAACAAGCCGAAGTTGTCCTGGCCGCGAGTCGTGAGATTCTGAAAGAAATTCTGCGCCAGATTGAACTCTTCAACGCTGCTATCATCCAATCTGATGGTGATGGTTTTTTTCTTTTGTCCCCCAACAATATTATCGGTGAATCAAATCAGAAGAATTTTATTGAACGACTTTCAAATACATTGCTAGAAGGAACAACGCTTGTCTTATCGCATCGCTACAAGCAAATGTTCAGCTATCGGAAAAATAATTACGCCTTGCTGGATCAGAACAACAATGTTCTTATCAAAGGAAATAACCTTATCTCTCGCGGGATGGAACGTTTCCTTAGAATATTTATTCAGCGGATGATCGAATGCCTTCTGACAAACGACTTAAAGAGAATGCACCATGCGTATGCCACAGCATATACGCAGGTAATGCAGCACAAATGGACCCCGAGAGACTTCTGCCGTACTGATATTGTCCGCATGGACACAGAAACTTACCAAAAAGAAGTGCTTTCTGGTCAAATCACAACTTCGCCAGCAATGGAAGCCATAGTACGTTCAAGCCTCTTCGTCAAAGCTAATTCAAAAATTTCTTATTACTTTACAGGAAGCGATGCGGGTATCACGCTTACTCGTTCATCTCGTTTAGTCGAAGAATGGAACCCATATCAACCGGACGAAAACACCGCCTATTATCTTGCTCGTTTGCACGAAACTGCCGGCAAATTTCGGGAGTTTTTTGAACCCGCGGCATTTGAACGAATTTTCACTTTGGATGAAATGTTCGGTTTTTCCGACGACGGCATCCATATCCTTTCTCGAAAAATTGCACCGGAAACAGCAGAAACCAAATCTGAATCCGAGGACTATAACATCTGGCTGGCAGATGAAGAGTAATTAGATAAAGCGAAAGACTGTGGGCCGCCACTTGCATTTTAATACACGAAATTGTAATATTTGACCGTAGTTCACTGCACCGATTTTGTTTCATCTTTATTTGTTTTAGCTGTCGCGTCGCCCGTTATTAATTCGAATATGTGGCTCCGATGCTTGTAGGCTGAGCAAGACAGGTGTAAAGCATTCGTTACACCTTTTTCGTTGAGAGACAAAGTTGCGGTGTGATGTTCAATGCATCAAGGGGATGAACCTGTATGGAACAGGGTACAGTAAAGTGGTTCAATAATACAAAAGGATATGGCTTCATCAAACGAGAAAGCGGTGAAGACATATTCGTGCATTACAAGTCCATCAACGGAGACGGCTACAAAACGCTCAACGAAGGCGATAAAGTAGAATTCGAAGTTGAACAGGGTCCGAAAGGATTACAGGCGGTAAAAGTTGCAAAGCCTGCTTAAAAAAGCTTCAACAAGGCAAAACCCGTCGAGGATTTCTCGACGGGTTTTTTATTGTACTAGTCAATTCTTTCACTACCTATTTATCGATTTTATTGTTCTCTTTCTGGAAAGTTTCCAAATCAGATGCAAATCGCTGTAAGGTTGAATAAAAGCGCGCAAGCGGGAATCCTACAACATTATAGAAACATCCGTTCACTCGCTCGACGAAGACAGCTCCAAAGTCATCCTGAATTCCATAGGAACCTGCCTTGTCCATCGGCGAACCACTATCAACGTAATCAGCAATCTCTTTCTCTGTCAATTTCCGAAAGCGAACTTTTGTTTCTTCCACCCCTGCTGTATGCTTTCCAGATTCCACATCTCTTAATGCAAAACCGGTAAAGACCGAATGCTCGCGCCCGCTTAATAATCTCAGCATTCGTTTGGCATCATCTTTGGATTTCGGTTTGCCGAGAACATGATTATCGAGAACAACAATCGTGTCCGCACCAATTACAATTCCTTTTCGCAGACGAGCAGCAACATCTATTGCCTTTTCTAATGCAATGCGTTGAGCGTTCTCACCCGGACTCTGACGAGAAGAGAAAACTTCCGCAGCTCGGCTTGGAATAACACGAAACTTCATTCCAATCTGTTTTAGCAGATTCTTTCTTCGTGGTGATTGAGATGCAAGAATCAAAGGCTTCATCAAACCGCCTAAAAACAAAAAAAGCGATGCAGAACGATCGCTTGATAAAAAATCTCTTTGTTGTTACATCAAACTTCAGCGGAACATCGCCTTGATGCTGCCCCACGTGCGTTTTGCCGCCGAACTTGTACTGTTATATAAAACACCCATAATGTTGCTTGTTCGTGAATCACCAGAACCAACTACTGTTACTTTATAACAAAAATATTTACTCGTTGTTTTAAATAAATCACTTTTATCGATGAAATATAAAGTTCCCTTTGGTGTATCACCGATATGGCTGAAGGGTCCATTAAGGTCGGTACTTCTATATATTTCATAATAACCAACACCATTTTCTGATCCGATCGTCCAACTAATCAAGATAGTACCATCGCTTTGTGCAGAAACCCCAGTAATCTGTGGAGTGGATATCTGAGCAGATACAGAGCTGCCAAAAATTACTAAAAGAATTATTAGAAGAGAATATTTCTGCCTTGTTCCCATATGTTGATAATATACTTTTTGATTTTGAATTACGCAAGTACTGAATAAATAATTTTTATCATTAAACCCACTTTTTCACTTGACACAGTTCACTAAATTCTTCTATAGATCGACGTAATTGATGAATTTTAATGCAATTCATTTTTCTTGCGTATGAAAATTACATCCGATAACTCCGATACTATCAGACCGGATAGAATTAAGATTCCTCCAACGATTCCAACCATTCCAATTTGTTCGCCAACAATAAAAAAAGCAAAGATTGCGGCAATGGGCGGTTCCATCGAATAAATAATTGCACTCCGTGTCGGCGTAGTGTACTTCTGATATTTTGCCATCACATATAATGCAACTACAGTTGGCATTACCGCTAAATATGCAAGATTCAAAAGGAAATTGTCAGTCAGATTCATGTATGCTGTTTCTAAAAAAGGAATTGCTATTGCAGCAAGAATTGCCGTTGAAGCAAACTGTATAAAAGTCAAATGGGCGGGGTCATGGTCTTTGCCATAAACGCCGAGATACACGGTGTATATGCTGAACAAAACAGCGCACACGAGAGTCAGTGCATCACCAATATTAAATTCTGATCCTTTGGGAGATGTTAAGAGATACAACCCAATGGCAACGAGCACAACTCCGATAATATTTCCAATCTTTGGCGCTTTACGCTCAATGACGAGTTGAAATATTGGCGTGAAGACAACCATGAGTCCGGTGATGAATGCAGATTTTGAAGCAGTCGTGAATTTCATCCCTATTGTTTGCAGCATAAAGCCTAAAAATAGTAGCACACCAAGAACCAGACCTTTAACGACTGCATCCTTCGAGATTGTGCGTAGTCGTCTGAAGAAGAACGCTGCAAACAGAATCGATGCAATAAAAAAACGGGCGGCGACATAGACAAAAGGAGATGCGTTCTCGAGGATAAATTTAGTCAGAACAAACGTGCTGCCCCAGATGATCGTTAAGGAAAGCAGATACGATTCTGCGCGTGTTCTTGATGCCGACTGCATTGCATTCACAGATTATTATCCGATTGGCGGGTATGATGCAAAAAGTTTTCCCCACTGCGTTTTCGTACGCCAGCGTTTGAACACGCGTTTATCTCGAATCGGCCACCGGTAATAGTCGTGATAAAACTCCGAGCCAAAAATAAACAAGTTGACAAGGGGTGTGCGGAAGAAAATACTTTGGAGCTTTTTTAAGAATCCAAACCATAGCAGGTCACCCGCCCTGCTTGCTAAATTATCACCAACTGTAAATTTCCAGTTTTCGTTTGAAATGTCTTCTCCCACCAGAGTAATTCCGCGGGGGTCGCCGCATCCGAGACCGCTTTGATGCGCCAGATTAATATAGTGAATAGAGAGCGGATCGAATCCCATCATTTTCGCCGCAACTGCATCAATCGCTACCTGATCGGCACTGGCAAGAATAAGATTCTTTTCTACAGGAATCATGGTTCGCGGTCCTGGGCCGTTCCCCGCGGTGGTTCCATCCATGACTGCGAAAACGCCCGAATGAATTTCTTTCTGAATGGCAAGTAAATCTACAAGTGTTTCATGAATCCACGTATGTGTATAGTGCCTATGCGTAGCCAGCAAACCACCGAATGCATTTTTCATTGCTCCGGTTGTCGTTGTATAGATATGACATTTCACAGTCGGTAGATGAAGGATGTTCTTTCCAAAAAAGTAATCTGGAATCCAGATGCCATCCAGGAAGATTTGATCGAGAACAAGCATTCGTGATTTTGGTTTATACTCAACCCACTTCATATCATTATCCTTAAAATTGAAGAGAACTGGAATCTGATATTTTTTAAACAACGGTATATACTTGTTCAGGTCCTCACCTTTGAAGGCATCCGTTACTACCGTTTTATTTTGCACACACACAACATCGTTAAAACCATTCCTGTGCAGACCAAGAATTGTAGCCTCAAGTTGCCAAGGTGTTGTATTTGCACCTGGGAAAGGGAAATGCCATGAGATGTTATCTTTCAGAATTGTCGTTGCACCGAGTTTCAACGCATCCTTCATTCCGGCAAGTTCCATTGCGCGCTGTATATCTTCTAGCACTGTGTGCGGCGTTGTCTTCACGACGGCTACTTTCGGCGTACAAGTTGGAAGACCAGTGATTTTATTTGGAAGCTTGGGTTCAGGTAATTTCATCTTAGAATATCCATCTGGTTGTGTCATGAAAATAAATGACAAATACACAAGCAAGGAACCAGAGCAGAATGTTCACAACCAATGGCACATCACTCAGCAACAAGTGCATCGGGTTGTCGTCTGTTTTTCGTCCTCGCATAAGAAAGATGTACCGAAAAATGCCAAACAATACAAACACTGTAGTGAAGATGAGATTCTCTGTTCCAAAAATAATAACTGTACGCTCGGCAACTGTATAGAGCGCGTACGAAATTGCCATTCCAGACGCTGCTACTGTCATGATTTGATCCAAGAACGCTACATCGTACTGTTTCAACACCGGACGCGAAGCATAGGAATCGGTCGCGGTACTAAGCATCAATTCGCCGCGCCGTTTGGAGACCGCGAGGAATACAGAGACGAAGAGTGTACACAGTATTAGCCACGAAGAAATCACAACTTCAATAGCGAAGACACCGGCAAGAACGCGCAGCATAAATCCCGCCGCGATGATAAACACATCCACTATAACAACTTGCTTCAACCAGAACGAATATGTAAGATTGAGAAATCCGTATAGCGCAATTGTGTACCAGAACCGCAAACTGAGATATGGCGTCAAACTGACGACAACCGCAAGCAAAATAAGAACAACGACGACGACATCAGATAAACGGAGAAGCCCAGATGCAAACGGACGATTTCTTTTTATGGGATGAAGCTTATCTGCTTCACGATCTGCAATGTCGTTGATGACGTACACAATACTGGAGACAAGACAGAAGCCAGCGAACGCAAGCACTTCCCGCCAGAGATATGCCGTTTCAAATAGATGTTTCGAGAAAATAAGCGGAGCGAAGAGAAAAACATTTTTCGCCCATTGGGTAGGGCGCAATAAAAGAAACGCGCCAACAATTTTCTTGTTCACTGCACCTCTCTCCTTAGTCTATTGAAAGGTGATTCACGTTCATCGCGAAGAATATATCTCTTATGTTCTTCCAAACCGTTTGTCGAGTTCTTCTAACGGAATTTTCACGATCACCGGCCTGCCATGCGGACATACGTACGGCATTTTTGCAAGGAACAATTGTTCGATCAGCACAACCATCTCTGTCACATTCAATCTATCCCCTGCTTTAATCGCCGCCTTGCATGCAAAAGATTTCGCCAGATTGTCGCGTACATCTTTCACACCGGCATGCTCGTTGTTTTTGAATTCATCCAGCACTTCCTGCAGGATTTTTTTTTCCTTTCCAATGCGAACATCTGCTGGAATGCCATCTATTACGACCGTGTTTTTACCGAACAGCCGCATGTCGAACCCAAGACGCACAAGATCCGGAAGTAATTCTTTTACTAACGAATAATCACTTGCCCCCAGATCAATGGTTTCTGGAAATAGAAGCTGCTGCGACGATGGTAGAGTGTTCTCGAAATTCGCCATCACGCGTTCGTAGAGAATACGTTCGTGCGCTGCGTGTTGATCAATAATCATCAAACCGTTGTGAATTTGTGAAATGATATATTTATTGTGCGCCTGCCAAATCGGTTTGCTCTCCGGCATTTGCGATTGATCCAGCGCCGATCTTTGCGCAAGGATGCGATTGAGCGACGATGAAGAGGCAGACGCATCAAACGGCAGCGGAGATTCCGAACTTGATTCAGAAGATCGAATATCATCAAGACCGATAATATTAGGTGTTGTCGGCATCGATTGCTCACCAGACCGAATGTCGGGGCGGAGTGGGAACACCGGTGCACCTGTTTGATCAATAGTTCCCTGTTTCCACGCTTGTTCACTAAATCGGAACTTGGCATCAAGCGGTGAGACCGCATTTCCGTCACGGAACGACATCGATGGAATCAAATCATTTGCCGCGAGCGCCTTCCGTACAATAGATAGGATAATGCGATAAACATTCGATTCGTTTTCAAATTTCACTTCCATCTTGGATGGATGGACATTGACATCAATTTTTTTCGGATCAATCGTACAATTTAGAATAAAGAAAGGAAATGATCCTTTTTCCAACAAATGTTCATACGCCTGAAAAACCGCATGGTTAATCATTCTGCTAAAAATGAATCGTCGGTTCAGAAAGACAAATTGTTCCACGCGGCTTTTGCGCGCAAAGTTCGGTTTGCCGAGAAATCCATTTACCGTCATCAAATCGTTGGCATCGTCAAATTTGAACATTGAACCAAATTGTGACTTACCAAAAACTTCCGCAACCCGTCTTTCAACAGTTTGCGATTTCAAATCGAGCATGATCTCATCGTCACTTCTATAAAACCATTCAACTTCAGGATATGCAAGCGCCATCCGCACAATCACGTCGGTTATGTTCTTCAGTTCGGTGTGGCGGGTTTTTAGAAAGTTGCGCCGCGCCGGAGTATTGTAGAATAAATTACGAACCGTAATATTTGTCCCACGCTCCAGCGCTGACTTAGATTTCTCTTTAGTCTCGCTGCCTTCAATCCGGATGTGCGTTGCGAGGTCATCAGAATCTGTTCGAGTTTTTAATTCCACTTGTGCAACTGCCGCTATAGATGCAAGCGCTTCACCACGGAATCCAAGCGTCCGGATTTCTTCCAGATCGCTTGCCGAATGAATCTTGCTCGTGGCATGTCTTCGGAACGCGAGCGATGCATCTTGTTCGGACATTCCCTCGCCGTCGTCCACTACCTGAATAAACGCTTTGCCTGCATCTTTGACGATAATGCTGATGCGCGTTGCTTTAGCATCAAGTGAGTTCTCAATCAACTCTTTAACGACAGCTGCAGGACGCTGCACTACTTCACCGGCAGCAATTTTGTTGGATAACTCAGGTGATAATATGTGAATTTTAAAAGACATTTTTAGATGATGAATAAAAACCAAAAAATGTAACTACAATTTCTGCTTACTACTTAATTCCTTCTACTTCTTATCATCGGTCTTGTTTCCTTCAAACAAAGCATCGACAAATGCACGACGATCAAAAATTTGAAGGTCGTCAATCTTTTCGCCAACGCCAATAAACTTTACCGGCATCTTCATCTCATTGCTGATAGCAAGGACAATTCCACCTTTTGCCGTGCCATCAAGTTTTGTTAAAACAAGTCCCGTTACTTCAACAGCTTCGGTAAAGTGTTTCACTTGTTGCAGGCCGTTTTGTCCTGTTGTGGCATCGAGCACAAGCAATACTTCGTGCGGAGCTCCGGGCAGACGTTTTGCCATCACCCGCTTAATCTTTTTCAACTCTTCCATTAAATTTGTTTTTGTATGCAAACGCCCAGCAGTATCGATAATAACCACATCGGCTTGCTTCGAAAGAGCGGAATTGATTGTATCAAACGCCACGGATGCCGGATCTGCACCATGCGATTGCTGTATAATATCTACACCAGCGCGTTGTGCCCAAATTTCGAGTTGCTCATTCGCCGCCGCACGAAAAGTATCCGCCGCTCCGATGACAACCTTTTGACCTGCTTGACGGTATTGATATGCCATCTTGCCGATCGTCGTCGTTTTACCTACTCCATTCACTCCAACAACCATCACCACGAAAGGCTTAGCCGATGCAGGTAGAATTTTCAAGGATGATTCTTTTCCGTCGTCGACGTGTAGAATCGTTTCGACTTCTTCTTTCAATAAAGAAATAAGTTGGGATGTGGATTCGTACTTATCTTCTTTTACACGACGTTTCAGGTGAAATAAGATGACATTCGTTGTCTGCACACCAACATCACCTGCAATCAAAATATCTTCTAATTGATTTAGCATTTCGTCATCGATCGTGCTTTTCGTTGCAGCAAGCTGCTGCACCTTGCTGATGATCGAATCCCGCGTTTTAGCGAGTCCGGATTTAAATTTTGAAAGTGTGTCAAAAATTCCCATTGTTACTTCACCGTTTCAATATTCCGGCCAATGAACAACCTCTGCGCATAGCTCACCATCGACCACAACATCATAACAACGCTTACCCAAATTGTATAAATGAAAAGGTGATGTAGTGCGTCCACTTGAATTGTACCCAAGAAAAGAACCAAAGCAACAAGTGTAACGGCAATTTTACCAGGCCAATTGGATTGAGGTATAATTTTTTTTGCCCGTTGTATGTATAATCCACCGCTAAATATAAGAAGGTCTCGCAAAAGAACAAAAATCACAAACCATACAGGTACATCGCCTGCCCATGCAATCAACACCGCATAGATACCGATTCCAATTTTATCTGCAAGCGGATCGAGAATTTTACCGAGGTCTGTTACTTGATGCAATTTTCTTGCAAGGAATCCGTCAAGTAAATCTGTCACAACTGCGATTACAATAATTCCTGCAGTCCACAAACGATGATATGGAAATTCCAAGACAAGGCAATATCCCATTGGAATCACCAAAAAGATACGGCTTACACTGAGAAGATTAGAAATTGTGAGATAGCGATGCATTACTGATCGTTTTCGTTCTTTGCCGCTTCCGGGTCGATGGGTACCGGATAGTTGCCGCTGAAACAGGCGGTGCAATAATGTTTACCATCATCTGTCGGGGCAGATGCAAGAAGTTTTTCCATTGGCAGATAGGAAAGACTGTCAACGCCTAATTCCTGACGGATGGCCTCAATATCGCCGTTTAATCTGTTTGCGATCAATTCCTCGCGGCTTGGAAAATCCATTCCGTAATGACATGGAAATTTGATGGGAGGACTGGAAATGCGAAAATGCACTTCTTTTGGTTCCGCTTCTCGAATCATTTTCACCAATAATTTTGATGTAGTCCCTCGAACAATTGAATCATCAACAATGACAACTTTCTTGCCCTTCAACACTCCCTTCACTGTGTTGAATTTCACCTTCACTTTCAACTCGCGATGATTCTGTTGCGGCTGTATAAATGTCCGCCCAATGTAGTGGTTGCGGATAAGACCAAGTTCGAGTTTTACCTTCAATCCTTGTTTATTACTTTCGGTAACATATCCAAGAGTGCAGGTGTTGCTGGAATCAGGAACGCTGATGACAATTACTTTATCATCGGGCGATTCTGGTGCAACCGGATTTTCGCCGGCAAGAAGTTTTCCCAACTTGCGACGTACTTTATCGACATTGACACCGAAGACTTTGCTATCCGGGCGCGCAAAATAGATATATTCAAAGATACAATGATGCGGTTGTAAAGATTTTTTAGAAACCCAGTACGACTTTACATTTCCCGTCGCAATTACATCTTTGTTGATCACCACAATTTCACCAGGTGCAATATCGCGGATGTATTCCGCACCATTTATATCGAAAGCGCAAGTCTCTGAGGCAACAACGTATGCTCCATCCACTTTGCCAAGTGCCAGAGGTCGAAATCCGTGGGGGTCGCGTGCAGCAATCAAACTATCGTCCGTCAGAATGACAAGTGAATAAGCGCCTTCCACAGCATCCAGAGCTTCTTTAATTTGGAGAATTTGCTCTTTCTGCTTGCTGTGAGCGATGAGATGCAAAATGATTTCGCTGTCGGAAGTTGATTGGAAAATCGTTCCATCTTCTTGAAGCTGATGGCGGAGTGCTCGGTAATTAGTCAGGTTCCCATTATGACCGAGCGCAAGATTGCCGGTTTTGTAGTTCACTACAAAGGGTTGAATGTTAGATTTGTTATCCGAAGAACCTGTTGTGGAGTACCTGTTGTGTCCGATGGCAGCATTGCCTTTGAGGCCATTGCGAAGGATGTCTTCATCTTTGAAAACATCTGCAACAAGCCCGACGCCTTTTTGGATATTGAAGCGCCACTTTTTCTTATCAACAAGCCATTCACTTGAAATGATACCGGCTGCTTCCTGTCCACGATGCTGGAGAGCATGCAAACCATAGTAGCAAAAGACAGACGCTTCAGGATGACCAAAGACACCAAAGACACCGCAATGACAGCGCGGCTTTCCTTCTACGAGAGCAAATTCCTTCATAGTGCATATAAGATACAAAATAATTGGCGGGCTTCCAAAATGTAAATATATCCCCGAAATCTATTAAAGAATAGATTATAGGTAACACCACTTGTGATGTAGTCTATACTATTAAGCAGCAAAATTGAACTTATAATAGTCCCACCCACATAAAAAAGGCGTTCCAATATTCTTGAAACGCCTTTAGACTATGATCTGCTTGGTTTAGAAATAAATATGTACTGTCGCAGCTAAAGCTTGAAAACCAAGTATCTGCATTTGACTACCATTCTTTGTTGTTGATCCTGGGGTGTTCTTTGTATCAGAAAATGATTCAATGCCAAAAAGATTCATTTGATATTCAGCGGATATGCTCATTTCATTGTAAATGAAAAACTCCGCTCCAGCGAGACCCCGTAATTGAAAGCCTACCCCTGCTGGCTGTGAATTTTGAATTTCTTGTTGTGTAGCGCCGGGACCCGCCGCATATTTTACATCATTAGATGAATATGTGAGAAGGAAACCACCTCCTAAATAAGGACGAACACGACTGGAGGATGCAATATACATCAGGTAGTCACCACTAATACCAAGTCCAAATTCCGATCTGTTTCCATCCGTTCCACTGCCTGTTCCTTGATATGGATCTGTTTCGCTTCCATATTGGATTTGCAATCCAACTCGAACAGCGTTATTATTGTTCAGGAAATATGAAATACTGATTCCTGCAGGGATGGCAACAGGTTGAGGAACTGATGGACCAGCCTCACCAAGATTAAATGCACCAAGGCCGCCGAATGTGAAGTTTAATGATGTTGCTCCAGATTTTGCTGAAGGTGTAATATCATCACCAGCAAAGGCTAACGAGGCAATTAAAGCGATTGCAACCAGAACTGTGAAAAGCTTTTTCATATATAGCTCCTTGTATAATTGTGTTTTGTTAGTGAAGAAAAAAGTGGTTATCCCACGGTTGGTTATTTTCCAAAAACTTAGAAAAATATAAAATTACATACCTCTAATGTCAAGATATTTTTTAATTAAGCACTGAGAATTTTAAGAAACTTAGAAAGAGATCTATTTTCATTTTAAAATACGCTATGTGTATTCACCAACATCCATCTTAAAGAAGCTCTCGGATATTACTTCCTAATTAAAGTGATGTAATTACGGTACATAAAAAAAGGAGAAAACCCTTTTTGGATTTTCTCCCTTCACTTTCGCATGTTAAGCAGTGAGCAAAAATTATAATTTGTAAGCAATACCAATATTCAAGATGCCAAGACCATATCCCAATTCCGCTTGAACTGCCCAATGCGGATCAAAGTAGTAACGCCCGCCGACAAATAGGCCATACTCCAAATAGCTGGCTGAGGCAGATGAACCGATGTATCCATAATAAGGGACTGTACCTGTAACAGAGTTTGAAACTATATTATAGCCAAGCAATAATCCACCATAGGTATCAATTTTGGGATTATGAAATAAATCGGCATGATATGCACCGCGTACACCGATTAAGATATAGGTATATTTCCAACCATAATCACCCCAGTATGTGTCTGTTGACGACGAATAACCAACCACACCACCTAATGAGATGTTTTCGGTAACTCCATATTCATATCCGCCGGTAATTGCAACACCACCACTACTACCATATGCGCCGGCAAATCCGCCAAGTCCAATTCCCAGATTTACGACCTGATCGCCCATTTTATATGCCATCTGGCTAAATGATAAGCTTACTGCGATAACCAACAGTATGGAAATGAGAAGAATGCGTTTCATTGTATAGCTCCTTATTTAGATTAGTGAAATGAGATTTGTGGTTCACCCACATGTGACATTGTCAGTCAAAACCCACGAAAAATATATCTCTACAACGCCTAAATGTCAAGCAGTTTCTTCAAAAGCAATAGATTAAAAATACCACGTCAATCCTGTTGCGGCAGATGTGAAGACATCAGAAGCCGATTTCTCCGCAATTTTGTAAGAAGCGGAAACAAGTCCAATATGACCAAACCATGAGAAATGAGGACTAAACCAGTACTCAGCTCCAAAGAACCCGCTCACACTCACAAGACTGGTCCCTTTGCCCGCGATATCCGTTGCGGAGCCAAATCCCAACGCTCCGCCAAGAAATGTAGAAACATTTTCGGCAGTATGGAGATAATATCAAACGTTTCCAGTGAAAGTGAATTCAGAGTTCTTCACTCCGCTTGTATCTGTCTGCGATCTAAATCCTAAATCACTTCGTACACCGATGCGGTTGGAAGGCATATACGCCATTCCAATATTCAGCGAACCATTATTGGTGGAGATATTTGATAAGGACACAAATCCTTGAGAGATGGTCGTTGTAATACCGTACATTCCTCTTTTCGGTTGGGAAAGAAGCGGGACTGTGAAAAGAATGATAAAAACGAAAATACATAGCAAACGGTACGTTTTAGAGAAATGTTTGTTTATACAAGAACCACAAATGGAAAGTGGAGAATTGTGCTGATATGTGATGTTACTTCAATGCCAAGCTGTAACGATCATAGCAACTCATAATGTTTTCAACATACTCAACCGTCTGCCGAGCACTGTGTAAATATCCGTTAGGCGGACAACCGGCACTCCAAATACGGCTATGTAAAGTGTAGTTCTTTTTCGAAAGAAATGGAAGTGCCACACTGATGGAAGACCATTTTTGGGGATCGTTTCCCATATATGAGGCAATCTTCTGGGCATCCTGCACCCGCCCAAGTCCGGCATTATATGCGGCAAGAGTTAGACATATTCTATCTTCTCTCAGCATATTTTTAAACATCGCAAAGAGCGATTTTAAATGATAGATACCTGCTTTGATATTATTACGCGGTGTGGATGCTTCTTCAACGCCTATCTTTTCTGCAATTTCAATTTGTGTCATTGGCATAAGTTGCATCAAACCATATGCGCCTTTATAGCTCACTGCTTCATCGTCGAATCTTGATTCCTGTTTCATAACCGCGAGAACCAATATCCAATCAACTTTATACTGTTCTGAGTATTTTTTTACTAACGGAATGTATTGATTCAAACCTGCCGTATTCATTGATGCAAACGGAGATGGCTGCTCAGGAATAGTGCTTTCGGTTATGTCCTCAATGGAACTTCCAGCCTTTTTAGCAAATTTCGCACTCGTCACTTGCTGCGAACAACCGAACAATATAAACGAACTTAAAATTAAAAAAATTACTGCTAAAAGACTGCAATATTTCAGCCCTTTTCCCTTTTCAGCAATAGTCATTAAATCTTCCGAAGTTGTTTAACATCAGTTATTTATAAAACGCTCAAATCCACGTTCGCGTTCCATTGCAAATCAAATATAACCAATTCTATTGTTTGAATCAATGAAAGTGTGAAGCTTTAAAAATAGATATGCGTTTTTTACTCATTTTTCGCCATATCAAATTTGATCTTCATCATTCAACTTCAATAATTTTGTTCTTACCTTTGAAACCAGAAACGATGGAAATGGATCGCTTAGGTTTGTTCAAATATTCGGATAAAACTTCTATTACTTTTTCGTTCGCTTTCCCTTCAATTGGCGGCACAGCAACGCGAATGATGAGCGTACCATCGGCGGCTCGTATAACTTCGTTCTTTCTTGCATTCGGCTTGACTATGATTTTGAACTTCATTGCATTGCTCCTAATTAAACGAAAAAACCGCATTAACTTACAGTTATGCGGCTTTTAGAGTTTGAAGAAACATTTTTTACCTGAATCACTTCAGAAATCGCTTTTCAACATCGCTGATTTTGTTCACTCTGCGTAAGTGCCTGCCACCGGCAAAAGGAGTATCGAGCCAAAGCTTGACGATTGATTTCACAATCTCAATTCCCAAAACTTTGCTGCCAAGTGTAAGAACATTGGCGTTGTTATGCTCGCGGCTGCTGCGTGCCACAAACTCGTCGTAACAAGGAACCGCACGCATGCCGGGTATTTTATTGGCTACAATTGCCGATGCCACACCGACACTATCAATCATAATACCGCGATCTGCTTTGTTTGAAGAAACCAGAGATGCCACGGCATAGGCAAAATCAGGATAATCGCACGGCTGTTCGGAATCAGTCCCTACATCGATAATTCGATTTCCTTGTTCCGTGAGATAAATTTTAAGAGCTTCCTTCATGGAGAAACCACCATGATCGGAACCAATTGCAATCGTCATTGTATTTTCGTGAGATATCTGAGACGATGTTTCGGAAAATGTTTTTTGATAAGAAGCCGGTGAGATATTTGCACTTTGTGATTGAATAGAAAATTTGATGTTTCGCTTCTGTGCTTCGTCTTTAGCGGCGGCAGTGATGATAGAATTTGATTGGATCATCAGTACGTTTGTTCCATGCTGCGCAGCATCAACCACATCTCGTTCTGTAATCAAAGGACGTTTCACGGTATTCTATTGTCCATTTCCCCATTCCAGCACTTCCAAGCGCACGCGCGCTGTACCAGTACGAATCAAATCTATTTCCTTTGCAGCGCCCATCGACAAATCCATCATTCGTCCTTCCTTAAAAGGTCCGCGGTCGTTGACGCGCACAACGACGATTTTGTTGTTCTCTAAATTTGTCACACGTACTTTTGTTCCGAATGGAAATGTTCGATGTGCAGCAGTGAGTGCATTCATATCAAAGATATCACCGTTCGACGTCTGCTTACCATGAAAATCATTTGCATAGTAAGAAGCGATTCCTTCGATTGTCAGCAGAATTTTCCCAGAGTTCTGCTGAATCGGTCGTTCAGTTTGAGTCGTTGATCTGTGCTCGCCGGAATGCTGCTCGCCTCGTTCTGCAAATCTTGGTGTAGAAGCACAACTGACAAGCAGAAACGTTACCGCGCAGCACAGAGCACGAATCATCCACTGCCTACAACAGTCCATTGATTTGTTTGCGCCGGAGGTAATCCACAACCTCCTTAACATCTTGTGATCTTCCTTTTTTGCAAATCAACACAGCGTCATCTGTTACTACCACGATGACATCTTCAATGCCAATCGTCGCTACCACTTTGTTGCCTGCGTCAATATAGTTACGATGCGAATCTTTTGCGATGACCGTTCCGCGCAATGCATTGCCTTCTCCATCGATTGGTGTTAAACGAACCACTTCATCCCACGAGCCAACATCGCTCCATCCGAAATCTCCTTTCGCCACAAAAACCTTCGATGCTTTTTCCATGACACCGTAATCGATGGATATGCTGCGAATGACACCATAAACGCGTTCAAGCGTCGCCTGGTAAGTTTCTGTGTCAATTGCATGTTCTAACTTTGTCAACTGTTCGCCAAGTTCTGGAATATGTTTTTCGATTTCCTGCAGAATTACACTCGCTTTCCAGATAAACATCCCGCTGTTCCAAAGGAAATCGCCGCTCCTTAAAAATTTTTCTGCTGTTTCAAGATTGGGCTTCTCAGCAAACGTCTTTACTCGGTAAATGCTATCGGCTGCATACGGATTCTTTTCTGAAGAATCTTCAAATTGGATATAACCGTATCCTGTTTCGGGATGCGTTGGTTTGATACCTATAGTCACTAACGCATCACTTTCCTGAGCCACGTGAACTGCTCGCTGGAGTACGTGTAAAAATTCTCCTGTATCCCGAATGATATGATCTGCCGGAAGAATGATCATAATAGCGTTCGGATCATAGCGACTAACCCATTTCGCGGCAAGTCCGATGCACGGCGCTGTATTTCTCCCAAGTGGTTCAGTAAGCACATTTTGCAACGGCAGTGAAGGCACCTGCTTGTGGATAATATCTTTTTGAAGCTTGTTTGTTACCACTAGTACTTTATCCGATTGAACCATCGGCTGAATGCGCGCGATAGTATTGGAAATCATAGAGCCAGAGCCGACAATTTCTAGAACTTGCTTGGGTGATCGTTCACGACTTTGAGGCCAGAAACGCGATCCGATACCACCTGCCATTATTACTGCGTAGATATTAGGCTGATTCATTTCCCTTATTCAAACATATTTTTGAAATCATGGAGAGTATCGTTCACCGCGTCCAAAAGGCCAGCTCGATTGTTTGGTTCGGTTCGTGCCCATTGAGCATATGGATCTTGAATATTGGAAAGGATATTCATCACACGGATATCATCGAGGTACTGATTATTTGAGATATAGTTAAGAAAACCTCTAAGCAACGTACAAAACTTTTTGTAATCTTCTGCCGCAGAGCTAGCGGCAAGAATTGTATTACATTCATTCATAACATCAGTCAACAAATTTGTTCGGGCGTCATTACCGCTTTGCACGGCCTCTAAAAATTTTTCCAGCAGGAGGGCAAAATTATGTTCTTGTTCACTCCCGGTAGTCGATCCGCTGTCCGTCGGCTGTGTCAGTTCAGGAACTTGTGCCGCCGTACCAAATATCGAATCTATCGATGGCCCCGGTGCCGGAATTGATTGAAATTCCGGTTGCGATGAAAGATCGAATTCTGATTTCGGCGCAGGCATTGGCGTTGACCTCATTTTTTGCGAACCGGGAAAATCAATCATCGTTCCAGCGGTATCCGATTCTTGCCCTGAAGGAGATTCATCTCCTATTGCCTGTCGGAATTTGGAAAATACGAGCGTCTCTTCATCGATCGTTGATTCTTCCTTGGTAAAATCCTTTTCTACCTTGTCCGCAATCCACATCAAGCTAAGGGCAAAATCAGCACAACCCTTTACTTTATACAAGTGTAAAAGTTCCGCATGAATATCCGAAGTGGACGAAACTCGATCGCGAATTCGATCGAGACAGGTCTGATGTTCGTACGAGCGAAGTTCATATTTTGGTAAACGCTCGAGGAGAAGAGAGATGTATTTCTGAGTGCGATTCATATTGTCCTATAGATTCGTGGAACACGTGAGCTGATCCCGCACAGGAACTCATACGTGATTGTCCCGATTTGATCGCAGAGGGATTCAAGCGGGATCGTAAAGCCGTCCATTTCACCAAACAGTAAAACGTCATCTCCATTATATGCCGTGCCATCCATACCAATATCTACCATGCATTGATCCATGCAAATAGATCCTACCACCGGATATTTTTTTCCACGTATGACGGCCTCACCTTTATTCGAAAGCAGACGGAAATATCCGTCACCATATCCCATGGGAAGTGTAACGATGCGCGTTTCATCCTTGGTAGTGTAAGTGTGGTTATAACTTATTCCGGTATGAGCGGGAACTACCTTAAAAAAGGCAACTTTTGTCTTCAGCGTCATCACTGGCTTCAACTTCTTGCCATCAAATGTAACATCCGGCAGATATCCGTTCGGATTATATCCGTACAACATTATTCCGGGCCGTACCATCGAATAATGTGAATCCTTATAATTCATGATCCCTGCAGAGTTGGCAAGGTGAACGAGTTCGGGCAGAAGTTTCTTTTTCTCCATGCTCTTCAATACCGATTCAAAACGACTCAACTGTTGGGTCGTACAGTCGGCATCCGATTCTGCTTTTGCCAGATGCGAGAATATACCTTTTATCTTGATTGATTCCAACTCGTACGATTTTTCGATGAATCGTTCAGCATTGTACCAGTGTACACCGATTCGCTCCATACCGGTATCGATTTTTAAATGAACCAATGCAACTTTCCGCATCTCTTTTGCCATAGCGGCAATGCTAATCGATTTATCAATTGATGAGCTTGTAATTTCAATGTCATGAGTAATAAACGCAGCAATCTGATCTGCATTGATGGGGCCAAGTACAAGAATTGGAGCGGTAATTCCACGCTCTCGCAAATATACTCCTTCTTCGAGAACCGCAACACCTAAATAATCAACTCCTTGTTTTAAAAGCTCGTTGGATATTTCATAGAGTCCATGGCCATACGCATTTGCCTTGACCATCGCCATTATTTTTACATCGTTGTTTATTAATGATTTGACAATAGAAAAATTATTGCGCAGGTTTTCAAAGGATATTTCTGCACGGGTAGGTCTATTCTTATAGGTTTCAATTCCAGCAATCATTTCTGATCCCTACGAGTAAAAAACCCACTGATCATTTCAGTGGGTTTTAAATTAATTTACGCCGGCAATCTTTAAACGGTTCAGCGCACGATAGAGAGCAAGTTTTGCACGTTCAATATCGGTATCAGGATACTTCTCCGCTAACCGTTTCAACGCACGATTGCGTGCCGCTTTCACTCGCTCCACATCAATTTCATCGGTACGTTCAGCTGTCTCTGCCAATAGAATTACGTTGTTCTCTCTCACTTCAACAAACCCGCCCGAAATTGCATAATGAGACTCAGTTCCGCTTGCCTCGATAATTTTTACTTTGCCAATCTTAACAGACGCGAGCAACGGTGCATGGCTGTGAAGCACTTGAAATCCCCCATCAATGCCTGGCGCACTAAAGCTCGTGACTTCACCTTTGAACACGATGCGTTTTGGTGTCACAATTTCCAAATGGAAAGTCTTATCTGCCATAATTATACTGTCTGCAGCTGCTTCGCTCTTTCGACTGCTTCTTCAATGGTACCGACCATCAAGAACGCGTTTTCCGGCAACGTATCATACTCGCCGTCAAGAATTCCTTTAAAACCGTGGATCGTATCTTCAATTTTTACGTACCGGCCCGGGATGGAAGTGAATTGTTCAGCCACAAAGAACGGCTGCGAAAGGAACTTCTCAATCTTTCGAGCACGCGTGACGGTCAATTTATCTTCATCAGAAAGTTCATCCATTCCCAGTATGCTGATGATATCCTGAAGGTCTTTGTAAGCTTGAAGAACTTCTTTCACCCGTTTCGCTACGTTGTAATGTTCAGCGTCGATGATGTTTGGATCGAGAATGCGTGAAGTAGAATCCAGTGGATCAACTGCGGGATAAATTCCTTTATCCACAATCTGCCTGCTCAGCACGGTCGTCGCATCTAAGTGCGAGAAAGTTGTTGCCGGTGCCGGATCGGTTAAATCATCTGCAGGAACATAAATCGCTTGCACCGATGTAATCGATCCTTTCTTCGTTGACGTAATGCGTTCCTGAAGTTCGCCCATTTCTGTTCCGAGCGTCGGTTGATACCCGACTGCAGACGGCATCCGTCCAAGCAACGCAGATACTTCCGAACCTGCCTGCACAAATCTAAAAATATTATCTATAAACAGAAGAACATCTTTGCCCTCCTCATCGCGAAAATACTCCGCCATCGTCAGTGCCGTGAGGCCAACGCGTTGACGCGCACCGGGAGGCTCATTCATTTGGCCAAAGATCAATGCTGTCTTCGCGAGCACACCAGATTCTTTCATCTCCAACCAAAGATCGTTTCCTTCACGTGTCCGCTCACCGACCCCGGCAAACACTGAATATCCACCATGATGCGTGGCAATATTATGAATCAATTCTTGAATAATAACCGTTTTGCCCACACCAGCTCCGCCGAACAATCCGGTCTTCCCGCCTTTCGTATATGGCTCGAGAAGATCGATAACTTTGATTCCAGTTTCGAACATTTCCTTTTTAGTGACGAGTTGATCGAAACTTGGAGCTTGCCGATGAATTGGATAATGTGTTTTTGCCTCGATCATTGGCAGTCCATCGATGCCCGCGCCAAGTACATTAATCAAACGTCCAAGCACTGCTGGACCAACCGGCACTGTGATAGGTGCGCCGGTGTCATGAGCGGTCATTCCACGCACAAGACCATCGGTGGAATCCATCGCAACTGTTCGCACGCGGTCTTCACCCAACTGCTGCTGCACTTCTACAATGAGGTCTTCGTCTATCCCTTCGACATTTTTTCTTGGAATTCGTACGGCGTTCATAATTTCCGGGAGTTTGCCGCCAGAAAAATCGATATCAACTACAGGTCCGATGATTTGGACAATTTTGCCTTCGTTCATAAAATCCTTTCAACAAGAAAAATTTATTACAAAACTGAACTATATTATGAAAAGATGCCACCACAATCAATCATTTTTTCGCGTACCTTTTTTAGTACATGGGAGATTAGAGAGAATAAATGTGAGCTAACAGGATTCGGATGCCAATAATAATGAGCAGCACACCTCCCGTCTTTGCCGCTCTTCTACCGAATTTTCTTGAAAATCTTTGACCAAGCAGAATACCAATGAATGATGTCGCACCAGTGACGACACCGATCACAACCGAGGGATACCAGATAGAAACTTGCAGAAGCGCCAAACTTAGTCCAATCGCTAACGCATCCAAACTCGTTGCGACCGAAAGAACAACCAACATCATTCCTCGACTTGGATCTTGCTGAACAATGCTTTCCTCATCCGCTTGTGCAGATCGAATCATATGGACAGCAACCCATGTAAGCAATCCAAACACAATCCAGTGATCGAATGATTGGACATAACGTTCAATACTTAAGCCTGCAAGCCAACCAAGGATGGGCATGAGAAATTGGAAAAGTCCAAAATGAAACGATAATCGAAGCATAGAGCGATGCCCACGCGTTGCACCTGTTGATCCGGCGGCTACCGAAACCGCAAATGCATCCGCCGCTAAACCGAGCGCTATAAGAATAACTTCATAAAACGACATTGTTGGCGTTCATTTGTATATGAAAGACAAAAAAAAACCGCCTATGGCGGATTGCTAATAAATTCATAGTGAGCTGAAGGTGGGAGTTGAACCCACGACCTGCGGTTTACGAAACCGCTGCTCTACCACTGAGCTACTTCAGCATTTGTTATTACATATTGAAATATAGAGAAAAAGTGCCCGCCGAGCAACTAGAAATTATTCACAATCACTTGACAATTGGGAAGCAAGTCAGTATTATTTTGCAGATGCTGAAATTCATTAGTTTATTCTTCTTACATAAATATAAGGAGGAGTTAATGAAACCTGCTAACATACAACTGCCGAAGGAACTAAAAATCAACAAGATGCTCCAGCGGAAACTGGGAAGCACTGAGTTCAAGTTAAGACTCAGAGATCAAAAGACGAACCGACAGCGCATTGGATTGAGTGTCACGGCGGGTCATGTTCGAGGAGGACATTCATTTCACTAAACATAAAAGCGTGTTGAAATCAATATTTGCCTCCTGATCTACAGGAGGCACTTTTATATACGTCCTACTTTGTTAATTTATGACACTACTTTCCCGACTTATCTTTCTTCTTAGTCTTTTTTTGATGCGATCTATGCAAGCCGATGCGCAAGCGCTGTTCCATGGTTCCAGACACGAAAAGAAAATTGCGTTGACATTCGATGCATGTCCTTCTTCCTCACATGGCGGATTTGATGCACGTATTGTCCAGACTCTTGTTGATTCTGGCGTGCCTGCAACATTTTTTCTAAGCGGTAAATGGATCAAAAGACATCAAAACGAAGTAAAGAAACTTGCATTAGTACCGGGATTTGAGCTAGGCAACCACAGTTACTCGCATCCACACTGTACAAATATTCCGGATGATAGTCTTAGGCATGAACTTGAACGGACGCAATCCCTATTGAAACGTATTGCTGGAACTTCGTCAAAACTTTTTCGGCCGCCGTTTGTTGAGACGGATCAACGAGTCGAATATATCGCGAAGAATATTGGTCTCACCACTGTGATGTACGATCTCGCTTCAGGCGATCCAGACTCTACCATTTCGCGAGAACGTCTTATTCAGTACGTTGTTGCAAGCACGCGAAATGGCTCTATTATAGTAATGCACGTGAATGGCCGCGGCTGGCACACATCCGAAGCATTACCTGAGATTATTCAAGCGCTTCGCGCTAAAGGATTTATATTTTCAAAAGTAAGTGAATTGCTTAAGATGCAGAATGATTCTGGCAAGTCTTCCATCAAAAAATCAAATTTGTAATGAGCTATTTCCGTTTCAACAGCACAAATGTGGTGTCGTCTCTTAGGTCTGCACCTGCTCGATATCGGGAAAGTTCGGTAATAATATGCTGACGCATTTGTTCGATAGTTTTTCCCGCGCAATATTTTATCAACACAGCAATTCTATCCAGCCCATATTCTTTCCCATCTGTATCAACAGATTCGATCACGCCGTCTGTAAAAAGGAAAAGCACATCGCCTTGCTCCAACGTAACAGACTGCGTTTCGAGTGAATCACCAAAGCAAGTACTCTTCTGTTCAGAGTCAACACCACCATTAAATGAAGGTACCATCCCCACAGCAATACCTTTGGGCTTCAGCCAGGTAATTGAATTATCAGCTGCGCGGCATAACAGTGCCGGCGGATGACCTGCACGACACAATTCCACATTTCCATCGGAACACAGCTTTACTAAGAAGAGTGAAAGGAAGTAATTTCGTTTGAGCTGTCCATATACATGCGAATTAAGCCGAAGGAGCAATTCTCGCGGATCATTTGTTTCCGTTGCAAAGAGCTGAAGGGCAGTTTGCATCTTCACAACATAAAGCGCCGATGAAATACCTTTCCCGGAAACATCTCCAATAACGGCCAACGTACTGCTATCCGGAAGATTGAGAATATCATAATAGTCACCGCCAACTTGCTTTGCTGCTTCACTATACGCGATGAGTTCATATCCCGGAATCATCACATCACTGGTCGGTTGAAGACTCAGTTGAATGTCCCGTGCGACACTTAACTCATCTTTTGTGATCAGCTTGTCGGCAAGTTCCATCGCCAATAAAAATGTAACGACAATAAAAGAATAGATTGCGGAAGCAGCTTTTCCCTCGGACACTGCAACGATGATAAACACAAATGCGATCGCATACATCAATCGTCGCGGTGGTGTCAGTTTCAAAAGAAAGGCAACGAAGAGATGCCACATAAATTTAATCGATCGTTTAATTCCTTTTCGTTCCCCCTCAACGGATTTCATGCTTCGTGCATAAAATTCGTACATTCCGCGCATATCTTCGTTGAGTGATTTGTTCAGATCATCCCATGTGAGATCGCGAGTGAGAATGTTATGTAAGCCTTGAATAAAGCGAGGTATTCGAGGAGTCATAGTGTTTATTTTTGATTTTCTATTCACGCACAGTATTACGGCAGAAATAGAATAAAGTTCACTTTGGAGGACAAAAACTTAGACGATTTCTTTTAACAATTCTTTGCGCGGATTTGGAATGACAACTTTGTTCACTAACAATCCTCGTTCCGAACACACAGCCGCCGCCGCATCAACCGCAGAAGTAATGGAAGCAACATCGCCGGTCATGGTGACGAACGCTTTGCCGCCAAGCGCCATCGCCAAACGAATTTCTATCAATTGAACGCGTGCAGTCTTGACGGCAGCATCCGCAGCCTCAATGAGCGATGCAACACTGAACGATTCCACAATGCCCAACGCCTCGAGCATTTGCACTTGCGTTATACCGGTAATAGCGGGAAATACATCCCGATGAACATTTGGAATAACAAATGTGTCTACGATCATTCCCCTACTTGCTTCTTTTCCAGCATCAACACCCGCACGCACCGCTGCCACATCGCCGCCGATAAGCACAATGTATTTGCCGGAACATATACTGCGCGACAGCAATAATTCCACAGCAGATGCCTTCAGCATTGCATCAGCAGTATTGAAACCTGCCGCAATACTTGTTAATTCAATTAATCCTATCGCGTTCATTTCCATGGTCATTCACTCTTTCAAGCTCGTTTAATAATAATCTCACCATCTACGGATTTCACCAGGCCATCGATACTTGTATGAATACGTGCACCAAGTTTTCCTTCCGGTATATCTGCGACAGGTTCGCCAGCTTTCACTTTCTGCCCGATTGATACAATTGCTTTTGCTGGTGTTCCAAGATGCTGTAAAAGCGGCAATCGGACTTGATCAGGGGAAAAATTTTTCTCAATAAAGTGTGCCCGTTTATCATATTCTTCTATTCCCAATTTGGCTACCAGTTTTTTCAGTGGGACATGCCGTCCATCATAGATCGGATGAATATGAACATCGCGGTCGCCGATCCATTTTATCTCTTTTGCATGTAAATCAGTTTTTGCTTTATCGCAGGCTTCCTTTGGATATAAATCTTCTGGGCAGGAATACAGTGTGCACAAACCGCACGCACAACATAATTGCGCCGACTGATTCCAAATATCTTCACCAGTAGCTGTGAAGGACAAGCTCCGCATTACTTTGTGCGGTTGAACATCGTAACCTAATAAATAGCGCGGACAGAACTCCGTGCAGAAACTGCATTGGTCGCACGCCGATTTTCCAATACGATGCATCGCTTCCGTTGGCAAACTTTTTCTTTGCACAAGACGATGCGTCGTTGGAAGAATGATCAGTCCCGCACAGGTTTTGGTAATTGGAAGCGTCAAATCTGTTTCGAGTTTTCCCATCATTATTCCGCTTACGAATACTGCATAGTCCGGAACTGTAGCGCCGCCCGCCGCTTTGATAACATCGACAAACGAAATGCCAATAGGTACTTCAAATGTGGAAGGATGCGCGACCGCGCCGGCTATGGAAATATATTTTGTTATGGACGGATGATCTTGAGCCGCGAGGTGAAGATTCCGTAGTGTTTCTACATTCTGCACAAGAACGCCAACATCGAGAGGAATCCCTTGCGGAGGAATGAGACGTTTCGTTGTTTCGTACACCAGCACATATTCGTCGCCTGTTGGATAATAATCTCCAAGGAACTGCGGTGTAATGTTCGTACCGCGCAAAGCTGATCTTATTCCATTTAACGTATCTTCATGCTTCTTTTTCACACCAATAATTCCGTGCTGCGCACCGGTCACCGACATCAATAGTTTCATTCCGCTCACTATTGCTTCCGGTTCACGAATCATTAATTCTAAATCTTTGTGGAGAAGGGGTTCGCATTCTGCCCCGTTCGCAACCACAATTTCAACTTTCGATGCGGCTTTCACTTGCGAAGGGAATCCAGCACCACCGCATCCAACAACGCCGGCTTTGCGTATACTTTCTACAAGATTCATTTATTTTCTGGTTTTACGAATAACGGACGTTCGAGAAAAGACCGCAAATCATATCCTTCGTCGATAAGCTTCTGCTGATTTATTTGGAGAAAATCAACAATCAATTCTGCTGGAATTGCCGGAGCTATACCATAAATAATATCCGTCCGACTTTCCGCATACGTAACGCCTTTAAATGGAATATTGGGATCAAACTCAACCTGTTCCCCTTCCTTGGCAGGAGTCAAATAATATTGTTGATGTCCCGGAACTAATTTCATCATTCCGACCAATTCAAAATTCGGAACACCATCGCGGATAGCAAGCACAATGCCGCCGCTGAATCCTCTACTGAAGACAGCATCAGTAAGGAATGAACCATATTTGTCTCTGTTCGGACTGCTAACAATTGCTTTTGTCACGATCCGATATCCAGCAGGGTACCCGAATAGGTACACAAACGCTCCCCACTCAAGTTCTTTCGCCTTTCCTAGTGGATAATTAAAAACCGTAATAGCAGGAACACTAGGGGATTCAATTCTCTGTCCAATAAGTGCTAAATCATTTTCCCTGTCGAACGATAAGATTTCTAAATTTTGCACTCCTTGAATTGCTGCGACGTAATTTGTCTGGTGATCTTTCACGGCGATACTTTGGATAAATTCCGTTTGTTTTCTGTCTTCTCCATGATAAAACGTAAAAACCGTATCGCTAAAATCGACAACGTGCGCACACGTCAATAATGCAATTCTCTTATTCTGGCAATATATTACTGTTGCACTTCCAGATGCAGCTTGATTCAAGTACACTTCTTTTTCTGCTTTCTCTTTGAGGAATGGATCACGAATATCTTCTCTGCGAACCTTGGCCTCTAACGGAAACACCCAGCTTTTATAATATGCAATACAACTGATCATTTTTACAGATTCTGAAATCTGTTCAAGTTGTGCAGAACATCCGCGATAAGGAAATTCGGAATCGTATTTGCCATCTGTAAGCATCGGATACACTTCTCGATAGGATGTCGTCGAACAGGATAACGCCAGCAAACAAACAAGTAATAGAACTCCATACATTGAAATCTTAGAGAATGTCACGGCTGCCTCGCTAGCGAATGTATTTATACAATTCTCCTCATTGGTCACATCTTTCATTACCATATTATGAACGGGATGTGCAGTATCGCATAGATTGAGTACTTCAATGCAGTCTCTTTCCTTGTGGTTGGAGAGAGATAACCAAAATATATTGCTTTTGCAATGGTGTTACTCATTAATGCAAAAATAATAGCCGATGTAAAAATATGTACCGATCCATCTGATCCTTGCACTACAGAAAGAATAAAAGGAGTAATATCCGAAACACCAACGATCGCCGAGACGGCAAGCAATCCGGAATTACCCACAGTGGATTTCACAAATCCTGTTACAATAGAAAGTATAACAAACATTATCGCAAAACCAATGGCAGGCCGAATCTCGAACGGGTTTTGCAACTCCGACATTTCGGATTCTGATGCAGGCTGCTCCGTACGAAACATCTTCAATGATAATACAATTCCAGTTATCGAGAGAAAAACAAGACGCGGCCAAAGATTCGGAAGAAATGAGGCGTTAATAAACCAGATTAGTGCTAACGTTCGCAGATACGTAATACTGCTGGCAAGCAGTGTAGCTTGTAGGGCGCTGCTGCTGTGCGACGGATTTTTCTTTGCCATATGCCCCATAGAAAGCGTTACCGCGGTGCTGGAAACAATGCCTCCAAATATGCCAGACATCCACAAACCTAATTTGGATCCAAATTTTTTCTCTAATAAATATCCCACAAATCCCAACGTGGAAACGACGATAACAATTTGCCAGATTTTAAATGGGTTGAGATGGAATTGTGTAAATTCATGGTTTGGTAAGACAGGTAAAATAATGACAGTCACCAAAATAAATTTGATGGCTGCCAAAAACTCCACTTTGCTGAGTCGTTCCACGTAGGATTCGAGCATAGCTTTTTCTGAGAGCAACATGGTATTCATGACACCTAACGCCATCGCTATCCATACATCCACCAGCATTGCCAATGCACCTGTGATAAATGTGAGTAATGCAGAAACTTCGCTTGTGGTGCCAAAACGATCGACACGAATTTTTGCGACGTAAGCGATTCCGGTGAGTAGGGCAATCGCCAATAATCCCACCGGCAACATTGCAGTTGCCCCAATCTGATACAACCACGCGCATCCGAAACCAAACATGCTGATGATAGGATGTGTACGCACTCCACCAAAAACAAGCTTCTGGTCAACCTTGATACTTTCTCTTTCGAGTCCAACAAGGAATCCGAGCGCAAGAGCTACAATGAACCGAAGCTGTACGGTCCATTCAATTGTTCCTAATTCCATATCTTCTCCTGCTTATGAGTTGGGAAGAATTGCCGCTTCAACTTCTGTGATCTCTAATGCCGCGCAAAGATCCTGCGGAGTAATCTCGATAATGAAGCCGCGTTTTCCACCATTGATATAGATTTTTTGTAGGTTTAATATAGTCTTTTCCGCATAGACAGGCAATTGACGCCGCGTTCCAAACGGACTTGTTCCACCGAATTGATAACCGGTGTGGCGTTGCGCAGTATTGGCATCGCACGGTGTTATTTGTTTTGCTCCGATAATGCGTGCCATCTGCTTGGTGGAAACTTCTCGATTGCCATGCATCAGCACTAACAGCGGCTTCTTCTGCTCCGTCTCGAAGACTAATGTCTTGATAACTTGATGATCGGGCACGTTAAACTCTAATGCAAACTGACGTGTGCCTCCGTGCTCTTCATAACGATAGAGAAACGGAACGAACGCAATCTTTTTCTCACGAAGGAACCGTATTGCAGGAGTAATTGGATAATCTTCTTTCAGCATAGAAATTTATTTTACTTCACCTTTTTCATTTCCCACACTATTCCAAGTTTGAGGGACAATGAATTCGATCAACTTCCCTTTCTATAATACAACCTGTTCCGAAAATTTCGCGAGTTCTTCTGCCGAAGCTTTCTCTACATCTGCATGGAGACTGTTGCCGTTTGCATCCATCGTAACGATCACGGGAAAATCTTTGACGCGTACATGCCACATCGCTTCCGGCACGCCAAATTCCAACAAATCGACACCTTCTACTTCTTCAATACACTTAGCATAATATTGCGCTGCACCGCCAATCGCGCTGAGATATACAGCGCCAACTTCCTTTAAAGCCACGAGTGTTTTCGCGCCCATCCCGCCTTTTCCAATCACTGCCCGCACTTTGAACTTGCGAATAATTTCACCTTGATATGGCTCTTCACGAATACTCGTTGTCGGACCGGCTGCATTCATAAACCACTTCTCTCCTTTTTTCAATGCAACTGGACCACAATGATAAATCACGCCGCCATCAAGATTCACCGGCGAGTCGTTTGTCATTAGATGATGATGGAGAACGTCGCGCCCCATGTGCATCATACCACTCAACAGCAAAACGTCGCCAACCTTTAACGAGCGCACTTGGTCTTCAGACAGCGGTATCGTAAGTGGAATCTCACGCCCGGTCAGCGGCAGACTTTCTTCTTTTGCCATACGCATCACCGGCGTATCTTCCTTGTAGAGCCATCTCTTAATTGCTCCGGTCTTTGCATTTAAAATTACTCCGAGCCGACGATACGCCCAACAATTGTACGCCACCGTCACAAAGAAACTTGCAGGCAAGCGATGATAAGAACCGATCTTGCAGCCGATGAGCGTTGACAATCCTCCAAATCCCATAGTGCCGATGCCAAGCTTATTTGCGTTCTGCAAAACGTAGTCTTCGAGTTTTGCAAGTTCTGGATTTGGGTTGATGTCGTCAAGCAAGCGGAAGAGCTGCTGTTTAGCGTATTGGTAACCAGAAGCGCGGTCTCCCCCAATAGCAACACCGATTGCACCGACGCTGCATCCTTGCCCCTGCGCCTGCCAGACAGCATGAAGCAAACATTTACGGATGCCATCCATCGAGCGATCCGCTCTGCCGAGGTTGGGTAGCTCGCATGGCACAGAGTATTGAATGTTTTTATTTTCGCATCCGCCCCCTTTCAAAATCAATCGCACTTCAATTTCTTTTTCCTCCCACTGCCCAAAGTGCATCACCGGACAACCATCTCCGAGATTGTTTCCGCTGTTCTTTCCTGTGAGAGAATCGACAGCGTTGGGACGAAGTTTACCAATTTTAGTCGCCTCAACAATCGCCTCCTTAATTTCCTTCTGCATGAGAATCTGGTTTGTACCGGCCGGAGTTTTTATTTCAAAGGTTGGCATTCCTGTATCCTGACAAATGGGCGCTTCGTTATCACACGCCATATCGGTATTGATAGCCATTGCCTGCAATGCCAGCATCGCTTGACTTCCCGGTGCCTCGCGTTCAATCGCCCATTTTAACGCGCGCCGCACGTCTGGCGGTAAATTTGTTGAGGTCTCACTGATGAGAGATAACATACTTTCTTTGAATTGCGACATTGACTGAAATTTATTATTCCGAATTATTCGTTTCACTTTGGGGATAGGTTTGCGCTTGGGAACGGTCTTCTTTCCAATTTTCTTCGATACTTTGAATTTTTTCATTGTAAATTCCTCTATCGTTGTTGTCAAATCAGTTTTCAGTCGTCAGTCGTTTAAAATACTCTTATTATTTAACCTTCTTCCATCTACCTTCTTCTATCTAATTTCTTCCGTCGGCCGGTTTTTTTCTCACTTCGTATTTTCATCAATCCAATCCAGAACTGTTTTGTACCACAACTCTGCATTCTGCGGTTTAGCAACCCAGTGATATTCATCCGGGAAATATAACATCTTCGATTTTACTCCTTGCCGCTGGAGTGCTGTAAACAATTGGAATCCCTCGCTCACATCAAGCCGATAATCCTGTTGACCATGAATAACAAGCGTTGGTGTTTTGAAGTTCTGTGCAAACTCCATCGGTGACCACTTCTTGTACAACTCCGGATTCTTGTACGGTGTTCCCCCGAATTCCCATTCGTTGAACCATAGCTCTTCCGTCGTCCCGTAAGCGCTCGCCGGATTGAAAACACCATCGTGGGAAACAACACACCTAAAACGATCTGTATGTCCAAGAATCCAATTCATCATATAACCGCCGTATGAAGCGCCGGCTGCTGCCGTTCGGTTGCCATCTATGAACGCATACGTTTTCAGTACGTAATCTAATCCATTCATCAAATCCACGTACACTTTACCGCCCCAGTCTTTGCTAATCTCGTCTGTGAATTTCTGTCCGTAACCGGTACTGCCGCGCGGATTGATCATCACCGCAACATACCCGTGTGATGCAAACATCTGTGCATTCCATCGGTAATGGAAATCATCACCCCATTGCCCTTGCGGCCCGCCGTGGACGAGAAAGATGAGCGGATATTTATTTTCACTGGAAAAGAATGGCGGCTTCAATATAAATCCCTGCACACGTATTCCTTCGGCTCCTTCAAACCAGAAATTCTCTAATGAATTCATCTCCAATTGAGATGCCTTTTCTGAGTTGATAAAAGTGATCTGCTTCAAGTTCTTTCCGTCTATATCCATTCTAAAAAGTTCTGTTGGTGTTTTGACAGTTTCTTGCGTAATAACCAACGTCTTACCATCGGACGTTAATCGCAGTGAAGTATTAAAACCTTTATCGAGAATCGTTGTTACTTTTTTATCAGTCACTTTCACTTTAAAGATCGAGACATTGCCTTTGTCGTCAGCATTGAAGAAAAGCGATTTTGAGTCCGGCGACCAGACCACATCGTTGACGCTGTAATCAAACTGTTCGGTAAGATTGATGAGCTTTCCTGATGCGCGCTCATAAAGAACAAGCTCGCGGCGATCCGCTTCAAATCCCGCCTGTCTCATCATTCGATATGCAATATATTTTCCGTCAGGAGAATACAACGGTTGACTGTCGTTGGCAGGATTGTTGGAAATGTTCTTTGGCGTTCCGCCGGTCACCGGTACAATATAAATTTCGTTGTTCGTACTTACAGCGACAAGTGTGTCTGGATTCCTTGTGAATGCGATTTCTTTGCTGTCTGGTGAAAAAGCATAATCCCAGTTGCCGCCGAGATCGATGGGCGGTGTATCGTACTCACCCGGTGTCACGTCAATCGCTTTGCCGCCGTTAGACGGCATGACAAATAAGTGGCTGCGTTTACCATCTTTCCATGATTTCCATACTCGATACGGTAGTGTCGTAAATATTTTCGCTTTCACCTTACTCTTCTCAACAGCTTCGAGCCGCTTTGCATTGCAATCTTCAGTCAAACAATCAGGATAAACGTCCGAAGAAAACGCAAACCATTTTCCATCGGGAGAAACAATAAGTCCAGACGCTTCAGTTGCACTATGTGATACTTTCTTTGCTTCTCCACCGCTGACAGCAATTGTCCATATTTGCGATTCACCATCGCGTGTTGAAATGAAGGCAATAGATTCTCCATCCGGCAACCAGCGTGGAGAGCTGTTATCACCTTTAGCATTAGTAAGTTGACGAACATTGCCGCCAGTGACATTCACTAAATAGATGCTGCTGGTAGACTTGTTTTCTTCTTTCAACTGCCAGGTAACTACGAATGCGGCGGTTTTTCCATCCGGAGATATTTGCGGATCGGAGACTCGCCCGAAGTTGATAAGATCATCAAAAGTGATCGCTCGTTTGGGTTGTGCATATGTCAAAGATGTGAAAAGAAAAGCAACAAGGAAGGTAAATAATAATTTCATATGGACTCCAATTTTTACTTCTTACCCGGTTTTACAATCACGCCTTTGTTCTTTCGCCCATTAATTTTTGCAATGATAGGTCTTTCAAACCGAAGATGGCGAACATGTTTCAACTCCTGCAATGCGGGCTGAGACTTCAGCCATTCCCAATCAATGAATCCAAGACGGTGTGCGGCATCGACAGTGAAGTAACCGACACGAAATGATGTAATGTTTTGAAAGAAATGTGATCCTTGCGATGGCGTCACATCGATGTCTTTGAATCCTGATTCAACAATGACCGCTGCGCCAGAAATTTGATCCCAAGTAACCGGAATGCCAAGCCATGGGTCCATGCTTCCCCATCTTCCCATACCAATCAACACGTAAGGTCTATTTTCTGCAAGCAGGCGTGCATTAATTTCGCTGACTTCTCGAGCGGTCTCTTTACTTTTCGATCGCTCAAATCGCTCAGCATCTACAATGACAACATCATAAATATCTTGTATAGCGCCATTGCCAAGTACTTGCTCGCTCTGACAAATGAGATTATCATGATTGAATTGATCGACATCAAGCTCTTCGAATTCAAGACTCATCACTAACGGGCGAATCTGGAGCATGGCAAATTCTTTTGGAATACCAGGCGGTGTGTTCATATTGACGGCGAACTCTATCTCGACATGCGTGCCCATGCCCCATGTTCCCATATCGAGAATCAAATCTAATATTTCAGGTAAAGGGAATATCTTATGCTTCAGTACCGGTGCAAACGTCACCACACGTTTGCCTGCACGTGATACGCCGTCGTACACCGCATCATCTTCCGGCGAGTACGTGGAAGCGACATAGTAGAGTGTATTATCTTCTTCTGCTGTACTCAGATCATAATGCTTAATCATCACGTCCGGTGTTTCATGATTTTCGTGACTAAACGTGGACGACAAATCAAGCGCAAGATATTCCTGCTGTGCATTGCGTATAGTCTCTTTCGTTGAAAAGAATTGCAATAGATGGCGTGGAAACTTGGGACAAAAACGCACCGAGTTGCGCCCCTCCACTACCGTGAATCCTAACCCTAACGCTACTTGCACAATTCCATCTTCAGATTTCTGAGGCGGTACAGGATAGAAATTGTATGACTTCGCCACGCCTGCAAACTCCGGGTAAAATCGATTGTGATGCGATGTCCCGACCATTCGCTGGATGATAACCGCCATCTTTTCCTCTTCCAACCGGTACGGCGTCGCCTTCATGTAATCTTTTGCATTCTTAGAGAAGGTTGACGCATAGACAAGTTTGATGCTTTCTAATAATTCTTTCAGCCGGATTTCCGGATTGGAATTACTATTCGGAATCATATATGTTTGATACACACCTGCAAACGGTTGGTATTGGGAGTCTTCCAATAGGCTCGACGATCGCACTGCAAGCGGCTCATGTGACATATCAAGAAAATCTATCAGCTTGAAAATCACATCAGGCGGAAAGTATGGTGCATCGACAAACCGCTGAAGAAGTTCATCATCGTTCTTTACCTCAAGAATAATTTTATCCAGCTGATTCTCTCGAATGAATTTATCAAAGACATCTGTGGCAACGACAACCGCCGAAGGAACAGATATTTCCACGCCTTCAAATCTATCGCGCAAATTATAGTTATTGATAAGAGTGTTGACAAAACCTAACCCACGTGCTTTACCGCCGACAGAACCGGTACCGATGCGCGCAAAACTGTTTCTTGGATCGAATGATTCCTTGGAAAATTCCGTGATGATGCCGCGCTGGCGTGTCTCCTGATATAACCGTAGAGCACCGATCAAATCATCCCGCAATTCCTTAATGGTTGCGAAGTCTTCCACCTTCTGCGGACGAAGCTTATGCGCCAGCCAAAATTCAGTCCTCGCCTTGAGCCAATTCGAAAAATGATTCCGTCTCGCATGAAATTGAATACATTCATCAGGAACTGTTTGAAGCTGCTCTTCGAGCTGCTTTAAATTTGCGGCTCTTCCAACTTCCATTCCATCCGGCGTGCGGAAGATAAAATCCCCGAATCCAAAATGTGTCATAACAAAATTTGTCAGATCACGCAACAATGTCGGCGAACCTTTTTGTAAAAATCCTGCGCCAAGTTCAAACGCCTTCGCTGCCGCTTGTGCATTACCGGACTGTAGAAGTATGGGAATGTCTTCTTTTCTCTCCCGCACTGATTGAGCAAATTTAAATCCGGCATTCGGATCTTTTTCGCCGTTGCGGAGAAAGTCGATATCGGAAATAACACCAAGCACATACTCTTCATACTTTTCGAAGCACGACCATGCTTCTTCATACGTCGAGCACAGTAATATCTTGGGACGCGCACGCAAACGGAGAAACTTGTGCGTAAGATTGACGCCTTCTGAAATGAGCCGCTGCGATTGATTAAGAATTTGCGTATAGAGAAGCGGCAGGTAGGAAGAATAAAAACTGATATCGTCTTCCACAAGAATGATGACCTGTACGCCAACCATTGCGGTATCGCCTTGGACGTTGAGTTTATCTTCAATATGTTTGATCATCGCAACAAGCAAGCGGTAATCCCCATGCCAGATGAAGATGCGGCCGAACACAGACGTGTCGTAGTTGGTGATGATTTCCTTTTTCTCGCGATTATCATACGCCAGCAGGATCATCGGGATATCGAGACCTGTTTGCCGTACTTTCTGCGCAAACCGAATAACAGGCATATCTTCGATGTGCAATGTTGTAATAACAAGATCAAAATTCTCACCGGAAGTGAGAAGCTCAATCGCTTCTTCACCGCTCGTCACGTGCGTAATCTCCGGCGGATGGCTGAGATTGAGCACCTGAAATTCCTGCCGGATCAATTCGTACAATCTGCCGTCTTCTTCAAAAAGATATTGGTCATAGAGACTGGCGACGAGTAGAATATCCCGTACCTTAAAGCGCATCAACTTTTGAAACGACTTGATGCGGCCTCCATAAATATCTTCTGTTGATAATTGCTCAATACGGTTCATATGTGTATAAACTCAAAATATAATAAATATAACAATAGCGCTGCTATCCCTGCACTGTTATTCATGCAACCAAAGATAAGAGTGCCATCTGTCTTAGCATCTAAAATTTTAACTATCTTGCAGTTACACCAAGCCCTGTTCAAGCATTGCGTTGGCGACTTTCAAAAAACCGGCAATGTTTGCGCCTATAACATAGTTTCCCGGTTCACCAAAGCGTTCTGCTGTTTCTACACATGTGGCATGAATACTTTTCATAATTTGATGCAACCGGGTGTCAACCTCTTCTTTCGGCCATGGCAAGCGCATGCTGTTCTGGCTCATCTCCAATCCTGATGTGGCAACACCGCCCGCATTGGAAGCTTTACCCGGAGAGAACAATATTCCTGCCGCATGAAACACTTTAAAGCCTTGCATTGTCGTGGGCATATTCGCCCCTTCGCATACGCAGACACAGCCATTCTTTACAAGTTCTTTCGCATCATTCTCATCTAATTCATTCTGAGTTGCGCATGGGATTGCAACGTCAACCTTCAAACTCCACGGCCGCTTGCCTGCGAAGAATTGCACTTTAAACTTATCTGCGTAAGATTTTACTTCGTCCTTTGCACTCGACCGCAATTCAAGCATATAATCTATCTTCTCATCTTTGATGCCTTCAGGATCATAGATAAATCCATCTGGGCCGGAAAGCGTTACCACTTTACCACCCAATTGATTTACTTTCGTGACTGCGCCCCATGCGACATTGCCAAAACCAGAAACTGCAACTATCTTTCCTGCAATGCTCATCCCTTTCGTCTTCAACATCTCTTCCGTAAAATAAACGACGCCAAATCCTGTTGCTTCCGGCCGGATAAGCGAGCCGCCCCAGTTCAATCCTTTGCCCGTCAACACGCCGTTGAATTCTTTCGTGAGTCGTTTGAATTGTCCAAATAAAAATCCGATTTCCCGTCCACCCACACCGATATCGCCGGCGGGCACATCTGTATCCGCTCCGATGTGACGGTACAATTCCGTCATGAAACTTTGACAAAAGCGCATCACTTCGTTATCGGTTTTTCCTTTAGGATCGAAATCTGATCCTCCTTTGCCGCCGCCCATCGGCAATGTTGTGAGACTATTCTTGAACACCTGCTCGAATGCAAGAAACTTGAGAATGCTCAGCGTCACAGATGGGTGGAAACGCAGTCCACCTTTGTACGGACCGATTGCGCTGTTCATCTGCACGCGAAATCCGCGGTTGACATGAATATCCCCTTGATCGTCCATCCAGGGGACACGAAAGATAATGGTGCGTTCCGGCTCAACCATACGTTCAAGAATCCGCGCCGCTTGATATTCCGGATGACGTGCGAAAACCGGCTCTAAAGATTCACACACTTCTTCTACTGCTTGATGAAACTCCGGCTCGTTGGCGTTCTTTGCTTTGACATGGGCAATAATTTTGTTTATATAGTCAGACATAATTTCCTTTTTACTTCAATCATTGTGGTGGTTTGTCTCCATAAAAATGCGTGCGAAGGAATAGTCTTCTGCGGCTGTGTTTTTGTGGGAAACTATGAATAGAGAATCGCAACACAAATTCTATTTTTGGAGACGTGATTGCGTTATAGTTTTGTGGTGTTTAATATAAACCTTTTTCTATAAAAAGCTACATAAGAGAAAGGGAAAGCAATTCCATTAAAAAACAGAACAATGGCGCGCATGAGCTACTCCATGAAAAAAAAGAACGCCAGATCAGCATCTACAGAGCCAACCTGACGTTTGTATATCTTGACGATCAATTTTCTTTTGTTATATTCGTACCGCTTTCTTCTCTACCGAACGTAAAGTATATCCAGATAACTCAAACAAACCAAACAAGACAACTGTGTACACTAAATCTCCGGCGACCGTATTTCGGAAGAATGGAATAGCAAGCGTATAGCACTCGATCAAACCTTGCCATGTTTTCGGATAGAACCAACCGCCGCCAGTAAGCCACACACCAAAGTTCGTAACGACAAAGAACAGAATTGAGCTGAACAATGTCGCTCCAAAAATCGGTAATGGTTTCTTATGTGATTTCAACCAGAGGCCGATGAGCCCAATCAAGAGAAAGCTTCCATAGACAAAGAGAATGGTATTGTGGAAACCAATGAACAAGTCGCTTATAACAAGAGCGGCAAGCGGAACGACAAGAGCGATTCGTTTATTGAAATAAACGCCTCCAGCCAATGCCATCGCTGCAATCGGAGTAAAGTTATCAGGATGCGGAAGAATACGAGACAGTGCAGCGGCGAGAATAAGAGCAGAACTAATAAGAATATTACGCATAAATCCTCCATCAAAATGAATGAATGAAAAATACATTATTTTCTCTTTTGAACCAAATCAATAATCAATGCCTAAAGTAATTCGAAATGTTCGTCCCGGCATGGGGTAACCTGGCAGCACTTGATAGTCAGTGTCAAATACATTGCTCACCTCCGTACGTAAATTCAACCGTAATAGATTTAATGGGATGACCATTGAGAGATTAAAATCTGTAAGCCAATACTCCGGCAATGAGGCGGATTCATCCTCAGTAATGAAACGTTTCGATGTATACATTTCTGAGATATTAAAATACAAACCCAGAACCCGGGCTGAAATTCCGAAAGAACAAACAGCTTTTGGAATATATAATAACTGCTTCCCATTTGTCGAATCCATACTTTGTCGTGAAGCAGCATTGAATGTCATATCCGCAAATGCATTCACTTCATCATGGGGAAACTTCAGATCGTATCGACATTCGATGCCGGTACTTTTAGCCCGAGGGATATTGATTGGATAATAAAATGCATTCGGAAGAATTCGATCTCGAGTGGTAATATCGAAATATGTGATTTGAACTGCATGTTGTCCTGAATGGTCCAACGAAGTTTCAACTCCAATATCATAACATTCTGAATGTTCCGGCTGCAATGTCGGATTACCAAGCCATACATCGTACAGATCGTTGAATGTAGGCATCCGGAAGTTCTTACCATAGCTGGCTCGTATTCTTGTATCCCAAGCACGAATGATACGAAAATTAAAACCCACTTTGGGAGAGTATGCTTCTTGCCCTTCTGATAAAGCATCATACCGGACAGACTGATACAGCGAGGTGCGATCCAAATTTTCTGATTCCCGCTGGAACAACATTTCATTCGATATATAGACTGAGCGCTGGATGCGTTTGATGACTGCATCCGGAAGCATTCCTTCAAGATGGCCTTCAACAAATTCTCCACCGACAATAAAACGATCCCACGAGGTTGCAATCCATTGAACTTGAGGATTGAATGTTTCAAGCGTTGTTTTGGTCTGAGAATAGTATTTCTGGAGATCATAGGTAAGTCCCATGTTCATACTAACTGATAGACCATTAAGATGATCGTCACGCAAAGTTGCTACGGTTGTAACGGCATCGTCATCCTGTCTTAAATTTGAAACGAATGTTAACGAGCCGGGCGTACCTTGATTCGATTTGACTCTCTGTATGGATAATGTTATTGCCGCTCGGGTATCAAAAGAATAATCTGTGTTGAGATAAAGCTGAGTACGAGTAAAATCGGCTCCATCTCGTTTTTGCATTGTGTCCACCAATCCATGCCTGTGATAAATAAAGGGATAGTTGCCGGTTGCTTGATCATGCATTACTCCAAAAACAAGACCTAATCCCTGTGTTCGTCCTCGTGCATCTAAGGAATACCGTCTGTAATCAAACGAACCTAATGAAGCATCTGTATGTATCTGCAATGTTTCAGATGGACGGCTGCTAATAATATTAATGATTCCACCTAATGCATCCGCGCCGTACAATGCAGAATTTCCACCCCGTACAACTTCAATACGATCGATATTATTCATAGGCAGCAAGCTGAAATCCACCTGTCCATTTTGGAAATTGTTCAAGCGAGTGCCATCATAAAGAACGAGAATATGCTCAGCTGCCATTCCACGAAATGATACGGTTTTCAAAGATGCCGTTGGGCCATAGTCTTTCAAAAAAATTCCCTCAGAAGAATGAAGAACATCGACCACAGAGCTGCCGTTCGTGCGCTGAATTTCTTGGGTTGTCAAGATTTGCACTGGTGAGGGTGAATCATTTTGTAAAATTGCAGTACGCGTTGCTGTCACGACCATTTCTTGTGTGTTGTAGGTGCGCGTAGAATCTTCGCCTGCACCAGATGGTATTCCATAAGATAGAGCCATCGGCACGAAGCAGAGCAAAGTTTTGAATTGGTATTTCATCGGTACATGTCTCCTTTAATTGATTTGTGAATAAAAAAGCCCCAACCTTCATCAAAGATTGGGGCTTCACACTCATCAAAGAAGACGTGCGTGAACCACCTTCCCTCGAAGGTTCATGAGGCACAGTGCTCTGGCAGGTCTCCTGGCTCTTCCGATCTTCAACTCGTCTTCCCATGGCACCTATGATGCCACAGTGACTTTTTACATCGAAGACACAATTCTACGCAGTGCAGAATCGGAATTACAGTTGCGGGGCAGCTTCCGATTTTCTCTGATGAATTTGATTCATCAGAAAACACGGAATTCCCTTTTCATCACGATACACGTTGTGCATCGGGACACCAGAACTGAAAATTAAAAAGAACAAATTATATTAAATGCAACTTAGTAAATTTGAAAAGAAAAATCAACTCTCTTGACCAGCTCATACTATAAAAGGAGTGTAGATAAAACTTAGAACGGCAAATCATCAGCTTTATCGGGAGCAGCTTCTTCAGTTTGAGGCTGCGATGGTGCAGAAGCAGACGCTCCATTTGCATGACTCGCGCCTTTAGAATCCAACATAAGCATTTGATCTACCACGATCTCTGTGATATCACGCTTGACGCCATTCTTATCATCATAACTCCGATATTGAATACGCCCTTCTATATATACCTTGCTGCCTTTTTTCAAATACTCACCCACAATTTCAGCGAGTTTCCTCCAAGCGACAAGTTTATGCCATTGAGTTTTTTCCTGAACATTCCCATCTTGATCCTTCCACGACTCACTCGTTGCCATCGAAAATGACGCTACCGCGACACCGCTGCTCGTGTACCGCAGTTCGGGATCCTGACCCAGATTTCCTATAAGAATGATTTTATTAACGCTTTTAGATGCCATGGTGTTTCCTCCTTAAAGTGGGTAGTGGATTTATCAACAGCACTGTATAAAATTATGATAATTAAAAACGAATGTCAAGATTTGGCATGAGGAAATTAATTACTCATTTTGAACACGTGAATCCTATGTGGTGAAAGGATAAAGAGCTGTTTCCCATTACAAGCGATATCTTGGATTTGGTCGATTCGTTCTCCAGAGATAATATTTTTGAGCGATGAATACTTTTGTAGAGCACCTTCTCGTGTAAACCACCAGATTGTGTCATTTGATGCGGCAAGAATTTCATTTGTCAACATCGCGAATCCATTAAGGTTGTTTATAATACCATTACCAATGCTTCCGAGATAATTACCGAAATAGTCAAACACAAGTATTCTATTTTTATCGCCAACAAAAATACGAGAATTTATTGCAATGAGTCTCATTGGATTCTGGAGCTTACCCTCACCTGCATTTATGTCCCCGAATGCACGCTCAAAGGAATTTTGAGTATTGAATTTCATCACGCGAATATTTTCACCGTCAAGGATGAACAAATCTCCAAACTCGGATAATGCAACATCAAGAGGATAACCAAATCGAGAGTTAACATCGGAAGTATCTCTCGTAGAAAGTGATGATATATAATTAAGATCCCGATCGAATCGCTGAATTCGATGATTGCCATAATCAGAGACGTAAATGTTCACTCCATCCGTTGCAACACCTGTGGGTTTATCGAATGAAGAAGATGACCAGCCAAACCCTCCAATAGTTTTTGGAGCATCTTGAAGATTAAAGAATAGTGATACTTTATTTTCGTCCTCATCAAGAATATATATTGTTCCTTGTGTCCCCAGTACAATGCGCGTCGCTCGCTGGAATGAACCGATGGAATAATCTTCTACCAGAACAGAATCGACCGACTGTGCGGATGTATGCGACAACCAGGTAAGCAGACTAACTGCTATTGTAAATATTGCTGCCATGATTCATCCTGAATTTCGCCGCGTTTCGTAGAGTGCACAAGCGTATAGTCTCCAAATCCTGATCGATCAATAAAAACAAAAATAACACTACTTTCAATCTGATTATAGTGCCAGATTTCATACGGCTTGTTCACATTTGAATTGGGGAATCGTTCAATCTCATCCGGTTCGGCATACATCAGATACACACGGCCTCGGTCAGTCAACCAGCCCTCTTTTCCCATCGCACGATATCGTTGATTAGCAGTAAGAACACGGTCCAGATAGATCGCACGAGTAAGATCGGTTCTTTCGTGTTGCCCGCTCTCGACATCTGTCCAGAACTTAGCTAAAAATTCTCGCCTTCCATCCGGCGACGAGATTTTATTAAAAGTTCTGATCATGTCATCATTTATAAGATATTTTATCTTCCGGAATTCATCCGTTAATTCATCATTGGAAAGGCCTGCTAATTCTGCCCCTTTTGCAGAAATTGTTGTTACAACGGGAGGTTGAACATGCGGATTGTATATGAAGATCTTTTTCTCTGACCGCGTTATCTCATACCCCATGGTATCTGATAGTATATATTGACAAGTATATTTTCCGGAAACAAGAGACGTTATATTAAGCGTCGTAACATCAACGCTATTGTTTTGTGTATATTGTCGAAGCCGCGTTCGTTCTTTGAAGATTCTTCCCTTTGAATCAGTGATCAGTACTTTAATAGAATAGCGGAAATCCTTTTGAAGATTATAAAGTTCTGAATATGTGAATACAACAGGGAACCCGTTCGAACCAAAAACAAGACTTGGATTGGGAATGACACGGTAGGAATTCTTATAGAAGTCATCCTTTTTATCTGTTGATTCAGCGATATTGGCGCATAATTCTAGATCGCTGAGAACAACAGTACTTGGCCTCGGTAGAATATCAACAATAAAACGTGCACTATCCCGCCGCGCCATATCACCGCTGTCAAATCCGTACACTGCAACCGAATATGAACCACGTTCTAAAATAAATGTAGCTGTGCTTAATAGCGATTTTGATAACGCAGACGTAGAAGAATCTTGTAGGTGAACAGGGACATGATATCGATCAGCTCGGACAATTTTTCCATTGGCAGTATTTTGAATTGTAATTCGAAATTCAACATTCCCGTGATATCCCAATGAATCTCTTTTCAAGAGAACTTGATGAGGATAGCATGCAGTCGCTATTTCAAGAAATGATGTAGAATCACTCTGCCAAAATCTGTTAAAAACTGAATTGATCGTAAACCTGTTATTCTTTTGGGCGTTGAGAATTGATGTTCTATCATATGAGTGATAGAGTAAGGCAAGGAGGATATAAAGGCAAATAAATTTCTTCATTGTGTAGTTTTCTTATTAAGTTAAAATTTGGACTGAACAATTAACCCCTTTATAAGCGGAATATTTTATGAGATCAATAAACTCTATTGGAGACAGCGGGCTATTTAAAAAGACAAAGAATCCTTTATATTTATCATAACAATGGTCTGTAACATATAAACATATCATGTAATGATTGTACGCAATATATTTTCTTCGATCAATTACTCAAAATATTCGCAAGGAATTTATATGCTTCTGCTTGAATGGTAAGCAGCTGCGGATGCAAATTGAATGCAATGTATATGATAATCCCATGACCATAATGACGAACTGCCATAAGCGACGTTTTTGTGCTTTGAGATTGAATAGGAACTGTCACTCGCAAATTCTTCTTAACATGAATTTCCCCATAAGAAATAACCGAACCTGCAGTTTGCCATTTCTTAACTTCCACAACATGAGGATACTTGAATGAATATTGAGCGGTATCTACATTTATATTTTGTGCCGAAATAATTGGGTGCTTATAACTAAAAACCACTGAATCATCAGGTACCTGATTTGCATTGGAACCAAACTGCGGCAATACAATCATTTTACCGCCTCTCCAAATCCAATCGTTTAATTGTTTTTTTGTAATTGGATTAGAGTTGACTTTCTCCGAGGATTGTTCATCTAATATGACAGTAGAGATATTTTCAAAATAATGTAGACCCGTAGTATCAAGATCAATATAGGGATAACCGAGACGATGCAAAGCTGATAATAGTGGAGATTGATCGACCGTCGAAAAAACACCAATCGGTTGTTTCGCTCCCGCACTTATATCTATTCCCTTATAGATAAACTTTCCAATTGAATTATTTTTTTTGCTTTTTAGAACCACGTCATGTTCACCATCTATACATTTTCCTTTCCACTTCAGCACTAGACTATCCATCACTGTTGATTTGGGAGAGAGGAAGATGTGATGTGGTACAATAGAAACTAACGAATCCTCTGCCTGTATTTCTCCTTCCATTGCATTTAAAAGATTATTCGTGATATTGACAATGATAGTACTATCTCGGTTTGCGAATACGTATGGAGTTGTTATTTCGAGAGATTGATGTGGCACAGAAATGATTGGGATATCTTTCTGATAGATAAAATTATTCTTTTTCAGTGTTTCTTCATGAACTACCATAAATGTGAACTTATCCCTCATTTTCAAAGCATGATACCCTTCTTCGTTAGTTGGAGAAGTTAAAGGAAAAACATTGGGCGATACAACAAGCCATGAGGTATCTGCCAACAATGGATATGAATAGTCTTGCCGAGTGTCTACAATCCAATTTCGTTCTATGACTCCCGGAAATAGTAGTTGCGTTTTTCCGTTTTTTATCCACGAATCCAATGAACCTATTTTTATAAAGAATATTTGTGAAGCTGTTACCATTTCATCCCGCAGGGTGTAAGGAATAAAAATATTATGCAGTACGCACCGGTATTCTTCTACTGTGTTCTTCCAAAAAAGGAGAAGTCTCCTTTCTCTCGGGCTAAGATTTCTTTGAATCTGATTGATGAAGAAATCGATTTTTGAAATTGTCTCGTACAAACGATCAAGTTGATGTTCGGATGATTGTGCTTCTTCTGATTCGGCTATTTCCTTTATAGTCGAGGCTATTTCTTTAAGCCGTGGAGGAATGACCGGAGAATCAATCTCAGACAGTCTTAGTTGATTTTTTCTTTTGGGATACACAGAGATATAGCGCGGTTGGTAGGAACTCCTCCAAACGGGAAACAGAGCCTTCATACTTCTATATTTCATCGTGATATCTTCTGCGATAGCCCGGTATGATTTCTTTCTCGGTGCATTATTTTCATCAACTTGAATTAGATCTCCCTTGTTATTTTCGTCTGATTGTACAAATATTTTTAAGTCATTCCACTGATTCTTTATTTTTAGTCGACGAATAGTCTCTTCAACATTTTTCTCTACCGCCAGCAATCGCCTCGATTTTCCATTTGAAAAAATATAATCTGAATTCAATAATATTACATCAGGCTTCATTTCAGAGATTATTTGATCAAGTCCACAGTAATATTTATCAATTTCGATTGAGTTATTTCCTTGCGATAAATAAGAAAGAGCAGGAACATTTAAAAAGAATGCCTCGCCGTTCAGCAAAGATATAACTTTATAGGCCTCCTCTTTTCGTTGTTTTGCTGTTTCATGCGCACTTTTCCCACACTCATAGTTGGGAAGATCTTCTCCATTAGTAATGTATACACATCCTATTTCGGCTCCCTTTTTCAGGCGAAAATATGCGAGAGTAGGTACATCTTCAAAACCAGGGGCAATGGCAATTGAGAGAACAACTAAACCACCATGAAGATCAATCTTCTTTTGGATAACCGCCAAATGTCCCGTATCTGGAAAGAGTGGAGATAAACTTTGCGAATACATTATTGAAACCAAAGAAACAAGAAAAGATAAGAAGAGTGTGATTCGTTTGTTAGGCATATTAATCTTAGGAATGAAGAATAAAAAAAGGGTTGGATAAACTCCAACCCTTTTGGTAAATGAACCGATTTTGAAAATTAGAATCCAATCTTTACAGATATTACATTATTTGAATTCATTCGAACCAAATGACGGTACGCATAATCAACCGCAATAGTTGCCCCACCGAGGTCGCATTTTATACCAGCACCCATTGTATAATCATACAGATACGATGATGCACCTGTTGCATCCACTGGATCATTTGGTGCAAGAGTATATCCACCTCGCAAGGAAAGGAGATTTATTAAGGTGAGCTCTGCGCCAAATCTCCATACATCGGTTGAATAATTATTGTTTTCAAAATCGCCAAATAGTGATATCTGATTTGTTTCACCCAATTTATAGTCATACGCTAACGCAAGTTCCATCTGTGAGGGAAGTTCTGCAGTAGCAGCGACCAATGAGTAGGTTTGTTGACCACGAAGATCGGATGAAGTGGTTCCTGTTCGATATAGACCAGATCCACCATAGGAAATATTCGTTCCCACATTCTTCAAAACGATGCCGAGGTTCAGACCCGGTATTCCGATCCCATCATACCGAACGCCAATATTGAATCCTACGGCATTTGCGGAAGTATTCATGATGGATTCATTTATAATATTCACCGTAGCGCCAACGGAAATACGGTCACTTAACATCCGAGCATATGTCATGCCCAGTGTTAAATAAGTTGGTGAATATGTCTGCCCAGTACCATCAGGCAAATCTTCCGTCGTAACAGGTATGTTCCCAAAATTTACTGACGTCATAGAAAATCCTATGTTCCCAAAATCACCTGCATTGACACCGATTACACCATATTCTACCCCAATATTGGCGAAATAATTGAGGTGAGAGAACATAGCTTCAACAGAATTTTCTTTAGCCAGACCTGCTGGGTTCCAATAAATTGCATCAACTCCATTCGTTGATGCAACACTACTACCGCCAAGGGCGAGATCGCGAGCACCTACAGGGATCAGTAATTCTTGTGCACCTGCAGTACCGGTTCGATTATTATCGCCTGCATATGCAGATGACAGCAGAATCAACCCAAAGAGCACTCCGAAAGCAATAGCTTGCTTTATAGGGCTTTTCATTTAGAATCTCCTTTTAATTTCATTTTTATAATCATCTTATTCAAGTGAGCACTCATTAAAAGTGATGCAAGAATTCTTGTTCTTGAATAACGCCAAGTTTTAGAGTTTTCGTTGTACCAACATCAGGCAGGTCGATATATGCAACATACATACCCGACGCAACAGGGAATCCTGATTCGTTCTGCAAATTCCACGTTGTAAATTGGCCTTTATCATTTTTCACAATGGTACGAACAAGAATACCTGCGAGATTATAAATTCGGATTGTTGCCTTTTGCGGTAAATGCGTAAAGGTAACAAACCTAACATAGTTCGTCGGCTCTAATTTGTTAAAGCCAAGGTACGGATTGGGGAACACATTAATCTTCCCTACATCAGCCAGAGCCTGTGCGCTATTAACTGTTCCTGCGACAGATGTAAATGCAAATACATCAGCAGAAACGTTGACATGATTTGCAACTATTTCGAATTGATCTCCAGCCTTCCAAGAAAAATCATACTGTCTATTGCAAGTCATAACCCACATTAAAGGTGTACTGGCATTATTAGACATATTTACCTGTAATGCGGGATCAGGTGTTGTTGAATAGGGCTGGTTAAAGATAAAGCAAAATTCACGATTGATTGTGTTATCACCATTTGTTCTGTCCGGCGGCCAATACCGACCATCGACCGTAGCACCTGGATCGTTATTTTCAAACATACCAACAGCAAGCCGCGTTGGAGGAGTTGTTTCCATATCCCATGCGGAGAATGGAACAGCATAATTGAAATCCTGATAGGGATATCCAGCCGTTGCATTTATTATCCACGGGGCAAATGAGGGATCTGCTGCAGCAACAGCAGCATGGCGCAAATACCGATAGGCAAGAGAAAAATTAGCGTCTGTTGGTGCGACTAAAGGATTCCATAAAGCCGCAGAATCAACAGCAGCAAGTTTTAAAAGGACTGTATGATATTGGGTCGGACTGGTTAAAGTAGTACCAATTCCTCCGAAGACAAGATGACCCGCCATACCAATAGTACCATGTTTGGTATCGTATGCAGCAGGATCACTAGCAGTGCTAAATCCTTCAAGCCCAATGCCTATGAAACCTCCTACCTGAGAAAACCGTCTAGTGCCTGAAGGAATTGTGAATTCTTTCATTCCTTCGGGTGGTCCAAACGTCGTAACCTGCATTCCATCATTCACAAAGCCGCTGGGTGCTGAACCAACGGCACTTTGTGCTTGCTTGCTTAATAACGTAACATTTTTCGTCACATCGATTAAAGACCATAATCCCAATGAATCAAATTTGACATTATAGGTATCGCCTGTTAATGCTTTAGGATCAATCACCGATGCTAGCACAACGCCATCACTTATGCCGCTGCTATGGGTCACAGCCAATGTGTCACCATATTTTTGACCATAGACTATCCCCGGTAATGTCGCTTGTGGCACTACTGTCTGAGGAGCAATTGGATTTTCAAGACTTGCCCCCAACAGGTTTGGTGCAATATTAAAGTTATATGCAGTCACAGCAAAATAATAATTGCGGTCGTTGATTAATCCACCGCCATTGATCGCATCTTTCGTGATTTCGAAGGTGCGAACAAGTCCAGAGTTCGAACCAAACTGAACCGGTTTGTAAATCTTTTCGCCCAAAGTGGCATCATACACGTAGTCGTGAATGATACCAACGGAATCATCAGAACGGTCATATGTCGCAAGCAATTTTGCACCATCGGGTGAGTTCTTGGGACACTGCCATATGTTATAGCCTTCAAACGTATAACCATTTTCATTTAATTGACCTTCCGTTTTCGCTGCAGATACAGGATCGCCCCAATTTAGGACAACCTTTCCATCCAAGGCGACAATCTGTAATTTGGGAGGTTCCGGTGGCGAAGGAAAACTAAATAACCGATTATAGATACTTTGAGCAAAATCATCTGCAGCTTTTAATACCGTTACACTGGAAAGATAATCCGCTCCTCGAGCGGCAAGGTTTGCAACAACAACTTCTTGCGTATCGCTCACACCCGGGACCATGATAAATGGGCCACTGCACAATGCCTCACGACGATCATCTGGTCCAGCAATTTTGCCATCTATCCATCCTGTACCTGCAACTGGATCACCGCTCAACACATATGTCGTTGGATTTCCAGCGTTCGGACCACCAACTTCGCTAGGAACAATATATTGTGCTCCGCTCGTTCCAACAAGTCCTTGCAGAAGACGATACCATTCTACGGTTCCCTCATAGGTTCCATGAGGTGGATCAGTATAAGTAGTATTTCCATTAATAAAGAAATTAAACGATGTCATAGGAAGGTTCTTAAAACCCGGTCGATACTTTAATCCGAAAATTGCAGTGTCCGTTGCAGCACCAGTTACCATCGGACCCTGGAAAAAGTCAAAACCGGCCGCAGGAACCACAAGTCCTAATGAGGTAAAATTGGCATCTGTGGCTTTTCCATTATAAACGTATCCTAAACTTCTTATCGTATCGCATCCGGCGAAATCATCGAATCCATCACCAAGATCAGGATCAAACCACTGGGCTACGTACATAGAATCCAATTGCTTGCCGCTCTTATTAATTATCTTTGTGCTTGCAAAAATGGTATTAGCCAACGCTCCGTTTAGGTTATATGCCCATATTGTTTTTTGCATCTCAATTCCTATAGGCGATGAACCAGATAATGTATTAACTTTATTAGCATCAAGATCATTGGATACATACCACATTGTTTGATCTGCCTGTGGAACACCGGGTATATCAACCAATGGGTCGTACTTGCCATCGCCATTCACATCAGTATAAGGAGCGCCTAATGTTGCAGGCCATTCATTCCAATCAGCCCAGTATTGCGCCAATATGGTTTTTGCTTTAATTCCTACTTCATATCTTCCAATTAAAGCAACCTCCGTGTTCTGCACAGACGCTAATTCGCCGGCTGCAGCAGGGTCTTCAGGGTCAGTAACACCCGCTATTGGCTTTAAATCTCGACGAACCCGGAACAATCGATTTGCAGGATTATCAGGATTATCTGCAACAGGATCTGTTGTGGCTGTCCCGTTTGTGAGAATTGGTCCGGCTTGTAGTCCATGCCAATATGTTGAACCGCCAACCTTTAAATTTCCACCTTGCTTGCAACCCCAAACAATACCGTCTTCAAAAATACAGGTTGCAAGATTTAATCCTTTTGGAAACTCAAATCCTTCATTTACTGCACTGAAGCTATTAAATGATCCATCACCATTATTTGAATAATAGTTAAAAATATTATTAATCAACATTGGATGATAGATATCGTTCGTTGCTGTCTTTCTTAAATCTCTCACAGGTGTGTTTTCTTTGTTTTTTGCCGAGGCCGGCATCATCATCAATCCTGTCACGAAAAGAATAAGGGAAGACACTTTCAATAATCGTAATACTATCATAGTCTTGCTCCTAAATGTTTTCATTTTTAGAACTCGAGTTTCATACCAAAACGGATTTGACGGGGTGCACCGTAATTGCTTCCATTAGGACCGTTACCTATTAAAGCACCACGTTGATCTGTAGAAACATTATTCCCTAAATACCGAGCTTGATAAATTGCATTGTACTGTGCTGGGTTCACTGCACCGAGCGCTTCTTGTTGGCCGGCAGCTGAAGCTAACCAACCATCGTCTGTGGGATCGCCAGTCGTAGAAAAGACCGAAACAACATTTTGTGTGTTAAGCAAATTAATAACATAGATATAGAAATTTGCATTTACCGAACCCAATGATACAGTTTTATCGATGCGGAGATCCAGTTCATAGGTTGCTCTTGTAGTGGAACCTCCGATATTTTCAACGGGAATTCGACCACGTACATCCGTTTCCGCTGAGCTATATAAATTCCCTGAGGAATTTTCTTGTGTATAATTATATCCGCTGCCAAACGTGAACAGGAGATTCACTCCAAATTGTTGCAGAATTGGGCCGCCATCGTTTTGACCGAAGCGATAATCCAACGATAAATTCCCTGTGTGTGCTTGATTATAAGAGAATGGGAAAATCATTTTTGGAATATAACCATTATACGCCGCACCGGCTAAATCGCTTGAGTTAGAGCCGGTACCTTGTCCATTTGTATAAGTGTAATTTAACTGCATTTGAACACGCTTCACTCTACGCAAAGTAAATTTAAACTCCAATCCCTTTGCTGTAGAAAAATCTCCATTAATAAGCGCAGGATATGACTTTATCGTTGCACCTGCAGACGGGATGATCGAAGCATATTGAATTGCATCCTCTACATCTTTATAGAAAAACGTTATATCAAACGAGGCGTTATCGGCAATCTGTTGAGAAAATCCAGCTTCATATTGCGTTGAACGTTCTGGTCTAAGCCCGTATCCCAATGGAAACTGGATAAAGTTACCTCCTGATATATAATAGGTCGCCTGTCCCAACCCACTATATGTATCCGATAATTCTGATTGTTGAATAAATTTTCCATATTGGGCGTGGAACATCGTTTTATCAGTTACAGGGAATCCAAATCCGAAACGAGGACTGATCTGGCTCGTCGTAGGTGCTTTCACAATATCGTTATTGGAAACAACACCCAATAAACTTATCACATGCAGATTCGTTGGATCTTTATATTGAATATTGTCTGAATTAATATAATCGTATCGTACCCCAATATTTAATACAATATCAGATAATTCAATTTTATCTTGAATATAGGCGCCACCAAATTGCGGGTGTCGAGGTCCTAAGTTGAATAGGTTACCATTGACATTCTGATCTCCATTGATCGAATTGCCAAGTGCATCATATCCAATATTATCCACATAACCACCACTCATTAAGGATACTTGTCTTTGAACATCGGTTGTGTCAGCTAAATACCCTTGTGAGAAGAGTGCATTGATACCGGTATTATCATTTGGACCACCCGAAATTGTATATCGGCGAATTGTATAATAAGAATATTCACCTCCAAGTTTGATAGCATGATTTCCAGCCTGGGAAACTAAGTCTACGCGTCCACCCATCGATTGTTGTGATGTGTGTGCATATCCTGTAGTAGGAGTACCGGGCATATTAACACTTGCATCTACGGTTTGCCCACCTCCACCGATTTTCCAAGGTAAATAGTTGTTACCAGGAGATTTCATGATAAATCCATATTGGGCATTTGCAACTGAATCTGCATATAACCCAAAGTTATCTTTAAAATATGGATCCATGGTCTTTAAGTCTGAAGCAAAATAATTAAGATTAGCTTCAATGTATGTTTTTGGTGAAAGAAATGCTGTCGCCTTAATATTGCTAAATCCATCATAATTTTGTCGAACAGCTGTTCGACTTGCATTTAATACATTAGCAAAACCGGCGGCATTTCTTGCATCACGCGTATGATATGAACCTGATCCCCGTAGTTGAAATTCATCAAGATCAAACAAGAGTGATCCTGTATACGTATAATCATTTTGAAGACTACCCATGAGGTTACCAGCCTGATAAGCTAAGTTTAAGGTATCAGGTAAGGATACAGCATGTGCCGCTGTAATCTCAGGAGCAGTAATTGCAGCATTGCTTCCAGTGAAATTAAAGCCATCCCAATAACGTACATTCCAATCTCGATAAAATTGGTTTTCAACACTTGCAAAGAAGCGAACCTTGTTGCTCACAATCGGTCCACTCAATGTTGCTACATAGTCAGAATAGCCATAGGAATATCCGCCAAGAGATTTTGTCCCTTGAGAGGTATAATTATCAGTTTCTGCTTGCAGCGTTGCATGTAATTGTTCTCGGCCAGTCTTTAATTGCATATTGATGAGTCCGCCATTTGCGCCGCCAAATTCGGCAGGATAACCGCCAGATTGCACTTGAATCTGTTCAACTGCTTCCTGGTTGATTGCCACCGCACGTCCACCCGCATAGACATTGTTGATCGATACACCATCAACTTGATACCCCGACTCATCTGCACGGCTGCCCCGAATATAAATATTTGCATTTCCATTCACATCTACACCTTGCTGGACTACACCAGCTTGTAAAGAAAACACTGAGGTAAGATTACGAACAGGCATCTGTTGAATATTTTCATTATCAACGATACTAATTGCGTTCGTCGCAGATTTATTTATCAGCGGCCGCTCTGCAATAACCTCCACCGCTTGGACTTGCACATCTTCCGATGATAGAGTAAAATTAGCTTCCGTTGTCAATTGTGAGTTTACACGGACATTAGATATCGTCATTGATCGGTATCCAATATAGGTTGCTTTAATGGAATATGTGCCTACCGGAATGTTCAGAAGAATAAACGTACCTTGAATATCAGTAGCACTTCCAGAACTCGTACCTTCGAGCACGATGTTCGCACCGATCAGCGGTTCTTTCGTCTTTGCATCTACAACCGACCCTCGGATTTTACCAGATTGCGCAAACATAACTCCTGGAACTAGAAACAACAGGAGAAGAGTTAACCAGTATTTTTGTTGCATACAAAAACCTCCTTTATATATGGAGAGTTAGGTTTAGAACTAAGGTGTTTTGAAAATTGCCCGAATGAGGTACTACATAATTCATCGAGCGTGGAAAGAAAAAAGTAAGGAAAATTTAAAATCTCCTTGCTATGTACAATATATGCAAGGAATAACGGCACCTCCTTCTTAAAGTTGTGTGCGTTGTTAGTTACAAGGAATATATATCTTGTTGCATTGTTTGTCAAGCTCTTTTTCACAAATGTTGAAAAAATTTATACATTTAACTGGTTGAAAATTATTTCTTGAAAAATTGGCGAGATATTAAACCCTAAAACAACCAAAAGAGATACTCAAATATACTCCGCAGAGTAAAAAAAGACCCCGAATGTTTGGCTCGAGGTCTTCTGAAAAAGAGAATATTCGTAAAAGGTTAAACTGCTTCTTTTTTCTTTTTGGGGGATGTTTGCAAATGCATATCGATATATTTAAGTAATTCCGTTCGTCCATCGCCGCTAATAATCGAGAAGGGCACAATCCCACGGCAACATCCATCGGTCAACTGACTTTGGAAACGCTCTTTATATGTTTCAATTTGCTTCCCCAATTTACTAAACGGCAGCTTATCCGCTTTTGTAAGAACAAGCAAATAAGGAACTTCATAATACTCTAACCAATCCATCATCATCAAGTCCAAAGGTGTTGGCTCTTGGCGTGAATCGATTAGCTGTATCGCTAAGACAACCGGCTCACCACGCTTCAAAAAATCTTCAATCAACTTCTTC
>JBEKAY010000011.1:0-81249 GCA_050015675.1 Bacteroidota bacterium | reverse complement strand
TGAAGCATGATGAGTGTTATCAATCCACCAAGCGGAGTGTTAGAATCGTGCATGGAATTCACGGAACCGTTTGAAGCGGCAGTCGTGACAGTTGCCCAAACTGCCGAATTAGGAATACCGAACCGAACTTCCTTTCCCTCCATATTGCCGCCGGGATTGATGGAAGTCGATTGTTGATCCACACCGAGTGCATTGAGTTTAGGATTGCCTGAACCTTCAAGACTATACATCCAAAATACTGCTGCAACAAGTATCAGCATCATCGCCGCAAAGATTGCCCACCCCTGGCGTGTATCTTTTACCATTTTTCCAAATGTGTAACACAGTGCAGCGGGGATAAGTAATATCGCCAGCATCTCCAAAAAATTTGCAAAAGGCGTGGCGTTCTCATACGGATGCGCTGAATTGACGTTGAAGAAACCTCCGCCGTTGGTTCCAAGCTGCTTGATGGCAATCTGAGACGCCGCAGGCCCCATCGCCAGAACTTGATCCGTTACTTTTACACCGCCGGTGTCGGCTGTCGCCTGGAGAAAAGGTACAGAGACGTATGCAGAATTATTCTGGATGACTCCTTGTGATACAAGCACAAGCGATAAGACAAGAGCAAGAGGAAGGAGAATATACAGTGTACTGCGTGTCATATCCACCCAGAAATTTCCAAGTGTCTTCGCTGAGTGACGGGCGATTCCGCGTATGAAAAGCGCAAGCACAGCCATTCCCGTTGCTGCTGAAACGAAATTTTGCACGGTCAGGGCGAGCATCTGTGTCAGGTAACTCATTGTTGTTTCGCCACCGTAGCCTTGCCAGTTCGTATTCGTAGCAAAGCTCACAGCGGTATTGAATGAAGAGTCTGGAGTAACAGCTGCCATTCCTTGAGGGTTCAATGGCAGGAATTGCTGTAAACGCTGCAACGCGTACACAAATAAAAACCCGACAAAATTAAAGAGAAGCATTGCGAGAGCATTCGCTTTCCAATCCATCTCCTCGCTGGAATTGATCTTTGTGAGACGATAGATGAGGCGTTCGATCGGTCCAAGGACAGGATCGAGAAATGTTCTTTCACGCTGGTACACGCGAGCCATAAACGCACCGAGCGGTTTGGCAAGAAGCGTCAGCACTGCGATATAAAATGCGATTTGAAAAATCCCATTGAGTGTCATTCGAATATCTCCGGTTTCAATAGTGCGACAAGTAAATACGCTAAAAGACCAACTGCGATAATTCCTGAAATAATATAGAGTAAGCTCATACACTGCCTCCTGATTTTTCTTCAATATTTTTATCAACCTCAGGCTGAAGAACTTCACACATTTTTAGAAGTCCCCACGTGAGAACAAAAAATACAACGGCGACGCCGATATAGATAATGTCGTCCATGGTTATTTTCCTCCTGATACGGATTGAGTTTCATCGAGTGCAAGATTTAACTTGAGAACATTCACACGAGGTTCTCCGAGAAAGCCTAATTGCCTTCCTTCGGTGTATTGAGCCACCAGCGAACGAACCTGATCCTGGTTCAGGTTTCGGATGCGGGCTACACGGGGAAGCTGATAAAGGGCAGCCGCAATACTGATGTGAGGATCCAGCCCGCTTCCTGAAGCCGTCACAAGATCCGCCGGAACAGGCTGTGTGTTCGATGAGTCAACTGCTTTCAAATCCTGGATTCTTTTCTTCACTCCATCGAGATACGCCTGATTAATCGGCCCGTAGTTCGATCCTGTTGACGCTGCGGCGTTATATGCAAACGGGCCTGTAGCCGATAACCGGCTCCAAAAGTATTTCGGGTCGCTGAACGGCTGCCCGATCAGTTCGGAACCGAAAGTTTTTCCGTCCTTGACTATCATGCTTCCGTTTGCCTTCTTAGGGAAAATCAACTGCGCAAGACCGGTTACCGCCAGCGGGTACAATATTCCCGTGAGGCAGGTGAACACGATAACAGCGATGATGGACGTGCGAAGATGTTTGAGCAACATCATTGTGAATTCCTCCAATTGTTTTTTAGGATTTTTAAAACCGCATCTTCAAACAGAAGCGATGCGATGGTAAGTTTCGATATCATTATACTCTCCTTTTCATTGTTGCGGTTCTAATATTGCAAGAGAAGATACATAAACGCAATCTAGAGAGTCTAAAAAGAGATACCCGAAGTATAAAAGGATTATAAAAAACAACGAATTTTACTTGACAATTTCTGTATGGGCAGTACAAAATAGAAATAGGATACGAATATCGTATCCTATTTTGGATATAGAGATTGAAGATTGATGAATCTAAACTAAAATAAAAATGTGAATATGTACATTGTTCGCAGAACACTGTTAGTCTCTCAATTCCTTTTTGAGCCAGTCGGTTACCAACTTTGAACCAACTCCTGCATACGGCCGCTTGAGGTTAATAATATAAAGGTTATCGTTTGCAGTGATCTGTTTTTTAAGTTCTTCGCATACGACATCCGGTGTTTTATCGGTGATGATCGCATAAGAAGAATCTGACAGCCGGACATTGGAATAACTCATAATTTCGTCAAGTAAATTTGAATAATCCTGTCCTGATTTGTCCGGATCGAATGTAACGAGGAGTAATGGCATAATGTTCTTTCTTGAATGAAGGTGTCAGTTGCTATTCCTTTTTGTTATCGCGGTCAACATATAAGAGTTGGGGAAAAAAAGCAATCAAGATGAGCTAAAAAGAGATGCTGGAAGTATAAAAATAATATAAAACTATCCGCAGTAACCCGTCGCTCTATTATACATCATTGCGGGCTGCCACTGTACATCGTTCCCTAATACCATTCTCGGAGCTGTACGATATTCCTGAAACCCTTCTGAAGTCAAGAACTCTCGTGCAATTGTATTTGCTGCCGGAACAACTGCAGTCGTCTTACCGCAATTTAATCGCAACTTCATTAATTCTAACCCGGCATCAGAATTACGTGCAATAATTAATCCTGCACCAAATTCAGGCAGATAAAATCCTGTGATACCGGCGGATGTGTCTGTTGAATAAATCCAGCCCATTGATAGAAATCTCTCGATGAATTGAAATCGATCTTCCCCTGTAACTTCTCTATCTAATTGCTTAACTTTTAGAAAATCTTCCTGTCGCATTTCTCTCACATTTGATATTTGCAGAGCTGGAGCAATCGATTCCCTCTTATAAAACACATACGTCGAATTTATCTCAAAGCCAAGCCTTCTATAGACAGGTTCGCCCATCTCACTGGCCGAGAGCAGCTGAGTGGTACATCCTTTGTCTTTGCAATACTGTATAAGATGAGATGTAATTCCTGTTCCAAAGCCTTGACCCCGATATTCCGAAAGAACTATGATCGCTCCAAGCCAGCCGATAGTTCCATGCACTATAGCAATTCCGCATCCAACTATTTTATTATCGACTTCAGCTACTGCAATATAGAAATAGGGATACCCAAAGTGAAAAGAGAACAACTGTGGAAGATCCACGTTCCAATCTTCTGGTGGAAAATTTTGTAGCAGGGGAATTTCTGATTCCAATATTTGTCTGATTCTCAGCATAACTCTTTCCAATAAAAAAATTATTTAAAATTTCTACACATACGAGAATTATTGCAAGGGGGGTAATCCGGGTTCTGCAAAAATTGTTTTCTCTCGTTCCACCGTCACGGTTCCAGCAGGCACACCTTTAGGTTTTCTAACGTACTTCCCTTCGCACATCGTTACGGGAACAAGTTTTGATTTCTTCATCTTACTATAATATGCTGCGACTCCCGCAGCCTGCTCGATTGCCTGCTTGCTCACTTCACCCTTCCCTGTTCCAATTTTCAAAACCACATGCGAACCCCCAACGCCGCGCGCATGAAACCAAAGATCGTTCTTTGCTGTATGGCGCGTTGAAAGGAGATCGTTGTTCTCGCCGCTTTTTCCCGCCCACACTTGAAAGCCGCCTGCAACTGTAAAAACTCGGAATGGCAATTGTTCTTCTTTTTTTACCTGTCCTGATTTTTCTGCTTTCAATCCGAATTGCGAAAGTGCGCTCCGGTTTTCCTCCTCGAATTGTTTTAAATCGTTCTCTGTTGATACCTCGTCCATCCGGTCTAAAAGCAGAGAAACTGATTTCCGTCGCTGTGTTAATTCGGCAATGCGATGCTGCTGCTCTTCTAACGCATGCCGTGATTTTTCGGCTTTCTCAAAGTAGCGCTCGGCGTTTTTTGCCGGCGTCAGATGCTGGTCAAGCGGAATTTCGACACATGCATTGGAACCGCTAACAAAATCTTCCACAACCGCTCTTGTATCGCCTCTTTTGAGAAGATGTAATTGCGAGATTAATAGTTTACCGAATAGTTCGTACTGCTCTGCTCGATTTGACTTTTCTACTTCCTCTGCAATTTTGCGTAGTGTGCGCTCTGTGTGTTCGCGCTCGCGTTCCAGTACCCGGACAATATCTTCCTTTTCTTGAAGAACGGTTTTTTCATGGTGCAAATTGGCGCGATATGTTTGAATTGCTTCTGATACGGAACTATAATTCTGAAACGTGAAATCACCCAAGTGATGTAATGGAATAATAGAGAATCTCACAGGCGATGTTCCATCGAAGTACACGCGCGGTGATGGTGGAGCAAGAAGTTCTTCTTTCATTCTCTTTGCAGAATCCAACAGGCGAACAATTTCATTTTCCAGAAAAGTATTTACCGTTTGCTCACCATTCAGCTCGACGCGTACCAACAGTTCTTTTACAAGAACCGGACCAAATTGTGGAAGCACACGCTTGAGTGCCGTTGCAAGGGGTTGTTCAGCATATGTGGAAAGAAAAGTTCCTGAAGTTACGGCAGCAGATTCTGTTTGCTTAGATTCAATTCTTGTGACCTTCGCGTCAGATTTCTTCAAAAATGTTTCGACAATTATTCCTTGTGCGTTAAGCAGCAAGACATTTGCTTTCGACCCGAATAATTGCACTATAAGTTTGCGCTTATCCTTCAAACAAATATGCAGTTGTCGATCTGTTGGATGGATGAAAACTTTTTCGATGACAGTATCCTGTATATCGGTAAAAAGATCGGCGGAGTTTCGTCGTGCTCGGGCGAAAGTTTTCCGCGCATAAATAAAATTATTTGCAGGTTCGCATCCGGCAATAATAACAGCTGGTATCTCTTTGAATGAGATCACCAATTCACCTCGATGCTGTGTAAAAATTTCGCTCACTGTTTGCCCTGCAAACCCGTGCTCCAATTCGGCTATAATGTGAACAAGTGTGTAATAATTTGTAATCATGAGAGTATATCCGTTATCCACAAATCATTCTCAAAGTCCGCAAAAATGAAAGGAATTGCAAACCCGATGTGGATAACTCGTGGATAGCGAGGTGCAAATGATGTGCAAAAGTATATCTTGCCGTACCCTCTAAATTTCCGTACATTTTGTTGCATTGGTCTAATCAAAGGAGACTCTCTTGGTATCAAGTATGACCGGCTTTGGCCGCGCAGAAGTCAATAAAAACGGTATTACCGTCAGGACGGAAGTTCGCAGCGTAAACAGCCGCTATCTCGATCTGACACTGCGCTTGCCGCGAAACTTTTCCCAGCGGGAAAAAGAAGTGAAGGATATTGTCCGCACGTTTTTGAACCGGGGCAATTTGAACATCATTGTAAAAGTTGAACATGATTCAAACGATGTCGTTCCGTTAAAAGTGAACAAAGCGGCGGCTAAATCGTACTACAAACTCTTGAATGAAATTCGCAAGTCAGTGAAACTGCGCGAACAAGTAAAACTTGAACACTTGTTGACGTTTTCTGATGTACTTGAACCTGTGGATGAAGAAGAGACTGACGAGACTGAATGGGAGCTTGTGCAGGAATCAATTCGCAAGGCTCTTGAAAGTCTCAACACGATGCGTGCTCAAGAAGGATGCGAGCTGGCTGCCGATCTCGAAAAACGAATCCGCTGGATGGATGAGACGTTGAATGAAGTGGAAAAACTTTCGAAGGAACTGATTCCAGAAGAGCGCAAAAAATTGCACGAACGCATTGCAGAATTAGTAGAAGATAAATTTGTCATCGATCAAAATCGGTTGGAATTGGAAATTGCACTGCTGATTGATAAATTAGACGTGACGGAAGAATGCGTCCGCTACCGGAGCCATAATAAATTTTTTCTGGAAGCGCTCAATAAAAATGAAGCTGCAGGCCGTAAGTTAAACTTCCTTGTACAAGAAATGAACCGCGAGGCAAACACCATCGGCTCTAAATCCAGCGATGCAACGATTTCACATCTGATCGTTGGATTAAAGGAAGAATTGGAAAAGATTCGGGAACAGTTGCAGAACATAGAATAATAAATATTCTATCTGTCATCTAAAATTATTTATGGGTTCAGGTAAGTTAATAGTCATTGCAGCACCAAGCGGCTGCGGCAAGACTACTATCGCAAAAGCGATATTGGAAAAACATTCGGCAATATTTTTTTCCATTTCAGCAACGACGCGCCCGATACGGAATGGAGAAATAAACGGCAAAGATTATTTTTTTCTAACAAAGGCTGAGTTTGAAGAACGGATTCGCATTGGCGATTTAGTAGAGTGGGAAGAAATTTACGGCAATTATTATGGAACGCTGAAGTGCGAGATTAACCGGGCACTGCAGCAAGGTCACATGATGTTGTTTGATGTAGATGTAAAAGGCGCATTATCGATACGACGGCATTTTCCAAATGACTCAATCCTCATCTTTATAAAACCGCCAAGTTTTGAGGTCTTGAAGAAACGACTGGAAAACCGCAACACGGAAAACCTGGAAACGCTTAAACGCCGCTTGGAGCGTGTACCAATGGAAATGGAACAAGGGCAGCAATTTGATTTTCAAGTCGTGAACGATGATTTGCAAAAAGCAATCAATGAAGTTGATGAAATCGTTCAAACAAACATCAAGAATATTATTGAATCACATTCATAGTTAATGGAGGTAGAACAGTGTCAGTCAAACCAGTTGCAATGCATGAATTTTTAAAACAGACCGGTAACATTTACGAAGCAATCATCGTGGCTTCTAAGCGTGCACGGCAAATTCACGATGATATGAAAATTGAGTTGACGCAGCAGCTTGAAACGCTGAAAGCGTTGAACGCAACACCGGAACCGGAAGATGATATGGAAGTAGCAACTGTTAATCCGGACCAGCTCAAAATTAGCTTAGCATTTGAAAAAAGTCCTAAACCGACAGAAATTGCGATCGATGAAGTGCGGGAAAAGAAGGTTCCATATCACTACAAGGAGCATACCGACTTTTTCGCAAAAGATACTTCTAAAGATACTTCGACAGAAGCATAACGAGATTCACGATGCGCGGCAAACACGTCTTGGTCGGTGTCACGGGTGGAATTGCAGCATACAAAGTTGGCTATCTTATTCGTGAGCTAATAAAGTCCGGTGCAGACGTGAAAGTGATGATGACAGAAGCTGGAACACGCTTTGTTGCACCTCTCACGTTCTCTGCACTTTCAAAAAACCCGGTCTTCACCGATCTGTGGTCGAACAACCAATCGTCGGATTCCGGCATTAGCACGCAGCACATTGATCTAGCCAACTGGGCAGATGTTCTTGTTATTGCACCGGCTTCTGCGAACACCATCGCCAAGCTGACGTACGGCATTTCTGATAATCTGCTGACCGTTGTCTCTCTTGCAACCGCTCGACCGATCGTTCTCGCACCCACAATGGATGCAGAGATGTATCTGAATGCCGTTACGCAGAAAAATTTAACAATATTAAAAGAACGCGGTTATTTCATCATCCTGCCGGCGGAAGGCGAGCTTGCCAGCGGCTTGAGCGGGCCGGGGCGTTTACCTGAAATTAAAATTCTTGTTGAGACGATTGAACAAGCTCTTGTTCATTCAAAACAGGATTTGAAAAAGAAGCGGATCCTTGTCACCGCCGGACCAACATTTGAGGCAATAGATCCTGTTCGTTTTATAGGAAATCGTTCTTCAGGAAAAATGGGATTTGCACTTGCGAACGCCGCCGCGCAGCGCGGTGCAAACGTAACCCTTATAGCGGGACCGGTAGTTCGTGAAACACCGCGTAACGTCAAACGAGTCGATGTTGAATCAGCGCAGGAAATGTTAACCGCTGTTCTTGCAAATACTAAAAATACAGACGCCGTAATTATGTCAGCTGCAGTTGCGGATTTTACGCCAGCCCATCCGGCAATGCATAAGATAAAAAAACAACTCAACAGCGAGGCATTGGAACTAACACTGAAAGCAACACCCGACGTTCTAGCAACGCTCGGTAAACAGAAGCAGAAAATGGTTCTGGTCGGATTTGCATTAGAGACAAAAGATGCACTTGCCGGTGCGAAAATAAAACTTCGGAAAAAAAATCTTGACCTCATCGTGCTTAATTCTTTTAATGAACAGAATCGCGTATTCGGCTCAGATGTTAACACAGTTACCATGATTGACCATCGAGGTAACGTGGAAAAGCTTCCAAAACTTTCAAAATTTGATGTTGCGAACAAGATTCTCGATAAAATCAAAACGCTGATATAAGCAATCTCTAGAGCATTCATCGTCTCTGGGTTTAATCATTTCACATGTCTCTTAACGAAGAGCTCAAAAATATTCTTACCGATACCGAACGATTCCTGAAACAGCAGCAGGAGTTGTACGGCGATACGATCTTTGTATCGAAGGGCGAACCACTTTCTGCCGACTCAATACAGAAACCCGCCTCGGCAAACATTGCACCTGATGCTCCCGAGGTCGATCTCTTCGGGAACGCTGCTCAACCGATAATAAACCATCATAAAACCGGAGAACCGATTTTGCCGGCATTTCCCAATGAATCGTGGACAAAAACAAAAAATCTTGAAGAATTAAATAACGCAATTAATACTTGCATGAAATGCGGGCTTGGAAAAACGAGAATCAAATTTGTATTCGGCGTCGGAAATCCAAAGGCAGACATCGTGGTAGTGGGTGAAGCACCGGGCGCGGATGAAGATGAAAAAGGCGAGCCGTTTGTCGGACGCGCCGGACAACTGCTCAACAAAATTCTCGAAGCAGTTCAATTTAAACGGGAAGAAGTTTTCATTTGCAACATACTCAAATGCCGCCCGCCAAACAATCGTGATCCGCAAACGGAAGAAATCGATTGCTGCGAGCCGTATCTCTGGAAGCAATTAGAAATACTCAAACCAAAAATGATTCTCTGCGCCGGACGCATTGCCGGTCAATCGTTGTTAAAGACGAATTCTTCGTTAACACTTTTACGCGGCAAGGTGCATGATTATCGCGGCATTCCACTTATGGTAACATATCATCCGGCGGCATTACTTCGCAATCCGAACTGGAAAAGACCATGCTGGGAAGATATGCAGCAGTTTAGAAAACTGTACGATGAAATGAAAAGTAAAAAGTTATAAGTTAAATTAAGATAAGTGGACAAGAAAAAAGAATATATCTCCAATTTAAGAAAAGCATGGCGTGATGAAATGTTAAGCGCAGCAAATTATCGTGCGCTAGCTGATCAAGAAAAGAACCCGGAAAGAAAATCCATTTTCATCCGTATGGCAGAAGCAGAAGACCGTCATGCAGAACGATGGGCTGCCCGTCTGAAGGAATTTGGCATTGAGATGGGTTCGTTCAGAGAAAATCCGATAGAGCTGCTGCGAAGGAGAATGCTGCTGAAGAGCTCTCCCGAAGCTGCCGCTCAAATGCTTGAAGTTGGCGAGAGCGATGCCGATAAATTATATGAGGTGATGATTAATGCGGCAGAGAGCGACGCAGAACGCGAGTTATTGCTCGACGTTCAGCGGGAAGAGAATGCTCACAGTCTAATGTTGCAAGAGATGTCAAGTTCGCGCGTCATGCAACATCCGCAAAGCCGGCTGGATCGCATCCTTGGAAGAGAAAAATGGCACGTTACTGCCGGCGGCTGGATTGGCCAGGCAATTTACGGAGTGAATGACGGGCTCGGCGCGGCATTCGGCGTTGTAAGCGGGGTAGCAGGCGCAACAGCAGCAAACAGCGAATTTATATTATTGAGCGGACTTGCAGTTGCAGTTGCATCTGCATTATCGATGGGCAGCGGTGCGTACCTCGCTGCGAAATCTGAGCGCGAAGTTTACGAATCAGAAATTGAAAAGGAAAAGCGCGAGATTGAAGAGCATCCGGAAGAAGAACAGGAAGAGATGGATTTGTTCTATCAGCTCAAAGGATTCTCGCCGGAAGAAGCCAAAAAGATGGCAGCAAAACTTGCCGAGCAGCCGGAACAATTTCTTAAGACTCTGGCGCATGAAGAACTAGGACTTTCCGAAAAGTCATTTCCGAACCAGTGGAAATCAGCATTCAGTGCAATGATCAGCACAGCACTTGGTGCTATTATCCCGGTCCTTCCATTTATATTTTGGTCGGGAATGGAAGCATTGGTGATTTCGTTTATCATCAGCACAGCAGCGCACTTTGCAGTCGGTGCATCGAAGGTGCTCGTCACCGGACGCTCGTGGCTCAAGAGCGGCACCGAGATGACGCTTGTCGGACTTGGCGAAGCGATCACAACGTATCTCATTGGCATGCTCATTGCACCGATGCTTAGATAGATCAATTTCAGCCACGAATTCTAGTCCGTGGAATTTGTAAGGAGAATAAGTTGTATGTCAGATCCACGAAAAATAATTGACTTCAACACGCCGCAATCGGTGTCAACGGAAGGGCGTGTGCCGCCGCAAGCAGTAGATGTAGAAGAGGCTGTCATCGGAGCGATGCTGTTGGAAAAAGATGCAATCGCCAAAGCGATTGAAACTTTGGACGACAATGCTTTTTATAAACCCGCGCATCAAAGCATTTATCGAGCAATGATGGCGTTGTTTGAACGAAGCGAACCGGTCGATCTCATCACGCTGACAGAAGAGCTCCGCCGGCGCGGTGATCTTGAAAAAATCGGCGGCGAGTATTATCTCACCGAGCTCACGACAAAAGTTTCGAGCGCCGCAAACATAGAATATCATGCGCACATCGTATTGGAACGGGCGTTGATGCGGCAATTGATTCACTCATCATCGGAAGTCATCAATCGCGCGTACAGCGAAACCGAAGATGCACTTGGCTTGCTTGACCAGGCAGAACAGAAAATTTTCGATATCTCTGAACAGCGGATGAAGAAAAGTTTTGTCTCGATGAACACCGCCGTGCACAAAACGATGGATATGCTGCAAAGTATTCACGGCAAGCACAGCGGTGTTACCGGAGTGCCGTCGGGTTTTGCCGATCTTGATTCGCTCACGGGCGGATTCCAACCATCAGATCTCATTATTATCGCAGGCCGTCCGTCACAAGGAAAAACAGCCCTCGCGCTTTCGGTTGCGCGCAACGCGACGGTACTACATGATGTTCCTATCGGTATGTTCAGTCTTGAAATGTCCACTCAACAATTAGTGATGCGATTGATGTGCGCAGAGGCGCGCGTGGATGCCCACAAGGTTCGCACGGGCCGCTTGCCGGAAGATGAATGGAAGAAGTTAAGCACGAGTGTCGGCAGGCTCTACAAAGCAAAGATGTTTATCGATGACACACCCGGTCTTGCCGTGTTGGAATTACGGGCAAAAGCACGCCGTCTTAAAGTGGAACACGATATCGGCCTTGTCATAGTAGACTATCTTCAATTGATGCAGGGACCAAGAAATGCTCAGAGTCGTGAGCAAGAGATCTCCGCCATCTCCCGATCACTCAAATCACTTGCAAAAGAATTGAATATTCCTGTCATCGCACTGTCGCAGTTGAATCGTTCTGTTGAATCGCGCAACGACAAACGGCCGGCATTGTCTGACTTGCGAGAATCCGGCGCTATCGAACAAGATGCCGACGTTGTTGTTTTTGTTCACCGCCCCGAAATGTTTGGTATTACGGAACAAGATAACGAACCAACAGAAGGTCTTGCAGAAATCATCATCGGCAAACAGCGTAACGGACCTACAGATACGGTAAAACTGCAATTCATCAAACAGTACGCGCGGTTCGAGAGCCGAACAGTCTATCGTCCTGAAACATTCTTGCCGGAAGAAACGCCGGAAACAACGCCGTTCTAAATTTCGGATTTCGAATTGCCATTTGCAAGTTAGTACAGCCTTCTGATAACTGGAAACTGGTTACTTGGAACTTGACCTCATATGAATCCCCGCACATCTTTACTATTGATCCCTCTTCTCGTAGTTGTTCCTATGGTTCTTCAACAACAGAAGAATCCAGAATTGAAAGTTCCAGTTGATCCAAATGAATTGATCTGCAAGAATAAATTCAATCTTGCAGTCGGGTTGAAACTTCACGAGAAACCGATGAACGAGGTTATCGCTGCGGTTGCAAAATCTTTCATCGGCACAGATTATGCCGCCAATACTTTAGATACGCTGGGGACGGAACATCTCGTTGTCAATCTGCAAACACTCGATTGCGTCACGTTCTACGAAAACGCACTTGTGCTTGCGCGTTGTATCAAGAAGAACAAGCTGACCTTTGACGATTATAAAAAGGAACTTCAATTTGTTCGTTACCGTGGCGGTGTCATCGATAGCTATGCGAGCCGTTTGCATTATACATCGGATTACTTCTTCGATAACGAAAAAAAATCTGTCTTGAAAGATATAACGAAAGAACTTGGCGGCGTACCATTCAAAAAGAAAATCAATTTCATGTCCACACATCCGAATTCATACCTTCAATTGAAAGACTCACCAGAGAATGTGAAGGAAATCCAGAAGATTGAAAATGAAATGAATGCACGGACAATGTACAACATTCCGAAAGCGAACGTTGAAAGGATTGCATCACAGATCAAGGACGGCGACATCATCGGCATCACTACGACAATCAACGGATTGGATTGTACGCATACAGGCATTGCACTCTGGCAAAATAGGAAATTGCATTTGCTTCACGCGCCAATTCCCGGTTCGAAAGTGCAGATCACTGAATTGCCGCTCTGGGAATATCTTGCGAAGATAAAAAAAGATTCAGGAATAATGGTAGCGCGTCCTGTTGAGCCGTAGATAAGTTGAGGATAAATTGAGTATAACCTTAAAAATGCGAGATGAAGAGATTTGTGAAATGGCTAGATGCTTTCTTGAAAAGTATCAACCAAACGCATTAAAGGTTCCACAACGCACTGATCTTTCAATTTTGTTGGATTTTATAAAAAAAGATTTTGGGTTCTCATTTATTAAAAGCGATTTAGGCTCTGAAAACAACTCTAAAGTTCTCGGCTCAACAGACTTTCGAAACAAAACAATTTCCATTGATAATTCATTCGAATCAGATGACTACAACAAGTCAATTAGAGTCCCGTTCGTCATCGCTCATGAGATTGGTCATTGCATTGTGCATGGTCCAAAGTACTCTGAACTGAAAATGGCAGGTGTTTTTGATCAAGTTACTACAGATACGATGGATATGGTTACAGGAAAAAGAATTCTAAAAAATGACAGAGATTTTATTGAGCATCAAGCACATATTTTTGCCGCAAGTATATTAGTACCAGCTCAGACACTCAAGGCGGCACTGATTAAATCTCAGGAGAAAGTCGGTATTAACAGAAAACGTGGCGTTATTTATTTAGATAAAAAGGGGTACAGTCACCGAGATTATCAACTCACTCTTATGGAATTGAAACGATTCTATTTCGTATCAAAACATGTACTAAGAATTAGATTGCATCAGAACTCACTAATTGAAGGTCCAATTGAGAGAATTCCAAGTGTCGCTGCAATATTTAATGAAATGGGATTAGACAAAATCAGAGAAAATTGGATAGAAGATTGATTTTTTAAATCAATACATTGTGGAAAAGTGAATGAAGAAAGACAAAAATACACCTTCTCGTTTCTCTATTGTACAGGGTGACATTACCACACAAGCGGTGGATGCTATCGTGAATGCGGCAAACAACTCGTTGCTTGGCGGCGGCGGAGTGGATGGCGCAATTCATCATGCCGCTGGACCGAATCTTTTAGAAGAATGCAGGACATTAGGCGGATGCGAAACAGGCGGCGCGAAAATCACAAAGGGGTACAATCTTCCCGCAAAATTTGTTATTCATACCGTCGGTCCAATCTGGCAAGGCGGCAATCATAATGAAGACAAACTGCTGGTAAGTTGTTACAGGAATTCTTTTGCACTTGCACGGAAACACCGTATCGGTACCATTGCATTTCCATCCATCAGCACAGGCGTATATCGATTTCCAGTTGAGCGCGCTTCGCGTCTTGCACTGCACGAAATTATCCAAGAACTTGAAACCAATATGAACCTTGAACGTGTTCTCATCGTATGCTTTGATCGAGAGACATATGAAGCATATTGTACAGCCAAACAGGAATTATCTAGAAAGAATTAGTGTTGTGAGAACAGAGAAACATGAAATCGAAATTTAGAAAATACTGCTTTGTACTTGTTGTTTGCATTTTAACTCAAGCATTTGCTCAAAAACCAATTGTCAGTCCGCGTGATTCAGTAAGAATTAATTTCAACGGAAAAATAATTGCCATTAACTACGGGAAGCCGTCAATGCTTGGGCGAAAAATATTCGGAGCGTTTGTTCCGTACTACAAAGTATGGCGCACCGGTGCCGGTGCAGCCACGGTGCTGACAACAGAAACCGATCTTGAAGTGGATGGGGCAGTAGTACCGCGCGGCACTTATTCCCTCTACACGCTTCCGGCTGAAGAGCGCTGGAAACTTATTATCAACAAACAGACAGGGCAGTGGGGCACAACGTACATGCCTCAACTTGATCTTGCGCGCATCGATTTGAAAGTTAAAAAACTGAAAATACCGGTCGAAGAGTGCACATTCAAGCTGGAAAAAAATGGCACTGGCAACGGTACACTCAAGATTGAATGGGAAAATACGTCGCTCGCTGTTCCATTTCATATAAGCAAGGATTCGCTGGTGCCAAGTCCGCGGGATTCATCAGTACTTGTCATAAACGATAAACGATTATCGGTAAATTACTGCCGCCCGTCGATGCGGGGCAGGAAAATTATGGGGAGCGTGGTTCCGTACGGTGTTGTCTGGCGCACGGGAGCAAACGCAGCAACAAGTTTTGTCACTCAGACAGATATTGTTGTGTCCGGTGTTACGGTACCGCGCGGATCTTATACGCTCTACACGCTCCCGTCATCCAAACAGTGGAGGCTCATCATCAATAAGCAGACTGGGCAATGGGGAACAGTGTACAATGAAAAATTCGATCTCGCTCGCATTCCACTGAAGAAAATAATATTGAAACAGCCCGTGGAAAAATTCACAATTACTTTAGAACGTATTTCAGAAAAAACCGGTGTGATGAAATTGGCGTGGGAAAAAACCCAGCTCTTTGTAGACTTTCAACTCAAGTAGGAGAAAAGCCATGGCAGCAAAGATTACAGTGAAAAACAACGGCAGTATTCGCGTAGAAGGCGAATTCGAGTTGTTCGATATAGACGGTAATAAGTTCGATCTTGCAGGGCGTGCAACAATATCTTTGTGCCGTTGCGGCCAGAGCAAAGACAAGCCATTTTGTGATGGCACCCACCGCGCGTGCAATTTTCAATCAGATGTGAAAGCACACAAATTACTACCAGTTACGCCGAAAGTATAGTCAGCGCGTATGCTTAGAAATGTTTTGATTTGAACTGTCTCGCTGGCGGGTTACTTCATAGAGAAACACTGCGCTAGCGCTTGCTACATTAAGTGAATCTACACCAGATTGCATGGGAATCGCTACCGGCATATCGCATGCAGAAAGAACCTGCGGTGAAACTCCATTGCATTCGCTTCCAAACACGAGACAGCAATTGCCGGAGAAATCTGTGCACTGAATGTTTTGCTCTTCTGTGTGGGGATGTGCAGCAAAGATTTTGAATTTGTGAGAGCGTTGAAGCGCCGCCAGCGTTTCCACCAGGTTCGTGCAATGCACCACCGGCATTTTGAATACTGTTCCCATAGAATTTCTCACCGCGCGGCGCAAGTATGGACTGCTGGATGTCTCGCCGACAAGAATCGCTTGCACGCCAAATGCTGTGCAATTCCGTACAAGCACACCGATATTTTCGGCGTTGGCTAATCCGTCCATCGCGACAAATAAACGCGGCGATGACGATTGTGTCAACACCGAGTCGAGCGTTTCCTGCGCTGGAATTTTTCCAAGCGCCATAATACTTTGATGCAAATTGTATCCGACGATCGTGTTGAGCAATTCTTTCTGTCCAACAAAGACGGTTATATGTTCAGGACGAGCGGCGAGTTGTTCGCGGTAATTTTCTAACCATTCCGGTGTTATGAGAACAGAGACAATTGCATGAACGCTCTCCAAAAGTCTCTGAACAACAATGGTTCCTTCCGCAATAAACATGCCTTTGCGAAACTGCTCAACCGATTGACGCAATGTTCGATACGGCGTCAAGTCCGGATGATTGAGAGATGTAATAGAAACGGTTGTAATCATGATGTTCAGCGTAGAGATGGTTTGAGACGCAATTAATTTCTTGACTAAAATACAAAGAAGTCAGCACCAATACCAACTGCAAAATGACGTAACTGCTCAGCGTATTTTTATTAGAAAGAGAGAAATTATTCCCTCTCCTCATAGGAGAGGGTTAGGGTGAAATCAAGGAGCAACGGACCTCGCTGTGCTATCCAGTTCTTCCAACTATCTCAAAGAGATTATGAGGCAATGATGGCTGCCGCTTTTTTATTTGCTTGAGATTCAAAGAAATAAAGTGTAGAGTTTTTGATGGTTAAAGGAGTGCTTACCAGATCTCTATTTACCGGGGAACACTTCGTAAAAAATCGGCATATTGGATCTCGGTTTTATTTCTGGATCAGAATTAGATTTGGAGGTTGTGCTTTGTCTATGCGACCATTTTCAATAATGTCAAGATTGTATAGTATTAAATCTATTCCAAGTTTTCTGATAGTACTCAGCATTAGTTTGTTATGCAGAACAATTCTTTTTGCTCAATCATCTGTCTTACCTCTGCCAACTGATAAGTATTTAGGTCTATCAAATGCAGAAAAAAAAATGGCCACGAAGTTAGACTCCCACTTGTTTGAAAAGATGCGTGAAATAAGCGCTAATGGTAAATTAAGTGTTTCCGGACTCTCTCTTGAATATTATGCAGACCCGCTCTTCCAAGTGGACAGCAGAAATAGAGTGAGGGTAGAAATTGGAGTTCCTCGGATAAGTTCATCATATGATTCAATGCTAACACAAACAGGTTTTGAGATCTTGTACAGGAACGAAGCTTTCCATAGGTATGACGGATGGCTGCCGCTGACTTCTGTGATTGATATTGAGAGTTTATCCTTTGTCTCGTTTGTAAGAGCGATAGAACGGCCATTGGTAAACGTAACGAGCGAGGGAGACGTTTTCCACAGAGCTGATATCGCAAGATCAACCTGGGGTGTGAACGGAAATAATAGAAGAGTTGGTATAATATCAGATGGCGTTTCTCATCTTGAAGTCTCTCGAATGGCAGGAGAACTACCATCAGTACCACCAGTGCAAGTGGTTAACAATCGATATACTGGAGATGAAGGCACGGCTATGTTAGAGATCGTTCATGATCTGGCACCAGGATCATTTCTGAGCTTTGCTGATGAAGGATCTTCCGAGAGTGACTTTGCTAATAACATTCAACTCCTTTGGCAGGGGGGTTGCCAAGTCATCTGCGATGACATTGTATATTTTCATGAACCAGCGTTCGAAGATGGGATCGTTGCGCAAAAGGTAAATGAAATTAGCAATAATGGAGGAATTTATGTCTCTTCAGCTACGAACTTTCGTGAGAGTCATTATATTGGCGATTATTACAACAATGGCAATAACTGGAATAGATTTAATTTGAGCACTGGGTATTCGAGCTATATACAAATAACAGTTCCTCCTGCTACGACAAAGACACCAATACAAACATCCACAATAACGTTGCAGTGGAATGATAAATACGGACAAAGTAGTAGCGATTACGATTTATATCTATACGATGCTGCTATCAACTACGTTGTTAAAAGCTCAACAACAACACAGAACGGTAATGCTGATCCATACGAAATCATCCAAGTAACGAACTCGTCCCCAGCCTCAGTAATTTACAACGTAGCAGTGTTGAATAGCAACGGTGCAGCTCCAGTAAGAAAGCTTCAATTATGGGTCTACAATGCTACTTTGGAATCCTCAGCTCAAGTGTTTGGATCTTCTTCTTTTGGGCATTCTACTGCGTCCGGGTGTATTTCTGTGGCAGCAATCGATCAAGATAGTTCTCAAAGATATTATTCAAGCGAAGGGCCAGCACTGATCTACTCGTTTGATGCAACAGGTAAGCCAACATCTTACAGTCAGCGAACTAAACCTGATCTGTCCGCTCTCGACGGAGTCCAGACATATATAGGTCAGCAAGGTTACTTTTCAAATCCTTTCTATGGGACTTCAGCAGCAGCTCCTCACGTGGCTGCTGTAGCCGCTTTAGTGTGGAGCGCCGACGTTTCAAAACCAAGTTCGACTATCCGTTTCACCCTCGAGAGCTCAGCAATTAATCTTCCCTTCTCTACCAGCGCTAAGAACAATCAGTATGGCGAAGGCTGTCTTGATGCCTACAACGCTCTTAGTCAGCTTATACCATTGAATCCGATACCGACAACGACGAGTATCACGCCAGCGAGCAAGAATGCAGGCGATGCGCAGTTTTCGATGACGGTGAACGGGACAAACTTTTTGTCGACATCAAAGGTTCGACTGGGAGGAACAGATCGGACAACGAGCTATGTGAGTTCGACACAGTTGACAGCCACGATTCCTGCGAGCGATATGACGACAGCAGAGACGTATAACATCACGGTATTCAATCCGACGCCTGGTGGAGGGACATCGAACGCCCAGATCTTTATGGTAATTGGCACACCGAATCTCGTATTGAGCCGACCAAGTGTCACTATGGGAAGTGTTACACTCAACACACTGAAGACCGATACGGTAACAATCTGGAACAAGGGAACAGATACACTCAAGATTACGAACATCACTTCAACAAACGGACAGTACAGTGCTTCACCAACGGTGAAAAACATTCCACCGAACGGATCGTTAATTGATACGATAAAGTTTATTCCAACATCAATCGGTTCATCGACAACGAAGATACTCATTGCCAGTAATGATGTGACGACACCGGATACAATTAATGTGAGTGGATTCTGTAGCGGAACACCGAATCTCGTATTGAGCCGATCAAGTGTCACTATGGGGAATATTACACTCAACACACTGAAGACCGATACGGTGACGATCTGGAACAAGGGGACCGATACACTGAAGATTGCATCTATCACTTCAACCAACGGACAGTATAGTGCCTCACCAACGATGAAAAACATCCCACCGAACGGATCGTTGATTGATACGATAAAGTTTATTCCGACATCAATCGGTTCATCGATAACGAAAATACTCATTGCCAGTAATGATGTGACGACACCGGATACGATCAATGTGAATGGCAGCAGTCCAATGCCTGTACTGACGACTCTGAAGACATCAATCGTTTACAGCAATGTTGCCAAAGGCACGACGAAGCGAGATACGATCAAGGTGGTGAACAGTTCGGTCAACACCTTGACAGTGGATTCAATTTATACCAAGACGAGTGCCTTTGCAGTAGATCGCATCAATGGAACAGTTGGGACAGATACATTGAAGGTAGTGGTCTCGTTCGCGCCGATTGCTATAGCCAGTTACACAGACACGCTGTATTTACGGAACAACTCAGCCACACCATTAGTGAAGATACCATTGAGTGGGAATAGTCCTACACCAACATTTCTCTGCAATCTGACGACTATCTCATTTGGTGATGTGGGAATCTATGATTCAGCCAAAACAATCCTTAAAGTCACCAATTCTTCGGCTAACATTCTGACCATCGATTCCATTTATACTCATTCTTCTGTCTTCACATCCTTGACTTCTTTCAGTCAAGCAACCGATAAAGATACAGCCACGATGACAGTTTGGTTTAAGCCTGTCACCTTCGGTGTATTTTCTGATACGCTGTTTTTACGAAACGACTCTGATACGACGTTGTTCAGGATACCCCTTTCTGGAAGAACACCAAACTCTTCAATTTCTATTACACCTTCAAGCATTGCGTTTGGAACAGTTAAGAAAGACAGCACTAAGCAATTGCTATTCACAATTACAAATTCTTCGATAAGCGTTTTGCAAATTGATTCGTTCTACACAAAAACGAAATATTTCAATGTGACCAAAATATTAGCATTCGGCAACGTGAAGCAGGGAGACACAACAAAGGTAGCAATACGATTTACTCCGGACTCTTTGCGATCCTACATTGATACAATGTATATTGCCAACAACTCGCTTGCCTCTCCATTTAAAGTTCCTTTAAGCGGAAATGGAACACTGACTGGCATACAAGAAGTAGCTGCTGAAACACCGACGATATATAGTCTCGCGCAAAATTATCCCAATCCATATAACCCATCAACAACTATCCAATATGGATTACCGGTACGAAGCACTGTTCGACTTGTTATATATAATATCCTCGGTCAGGTGATAAAGGAACTGGTCAACATTGAGCAGCAAGCAGGGATTCAATCTGTCGTTTGGAACGCAAACGTGGCATCTGGACTGTATTTCTACCGGCTCGAAGCAACATCGAAAGACAATTCTTCGAAACGATTTGTTGAAACGAAGAAGATGCTGCTGTTGAAGTAAGTTTATCACACAAATATTCTCGTAGCCCCAGATATTCATCATCTGGGGCTTTTCCTATAATGGTAACAACAATGCACCGGCTCACCTTCATACGTTCATTCGTACGTGAGCTCACAGAAACTCTTGCTCTAGGTACCGTTTTCACTTCCTTTTATTTATATTAGAAATGCCGGGGTGGATAAGGTCTAAAAATGACCTACGCCCAAATACCGTACACTCAGGACAACCATCTGTATTGGAACGACTTTGATTTTTCAGACAGTTGCTTAAGTAAGGTCTTAATGAAATCCGCATTTGCTAAAAAGAGCATCACTTCTCTTCCCAACACTCACGGTGTCTATCTTTTCTTTGGTGCCGAAGATATTCTGCTGTACGTTGGTAAAAGCAAAGGAATCCGTGCACGTATTCGCTCGCACTTTGCCGCGCGAGACGAACGTTGGCTGATGAAGCGTATTCACCGCATCGAAGTTCGTGAAACAGCCGGTGAGCTTGGTGCGCTTTTACTAGAATCGCAGCTCATCAAAGAATTGCGGCCGATGTACAACGTGCGCTCGAGACAACCGCGGCGAATTATTATTGCGAGGCGTGTGGATAATAAACAAGGGTACGCAACGGTCAAATTGGAAGCAGTCGATTATCTCGATATTAAACCAGACTCGCCTATCCTCGGTATCTTCAAGCACAAATCGCAGGCAAAGGAATTTCTCGATACGGTTGCTAAAACGCACAGGCTGTGTCCGAAACTTTTACGATTAGAAAATTCTAACAGTCATTGCTTCTCGTACCACCTCGGACTATGTGACGGCGTGTGTATGGGAGAAGAAGATGTTTCGGCTTACAATGCTCGTGTGGAAGCGGCGTTTGAAGCGAGGCGCATTATCGCATGGCCCTTCGATAGTGCAGTAACTATAGAGGAAGTTTCGAAGGATAAAAAACTACGTGAAATATTTGTGATCGACAACTGGTGTTTAATTGCGAGCAACAAAGACAACTATAATATCGGAAAGAAATCCCTGGCACCACAGAAATCTTCCCCGCACCGATTCGATTACGACAGCTACAAGATTCTCTACAGCTATGTGATGGAAGAAGGAAACAAAGTCAAGATACAAAAAGCAGACAAATCAATCCATCAATAAGAATCACTGTCAGTTAGAACATCCTCAAGAACTGATTTCACGCATAATGTGTTACACTAATATGGAAACCAGCACTGCTTTACAGCAATCGGATAGCGAACGATTATACAAAATTGCTTTTGGACTTGCATTCTTTACGATTCTATACAACATAGCCGAAGGACTTATTTCTATGTACTTCGGGTATAAAGATGAAAGTTTAACGTTATTCGGTTTCGGCGCCGACAGTTTTATAGAAGTTCTCTCAGGACTTGGCATTGCACACATGGTTCTGCGTATTCAGCGACAGCCGGACAATAATCGCGATAATTTTGAACGAACTGCATTAATTATTACCGGGTATTCATTCTATGCGTTGGTCATCGGACTTGTTGGAACAAGTATGTATAATCTCTGGATGGGTCGGAAGCCTGAGACAACTCTTTGGGGTGTGATTATCTCAATAATATCAATTGCCGTGATGTTGGCTTTGGTGCTCAGCAAAACAAAAGTTGGCAGACGGTTAAACTCCGATGCGATGCTTGCAGATGCTGAATGCACAAAAGTCTGTATTTCTATGTCCATCATTTTGCTTGTATCAAGCGGCATCTACGAGTTAACACAATTTGCTTTTATAGACACGATAGGAACTCTCGGACTCGCATACCTGTCGTTCAAAGAAGGACGAGAATGTTTTGAGAAAGTGAAAAAGAACAGCCATTGTTCTTGCTGAAGTACAAGAATTGAAACTGATCATCCATCTGTTAAATCATTTTCAGAACGGTCTGTTAAATCTTAGTATAAACTGTGCTGGTGAAGGATGATCAGTGCGCCATGCAACACCGATACGGAATGAACCGCTCCGATTTGTGAGCGCCACGCCAAAATCGTGCTTAAAATCGTTCCACTTGACCGCTTCAACTCCTTCTAATGCTGAAGCTGCCTGTACTGCATCCCGCGTTAAACCGGCATCCGACAAAATTAAAATATTAATGTTTTGGAATATCCACATAGGCCAGAAATCTAATTCCTCAATAAAACCGCCATTGATGATCAATTCTGCATTGATGAGAAGCATACGGTTACCGATTTCAGACTTGAAGGGAAAGGCATTCATCGTACCAAAACCGCCTAACTCAAACAATTTTTGCATTGGAAGAACACCGGTTGAAGAACCTGCACGAACGCGAATATTAAAATTATCGTACATACCAAGTGGTTGAAAGCGGCGCAGGTCAGCTATGTACTGATCGAACTCAAACTCGCTACCCCAATTTTTTTTCGCAAACTCGCCAGAAGCGTACAAGCTCCATCCTTCTGGCCCATGGCTCGTATTAGAAATCGTACTGACGCCGCCGCTTGCGATTGCACTCCGCATTTTACCCGGATCAATGGCAGGATTCATGCGAAACCATTTACCGCCGCCAAATAATGCCCAATCAACTTTGTTCGTGAGCGAATCATATGTGTCTGCCAAATATGCAAACTTCAATTCGTTTTTCAGATAATCGTTTTTGGAATAATATGCTACATGCACTGTGTAGCCGTTCCGCTGAAAGTAATCGCGAAAATCTTCGTGAATTAATAATGCTGCCGCAGTGTTTTCGTGCAATGAAATGACCCATTTATCTTTTGTATCGGTGAAACTATATCCCTCGGCGCCCAATTCTATAATGCCGCTTCCTTCATTTGTGAGGATTGCAAACTGCCGCACCAATCCAAGATTGCCGCGCCACGTGTGCGATTTCACTCCCCATCCTGCGGAGCCGTACATATTCCAATTTCGTTCTCCATCCCAATAATATTTCTTTTCAGAACCGAGGCCGAGGAACACACCTTCCACCCGGTTATACCGGAAAATAAAATTATCTAAATTCATTTGTTCGTCTGACCATGGCACATCAAACGTACGTATGGTTCGCGAAAAATTTCTACGTGAAGGACGAAATCTCGATTTCTCTTTTCTAGTATAATCTTCGAATCCTTTGATGATCGCGCCGTCTTCTTTCAGTATGCTGCCATTCACAACACGTGCACTGCCCGTAATCTTGCCGGTGCGTTTCATATGTAAATCGCCGCCTACCACCAGCACATCGCCATTAACGGTGCCATAGATAGTTAAGTCGCCGCCTTTCACAACAACATTGTTGTCAATTGTTTCAGATTCTTTAATCACTTTATCTCCGGAGAACGATTGTGCGCTGCTATCGATTTCGCTGTCGGTGATATTAGGTGATATATGAGATGGAGATTCAATAGTGTCTTCAGTAATTTGCGCATCTTTGAAATGCGAAGTCCACCGATTGACTATTTTATTAACCATGTTATCGATGTTGCTCCCAACTTTGTTGATTTCATTTCCAACTTTATCGGCTTCGTATCCAATGCGCTCGCCGACATCGTCGCTGTTCGTTTTCTTCTGCTCTGATTGTGCGTCAGCAGAAAAGAATGGTAAAATCAATCCGATGGCAATTAAAAGTGTAATCAAATTTTTCATAGGTGCACCATAGTGTTATTTAGAATAAAGCCTCTTGCAATATTACGGTATCGTAGAGCTTAAAGTTACAGAACTCTTTGCACAAGATAGTTTGAGATCGGCTGATATTCAATTCTTTTACGAAAATGAGTATATTATAATGAACCTATATAATAGAGGAAGAGGAAAATATGAGATTAGCAATCAATATTGACCACATTGCAACATTGCGCAATGCACGCGGTGGAAACGATCCGGATCCAGTGAAAGCGGCACTTATTTGTGAGGAAGCTGGCGCTGTTGGTATCGTATGCCATTTACGTGAAGACCGGCGGCACATGAAGGATGATGATGTGCGGCGCCTCCGCTCAATAGTAAAGAAAAAACTTGATCTTGAAATGGCAGCCACCGAGGAAATTATCGGTATCGCCATTAAAACGAAACCCGATCTCGTAACGCTTGTGCCGGAACGGCGTCTGGAACTTACAACCGAAGGCGGGTTGAATGTTGTTGCGCAAAAGAAATATCTCGGCGAAGTTGTAAAGCAATTCAGACAGAATAACATTCCAGTGAGCTTGTTCATTGACCCTACAGACGCTCAAGTGCACGCATCAGCGGATATTGGGACGGATATGATTGAAATTCATACAGGTGAATATGCTGAAGCAAAAACCGAAAGCGAAGTGCGGGAACAATTCCAGCGAATTCAGGAAGCCGCGAAATTTGGCAAATCGCTCAAGCTTGGCGTCAATGCAGGTCACGGATTAGATTACGAGAATGTTGCTGCTGTTGCCGCTATTCGCGAAATTGACGAGATGAGCATCGGTCATGCCGTCATCGTGCGAGCATTATTCGTTGGGTTAGAACAAGCGGTGCGGGAGATGATAAAACTGATGGGAGGAAAATAAAATAGGGAGAAGTGGAATGGTTGACCACATCAGAAACTATAAACACTGCATCGATATCCGGATGATTTGCTAATTCTTCTGCAGAATCAAATGGCAGTTGAATACCGAATTTATGCGCTTTCTATTCAGCCGCAGCAAGTGAACGTTTTTGAAGCGCAACTAATTCCGAGCTTGGTGATGCTTAGATTGCAGGTGCAAATAGTGTGTTCAGCAAAGTACCCGAAGCCAAGAATACCGTAACGAACTTTTCGTGCCCTCTCTTTCTCCGTAGAAGGATTATCTGAATTGAGCACACTGAGTGTACGTGAACTCCAATAGAATATTCTTTTCTATCTCCATTGTTGAATCTCTCTTAGAGAACTTGTAGATTATGCCGTAACTGTCCGACAACTTTTTAAGAGTCAGAAATGACATCCCACAGCGGGCGACTAAAATTTACTCCGCAACGACCATTGCATATGTTGCAGCGTATTACGAGCAAGCGTAACGCTATGCTGCTCCTGCGCTTGTTTATCGCGTTTGTCATTATCCTTGTTCTATATTCGATCGCATTTCAATATCTGATGAATTTAGAAGGGCGGAGATACAGTTACATATCGGGATTGTACTGGATTGTTTCAACCATGTGCACGGTGGGGTTAGGTGATATTACTTTCTTAAGCGACTTTGGAAGACTTTTTTCGGTTCTTGTAATCTGCACAGGTATTTTCTTTTTACTAGTGCTACTGCCATTCACCATTATTCAACTCTTTCAATCATCAGCGCGTGTGCCGCGCGAATTGCCGGAGAACACACGCGGCCATGTTGTACTGGCGGAATATGGCGCTTTGACCAGCGCTCTCATTGAACGGCTTGAGCGGTATAATCAAAACTATGCTGTATTAGTTTCCGATATTGAAGGGGCAATGCATTTGCGGGATCAAGGTATTAAAACCGTTGCAGGCGAACTTGATGACCCGAACACCTTCAAGGAAATTCGTATTGAACAAGCAGCATTTGTTGTAGCAACCGGCTCTGATACTACCAATACGTCGTTAGTATATACGGTTCGGCAGGTATCAAATACTATCCCGATTATTTCTGTTGCAAGCGGAGAACCGGCGGTCAAAATTTTGGAGCAAGCCGGTTGCACACATGTTCTGGCTCTCGATGAAATGATGGGTCAATCACTTGCGCGAAGAATAATTGCCGGTGATGCTATGGCGCACGTTATAGGGCAGGTAGATGACTTGGTGATTGCCGAAGCGGCAGCCGCTGGCACGCCATTGGTCGGTAAAACTCTTGAGCAAGCGCACGCATCTCATATTGTTGATGCATCGATCATCGGCGTCTGGGAAGGCGGAGTATTCGTTCTGCCTCAAAAAACCATGACCATCACTAAAAAAAGTATTCTTGTGCTTGCCGGGACACAAAACCATATTGACCGATATAACGAATTGTTTTGTATCTATAATATTAATAGTGCGCCTATTATAATTATAGGTGGTGGAAATGTCGGGAGCGCATTGGGACGGTCGATGAAAGAGAAGGAACTTGATTTTCGGATTATTGAAAAATCAAGAGAACTTCTTTTCGACGACAAACAGTATATCCAAGGGGATGCAACGAACGTTCAGGTGTTAAAACAAGCAGGTTTTTTTGAAGCGCCTGCAGTTGCAATTACCAGTCATAGCGATCCGATCAACATTTTTTTAACCACATATTTCCGGTATCTCAGGAAAGATATTCAAATCATCAGCCGTGCAACATTGGACAGGAGTGTCCATACATTGCATACCGCTGGCTGTGATTTTGTCGTCTCGCATGCATCGCTGGGTGCAAATAATATTTTCAATTTATCGAAACGTGGAAATATTTTAATGATTGCAGAGGGCGTTGATGTATTCCGTGTGAAAACACCCAATGCATTAATAGGCAAGACGATCAAATATGCGTCCATTTGGGAAAAATGCGGCTGTAGCGTTATCGGAGTCAGTGCCAATGGATCGATGATGATCAATCCGTTTGTTGAAACAATGCTTCCTGCCGATGGAGAAATTATACTGATCGGCAGCGTTGAATCGGAAGAAAAGTTTTTCCATCACTACAAACCGAAATATTGATTCAAATGGAATAAAACGCACTTGCACCGCGTGCCGTTTCGGAGTGAGTTGTCAGAAAAAACATCCACTCACTCCTCTCTCTTTTTTTGTATATTGTTATAGAAATTAGATTTGTATAAAGGACAACGTTCGAGTGTTTAGAAAAATTGTTGCAAGGATTAAAAACGTATTCGGGGTAACATCGAAACCTATTTCGCCGCCATTAGCAACAACACTGAAGGAATCGAAATCACCGCCAGGGCGGCATAAAGGATTCCCACACGAAAAACCAGAAGGCACACACCATCCCCGTAATCTACGGAAGCGTGAGACACGTGCAGAGTATGCAGCGCGAAGAGCGAAACTCGCACAGCATACACCACCTCCTTCTACTCATATTGTTCCGTTTGAGCAGTGGGATAGTTCGGTCTTCAAAGTCCCTGTCGTCGACGGCAAAACACGGTTTCACGATTTCAAACTCCCGCGCGAGATAATGCACGCAGTGTTCGATCTTAAGTTTCACTATTGTACTCCTGTGCAGGCAGAAACCCTCGTCAAGTCGTTGATTGATGAGGATGTGACTGCACAGGCACAAACCGGAACGGGAAAAACCGCCGCGTACCTCATCACCATTTTTACCCACTTTCTTAAATATCCGATCGAAGGAAAACGACACCATGGCACTCCCCGTGCGCTGATACTTGCGCCGACACGTGAGCTTGTGATACAGATTGAACGAGATGCGCGCGGGCTCGGTAAATATGTTGCTTGCAGTATTCTATCAATTCTCGGCGGGATGGATTATGCGAAACAAGAAGAAGTGTTGAAAAGCGAGCCATGCGATATTCTTATCTGCACTCCCGGCCGTCTGATCGATTTCATGAAGAAGAAATTAGTGGACCTGAGCAAAGTAGAAATTCTCGTTCTCGACGAAGCCGACCGCATGCTCAATATGGGATTCATAGATGCTGTTCGCTCAATTGTTTTGAACACACCGCCAAAAGCAAAGCGGCAGACCATGTTCTTTTCAGCGACTATGACGTCCGATGTCAAGCGACTTGCCGAAACTTGGACACGGCAGGCGTTCGAAGTAAATATCATGCCGGACAAGGTTGCCGTGGATAGTGTCGAGCAAATCACGTACATCACTACCTACAATCAAAAGGCGGCGCTCGTCTATAATCTGATCATGCAAAAGCATCTCGATCGTGTGCTGATGTTTGTCAATCGCCGAGATGAAGCACGCCGTGTAAAAGAATTGCTCGAGACTTACGGGGTGAGCTGTGCTCTTCTTTCTGGCGATGTGGAACAGCATCAGCGTATCCGAAGATTGGAACGGTTTCGTGAAGGAAAGATTCGTGTATTGGTTGCCACAGATGTCGCCTCGCGCGGGCTTCACATCGAAGGGATCTCGCACGTTATCAATTACAATATGCCGCAGGATGTGGAAGAGTATGTGCACCGTATCGGGCGTACCGGGCGGGCCGGAGCAAACGGTATTTCCATCAACTTTGCTGATGAAGATGATGCGTACGAACTTGTGAAGCTTGAAGAATATTTGGGAAAAAAAATCAAATGCACGTATCCTGACGAACATTTGATGGCTCCTATTCCCGAACTTCCGCCGCATCACTCGACTGATAAACATGAACGGGCAGGACATCACCACCGAAATAGCACTAGACGGGGAAAAAGATAATACTCGTGCAGATTAAGAGCTTGTCGTTCGACTTGGACAAAAGCAGGTTTGCATTCTTTCACATTTTCGAGTATTTTAAAACAGAACGTTCGACACGGCAACGCCACTCCGTTATCGATCGAGACCATAATTTTTCTCTTCGGTTCTGCCGGTTTTAAGAGAACTCTCTATTTATAGAATGGTGTTATTCATTATGTGGCTTAATACGAACAACGGAAGATAAATATGACAAACTATAAAGAGCTAGGATTGGTTAATTCAAAAGAATTATTCCGGAAAGCTGTAAAAGGCGGATACGCAATTCCGGCTTTTAATTTCAACAACTTGGAACAATTGCAGGCAATCATAGGGGCATGTGTGGAAACCAAATCACCCGTTATTCTTCAAGTATCGAGTGGTGCGCGCAAATATGCAAATCAGACAATGCTCAGATACCTCGCTCAGGGCGCAGTGGAGTATGCAAAAGAATTGGGCTATCCCATTCCTATCGTGCTGCATTTAGATCATGGCGATACTTTTGAACTTTGCAAATCTTGTATTGAATCCGGCTTTTCCTCAGTGATGATTGACGGCTCACATCATCCCTATGACAAGAATGTGGAACTGACCCGCCAAGTAGTTGAATATGCACATAAGCATGATGTAACAGTCGAAGGCGAGTTGGGCGTCTTGGCTGGAATCGAAGATGAAGTCTCCAGCGCTGTCACTCACTACACGAAGCCGGCAGAAGTGGAAGATTTTGTGAAGAAGACCGGCGTGGACTCACTGGCGATTTCAATCGGCACATCGCACGGTGCGAATAAGTTTAAACCTGAGCAGTGCACCCGCTCCGCTGACGGTGTGTTATACCCACCGCCGCTTCGTTTTGATATTTTAGAAGAAGTAGAAAAACGGATTCCAGGATTTCCCATTGTACTTCATGGCGCTTCCTCTGTGCCTGTCGAGTTGGTGAAGATCATCAATGCCAATGGCGGCAAGCTGAAAGATGCGGTTGGAATTCCTGAAGACCAGCTCCGCAAAGCGGCGGCCTCGGCGGTATGTAAAGTGAACATCGATTCGGATGGACGTTTAGCTATGACGGCGGCAATTCGTAAAACGTTAGCAGAGAACCCTGCTGAGTTTGATCCGCGCAAATATCTTGGTCCGGCTCGAGATGCACTTAAAGCGCTTTACAAGCACAAAATCACAGACGTTCTTGGCAGTGCAGGAAAAGCATAAGCACAAAAGTGAAAAACCTTCGGAAGATATTCTCGGTTATACCAAGTAACCTTCCGAAGGTCTTCTATACATAGAATAAATAGAATCTCGTTTTAAGCGGGATTTTTTCCCTGTGTAGAAATATCTCATTCTTCCAGCAAGCACGGTTATAACAGCATTATTATAAAGAATTGCTCTGTGCAAATCCACACACTCTGATGTGAACCCTTGAATCCTATTCTGTAGTTATTTACATTTACATTGATTTCTTTTCCACGCATGCAAACAACACTTTAATTCATGGAGGACGTATGAGAACCATTCTTACTGTTTTTGTATGTGTGCCCGCAATAATTCTTGCGGGATGTTCCACATTGCTGCTTCGTCCGGCAGATTTTTCATGGCCCATTGAAGTTACTCTCAAGCCAGATGAAAAAGGAAATGTACAGGAAGCACGATATCAGGTGAGTTTCAATGTGAAAGCGCTCTTGTTTGAGGAGTTGCAGGATTCGGTCGCCGTTACTAAACATACGCTTCACATATTGCGCGATCACGCCGGGTACTATTTTATTACTGCCAAAGGTTTTAAGAATGTGTATGTCTTTGGGCAGGGTGATGGCGCGCTCAAGCTTGAAAAGAAAATACTTGTTTCCGAAAAAGGACTTGAAGCGCCAGCTCTGAATCAAAAAACACCATATATACATTTGATCAACGAGAATAAAGAAGACGGAGTGCCTGTAGTACTGACGAAAGATGGAATTATAGAAGGAGGAATGAAATGAGAACCGCACAGTATATTGTCATTCTGCTTATTATTGCTGCCGTCTCATTGACTGCACGGCAGAAATCTGATCGCGCGATAGTTGATAAGTTTGAAAATACCGTGAAAGTGCTCTATCGAGCTGCAGATTCCGCAAAAACTGTTCAAGATTGTGCAGACATCAATACATCTATAGATGAATTAGAGAAAGAATTTGCAGGCCATAAAACACTCCTCGACCGTTCGCTCTACCCCGACGATTATTCAAAAAGCATTTCCAACCTCAAAGGCAAACTGCTCATACGACAGAAAGACCTTGGTATTATCGAAACACAATTTACTCGTATTGTCGAACTTGAAAGTCAAGTGCGTGAACTATCCGGAAAAATTTCGGATCTCACTCAGGAAAATGAAAGACTCATGGGGACCGTAAAAACAATGTCAACGTCTTATGCACTGAGCAAAGAAGCTAATAAGGCAATGTTCGACTCTTTGAACATAGTCATCGCCAAGCTCCATCAAAACTTGAAAGAACGGGACAACCTCATCTTTGCCCTTGTTGACAGTTTGTTCATGCAATACGACAAAAGCGTTGCTTCCATGAACGATGTTGAGAAGCAGGGTATTTCGGGAAAACTCGAACGGCGGAATGTTCTGACAAACTTAAAGAAATCTATTACAGACAATTTGGGATTTCTCGAGTCAACGAATTTAACACCAAACGATTATGCTGAGATAGCACGTCAACATCAGCGGTTTGCCAGCCAGTGGAAAGGGCTTGGACCAAAGTTGGCGAGCATTTATTTGAGCGGAAAGCAGAAGAAGAACGAGGTCGCGTTGATAGATTCTATGCTTTCAACTTGGTCTGCTCAAGTAGATCGAAGCACATGGAAAACGCTTGCTTCTCTCTTGAACAAAGGCGGAGTTCAACTGAAGCCGTTCTCAAATGGCGCTGAATTTACCGCAAATTTTTTGGAATTTGTCGATGCTGAAATAAAAAATGCAAAACAAGAACCGGAGGATGTGCAGGCAAAACGATATAATACGTTCAACGATATGGTATGGAAAACGGATATCAAACCTCTATGGCTGCCTGTGCTAGCAGAGTCCGGTAAAATAACCGCCGATCAAAAAACAGAAATAGAAGATCAGTTCAAGTTATGGCAAAGCGCTATAACACCGGTATCGCCGATTGTCTATGGCCTCATTATTATTCTCTTTGCGATAGTTCTCTGGTCGCTCAGCCGCTATATGAGAAAAAAACCTGTTGCAAGCAAAACATAGTTCAGCATTTGTTTTTTTAGTAGATACGATCAAGTCCATTCTCTAAAATATAAAAGAGAGTGGACTTTTAGTAATGATTTGCACTACGTAAGCAAGGATTAATATAGAATAGTTGAAAGATCCTGCCTTGGGTGGGATTTTTGTTACAGGTAGAGACGTTCAATTGAATGTCTCTACCTAGGAATTTTATTTTATCGGATTCATCATATCCAAATCTTCTATTGGCAGCATAGGCAGCGGCTCTCCATTATGCCGTAATCGGAACTTCAATAATTCGACCGTTGGATCACTTGCAATTTTAGTTTCAATACTAAAGAGTTTCGGCATAAACATGCTGAAACCAATCAATCCCTTCTTGGGCTTCTCTATTATAGAGTGATATCATAACCTTTCAGGATACCGGCACGCTCCTTTGCAATGTTGATTGTCATTTCCAATCCGCCGAGTACATCCACAAGACCATTCTGTTTTTTATCCAGGCCATACACGTCCCTGTGCAATCGGTTCAATGTCGTCAACCTGCTTCTTCCGTTTAAGAGAAACTTTTTCAACAAATTCTTAATGATAGAGAGTATAATAATTAGCGGTCTGGCGTGTAGAAAGTCCAAGAAAATATTTCTATATTTGCTGCACACTTAGAAACCGATACAAACACACGAGGCAATAGTATGGCTGGTGTCTATGAACTCAATTATAAAGGCAAGAACATCCTTTGCTTGGATGTCGCTGGCCTGAAATTAAAAGATAAACCGGAGTTTCAAAAAAACATTGAGTACGCTGAAGAACAAATCCAAAAATGTCCCTTAAAATCTTTACTTCTAATTACAAATGTTACGGACACCGGATTTGACACACAGGTTGCTGCGATCATGGGAGAATATGCTGATCACAATACTCCGTACGTTAAAGCGAGCGCTTTGGTCGGAGTATCCGGAGTGCAGAAAGTTGTACTGGCTGCAATCAAAGCGCTGATCGGGAGAGATTTTTATCTTGCGGACTCTCTGGAAGAAGCGCAGGAGTGGTTGATCCAACAATAAATCAGGAGGCGATGGTATGGCTGGCGTCTATGAATTTAATTATGAAGGCAAAACAATTCTCTGTATGGATATTGCAGGCCTGCAATCAAAAGATAAACAAGAATTTCTTAAACACGTTAAGCATGCAAAAGAATTAATCCGAAAGCATCCTCCAAAATCCCTTCTGGTCATTACAAAAGTAATAAATACAGGATTTGATACAGAGGTTGCAAACATCATTAAAGAGTACGCACAGCATAACACACCTTATGTAAAAGCGAGTGCAGTAGTCGGAATAGCTGGATGGTCGAAAATCATCTTGACTGCAGTTAAAACTTTAACAGGGAGGGATTTTTACCTTGCAGATACGATGGAAGAAGCGCAGGAGTGGTTAGTGAAGCAATAAAATACTCGTGCTACGCAAAGAACAGAAGAACCACTGTCATTCCCGTGGATTTTTAACGGGAATCTTAGATAAGATGCCCGATTAAAGCAGTCGGGCATGACAACTTAATTTTATTAGGTGCTTTTCCTGACTGCGTAACATCAATAAAATATATAAATGTTCATGCCGGCAGTTATGCGTGGTTGAGAATTTTAACATTAAGACAAAGTGACCGTTGTTTTCTTTGTTCAGGTATATGAAGAGATGGTCACTCATGCGATTATGGTTATCATTCAAAAAGAAATAAAACTTCGGGCACGCAGCCGCGGGTTTCATCTGGTCACGTCGGAAATAATTTCTCAAATCCCTGAGTTGAAAACAATTCAACACGGAGAGCTTCACATGTTTATCAAACATACATCAGCATCGCTCACACTCAACGAGAATGCCGATCCCACCGTCCGTGAAGATTTTGAAAAGCACTTTAACAAATTGGCGCCGGAACATGCGCCATATTACGAACACGATACCGAAGGATCCGATGACATGCCGGCGCATCTCAAAGCATCTATACTTGGAAACAGCGTGTCCATCCCGGTGACGGATGGCAGGTTGAATCTTGGTACGTGGCAGGGAATTTATTTCTGTGAGCATCGCAATTATGGCGGAGTAAGAGAATTAGTGCTGACACTTATTGGAGAAGAGAACAGTTCCTCGGAATGAATCAAAAATCCTTTGTAATTACTCAAGGTAATTTTAGGTAAACTGCTGATACAGTAAATCAAAAGAAATAATTCTTAGATTTTTTTAGTTTGATAACAAAGATAACTATTGCCACGACGTTTACGTCGTGGATAAATAATCGGGAACAATAATTGGCTTTAGCCACAGATTGGAATAATATTTATAAAAATGATATAGGTTCATCTTAAAAGAATATTTATAGAAAGCATATTCGTCGCAAATAGTCGCGGCTAAAGCCGTGAATGATTTATTTCTTGTTCCACGAGCTGAAGCTCGTGGCAATTGACAATTTGAAAAGGTAGAGAGCAAAGAAATTCATTTATTCTTTCTTGGGCCTAATACCCCGCCGCTTGCGGCGTTTAATGGATGCCCGCCTAAAATCCGCGGGCATGACAGAAAAAGGAAAGTCATTCCCGAATGTTTTAATCGGGAATCCAGAAAAACAAATTGAATACCTCGGAGCTAACTCCGAGGTAGTTTATTTTTTTGACAGACTCTTTATGGATGCTAAAGTCAATTGTGTGGAATGTCACAAGTGGGCGGGGTAATGAAAAAAGTGCTTGCTTAATTGGGACACATACGTTATGTTGTTCAAGAGAAATTCAGAGAAATAAAATTGTCTAATGAAAAAAACTACATTTACTCAATTACTATTTTGACGCTGACTGATAAAAGAAAAAACAGCTTTGATAAATCCCATGAGAAAACTCACACGGGGTAATAGATCTCGGAGCAAGCTGCAGAGTATTTTCTAATGGGATAAAGCATGGATAAAAAAACTAACGTTTGTGAAAAGGTAACTGCTCAATGTTTTTCATAAATAGAGAAAAAATTACCTCTCCTTAGAGGGGAGGAGATTCAAAGGTTGAATATTTCGCTATCATCGAAGAACTTACTGAGTAGTTTGGAATGAATAATTTAAAATTGTTAAAAAATCTTTAATGAGAACGCACGAATTGAACGGAATTGGCGATAATGCTTTACCCAAAGACAGGCTTGTTTTTTTGTGCGCTGACGCACAAAAAAGACTTGACAAGTTTGCCGATTTCTCATATATTGCTTGCAATCAGTTGCCGAAGAAACTTGAGCCTTTTCATAAGCTTCGTTCGGTATCCTTATCTGAGTTCAATAGATTGGCAAGATGTACCGAATATAAAATTCCCGAGAATATTTTTTTCACAAAATAAGGAGTTTAGCTAATGATAAGATGGTTAACATTTAATTCTAGTTAATTCCTGTCGAAGTCTTCGAAAGTTTTTTATTAATAAGTAGTAAGGGATGCCGTACGCTGGCATTTTGAAATTTCAAACAATCTCTCATTGGAGGTACAAATGTTTACAAAAAACCTTTTTAAACATCTTCTCTTGCTTGTCACATTCTTGTTTGTGCTTGGAAGTATTTCGATAGCGCAACAGAGAACGTATTATGTTGACAACCAAATCGGATCTAACGGATACAACGGTTTAACACAAACTGTCACGGGAGCTTCGGCTGGCCCAAAAGCCACCATCATGAACGCGATTGCAGCGGCAAACGATGGCGATATCATTCTTGTGAATAACACCGGCGTTCCATACGTCGAGGATGTTACTTTCCAGGATGGCGGTCCAAGTAGTAAACTTCTACTGACACTCGGTTCTTACAACGGCACACCCGTCGTTACAGGAATCTTGATTGTGAATAACACTTATGGGAATCCTGCTCTACGTTCTCTTACCGTTACGGGTCCGATCCAATTTTCCAATGGTTTAACATTAACTAAGGGAAATATTGTTGGCGCAGGAAATCTTACAATCGGCGGAACAATTACTCGTGCAGATTCAGGCTCGGTCGATGCTCAAATCCTTCTGACCGGTACTTCTGTAAATTACGCATATAACTTAACTGCTGTACCTATTACAACCGGCAACGAGTTGCCTTCGGCCGCTGCTACGACAAAGGTCGGCACATTTACAACGACCGGAACAATAAAGGTAATATTGAATCGTAACATTACTGTGTCCGGTGCGATGAGTCTTGCTTCCGGCGTTCAATTCAATCTCAATGGCTACACTATTTCAACAAGTTCCAATATTACTGCTGCCGACACAATCACAAATGGAACAATAACCGAAACTGCAACAACAGGCACTCCTTCGTTTGCTGCGACTAATGTTCTTCCGAATATCACATTGAGCGGAGCTAGTACATTAAGCGTAGCTTCAGCTTCCGTTGGATCATTGAGCGCTTCCACCGGCAGTATTACTGCAACGCTCTCGGGTGGAACTGCAGCTACAGCAGCAGCAGCCAGCATACGCGGCAGCGTTACAAACTCCGGCACAGGCGCTATTACACTCAATCGATCTGCGGGCACAGATACACTCTACGTTTCTGGCGACCTCGCATTGAGTGGTACTGGTTCTATCGCAACTGGCACAGCGGCAAAATATGTTGTTGGCGGTGCTGTGAACCTCACAACGCAAAATATTGCAATGTCAGCAACTGCTCCAGTGACTGGTAAAGCGCTTATCAGTTTTGGCAACAATCCGACGACGATTGTAGGCGCGGTTTCCAATTCTGCTTCACTGACGGGAGCGGTCGGTTCTTCCACCTCCACTCAACTTGATTCAGTTATTGCAAATATTACTTTTGCTGCTGCGGATAAATTAGTCAGCGTCGGTCCAATTTCTAATACCAGCTCGACAAGCGCTGTTACTCTTGGAGCATCAACATGTAAATTGTATAATTGCGGCAATATTACTTTCGCCTATACAGGTGGAACAGGTGGTAACAATTTTACTGCGGGCACAGTCACAAATAATGCAAACGTAACAATTGGTGTGGGATGCGGAAACATCATATTTGGAATAATGACTAGTACTGGTACTGTCACCTCAACCGCTACGGCGGCTAATGCCATAGTTACATTGGGCGCGGTGACCAATAGTTCGACCATTGCAACAATTCCAACGACCGTTTCATGGACTTCATCAAAAGGTACAAATGGTCTTATTGATTTCGGTTCATCAGGCGCTGCTGCAACAACTGCCGCATCGGTTTCATTAACAGGCGGTTTTACTGGCGATATTCAATTTGGCAAAGGCAGTATAACCGTTACAGGCGCTCTCTCGAATGCAGCAACTCAAAAATACGCTAATATTCTATTTGGTGCAGTTACTGCCGATACAGTGTTCACTTCGACATTTACAGCAGGTTCGATTTCGATCACAGGCATGGGCAGAATCGTGGTGGCATCTATTAACCAAGGGCTTTTTAAAGTTAATGGTTCCGTTACTATCTCGGGCACTGCCGCTACTGCAGACTCAGCTTTGATCGTTGATAGATTGTCTACGGGCAATCTAAATATCGGTTCGTTAAGTGTCACTAAGGGTTGGATGGAAATTACAGGAACAGGTACCACGACAATTGGCGGCACTTCGATTACGGGCGGCTCTGTTCTGGTTCCAACCGGTACTGCCAGTCTTAGCAACCTGACGCTGTCGAGTGGTGTTCTGGATTTGAGTACTGGAGATCCAACAACAGGTATTACTGTATCAAACTTTAACGTTACAGGTGGCACGTTGTATCTTGGAAGCGGAACTCGAACTTTGACAGTAAATGGTCAAACAAACACATTTGGCGGCGCTTCTGCATTTACTACTATTCGGAAAAATAGTGGTTCAGCAACACCCGTAGCCACAACGCTTCTAATTGCAAATTCGGTTCAAGGTCAGATTGTATGGACTATCGGTGCATCAACTCCGACATGGCCTGGTTCGCTGACTGTGAATAACAGCACAATAGTCCAGGTTGCTCCGATTGCTACCGTCTTTACGGGCGGCAATCTTTCTCTCACGAGCGCGACTGGAAAGGTTTATTTCCAGAATGGCATTGTGCAATTGAATGGCACAAAACTGTATATCAATAGCTCAACAGGTACAGACGACTTCAAAAATGATGCCGGTTATCAAACCATCAACAACGGTTATGTTTCGATGGCGAATGGTGCAGGCAACCCGCAAATATCTGGCACTTCTGGTACATTTGCTGATTTTGAAGTCAACTCTACAGCCGGCACGTTGACAGTTACAGCAACTGGCAAATTCATGAGTAACTTCTATCTGACAAACGGTCAAATAAGTGGATCGGGTCTTATATTTAACAACCAAACTCCATATCCAACGATTATTCGTAATGCCGGTACATTTACGGCTCCTCCAACTTGGAACTCAAGAGTCAATATAACATATATTGGCACAGATAAGAGCGCTGGGATGGAAGTCCCAACGGATAGTCTTTATAATTTAACAGTTGCAACAACCAACGGTGGCAATGCTACAGCGAGCGCAACTTCTGGCAAAGGCACTGCATCACGTGGTGTTGTAACAATCAATAGCGGCAAGGTTAATGGTGCGTTAACTGTAAGTGCCGGACAGGTTCTTGCTTTAGCAACTGGCCAAACACTTACACTGAACGGCCCCACAGCTCAGATTGATGGAGATGTGGTTAATTTGGTTACTGGAACTGGCCTAAGTTTAACTAGTAAGACTGGAACAGTAATCAGCGGCGCAGGCTTATTGCCGCCAATTACTGTTGTACACCAATCGGTAGGCAATGTCATTAATGGCACGCGAGCGATTGTTGATGTCCAATTAGGTACTGGCGATTACACGATCGGTGGTGGTAATGATGTCATTACAGGCACAAAATCAGTTGCCAATGGCACCATCACACTTGGATCATCGGGCACAGACACTACAGGGTTATCAACAACCTTTGCGGCTATTGCCGATACGGGTTCGAATGCAGGCGCCATTTCCATACAGGGCAATGGTGCTAATTTGATTATTCATGGAAATGTGGTAGTTGATCAAACGGTAACTCATGCAGCAGGAACGATCAATATACCCACAGCGACTGATACTTTGATAATACTTGGCAGAGGAGCTGTTACACATAATGTAACAACTGGTTCAAAGATTACTGGAGCTGGAGTACTCGAATTCGCTCCACACTATTTTAGTAACACATTGGCTTTGCTCAGTGGCAGAGATACTATTGGGGTCAATGTTCTTGTTAATGGTAAGCTTGGCTTACTCTCAACAAGTACAAGCGGTTTGCTCCTCAATGGCACCCTGACTCTTACGGGCGGCGCTAATGGTATTGCAATTGGCGCTGATACTTTAATCGCTGGTGGCAATGTCACGATGGGCACTGGAACAGCATTTTCTGGAACCGGTGTTTTGATGCTTAATGCAATTACTGCTCCATTGACTTTCACGTATTCTGGAGCCGCATCGATTGCTAAACTCGCTATCAGTAATGATGTTAACCTTGCGGGTACAGGAACAAGCTTGACAGCAGCAACATTCTTGCATACTGGCGGCGTTCTTAACTTCGGTGACAGAAACTTAACTGTTACTGGTACATATACACGCACGGGATCAGCTTCATATTTGGCTGGTGCAGGTTATTTTGTTGATTCCTGCGCTACTTCGTTCAACCAAGGAACGACAGCGTTGACGATACCGAATTTTAGTTTGAGGCAAGATATTGCGACCAGTTCTTTTGCAGGTACGGGCGTTATAACGGTATCGCAAAATTTGGATATACAGAATCAAGGTACACTCACTATATCATCGGGCTCGCCCATTGTGAATCATTTGAGTGTTGCCTCAGGCGCGACGGTTATTTATACAAGAGGTGTTTTCAATGCAACTCCGAACTATCTTGGAACAATTTCTCTTACGGCGAAAGCTGATACTACAATTCCTAAGATTATCGTACCCGGAGTGCCTACCACTCTTATTACAACTTTGACTGTAAGCCCAGGAGCAGGTAAGGTGTCGGCTTTGGATACGAGTTACACAATTAACAATACACTTACTTTAACAAGTGGAACATTAAGAGTTCCTGCAACACGAGTTCTTACGTATGCTGATGGCCTTACGGTCAATGGGAATGGCGGTCAAATAGATCTTATAACCGGCTCTCCTAATGCATCTATGGCGTATGGAACCGTTGGGACCGTGAACGTTGTTTATGCAGGCGCAGATACAACGCGTGTAGAATTACCAGCAACAGTGAATAATTTTACGATTACGCGCCTTACAGATGTAGTGAATAGCACATTGGTGTTGGGCAAAGCTGTAACAGTCAATGGAATATTGGCAATTCGAAACGACTTTACCACAGCTGGATCCAATACTGTCACAGCGAAGGGAAATGTTACGGTTGCTCGTGATGTAGCATTCTCGAAAAACACCTCGCCGTCATGCAATTTCGGTTCAGCATTGACCTTTAATGGGGTGACCGGCCAGACAATGACTGTACCCACTGGAGCTACAGTATCAAATATGACCGTTAATTTGGTAGGTACAACGCCAGTGCCGGTGTTAAATATTTCCGGTGGCCAATTAATTGTGAGCAACACGCTTACGATGAATAATGGAGATATTTCAGCTGATACAGCACTTCAATTAGGCACAAGCTCCGCAGTTGGAACTTTGTCGAGAAGCGCAGGTACGATATATAATAGTATGTATCAAACAATGAACCTCAGCAGTGGCACAACAACTTATAAATTCCCAGTAGGAACCGCGACAAGTTATCGTCCAGTTACTTTAACACATACAGGAACAGCTAATGTGTTTCAAATTGTGCGAGTTAGTGTTGTGAATTCCGCACCTGTGGGAACAGTTGGGTTGCCAATAACAGTTGGCTCAGTTACAATTAATGCAATATCACCTTTGTATTGGACTATCGGATATTACAATTCAGCAAACAATAATCTATTAGTTCCGAGTACATTACCTACAGTAGAATTTGGGATTTCTGGGATTACATATGCTGATACATCAAAGGTGAAGTCACTGTATCGCTTTACAGATCCGGCAAATGCCTGGAGAGCTGCTGCGACAGTTATATCGCAATTCACCGATCAAAATGGTATTTCGCAATTAGTAATTGATCAAAGTGGTGTTACAGCTTGGGCATCTGAACCAAAACTGGTTATGGCTATTGGTTATCAATCAACCCTTAATAACACAGTATCTGGTACGGTTACCTATGCAAGCACAGCGGCTTACCCGATTGGTAATGTAACTGTTACACTTACACCGACAACAGGTACTGCGTTAACGACAACGTCTGCAACAACAACTGGTGCATATTCGTTTGCCAGTGTTACTGCTGGAACATATACGCTTACAGCTTCCAAGACCGGCAACTGGGGTGGTGTGACTTCCACAGATGCATTATTGGTAGCCTTAAACGCTGTTACCCCCACGTATACTGGGTTAGTGTTTAAAGCGGCAGATGTGAATAGCAGTGGAACTGTCACAAGTACAGACGCTTTATTGATTCAACTACGTGCGGTAAGTGGAACTACTACGAACTACACAGCTGGTGACTGGGCATTTACACCTGCTCAAACAGTTACAGTAGCAAGTTCAAACGTAACAGCGAACATTTCTGGTCTGGCAGTTGGTGATGTAAATGCATCATATAATCCTTCTCCTGCAACTGCATTTGCAAAAGCCCCTGCTGTTAATGTAGAGAAGGGTGCAAGAGAAATTAAAATTTATAGCTCAGCTCCTATGAAGGTAGGTGCATTGACTTTAAGATTTAATTCAGACAATATTGCAAGCATTACTTCTCAAAAGCTTTCAGGCTTGGTAAGTAAAGATGGAATAATGGGATGGTATAATACTAATGGAGTTCAATTCAAACAAAATGAATTGATTGCAACGGCTACGCTTAAACAGCCTGACAAGGGCAGCAATATCGGAATGCAATATGAGATAGCAGATCCTAATGGTGATGTAATGAATACTGCACTTGAAGTGTCTGCGAAAAATATTCCAGATGTGTTTGCATTGTCGCAGAACTATCCCAATCCGTTCAATCCTTCGACTCAGATTGAATATAGCTTGCCTAATTCTGGAATGGTAACCCTGTCTGTTTACAACTTGCTTGGCCAAGAAGTAGCCAGACTCGTTAATGAACAGAAAGAAGCCGGTACATATACGGTACAATGGGCACCAAGGAATTTGGCAAGTGGTGTATATATCTATCGAATCCACGTTCAGACAGAAAAGGAATCAGTCACGTCAGTGAAACGATTGACGCTTCTGAAGTAATTTAAATTCCAAACTACCTTTCAGTTCCGCCTCTTTTATGAGAGGCGGAACTGTATTGGTGGAAAAAATCAATCTCGTGGAAAAGAAAGAAGGTTTTCGTATGAAGAAAATAATAGTCTTTATCAGTCTCCTATCGTTGATGTTTACCCTTGGTGCCATGGCACAACAGGTACTAACGATTCAGAATGTTCAGGCACCTGCAGTAGGCGGCGCTGTTACTATGCCTCTCAACGTTACGAATTTTACAAATATTGGTGCAATTACTTTGAAGGTAACTTATGATCCTGCGGTGGTGACATATGTTGGTGTCGCTAATCAACCGACGAGTGGTACATTTAACGTTGATGGAACCACGTCAGGCGTAATCACTGTGGGTTGGTTTGGTACTACACCGCTGAATATTACGGCTGGTAAGCTTCTTGATCTTAACTTTACATACAATGGTGGTACTAGTACAGTTGGATTCAATCAATCTGCTTGTGAAATTTCCAATGCTGCTGGTACCGTTTTAACTGGAGTTATTTATCAAAGTGGAAGTCTCTATTCAACCAGCGGTACGACGCCAACGTTGACGATTCCGACGGTTCAGGCACCCGCGGTAGGTGGCGCTGTTACTATGCCTCTCAACGTTACGAATTTTACAAATATTGGTGCAATTACATTGAAGGTAACTTATGATACTGCGGTGGCGACATATGTTGGTGTTGCTAATCAACCAACGAGTGGTACATTTAACGTTGATGGAACCACGAAAGGTGTAATCACTGTGGGTTGGTTTGGTACTACACCGCTGAACATTGGCACTGGTAAGCTTCTTGATCTTAACTTGACCTACAAAGGTGGTACTGGTACAGTTGGATTCAATCAATCTGCTTGTGAAATTTCTAATGCTGCTGGTACCGTTCTAACTGGAGTTATTTATCAAAGTGGAAGTCTCTATTCAGCAAGCGGTACAACGCCAACGTTGACGATTGGGAATGTTCAGGCACCGACGGTGGGAGCGGGTGGTGCGGTTACTATGCCTCTCAACGTTACGAATTTTACGAATATTGGTGCAATTACTTTGAAGGTAACTTATGATCCTGCGCTGGTGACATATGTTGGTGTTGCTAATCAACCGACGAGTGGTACATTTAACGTTGATGGAAGCACGTCAGGCGTAATCACTGTGGGTTGGTTTGGTACTACACCGCTGAATATTGGTACTGGTAAACTTCTTGATCTTAACTTTACCTACAACGGTGGTACTGGTACAGTTGGATTTAATCAATCTGCTTGTGAAATTTCCAATGCTGCTGGTACACCTATAACAGGAGTTGTTTATCAAGGTGGAAGCTTGACTCTTCCTGCAGCACCGGCTGCTCCCGTATTAGCAGCACCTGCAACAGGTGCAATAGGTCAGCCAGTGTCATTAACTCTGACATGGGGCAGTGTAACTGGAGCCGCGACATACAGGGTACAAGTTGCGATAGATAATCTTTTTACTACTTTGGTTCTTAATGACTCAACAGTAACGACTGCCAGCAAGCAAGTAAGTTCGTTGCTGAATAATCAAAAATACTACTGGAGAGTCAACGCAAAGAATGTTGGTGGAACGAGTAGTTACTCTGCAGTATCTAATTTTACAACTATTTCTGCAACCCCAACGGTTCCTGTATTACAAACACCTGCAACAGGCTCAATAAATCAGGCAGTATCATTAACCTTGACATGGGGAGCTGTAGGTGGAGCCGATACATATAGGGTACAAGTAGCAACAGATAGTCTTTTTGCTGCCATAGTAGTTAATGATTCAACATTAACAAATCCCAGCAAACAGGTAAGCGGATTGCTGAATAATACAAAATACTACTGGAGAGCAAACGCAAAGAATGCATCGGGAACAAGTAGTTACTCTACAGTATTTAATTTTACAACTGTTGTTGCAGCCCCGGGGGTTCCTCTTTTACAAACACCGGCAACCGGTGCAACAAATCAGGCAGTATCATTAACCCTGACATGGGGCAGTGTAACTGGAGCCGCAACATACAGGGTACAAGTGGCAACAGATAATCTTTTTGCTGACGTGGTAGTTGATGATTCAACATTAACAGCTGCCAGCAAGGTGGTAGGTTCGTTGCTGAATAATACAAAATACTACTGGAGAGTCAACGCAAAGAATACAGGAGGAACGAGTAGTTACTCTACAGTATTTAACTTTACAACTATTGTTGCAGCCCCTGCGATTCCTGTTTTAAGAGCACCGGCAAACGGTGTAACAGGTCAGCAAATTTCAGTAACTCTGTTGTGGGACAATGTAGCTGGAGCTGTAACTTACAGATTGCAATTTGCAACGAATAGTAGATTTACTCCAGCTTCAATGGTGATAGATGATTCAACATTAACAACCGCCAGCAAAGTGGTAAGTTCGTTGCTGCTCAATACACAATATTACTGGAGAGTAAACGCAACGAATATTGGTGGAACGAGTAGTTACTCTACCGTATTTAGTTTCACGACAGGTGCTACTTCTGTCGAACTTCCTGGAGCATTGCCAAAGGAATTTTCATTGTCACAGAATTATCCGAATCCGTTTAATCCATCAACAATGATTAATTTCGGATTGCCGTCACAGGCACCTGTAACAATGGAAATATACAACATGCTCGGTGTGAAAGTACGGACACTCATTCGTGGTGAAGTGATGAATGCCGGAATCCATCAAATGGAATGGAATGGCAAGGACGATGCAGGAGTATCACTCACGAGTGGTGTGTATTTATATCGCATCAATGCGGGTAATTTCCAGGTCTCAAAGAAAATGATGTTGTTGAAGTAAATCTTCATGCCTGTCCCGAGGTTTTTATCGGGAACTTAGGAATGATTGTAAAATGGGCGATCCCGACGAAAGTTGAGATCGCCTTTTTTATGTACGAAAATGTAGAGTCCGATCCCCTGATCGGACAATGTGAAGGCAATAGACAATGTCCAGTCGGTGACTGGACTCTACACTGATTGCCTAAACTCCTCGAACAAAAGATGCCGAATAAATATCTTATAGGTACATTCGAAGATCTCTTTATTACTAGGTTTAATTATTACGACTCAGTATCTTTTCCTCGCATCGAATCCCAAAATGCATAAGCGAACAGCAATGCAAACATCACTAAACCAGCTATCTCGCCGTTTGTTGATCCTGCCCACTGCTCGTTATTCCAACCTGCATACCCAAACGACCACTGTTGGTCAATGAATTTTAAAAATGCATTGAAGACACCAAGCAGCGCGCCGCCGGCAATGAAACCAGATGCGATCAGTGTGCCCCGTTGTAACCGGGCGTTGTTCAACTTTTCATTCTTTGTTCGTGTCGAAACGAACCACGCAATGAATCCTCCAAACAGCAGCGGCGTGTTCAATTCCTGCGGAATATACATTCCGAGCGCAAATGCCAGTGGCGGGACTTTTAAAATCACGAGTAACAAAGCTATAACCGCACCGACAATGTAAAGCACCCAGGGTGTTGGAGCGTTTGACATTAACGGCTTGATGACAGCTGCCATTGCGTTAGCTTGCGGAGCAACCATCGCGTTGTCGCCGGTAAATCCATATGCCTGATTGAGCACAAGAATCACACCGCCTACCGTTGCCGCTGAGACAAGCACGCCAAGAAATTTCCATGTTTCTTGCTTTTTCGGTGTAGAGCCAAGCCAGTAACCAACTTTTAGGTCGGTAATGAATCCCCCGGCAACCGACAGAGCCGTACACACCACTCCGCCAATAATAAGCGCGCTCACCATGCCAGATGAGCCGCTCAAACCAATTTGTGTCAACACGAGAGAAGAAAGAATCAATGTCATCAGAGTCATGCCGGAGACCGGATTTGTTCCGACAATAGCTGTAGCATTTGCAGCAACCGTTGTAAAAAGAAAAGAAATAATAATTACTAATAGCAATGCTGCAATTGCCTGTCCGACAGTAGGAAGAACCCCAAGCACAAAAAATACGAAGAGTGCAATCGACGTTAGAAGAATCAATAGGACGACCCAAAGCATGCGAATATCGGTTTGTGTGCGGATAGTTTTCTCTTCATCTTCAGAAGTGTGATGCACGATTTCTTTGTAGGCAAGTGAAAATGCGCCGGCAATTATTTTTGAGGAACGAATAATGCCGATGATGCCTGCCATTGCAATGCCGCCGATGCCAATCTGCCGAACGTACGTACGGAAGATTTCTTCTGGGCTCATTTGTGCGATAAGTTTTGTAGCTGTCGTCCCGAGCGGAACAACAAGATGCTGTCCGATTTCATATACTAACGGTACCAGAACGAACCATGATAGGAACGAACCCGCTGCGATGATTGCAGCATATTTCAATCCGATAATATATCCGAGTCCGAAGACCATTGCCGAGACATCTACCTTAAATACCATCTTGAATTTATCAGAAATTACCTGTCCCCAGCCGAACATCCTTGATGTGATGATTTCCGACCATGCTCCGAATGCGCTGAAGACAAAATCAAATATTCCGCCGATAATACCGCTGACGACAAGCACCATTGCCTGCTTGCCTCCTTGTTCGCCGGCAACGAGAATTTCTGTCGTTGCTGTTGCTTCAGGAAAAGGAAGCGTGCCGTGCATGTCTTTTACAAAATATTTTCGGAAAGGAATAAGAAAGAGAATACCAAGAAATCCGCCGAGAGCCGATGCCATAAACATCTGAAAGTAGCTTGCCGGAAGAGCAAGAATATAAAGTGCAGGAATCGTAAAGATAGCCCCAGCTACAATGACACCAGATGCCGCTCCAATGGACTGGATGATCACATTCTGACCGAGGCCGTTATTTTTTTTTGCAACACCGGTTATACCAACAGCAAGAATCGCAATTGGGATTGCCGCTTCAAATACCTGTCCGATTTTCAGTCCGGAATAAGCTGCGGCTGCGGAAAAGAGGACTGACATTACCAATCCCCACGTTACCGACCACAATGTAACTTCGGGATATGATTGTTCGGGCACCATTATCGGCCGGTACTCTTCACCCTGCTTTAATTCTTTGTATGCATTTTCCGGAATGCTGCTTGTTGTGGATACCTGTTGATCCATAGTAGCTCCTTATTATTAGCTCTTGGCTGTAAGCCTTTCGCTTTTGGCTCTCTATACTTTTTACTTGGAACGTTCTACCCAAATCTGCACTAAATTCAATACGGTCTCTACAGATTTTTCCATGCCCCAAACGCTCACCCATTCTGTGCGACTGTGGTAGTTTGCTCCACCGGTAAAAATATTTGGCGTTGGCAAACCGTTCTCTGTCAAGCGTGAACCATCTGTGCCTCCGCGGATTGGTGTCCATTCGGGTTGCAAACCGGAACGCTTCGTTGCCTCGAACAAGTAATCGATCACGCGTGCATCTTTTTCGAGCCCTTCGCGCATATTGCGGTACTGTTCTGTAATCTGTAATTCTATCTTTGCTTTTGGATACATTTGTTGAACTTCAGCAACGACTTTTTCTACAATCTTCTTTAGAGTATCCAATCCAGACGTATTGAAATCGCGAAAAAGAATTTTTACGGTTGATTTGCCGACACCACCTTCGAGCACATACGGATGAATATATGGCTCGTATCCCTCTGTCGTCTCCGGCGCTGTATTCTTTGGCAGCCGTACAATGATATCGGAGATGACGCGGACAGAATTAATCATAATATCTTTTGCACTGCCGGGATGAATGTCTCGGCCATGAACAGTGATAAGACAGGAATTTGCGCTAAAAGTTTCCTTGTTCAATTCACCGGGTGTGTCACCGTCTATCGTGTAAGCATATTGAGCGCCGAACTTTTTGATGTTGAAAAATTTTGTCCCTGCACCGACTTCTTCGTCTGGTGTAAAACCAATTTTAATTTCGCCATGCATAATTTTTGGATTATCGATTAATGATTGAATAGCTGTCATAATAATAGCAAGACCGGCTTTATCATCGGCGCCAAGGAGTGTTGTGCCGTCGCTGGTGACAATCATTTTACCAAGTGCTGTTTTAAGTGTGGGATTTTCTGATTCGCGGATGATAGCAGTTGGATCGCCAGACAAAACTATATCACCACCTTTATAATTTGTGATGATTTGCGGCTTCACATTTGCACCGCTCACTTCCGGCGATGTATCCACATGCGCGATAAATCCGATAGCGGGTACATTCTTTTGAACATTTGCTGGAATTGTTGCCATCACGTATCCATACTCGTCTATGCTGACTTTCGGAACACCAAGATCCTTTAACTCTTTCATGAGCAGATTTAACAGGTCGAACTGCTTCGCGGTACTGGGATAGAATTCAGAATCTTCCTTTGACTGTGTGTCGATTACAACATAGCGTAGAAATTTATCAAGAACGGTTTCAGCCATAACGTACTCCTCTCACAATAAGTATGTAAATTGGACGAATATTATTCTGTCCAAAAAGGTAACTTATTTGATAAGATAGAAATAAGGCATCATAAAAGCAGTAGCAAAAATTGAAATCTCGAAAATGCAGTTGCGCCGGAATAGAAATGTTCTTATTGTACATCAGCAATTTCTTGAGACAATGCCGAGTTCTTCATTACCAATGGGAGGGTTCTTTCCATGCAATTGCGAACACTTTTGTTTCTGATATTCATTCAGACAACATCTACCTTTGCACAAATTACCACTTTCCCTTATTCGGAAAATTTTGATGGTGTTCTAGCTCCGAGTTTTCCGGCTGGATGGAATGCTGCTGGTTTTTCCATAAGCGCATCCACGGCGCAATCTTCTCCTAACTGTGTCTCCGCAACCGGCAACACGACGATTAAGCAACTCACTTCACAAGTAATCAATTTCACCAGCAAAATTCCGGATAAGCTAAAGTATTATGAGCGTCGCTCAAATACAGCTGTCGGTTATCGATTAGAAATCCGCGCATCAATAGATGGATCAAACTTCAATATTTTGTTGGCTCGATTCGATACGATCTCCAAGACAACAAATTATGTCCAACGGATTGTATCTTTAAATGGAACCGGATTACAGCAACAAACGAACGTCCGAATCCGCTGGCAGTTGCTTGGCGATAATACGAACACAACCGGTGTTCTCCGAATCGATGATGTGACGCTTACAATTGCGACTGGATTTGATGTCGGATTTTCCAAGATCACTATTGCGCCTGTTAACGCAACGCGGAAAGATTCGATAATGTTTTCAACTGTAGTAAAAAATTATGGATCATTCATTTCTTCGAACTTCTCGATTCGGTTCTTCTGTGATGATGACTCTAATGGTATTTATGGGCCTAGCAAGCAGTTCTCTATTCTCAATGGACTTTCTATCGACGTCGGCGATTCATTAACATGCATTGCCATGCATGCTCCGATGAAGGCGGGCGAACATAGCATTATCGCAGTAATTGATTGTTCTTCGGATGAAAATCATACAAACGACACCGCACACATACTAGTGAATGTCGGAAACACGAAAGGCGATGTGCTAGTAAATGAGATTATGTACTACCCAGTAGGCGACGAGCCGGAATGGGTGGAATTAAATAACGCTTCATCTGATACAATCAATTTAAAGAATTGGAGAATATCCGACAGCAACATTTCTACGAAATCAATCATCATACAAACAGATGTGCTCATTCCGCCTAGTTCGTATTTAGTGATTGCGAAGGATATGGCCTTTACCTCATATCATGCCGGAGTTTCAGTTGTCATAGCAAACTTTTCTGCGCTAAATAATTCTACGCCCGATGCTGTTGTTATTTATGACGCGAGATTGAACACAATTGATAGTGTAATGTATTCGCCATCTTGGGGCGGGCAGAATGGAAAATCATTGGAACGTATTGATGTAGAAATGCCAAGCACTTCAATGAAAAACTGGGGAACATCGCAAGATTCGCTTGGCAGTACGCCGGGAAGGAAAAATAGTATTGTTCGGTTAGATTACGATTTGGCGATCAGCAATCTGACGCAAATACAAACCTTAATTGGTGGAAGAGCTGTTCCGGTAGTAAATGTCAGCATTCGTAACATTGGCAGACGAACCGTGGATAGCGTTCTCGTTAGTTTTTATTCTGACAGAAATAACAATGCAGTTCCAGAACCGTCAGAACTTGTGCACACTATATTATCTGCGCAATCATTAGGTGCGAGCGATTCAATTCTTCTCTCTGAATCATTTCCTCAACTTGTTTCCGGTGTCACCAATTTCGTTGTTATTGCTGATTGTTGGCGCGATGAGAATTTGCGAAATAATCGGTCTTCGATTTCTATGAAAATCAGCTACAAATCGCGTTCACTCGTAATCAATGAAATTATGTATGATCCATTGTATGGCCAGAATGAATGGTTTGAACTTTACAATCGGAGCGGTCAATCGATCGATCTTGCACATTGGAATTTCAATGACAAGCCTACTTTAAACAATATAAATTCATTTGAGATATCGAACGAGCCGTTCGTAGTCGAGCCCGGCGGGTATGCGGTTGTAGCGGCTGATTCTACCATATTCCAATTATTTCCGAGTCTATTACAGTCAATTTCGATTATCCATATTCGTGTTCTTAATCGTTCAAGTGGATTTGGTTTCAACAATGATGGAGATGTTGTAGTATTGAAAGATATTACCGGTCAAACAATTGACAGTGTCGCATACTTACCACGCTGGCATCATCCAGATGTTGTTGACACAAAGGGACGTTCGCTCGAGCGTATAAATCCAAATATCGACTCGAACGATCCACGCAATTGGAGCACATGCACAAATATTCTTGGAGGCACGCCGGGAAAAGCGAACAGTATCGTTACGACAAGCATAAAAAGCAACTCGATGATTTCCATCTCACCCAATCCATTCTCGCCGGATGGTGATGGCTTTGAAGATTTCTGCATCATTCGATATAATCTCCCAGCGATGACATCAACATTGAACTTAAGAATCTACGATATCAAAGGAAGGCTTGTTCGGATGTTGGCGAATGGTGAGCTTGCAGGTACGCAAGGCGAAATTGTGTGGGATGGCAATGGAGATGATAAAAGGCGTGTACGGATCGGCGTGTATGTAATATTTCTTGAAGCGACTGATCGATCAAGTAATAAAGTTATAACAGCGAAGGCAGTAGCAGTTGTAACAACGAAGCTATGACTCATAGACAATATAAATTATTCAAGAGTTGGGATATCTGAGCTCAATTGGATTTTTCTTTAATTATTATTTAGTATAAAGATAAATGATTTGAGAGCTGCATATTGCCGCTGGAGATATCATTGACAGAAAAAACGTTATTTTATTTCTTTAAAGGACAATAACATGAACTCACATTACATAGAACAATCCGCATATAGTTTGCGAAATCTCTTTCGTGTTGCCATCATCTATTTATGCATTATCTTTTATTCATTGATTGCAATAGCGCAACCCTCTGGCGGGCCGTATGGCCCGATTCGGCAAACCTATGATCTACCCAAAGGACCGGGTAAAATTTTTTATGTATCACCCGATGGAAAAGCCGAAGAATCAGGTGAAACGCTTACGCATCCCACTACTATAGAAACAGCTATTGAACGGGTAAAAACCGGTGATGCTATCGTGATGCGTGGAGGTACCTATCGCACTGGCAACCTGATATTAAACCAGGGAATCACTATACAACCCTACGTTGACGAACAACCTATTTTAAAGGGAACTTTTGTTGCAACAGAATGGAAGAACATAGGAAACGGATTATGGAAGACCTCGTGGTCACGTTTATTTCCTGCCAAACCTGATAACTGGTGGTCGCGTGACAGGTTTGGGAAGGAGACACCGCTGTATCGTTTCAACAATGATATGGTGTTCGTGGATGGTAAGTTCTTGCAGGCAGTCGGCCGGGAGGGAGAAGTTGATGAGAATTCATATTATATCAACTACGATGCTGGACTGGTGTACATCGGTACTGATCCGACAAAACGATTGGTGGAAATCACAGCATTTGATATTGCGTTAAGAAGAATAATTGGGGAATGCCATAGCAAAACTTCAGACCGCAAGGGACCTGTAATCAGGGGAATTACGTTCACACAGTATGCTTACCGTGCACTTGAAGTTGAAGGGAAAGTACCGGAGACAGTGTCGGCTGAATCGAACCATGGAAAGGATGTTGTGGGTACAACGTTGGAAAATTGTACCATCTCGTTCTGTTCCCGTGTCGCCGCCTATTTGAGGGGAGATCGTTTAACACTCCGGCATTGCAAGGTGAGCGACACCAGTACGGAGGGTATCTATATCATAGCATCGTCCGATGTTCTTCTGGAAAAAAATATCTTCACCCGTAACAACATCGAAAAAATCACCGGATATTATCCTGCCACGGTGAAAATTTTTAATCAGAGTTACCGTGTTACCTGCCAGGACAATCTGATTATCGACCTTCCGTATTCAAATGGTATCTGGTACGATGTCGGCAATGTAGACGGCCGTTTCTTAAACAATTGGGTGGAAGGTGTAGGCAATGTGAACAGGAAGTTCGACAACAACAGGCCCTGGCCAAGCGATAACGGATTCTTTTTTGAAATATCAAAAGGAGCGGTGTGTGCCGGAAATGTGTTTGTAAATTGTGACCAGGGAATTTTTGTTCTCAACAGTTCGAATGTTCAAATATTTCAAAACACGTTTATCAATAGTAGTGCGAGTATTGGGCGCAATGCAAGAACTCCGGCCAATGACGGTTTATTTGGCTGGCATTCCAGCACCGGTCCGGATGTTGACAAGCGAGATGGACATGTTTTTGTGAATAATCTACTCACGGGAGACAAGAATTATCACAGACCTCTTCTATTTGTTTGGCAACCGGATTCCTTGTGTAAACAACTTGATAAGTCTCAGCTGAAACAGATCGATTACAATATGTATGTGCGACACTCAGACAAAGACCCCAAGCCATTGATTTTGTGGAGTCCTGCGATGAACAATGATTGTCAGATGGTATTTGAGTCGCTGGAGGATTTGCAGAAATTGTATCCGGAATTTTCGATCCATAGTCAGTATTTTGCTGATGATATACCTTTATTTAAAAGTCGCGAACTGGGTAATTACCAGTTATTACAAACATTTCCGGGATCTAAGGCTGGATCCTTGCTGCCTGCTGAAGTCAGTAAGCTTCTCGGACTTACAAAAAAGGACATCAGGTACATCGGAGCTTATCCTCCACTCCTCTGAGAATTTAGATATTTATTTATGGGATGGATGGTTGGTGTGAATTTGGTATCAGCTAAGATCGATTTGATCAATACGCTAATGGTTTGTCACGTTTTGTTTCTAATTTTCCTAATCCCCACCAGAAGAGCGCAAAAAATAATCCAGGGTACATTGGCTCGATGCCATACCAATAAGCTGGAATTCCGTTGGAAGAATAAAGATGTCCAGATATAAGACTTGCCGTTGAAATGAACCAACCGTTCACCATAGCTCCAAATGCATAAACCGCGGAAATCCTCAATCGTTCAAAATAACTTGCCAACACTGGTACTAATAATCCAGGGATAATACAAGTACCGATTGTGTACCAGATGCTTACGACAGAAGGAACGCTAATTGCCAGCACCACAGAGAATAGCGCTGAGAACACAAGTCCAATTTTTGTCCAACGCTGAACAATGTCCGAATCGCTAGGGGCGTTTTTCCATCTTCCCACAATATCTTTTCCAACAGTGATTGCAGAAATTAATGTGAGACTGCTAAGCGTCGACATAATAGTTGCGAGCATGCCAATATAAAACAATCCTTTGGCAATCACAGGTAATGTCACTTCAGCAAGAAGAGGATAGGAATACATCGGTTGTATCAGTGGTGGAAGCGATGCACGTGCATAGAGTCCGGCAACACTTGTCATAAAGTCGAAGACAAACCAGAAAAGAATGGAAACAAGAATACCGCGTTGTGCCGTTTTGCCGTCCTTTGCCGCATAGCATCGCTGATGAAATGCCGGATCGACAAGCGTCCATAATGCAATGAAGAACCAAACGGCAATAAATTCCATGCTGTTGCCGCCGTGCCATGTAAGATGTAATGGTGGGACGTGTGCGCGTATGAAATCTAATCCACCGAATTTTGAATACGAAAAAACTACAACGAGAGCAAAACCAAAAAACATCATCACAAATTCGAATACATTTGCCCACACATCGGAACGAAAACCGCCTTTATAGAGATAGACAACAGTCAGGAAGGTAGTGATGATAATACAAAGCGCGAGATCGATTCCAAAAACAAGTTGCGCAAGAATTCCCAGCATAAGCACATACGCAGCCGGTGTAACGAGAAAAAATGTAAGAATACCACCGGCAATGGCAGTGCGTTTGTCGTACATCTGCTCAAGTCTATCAGGGATCGTAAAAAGGTTCGTTGCGCGGACTTTTTTTGCTAGGAACAAGGCGAATACAAGTGCAAAGATATAGTATGGAACTCCGAATACGACCCAGTTAGAAATACCGAACTTATATGAATATTCTCCGACACCGAGAATTCCGCCATACCAGGTTGAAACAAGTGTGGCGACGAAAATTGGAAGTGTGAGCGTACGGCCAGCCAGGAGAAAATCTTCCGTACCGGACTTTTGTTTCCGCACTGCGCGAAATCCGATGAAGACAACAGCTGCAAAGTAAGCAACAATCAGTGCGATATCGATAAGTGAAAGATGGACTTTGATCATTGGCTATTAGAAATTAGAATTTTGATAAGAGGTTTTAGATATTAATCGCTATAAAAGCGATAAGGTTGCCTTTTTTGACCTTGATGTTCGCCGGAAAAGAGACAATAACATTACTCGTGCTTTCGCGGACTCCAAGCTCCAGGGATTCATTTCTCAGATTCCATTTTAATCCTTTCGTTACAATTCCACTGCATCGAGAAAGTGGCAGAAGTGAAATGATTGTGCCGATGGGAAGGTTGAATTCTAATGAATGATTGATTGCAATGAATTTTCCCATGTTATCTACAAATGTGATATGCGCTTTACGGGAAAATTTTGCAAGCGCACTTAAGTTTCCAATAGCGTGATCAAGCCGCCCGCCTGTTGCCCCAAGTACAACTATTTCTTTATACTTCTTCCGAACGGTCGCCGTCAGCGCCTTTTCTAAATCCGTAGAGTTTTGGTCATTCAGCTTTTTTACATCGACATTGCTGAAGACGGAAAGCGTTTCTTTCTCTATAGAATCAAGATCACCGATAATAAGATTAGGAGCGCAACCAAAACGCGCAGCGATGTTAGCCCCGCCATCAGCACAAATGAACAAATCAGCGGATGCAAGAAATTTTTGAAGGAGCTTCTTGCCTGGCGGTTTTCCATTAGCGAGAATAAGTGCGCGCTTCATAAAAAATCCTAGATTACCTTGAATTCAACTCCAACCCATAACCATCTGCCGGGTAACGGTACGCCCGCGATTTCTTCGTACGATTGGTTCAGGAGATTGGTTCCCTGGAGAAAGACGTTAGTATTGGAAATCATTCGAGATAATTTTGCATCGACAAGAGTATAGTTTGTCCCATCTAATTTTATTTTATGCGTAGCGCTGGCTGTCCAATTTATGAAGAGAGGGAGAATACCTGAGCATTCAGCACTCAGTTGATGTCTTGGATGCGTAAAGCTATAGACCGAACTGTAAATATTCCCGATGTCGATACGAGAATCTAAATACGTGTAACTTACAAGAACGGATTGAAGCGCACTATTATCCGTCAAACTCTGATCGATATTCATGCCGGTGTTCCATCGAAATGCTATTTCAACACCGCGCGTGATTGCGGTTGTAAAATTTGTAGCGCGCGATGCGGGATCTGCAGCAGTAAATTTTACGTAGTCGATGAGGTTCTCCTGATCTCGTTCAAATAATGACGCCGTTAGTCTCATCTGCTGTTGAAACGTGTAATCTCCGCCAATTTCGTAAGACCACCCAGTTTCTGATTTTAAGTCCGCATTGCCAATTCTTGTGGGACTTGAATAGTACAATTCTGTATAACTCGGTGCGCGAAATGAACGGCCAACTGTAACAAAAACCTTAGCATATTGTGAAAACAGATATCCTCCATTCATAGTGGGATTAAATTGCCGACCATATTGAGAATGATAATCTTCACGCATTCCAAAGTCAACAAGAATATTTTTCTGAACAACACTGTGCAGTGCAGTGAGAATACCGAGGGATGAACGATTATGGTTCTGCAGGTTCGTACTTACGATATTATCAATATTTCCAACTATTCCCGCAATCAGCGAACAAGATTCATATATCTGTATGATTGATTGGAGTTCTCCGTTGTAGGAATGAGTAGTATGGATGTTCACGAATTTATCAGGAATGCGAATGTCAAACATGAATTTGTCATAATGCCGTCTATAGGACAATTTTGGTTGAAGCAGAAGAGAGGGAAAAGAAAATATTGTCGTCATATTGAAAAATGTCGTTTCAGTCCATTCTTTCGAAGGAGAAGACCCGTAAAAATTGAATGCACCAAATGCTTTGTTTGTGTATCCGCCAAACAACGAGTATGTACCAAACGGAAGTTCCAAAGTGTTATTCGATGAGATACTTGATGTTTGAAAATCGGTATCAAAGTGGTAGCCATCCGAACGCCGATACTCGATAACGTTTGATGAATGTACCCCGAAAGAAGAAAAATTATAATTCCCCGATGCGTTCATTAAACCATTTTCACCGCCGCTTAAGTTTAAGTACAACGTTTGTTCATGTGGGATGCGTGTGATAATATTGATAACGCCACCGAATGCATCAGGCCCGTATAAAGCAGAGCCCGGTCCTTTTAAAACTTCAATACGCTGGATCTGTTCTATTGAAATTGGCAGGTCATAATTGTGATGAGATGTTTGTGGATCATTCATTCGAACACCGTCGAGAAGAAGAAGATGTTGACTAAACAAGGCGCCGCGGATACTGACATCTGTTTGAACGCCGAAGATTCCTCTCGGCTGGACATCTACATTTGCCCCATTTTGAAGCAACTCCGCTACACAAGATGCGCCAGAATTTTCGATAGCCCGTTCATCAATAATATCGATAGAACGGCTCACGTACAACGCATTTGTCGGCATGCGCGTTGCGGTGACAACTATAGGTTGAAGCGCTACCGTAATTGAATCCGCATCTTGAGCATATGTCTCATAACAGGTGATCAAAGCAATGAGAAGGAGGAATAAATAATATCTCAAGTATTTTCTTTCATATAGTTGTCGGTGGTATATCTAAGGGATGAAGCGCGAATTAATTAACCAGCGCTTTATCTGCATAACGCATGAAGATATGCTTGTGATTAATTTACTAATTTAGGTTGAGCGATGCAAAAAGGCATATAATATCTTTATTTCGTGAACTATTATAATTGCAATGACGTTCCGAATATGTAATTTCGTTCAGCTGCCGGAAAAAATTCCTGACCCTCACCGCTCATGGTATATAACGCATCAAACACATTCCTTACTTCACCATGTATTGTAAGAAAAACGCCCGATCCTAATGTGACGCGATATGATACCGTTGCATTAACAACTGTGTAGGCGTCATTCCTAAGAAGATTGTTCTTGGTATTATCTGTATAAAAACCACCTACATATTTTGCAGCGAGCGAGGTATTTAAATCGCTATAACTATAAGATAATCGAAAATTTCCCATGAAATCGGGCGATCCGGCGATTGGATTACCATCTAAACTATGACGATAGACAATTCCGTTAGTCACTCCATCCACGACAGAGTAACTAATTAAGCGATTGTTTGAGATCGTTGCATTTCCGCTCACGGTAAATCCCAGCGCTAGATCCATTTGACCTTGGAGTTCTACACCGATGTGGCGTGTACGATCTGCATTACCCATCACAGGTTCTCCAAAAATATCTACGGCTCCACTTTTAATCAACTCATCCTGAAATTCCATCCAGAAGATATTAAGAGATGCCATTGTTTGTCCATCACGATACACACTGCCGAGTTCAAGATCAAAGAGATGCTCGGGTTTTGCAAGCGGCTTGGTAAAATCATATCTGACAATGCCACCAGTCATATCTGCTTTAAATTGTGGAGTACTTCCCCAAATAGATTCTTCTGCACTGTATAAATCTTTTAACCGTGGCTCGCGAGATGTATAAGCGAGATTGATGTACGAATTGACTGATTCGTTGATATTATAATTAACTCCCACTCTTGGATTGAGAAAGAAATAGGGGACAGAAAAACTGTTGTTTAAGAATTTTTCATTCTCAAGAGAATACCGGTTGTACACAAACTGAAGATCGGTCATTAAAGTCATGGCATCGTTCAACTTGTACAACTCATGTCCATAAACAGAAATTATCTTTTTCCCGCCATTGTATTCATAGAAACGATAATCCGGATCATAATTCATCGGAAGATTTTCAGCATAGGAAATTTTACCCCAGTGGAGAGAGCGGTGGAATCGTAATTCTGCCCCAAGTGTCAATACTCCGGTTCCATGGTTGATTTCTAAACGCGGCAACCACCCCCATTGTTTATTCCCCACAAACGCGCGAACGAGAATATTTGTTGGATCGGTCGAAGTTGGAAATCCATAAGCACTTCCCAAACGTAATGAAGAGGTATCTAATCCTGATCCATCATAATCATAATATCCATCACCTTGAATATAAAAGAATGTATTATTGAACGTGATGTTGGGAGAAAGCTTCCACTCGTGCAACAATTCAAAATGCGGTTGTGAAAATTCTTCTGATTCTCGCGGTCTTCGATTCGTAGCATATGTTACTGTATCCTGTGCACCGTTCAATTCAAAATAATTATAATTTGACCGGCGAAGTCTCAAATCAGTATTATAAAATTTTGGTATGCCATTGTATGCTAACCCATCGCTAAATGGCCCTCCATAAAAATGAATGCGTGTTGTCATTGTCTCATCAAGCCGCTCAACTCCAAAGAAGTATGAGTTGATGTCGTCCCACGATTTGTCTCGATATCCGTCAGTGGAAAGTTTCCCAAGCCGTCCATAAAACATATATCGGTTATCCACGAGTCCTGAATTAAACGTTGCGGAATATTTTCGAGTCGAAAGCACAATAGTGTTTGTTGCGCCGTATTCCTGAAAGCCGAGTGTGCTTTCAAGTGTCACATTGGGTTTCGGTTGGAAGGGAACTGCGAGCAAATTTACTGAACCTCCAATCGCAGGCGGTCCATAGAATGCGCTCCCGGCGCCACGCTGAACCTGAATATTAGTTGTGCTGCCGAGTAAATCGGGAAAGTCAATCCAATACACACTAAAATCTTCAGGATCATTTTGCGGTACGCCATTGACCATGACCGAAAGTCGCTGTTGTTCAAATCCGCGCAAAGTAATATAGCTATAACCGCCGGTGCCATTCCCGTTTTCAGAATAAAACGTAATGGAAGGCAGTTCCGATAATAAGACAGGTACATCTTGTGCAGAATACTGTCGCTTGATTTCTGTATGGTTGAGATTAGAAAATGTTACCGGTGAAATACGCTCACTTGCGTGGGTTGCTATTATCGTTACCGGTTCTGCTTGATACATTGTATCACGATCGAGCTTCTCTTGTGCTGCTGTAACGAAGCAGCTCAGTGCTGCAACAAAAAAAAGAATATAAATACGCATAGTGATTCTCCTTAAATTAAAAAACCGTTTCCTCATCTCCATACAAGCGGAGAAAAAAGAAACGGTGTTCATAAAAATTTATTTCGATTTCCCTACGCTGGCATTATCCAGATCAGGTTACAAGAGTGTAATCTCAGCCCGATCCTAAGTAAAAATAGGATCGTAGCACCCCTACAACTTATATGAAAGAACTCATTAGATTATCAAAACCAACTATACAAATATACTTCACAGAAGATAAGTTGTCAAGCACTTCACACAATTGTCGATATGTTGTAGAGCACGGCAAGAAATGATAGAAGCTTCCGACAATTAAAAATATATGCCAAATTTTACGAAAGCCGGAAATGTTGGGAAACAGAGTTATGGCAAGGTATATGTAACTGATTCTCGGGTCGCGGAATTTTTGGAAAAATTGTTCCATTTCTTCTTCTCAAGGATACTTATAAGCATGAGAAAATAAATTCTGTCGAAAACCTACCGAGCTTCCTTATAATTCGGTTATCTTGCTTGTACATCGTTTTCTGGCTATATTCTACTAAGAAATAACCAAAAAACTAGGAAACGCTCAATGGTCCATTTTACTCTGAATCGTCTAGAAGAAATTCAAAAGGGTTTTGCTGGCAAGCGTATAGCAGTTGTTGGTGATTTAATGCTCGACAGGTATTTTTGGGGCACAGTATCGCGTATTTCACCGGAAGCACCTGTTCCTGTTGTCGAGGTCGATGAGGAATCTACACGGCTTGGCGGTGCTGCAAATGTTGCGAATAACATCGCATCACTAGGCGGTGTGCCCTTAATGATTGGCGTTGTTGGCAAAGATATCGGTGCAGATATGTTACAAAACTTAATAGCTGGCAATGGATTTCCGACTGATGGAATTGTAGTTGATGATTCGCGTCCAACCACGATCAAAACACGTGTTATAGCGCATGGTCAACATGTAGTGCGAATTGATCAAGAAGAGAAAGTAGATTTGAACGCCGATACGCAAGCAAGAGTCCTATCCAGTATAGAGAATCAGATTGCCTCGTTGGATGGAATAATTTTGGAAGACTATAACAAAGGTGTTCTGACGAAAGAATTAATTAAGTCGGTCATTAAAATGGCAAAAGATCATAAAAAAACGATCACTGTCGATCCGAAGTTCAACAACTTTTTCGACTATCAGGGTGTGTCAGTTTTTAAACCGAACCGCAAGGAAGCCGAAGAGGCATTGGGACGTCGTCTGCATACCTTCAAAGATATGGAAGCTGCGGCGATTGAATTGTTCACCAGGCTCAATGCGGAAAATATCTTATTGACACTTGGCGAAAAAGGTATGCTCCTTCTTGAACGAAACGGTTCACTTGCGCATGTGGAAACGAAAACACGAAATGTTGCCGATGTTTCAGGCGCGGGCGATACTGTGATAGCAACGCTGACCATGGCAATGGTCGCGGGCGCGTCGGTAGTGGAATCTGCTGCGCTAGCAAATTACGCTGGCGGAATTGTCTGCGGTGAAGTTGGTATTGTACCAATCGACAAAAGCGTGTTGATTCAAACGATCTTAAAAGACACCAATCAGGGAGGCAAGGGGTAATGGGTGATGTCGTCACACGTGCAGATTTAGTACAGATTAGAGAAAAGTTAAAGCGTGAAGGAAAGGAAGTTGTTTTCACTAACGGCTGTTTCGATATCGTGCATCGCGGCCATATAGAATATTTGACAAAGGCTAAAGCGCTTGGGGACGTGCTTTTGGTCGGTATAAATACGGACGCATCTGTTAGACGCCTTAAAGGAACAACGCGGCCAATCGTTTGTCAAGATGATCGCGCCTTAGTACTTGCCGCTTTTCGTATGGTTGACTATGTATGCCTTTTTGATGAAGACACGCCGTACGAACTCATCAAAACCGTTGTGCCGGATGTGCTTGTGAAGGGTTCCGATTGGACGATTGATGCCATTGTAGGCAAAGATATTGTTGAGGCAGCGGGTGGCACTGTGCAAACGATTGATTTTCTTCCCAATCGCTCCACAACAGACATCATTAAAAAAATTGCAGGCGGCAAAGCGCATTGAATGAGCACAGGATATTTTTTTGCGCGCACGCACGTCTGTGCCGCTTTTCTTGTTCTTCGTAATGTGGCGGTGAAATGAACAACGTGCGCAAGTTTTTTCGAATCACATATTACATTGGTGGTATTCTTTTATTTGGCATCATTGCTATAATCGGGTACACACAGACCCGATCGTTTAAGACGTACCTTCGCGATCTCCTCCTGCATGAATCCTTGACCGTCATTAACGGTGAACTTCAACTTGGTGTAATCGATGGTAATCTCATCACCGGGTTCAGGATTAACGATGTCTCCGTAACAGGAGGTGGTATCGAGCTTTTTTCGGCTCAACGTGTTGAATTGAAATACGATCCGTTAGGATTTCTTTTCAAGCGTATTGGAGTCAGCAACGCCATCATTGTGAAACCCCGTATTCATATCACTCGCTCGGTTGACGGCTCAACAAACATTGCACGCCTCATAAAACCGATGCCGACTGATACGACTTCCTCCGCGTGGAACATTGATATCAAACGCTTGGAATTGACGGACGCAGAAGTACTGTTCATAGATTCACTTCTGCTTCATCAACGGCAGATTGGAGAACGCGAAGTGCCGCCGGACAGCGTCATCGATTATGCCCGCATGAATCTCCACGCGCTTACGCTTGTGGTTTCTGCACAAATACAAAACAATAAATATGCTGCGAAGATAAGGAATCTTTCCGTATCAATTTATCGAGATGAACAATTCACTTCTGCCGCTTCCGAAAAAATATCAATAGGGCAGCATCAAGTGCCGGTATTTACGCTCGAACACTTTAGCGGTGATTTTCTGCTGACGAAGAATGAAGTAAGTGTACGCAATGTGAGTATTGAAACGCCAAGGACACATATCCGTTTTAACGCCGGGATTAAAGGAATTGATATTACCCGATTGTCCAGTATGGAAGAATTGAAAACAATTCCAGTCGATCTCTCATTGACAGCGGATGATATTGATACGAAGGAACTGAAACAATTTTTATATCCATCTATAGATTTTCTTGATCATGCACTCAAACTTCAATTAAAAGCAAGCGGAACATTTGGAATATTGAACGTTGAGCAGCTTTCTATCCAAATGCCCAATTCAATAGTGAAACTCCACGGTCAGGTTCGCAATATTCACCATTCCCGTGATTTGGAAATGACGGTGGATGCAAGCGACAACTTCATTACGTCGCGCGATCTTCTCGACTGTCTGCCGGGTCTTCATCTGCCTGACTTAACATTTCTCGGTTCTGTGAAATATTCGCTGACGTATGAAGGACGGCCGTTAGATTTCAAAACTCGCTTTACCGGCAGCACAGCGGCAGGAGATATTAACATCGACGGAAAGATGAAAATCGATCCATCTAATACCGCGTATTCAGGTACAGTAGCTGTACATTCATTAGCAATGGAAACTATTTTGAAAGACCAAAAATTTTCTAGCAATCTTAATGCAAAGATGACCATCGATGGAACAGGCTTTAATCTGCGCACTATGACCGGGATTGCGAAAGTGGAAATGGATTCTTCCTCGTTCAATGGATTGTCAATTCAGCATTCAGTTTTCGTATTCGATGTTGCTGACGGAATGCTGCGATCTCATGTGGCGGCTTCTGTTGGAAGCGGGACCTATGAGATATCAAGTCTTCTCACATTTTTTCATAAAGACTCAACAAGTTATAATATCTCCAGCAGGATCCGATCGCTGGATCTTGCCGATTTGCTGAAAGACCCACAATACGGAAGCGACTTGTCGTTTGACCTTGTCGCCACCGGAGTAGTCGGTGCATCGACACGATCCGACACAACAGAAATGCATTTTTATCGTTCAGCTTTCGCTTCACAGACGTTCGAATCAGCGCAGGCAAAAGCAATGTTTCAGGTGAAAGATAGTATGCACAGTACATTGCAAATAACATCGACAATGGGCAATTTGAATGTAAGTGGGAATTTCACGCCTGCCTCGTTTATTGCGGCGTGGCAAAATTCTTATCAACTGGTGACTGAGGGAATTGCATATCGGTTTCAAAGTCTTGACTCAATCCGTTCGTTCAACGGATACATGACCACAGCTCAAGAATATCATCCTTCGTATATGGCTAGTGTCAATCCGATTGATGCACAATATCGCTTACAAGTAAAAGATTTCAAACCAATCGGTGTTTTCATTCATATGCCGCTTGCAGGCCAGGGAATAGTGGTAGGTAAAATTGTTGGAGATTCCTTAGAGATGCAGCTTAGCGGCAAAGCGGATCTTGAACAATTTGAGCTTAATTCCGCAACGGATACCTTGACAATAAATATGGTTTCGTTCAAATATTTCTTCGGCGGCATTGGACACGAAAAGCTATTCGAGAAATTCCATGCATCCATCGAACCGGAGCTTGAAAATTTTGAGATTAACGGACTTCTATTCAATTGGATTTCCGGTAAAATCAAGGTGGATTCTGATTCGAGCGATTTTCAATTTTCGGCATACATAGATTCCACTGCACGTGTTGAAATCGAAGGTAAGTCGCACGTCTATGCTCACTTAATGGAATTTGATATTCCACGATTGAAAACCGAGATAGGGCAGTACATTGCTGAAAACAGAGACACCGTTCGATTGATTTTGGGACGCGATGGATCCTACATCAAAGCGCTCACAATGGCGCATGAAAAAGAAGAAGCAACGTTGGCGGGACATTTTAGTCCGACGGGGATTTCAGATTTGAATATCTCGCTCAATAGATTTCTTCTGTCTAATCTGAAACAGATTCTTTATCGCAGTCCATATGCCAAATCTTCCACACAGTTTAGCGGAATGTTAGATGCGATAACTCTTTTTCGCGGCAGTTTTAAACATCCCAACATCGTTATAGATATGCACGCAGATGATGTTCGTGTAATTGATTCGGTCCAAAACAAACATAAAATCCTCGGCAGAATCGATTCGCACATCTCATATTTTGAACATGTTCTTGGATTGATCGTGAAATTCACAAGCCGGTCTGGAGACTCACAAGCCCCACCAGATTTACTGCTTACTGGATCCCTGCCGTATGATTTTGTCCTTGCGCGAGAGGCGCCACATAAGCTGGAAGGAAGTGTGGACCTTACGCTAAAATCCTCCGGTTTGAATTTGGAAGTGCTTGATCCATTCATTCCTATTATTTCAAATCTATCGGGAATAATGACATGCGACATGCAGATGAAAGGGCCAATTGATGCTCCGCAGTATAAAGGGTCAATGTCTATTCGGAATGCGAACTTTATTTTTGATCCGCTTGGAATGCCATTTGTCTTGAACGGCGATTTGATTCCAGCAGGAGATCGAATTCGATTGGAGGGGTTCACAATTCAGAATGATCCACAAGAACGTTTGCACGTTGGGACGATGAAGATTTCTGGGAACTTTACTCTTCTTGGATTGAATTTTAAGCAGTTTGATCTCCTTGCACAGGGCGATTTAAAGGTTATGAGCGAAGAAAAACGGCTTACGGGACAAAAACTATATGGCAATTTGTTTGTAGCAACCGGACAGAATGGACTTGTATGGCAGGGTGATCTCACTGCTTCTACAGTGCGCGGCGAGGTGTTTGTTAAAGACGCATCATTAATTCTTCCGCCGGAGCGCGAAACAGAATCAGTTCGCTCAAGTATCGTGAATATCACGTTTAAGGATGATACATCGCGTGTGAACTCAAAAATCATAGATACATTAGGTACGTCTAATGAGAAAATAAAGTCCAACCAGTCTGTCGGTCAAACAACAAAAGACGGAGTGTCTTCTTCGTCTGTATCAAAACTGATTCGCAATTCGTTTCTTGATGGCATCAGCTATGATGTTCGTATTGAAACGCAGGGACCAACTACTCTCCGTTTTGTTTTCAACACCCAAACGAGTGAGGAACTTTTTGCAGACCTTCAAGGTAGGCTCTACTTCAATCGTACGCCAGCAATGTCACGCTTGACTGGTCAAGTTGAAGTCAGTAATCGTTCTTACTATTACTTTATCAAGAAGTTTGAAGCAACCGGGAAACTCCTCTTTACAGGCAACGTTCTGAATCCTGAACTGGAAGTTAATGCAACATATCAAGGAATGCATGATACTACTTCTACTCAGATGCAGAAAACGGAAAATATTTCTGGAACCAGTAAAGCACCACAAGTATTGGTCACACTTCAAATCACTGGGACAAGGAATGAACCCAAGACGAAGATTTCATTACAAACAAAAACATATTCGGATAAAGATTGGAGCAGTAGCACCAATTGGAAAGAAGGTGACGATGAAGCCAATGCTGTCTCCTTTATCCTTGCCGGTCAATTTCGTAATGAACTCACAGACCAACAGCGCATGGGACTTATAGGAACAAATCTTGGATTTGCATTGGCGTGGGGAAGTGTAACTGGGCTGATCAGTGATATGGTTCGCAATAACACGTGGGGTTATATCCAGTCTGTGGATGTAATTTATATCGGCGGGCAATTTAATCAGTCGACGGATCTCCGTTTGACCGGACAGGTTGGTGAAGCCGTTATCCGTGCCGGAGGAAGAGTCTTGAGTGACTTGACAAACGCAAATGTCAGCGTCGAGTTTCCTGTGAGCTATATGGTCAACTCGGAACGATACCGCAACCTCATTCTGACATTTGAGCGCCGCATTGAAGGAATCCAAAATGTAGAGGAACAACGTCGTGCCTCCAATGGTGTCCGATTGTTCTATCGCATCATATTCTAAAATAATTGTTAATGAATAACTCATGTTACGCAAAGTAAGTTGATTTATAGCCATGACGTTTACGTCGTGGACAAATGATAATACAGCAGGATCGGCTTTAGCCGCATTTTGAATCGTTTTGGGCTAAAGCCCAGATTCTTTTGAGACATTAAAACCACGACCTGAAGGTCGTGGCAATATTTTATTGCATTTTGCGTAACATCAGTGAATAAGTGAATTTGCATTTCACGATCCATCTCTACAAGGAGTTTTTCAGTGTCAAACAAAAGTACTGGCGAGAGTTTTGAATCGCTTCGTGAACACATACTGCAATTTTTCGCTCGCTTCCCTCATGAGTCCTTTAAATTAAAAGAATTATCACGGCGCATAGGTATCCGTAACGAGAAAGATGAACAAATCTTCAAACGGGCGCTCCGATCTCTGCAAGATGAAAAAAAGATTTTGCGAGTCCGCGGGAAAAGATACGGTCATCTCCATGAAACGCAGCTATTATTTGGTTCGTTGGAAATCACATCTCGTGGCTTTGGCATTGTAACGGTTGAAGAAGGCGGGGAAGAACTTTTCATTCAGCAAGAAAATTTAGGAGACGCCGCTCATGGCGATACGGTAGAGGTCTCGCTTTTAGCACAAAGCACAAAACAGAAGGAACGCGGTGCTAGACGCGAGGGTGAAGTTGTACGGATTATCAAGCGTGGAATTCAGACATTTGTAGGAACTGTTGAACGGGCACATAATCAATTCTTCGTTGTACCGGATGACCACCGGATGGCGCGAGAAATTCTGATTGCAAAGGAACATCTGCACGAAGCAAAAGAAGGCGATAAGGTTGTTGTAAAGATTACGGAGTGGGGAAAGCATCGTCAAAATTCTGAAGGGCGAGTTGCGGAAGTGCTTGGAAAGTCAGGCGAGTTATCGGCAGAAATCAAATCTGTCGCACGCGAATATCATTTAATAACCGAGTTTCCTCTGGAAGTGTTGTTAGAAGCGAACGCTGTCCCATCCGATATTCCGCAAACTGAAATCGGCCGCAGACGTGATCTCCGTAATCTGCTTTGCTTTACTATTGATCCAGAAGATGCGAAAGATTTTGATGATGCGGTTTCACTTGAACCGCTGCCGGATGGCAATTTCCATCTCGGTGTGCACATTGCTGATGTATCATACTACGTAACAACCGGCAGCGAATTAGATAAAGAAGCTCTCAAACGAAGCACAAGCGTCTATTTTCCAAACGGTGTCATTCCTATGCTTCCGGAAAAACTTTCTAACGGCTTGTGCAGTCTTCGCCCGGATGAAGACCGGCTGACGTTTACTGTTTTCATGAATGTTTCGGCCCGCGGCAGTGTCAAAGAATATGAAATTGTGGAAAGTGTTATTCGCAGCAAGCAGCGATTTAGTTATGAACGCGTCCAGGAACTCATTGGCAGGTTGGAACGGAACCAGGCGGTGTCGCCGAGTGATGCCCCGTTCGCCGAAGCTATCCGGCAAATGTTTCAATTGAGTACATCATTGACGAAGAAACGTATGAAGGAAGGCAGCATCGACTTTGATTCTGCAGAAGCGAAGTTTGATTTTGATGAACAGGGAAAGCCGATCAAGATTATTAAGAAAGTGCGCTTAGAAAGCCATCGGTTAGTGGAAGAATTTATGCTGTTGGCAAATCGTGTCGTAGCGAGGCATATTGGATTAGCGAAGAAAGAAGAACAGGCAAAACCGTTCCTGTACCGCGTGCACGATTCGCCCGATCCGGGACGAATTGGCGAACTTGCAATATTTGTCGATAAATTTGGATTTAAATTGAACATAGACGGCGGTGTATCGTCTAAGTCTTTGCAGCAGCTTCTTAGTCAAGTGAAAGGTACGGAAGTCGAAAATGTGATCAATGAGGTGGCGTTAAGGTCAATGGCAAAGGCAGTATATTCTGATCGCAACATCGGTCACTATGGTTTAGGGTTTGATTACTATTCGCATTTTACATCACCGATTAGACGATACCCGGATTTAATTGTTCATCGGATGCTGAAACAATACGCAGTCGGTATTTCGCTTCAGGAACGGAATGCCCTTCGCCAGCGTTTGCCGTACATTGCTAAACAATCATCTGTGATGGAGCGGGCGGCGATGGAAGCTGAACGTGCTGCTGTGAAAGTGATGCAAGTGGAATATATGAAACGACATATTGGTGATGAATTCCACGCCGTGATTTCCGGCGTAACAAACTTCGGCATCTTTGTCGAACTGACGGATTTGCTGGTGCAGGGACTGCTCCATGTGCGCGACTTGAGCGACGATTATTACACTTATGATGAAAAGCAGTACACATTGAAAGGAAGACGAACAAGTAAACAATATCGCCTGGGCGATACATTGGAAGTCAAAGTTGTTCGTGTGAATCCGGAAGACCGCCAGATTGATTTTGCTCTCGTAGAAAAAGACGAAGATAAAGTTCAGCGGCGACGCAAGCACTGATATAATACGCAGATGAGCAGGTAAGCCATTGTGCCAATATGTTTATTTTATATCGACGACTTGATTGGATATTGACTCACGTGCTCTCATTCCTATGGGCGAGTAGTATTTTTTTAACCGGTACTGGTTTGTTTTTCCATGCGGTTTTATATAAGGAAGATTTAAAAGGAAATATTAATTCAAGAGAAGAGGGTAAGAATATTATGCGCCAGTTTATTCTCGTCAGTTTAATTCTCTGCGGAGTCGCAATGGAAGCGAATGCACAAAACTCCGTTTTCGGCAAGAACAAAGTTCAGTATAAAGATTTCCACTGGCAGTATATCCAGACGGATCATTTCGATATTTATTTCTCGCAAGATGGTTATGATCTTGCACAGTTCACAGCCAATGCATCAGAAGCGGCATATACTTCTATCAAGAAACTCCTGCGTTACGAAATTAATAACCGCATTTCCCTTGTCGTCTATAACTCGCACAATGAGTTCCAACAAACAAATGTTGTGGCCGAATATATGGAAGAAGGTATCGGCGGGGTAACAGAGTTGTTTAAGAATCGTGTCGTCATTCCATTTGAAGGAAGCTACGGACAGTTTCGGCATGTCATCCATCACGAATTAGTGCATGCGGTACTCAATGATATGTTTTATGGCGGCACAATCCAATCTCTTATTTCCAACAAAGCGCCGGTACAACTGCCGATGTGGATGAATGAAGGCATTGCAGAATACGCCGCGTTGAAGTGGGATAATAATTCGGATATGTTTCTGCGCGATGCAACGGTGCACAATTATCTGCCGCCAATAAATTATCTCAGCGGATATTTTGCATACCGCGGCGGGCAATCGGTGTGGTATTACATTGCCAATAAATATGGCGAACAAAAGATTGCAGAAATATTCAGCCAGATAAAAAGCGCCCGTAGTATTGAAAAAGGATTCAAATCTGCAATCGGTATGTCGGTAAAAGAACTTTCAGAGCGCTGGCAGAAAGAACAAAAAGTGTACTACTGGCCTGATGTTGCAAAGCGCGAAGAGCCGGCGGATTTTTCATATAAACGGATGACGAATCACACGAAGGATGGCAACTTCTATAACACCAGTCCTGCAATCTCGCCGCAGGGCGACAAGATTGCATTTATCTCCGACCGAAATGATTATTTTGATGTGTATATCATGTCAGCGTTGGATGGCGAGATTCTTGATAAAGTGGTAAGCGGGCAAAAGACGAACAATTTTGAAGAGATGCATTTATTGACACCTGGAATCACGTGGTCGCCGGATGGAAAGAAACTTGCACTTGCTGTGAAGGCGGGTGAACGCGATGCCATATTTCTTGTCGATGTTGAGTCCGGCAAACAGGAAAAAATTCAGCTCGATTTAGACGGTGTGTTTTCGGTGAATTGGAGTCACGATGGCAATTTACTGACATTTGTCGGCGTCAAATCGTCACAATCCGATATTTATACTTACAATATAACTACCAAAGAAGTAAAGAATCTTACGAACGATATTTTCTCAGATAGCGATCCGATATTTTCACCTGATGGCAAAATGATTTACTTCGCATCCGATCGTGGAGATATAACATCGCCGTCTATGATATCGAAGAACTTCAAAATTTGGAATTACGATTACGCACAAACTGATGTATACTCTTTCGATATTTCTTCTGGTATTATTCGGCGAATCACTACACAGCCAAATGGCAGCAAGACTTCGCCTGTTATTTCACCGGATGGCAAAAAGATTTTGTATATCGCCGATGTGAATGGCATCAACAATATCTATGCACAGGAATTAGATTCAGGTAAGTGCTATCCTATTACCAATTCCATAAGCGGGCTGTATCAGCTCTCGCTTTCGCACGACGGATCCAAATTGGTGTTCGCATCTCTCAATGAAGCAGGATTTGATATTTACTTGATGCTGCGTCCATTGGAACGGAAACTGAGCGTGAATTCATTGGAACCGACTGAATTTTACAAAATGAAATATAAACTTCCGCGTGAAGAGAAACCTAAAGAAGTTGTCGCACTTACTCCATCCTCCGATACGATTGCGGTACGCAGCAACGTTGTTGTGGTTATTGATACGGTTGGTTCGGAAGCAACGTATCATTCGGGTATGAAAGCTGATCTTTCTAATTATGTTTTTTCGCCGGAAGCAATGCACGACACAACGAATGCTCCGCCGCCGATTTCACAAATAGAAATTACAGACAATCGGGATGTCGATGGCAATTATATCCCGCGCCGTTATAAGCTAAACTTCTCGCCTGACCTTATCTATGGTGCGGCAAATGTCAGCACTTTTTACGGATTAGAAGGAAGCACGATTCTGGCTTTCAGTGATATGCTTGGCGATCATCAAATTATTTTTCAAACGAATCTATTGATCGATCTCAAGAACAGCGATTATGGGCTTTCATACTATTATTTACCCGGACGCATCGATTGGGGATTCCAAGCTTTTCATGACGCAAAATTTTTGTATCTCAGTTCATCCGGTTCATTGTATGATACGCTCTATCGTTTCCAATCTTGGGCCGTTGGCGCCATGGCGTCCTATCCGATAGATCGATTCAATCGCATTGATTGCTCTTTGATGTGGCTCAATCTCTCGCGAGAAAATTTGGACAATTCTTCTAGTCCTTCGCAGCAGCGCTCGCTTGTATTGCCGCTCGTTAGTTATGTCAATGACAATTCCATATGGCAAGGAGAATGGTTTGGCCCCAACAACGGTTCACGCTTTAACTTTACATTTTACGGCACGCCAAAGTTAGGCAGTGATGGATTGGATTTACAGACATTTACAACGGATTATCGAAGCTACAATAAGTGGGCAAGGGAGTTGATCTTCGTGTACCGTTTTTCAGGCGGTATCAGTGTGGGTAAAAATAAACAGAACTTTTTTATCGGCGGTTCAGAAGGATGGATTGCACCACGCTTTGCCAATAGCACGATCCCAGTCGTGAACGTTGAAGATTTCGCGTTCTTGACACCTGTGCTTCCGTTGCGCGGATACGATTACGCCCAGCAAATTGGAACACGGTTCGCTGTGGCGAACATGGAATTTCGTTTCCCACTTTTAAAATATCTCGTCTTCGGGGCGCTTCCAATTGGCTTTGCCAACATTCTTGGTACAGCATTCGTTGATATGGGATCTGCGTGGAGCGACGATCCTTCATGGAGGGCATTCGGCACAGATCCCAATGACGGCTCAACAGTAACGAAAGATTTGCTCATTGGTACCGGTTTAGGATCGCGGCTTATTCTCTTTGGATTACCGTTGCGCATCGATATTGCGTGGCGCTTCAAATGGTCCGGCTTCTCTGAACCGTTTTACTATTTTTCGTTAGGTGGAGATTTCTAAGCTATTACTCGAGAAATTACAAATTCTTTGAGGTGCTAAAAAATATAATAAAGACCACCATCATCGCTCTGTTTGTTCAGCCAAGGATGACCGTGATCTACTCAGGTTGGTTGGATTTCAATTTTATTTTCTGTGTTCCCGGGAGAAGCCCGCGTTTGAGAAAAAGCTTTTGTCCTTCTGATGTAGCAACGTAAGTACCAAAGCCCGCTGCCAAATCAACTTGCCCTTTTGTATACATATAAATCGCCCGCTTGAGTGGATAATAATTTCTATAAATATTTGCAGGATGAGGAGAAAAGAAATTTCCCATCGTTTCGGCTGGTGTTACAAACGTTGTGTCGATATCTTCACTTGTTCTGCCGAGGTTGAGAATTTTTGCATCTGACTTAGCCGAATCAATCCAAGCTAACGCTACAAAACCGAGTGCAAGCGGATCTTTTTCTACCAATCGAAGTGTCTGAATATCTGAACTTGTGCGTGTGAATTTTGTCGAGATGTCTTCTTGCTTCAATAATCGCTGCTTAAGATATTCTGTTACATCCGATGAATCCTGACAGTAAATATGAATCGTGCCTTTCATCGGTTTGGTAAGTTGTTCCCATTGCGTCGTCGTTCCAGATAATATATTTTGAATCTCCGTTGTCGTCATTTCCACTATCTTGTTCCTAGGATGTACAACAGCAACAATAGCATCGTAAGCGATAATCAGTTCGTTCAAGCCGGTAGAAGTTGTTTTTATTTGTTCTTTTTCCGCTTGCGACAATGGACGTGGAAGGAAAGCAATGCGCGCGGTGTCTCGAACGAAACGGCGTGCAACTGTCTCAGTGGAGACAATAGTATCTGTTATGTGTGCGCCGTTTGCTTGATAGAGATTAAGGAATTCATTTACTTCGTCAATCATCACAGGAGCGATAGATTCTGGAATGAAGACGTGCAGCTTGCCTTTTGTTGTGGTTTCCTTTTCTTCAGTATTGCAGCCAAGAAAGAGAGCAATAATACCAACAAAGCACAGTGAACGCATAGGATATTCCTTCCTGATAAAAATATTAGGAGGTTGTAGGAGAACTCTCTGTGGCGCATTCTTCCACTCGCTGTAACAGAATGAGTCCGGTGAGAAGAAAGAATCCAACAGAGAGAATGGCAAACCGTTGATTGAGATACGACGAAACGAATCCGAAAACGACTGGTCCAAGTATGGCAGATGCTTTTCCGAAAAACGAATAAAATCCAAAAAATTCTGTTTTCTTTTCCTGCGGAGTGACGATAGACATCATGCCCCTACTGGTTGATTGAGAAGAACCGAGAGCAAGTCCGGCAAGTATGCCGAGTCCATAGAACATCCATTTATCTTGAATAAAATATGCAATCACTACAATGGTCAGCCAAAGAAGTAAAGTGATACTGAGCGTTCGTTTATGAGTAGTATGATCTGCCAAGACGCCAAAAATAATAGAACCAAAAATTGCAGAAGTTTGTACCATAGCAAAGTAAATAACAATTTCACTGATATCCATCTTGAGCGTTTCGCGTGCGAAGATGGAAGAAAAGACGATGATAGTATTCACGCCGTCGATATAAATAAAATAGGAGATCAGAAAGCGTGCGACGTTGCGGTACCGGGGAAATTGCCGGTACGTGGTTCGGAGCCGGGCAAAACCGATTTTGATAAAATCTAACTTTAATCTCCCGGTCCGCTGTTTATCAGGAAGAAAGAAAAACAATGGCAGTGAGAATACGAAAAAGAAAGCAGCGGCTATGATAAAACTAAACCGAATATTGAGGAGATTGTCCGTGCCGAATCCACCTGCATACAATGGGAACACTACCGCAAGCGAAACGAGCGATCCAACATATCCAAGAGCGAAACCATAACCCGAGACACGGCCATAACTTCGAACCGTTGTTATTTCCGGAAGGAACGCATCATAAAATACGAGCCCAGCTTCAAACCCGATATTCGAAACAATAAGAAACACCATCCCGAAGAAGATCATGCCGGAGTGCACGAAGAAAAGACTCGACGTTGCAAGAACGCACAGTGCCGTGAGAATACCGAGGAATCGTTTTTTGCCTGCGCCATAATCAGCGACAGCGCCGAGGACAGGAGAGAAGAGCGCCACGATTAACATGGAAATACTAAACGCGGAACCCCACAAAAAATCTCCTTGATTGCTGTTTTGCGCGACAATTTCTTTGAAGTAAAGCGGATAACCAACGGTAAGAATGAGAACGTAAAACGCTGTGTGCGCGAAATCGAACAGCGCCCATGAAAAAATTTGCCAACGTGTTGCTGTGTGGAAAGACGAAGGATAAAAGGCGCTGCTCATCTTTGCTTGGATTGTTTGTTCGCCCCAGTGTTCACTAATCCTCGTCCAGATTTCTTTATACGGCCATCCTTTTTCAGATCATCAAGAATTGAATCGAGCACGCCATTAACAAATTTATCACTTTTCTCAGTGCTGAAATCACGAGCAATTTCTATGGCTTCGTTAATAGTGACTTTCGGCGGAATGTCATCGAAGTACAATAATTCGCAAATACTCATTCGCAGCACAATCCGGTCGATAATAGCAAGGCGGCTAAACTCCCAATGTTCTATCCGCTGGCGAATCAAATCATCCAGCTCTTTGTTGCATTCAATAACCTTGAGGATTAACTGTTTCGCGAAGGCGAATGATTCCGGCTGTTTCTCCAAATCAGCAACAATGTTCTCGATGATAAACTGGATAGGTTCATGAGATAGTTCGTACGCATAAAGCGCTTGCAAAACCCGTTCTCGTACTACTCGTCGTCTGAGAGACATGGCATTATTAGCAAAAGAACTTATAAATGGAATGAATGCGCTGCACATCTGTAACTTAGGAAAAAAATGGGAGGGAGGCAACTAGTGATTTATGGAAGCGGTAAAGGGCAATTAGTGATGAGCATAAAATGTAACGCTACTTTACTTTATCGGCCACTGGCCCTCAATCTTTCGCGTTACTGCTGGGAGAAATTCTGGTTCGTGTGCAATGAAAGAAAAATCGGGATTCAACAATTCTGCAAAATCGTACTTTCGACGCAAAGCCTTCTCCAAAGCAGGAAATGCTTTCTGTATGTCACGCTGGATAGAAAAGAGTTCTGCGCTTCGAAACAAAATTTCAGCTGAGTTGTTATTGATCTGTATTGCCTTATCCATTGCTGTTTCACCATCAGAAAAATTTCCTAGCCGTGAATGAAACAGTCCGACAAATGAAAGAGCTATAGCATCTTCAGAGTTTCCTTCAATAGTCTGCTGCGCTATTGTTAATCCATCCCCTAACCACTTTTGTGCGGTGCTGATTTGGAGTGAGAGTTGGTAGGCGCGTCCAATCCAATAATAATATCGATAATCTTTGGGAGATGCGAGAAGCTTTTGCCGGAAATATTCAATAACTCTGTCGTAATTTCCTTCATTGAGCCAAATATTTTGAATAAAATTAATTGTCAGCGCTTCCTCGTCTTCTCCAAAATATTGCGCTTGCTTATAGGAAATTTGTGCGGCAGAGTATTCTTGTTTCATCTGTTGTGTTAATGCAATCGTGAAATGCGATTTCGCGTTGACTGGATCGTGCAGAAGTGCATTGGAGGCGTACATAGAAGCGTCATCGAATTTTCCAGCAACGATGGAAAGAAAGGCGAGTTCTCGGTAACATTCCGGATCTTGTGGAAGTAAAGCCACACTCTGTGCGATGGAAGACAAAGCTGTATTATAATTCTGCTGAAGACGGGCGCAGATTGCAAGAACCCTGTGCGCAAGAGCAATATTGGGAGAACACTGTAACGCGCGTTGTGCATATTCGGAGGCAAACTTTAGAAATTGCGGATCGTTCGTTGCAAAGAACATCCGCAAATTAATATCAGCAAGCAATGCATATCCCAGACCGAAGGAAGGATCTATTTGTACCGCCGTGAGCAATAGGGTCTTTGCAGAGTCTATTTCTGTGCCGGAATTTAATTGTAGCAGATGAATGGCTTTCAGGTATTTTTCAAATGCATCAACATTGGAAATCTGCGCAATCTCTGGCAGTTTGGATTTTATTTCCATTTTCTCAATAACTTTTTGCAGAATGTTTGTACGCATTTCGCTCAACGCAGAGATCTGCCCTTCCACCGATCCGACAGAGATAATCTTCTGTTGATCTGGATTAAGTAGGCGTATCAACAAAGTGTAGCCCCCACGATATTCTTGAACGGTTATCATTACCAGATAGCTTGTAGGAAGCATGGATGCGATCTTTTGAATGTGCGCCTGATCGGGTATATATAAAAGTGAAGAAGATGGAGCAATAACGGTTAGATGCTCGCATCGTGAAAAATCTTCTGCCAGTAGAACTGGAAGCGCATCGAAAACTTCAATATTGCTCGTGTCGTGTGGAGCATTCATGCATTGCAAGATGGCAATCGACGCTTTCTTAGGGAATACGAGATCCAATAGTTTTGGAATACCAAACAATGCCACTCCCAACGTGAGGATCGCAGCAGCAATGTAGTATAGTTTCTTATGCCGGGCTTTATGGTCGATTTGTTGGTGGAGATACGCTTGCTGCCGTTTTTGTTCTTCTACCTTTTGCTGAAGTTTAGCAAGTTCATGGGCGCGCTGCTCCTCTTGTGCCTGCTTTGCTTGAATGCGCAACAGTTCCGCCTTTGCCTGTTCAGTTTGACGAATACTCTCTTCCAATCGCCGCGCGTCGGAATGGTTTGGATCGATAACAAAGAGTTCGTGTAATGTGAATGTTGCTTCGGTAAATTTCTCCTCTTGAAGAAGTGCTCGCGCCTGTTCAAGAAGTTCTTCAATATGACGCTCTTCTTGGGATATCTGCTTAGGTGCGTTTTCTAATCGCTTAGTTCTCTTTTTTTCCTCAACCCGGTAACGTTCTTCCTCAATTTGTGCAAGGAGTTGTTGGGCGCCGACATGCAATGGTTGGAGCCGGAAGATTTCATTTACTTCACTTTCCGCCGCGTCTAATTGCCCCCCTGCAAAAAACTCATTAGCTTTTTGAAGGTACTCTTGCATTATTATTTCTTGTTCTTTTGCTGCCTTCCTGCGTTCGGTGTTGATGCGCTGCTGAGGATCGAGTTGATAGATTTTGTTTAATTCCGCCTCAGCTTCGTCTGTTTTGCCTTCTTCATAGTATTTCTCAGCATTCGCGTAATGCTCGGCAATTTCCTCTTTTTGTTCTTCTTCTCTTTTTTCGAATCCTTGCTTGGCCCGTTGCTTTGCCTCTTCAACATGTCTGGCTTCGAGCGCTTCTTCGGTTTCCACCTTCTGAGCTAACTCTTCCTGATTATGTGCCAGTGTTTCTAACGCTCTGGCAGAGGGAGTTGCAAATTCATCAATGCCATCGATCAAAATTTCATACACTTCTACATGTTCCGGTATGTTTTTCAATTGCTGAGGGCCGAGCGGAAAAACCCGCAGTTGTATCTTATTGCGTACCTGCTGGTATACATCTTGTGAGATCCAAATTCGGTTCGGTCCTGCCATCGCTTCAATGCGGGAAGCGATGTTCACGCCATCTCCAATAATATCCTCGTCACGGATAATCACGTCACCCAGATGAATGCCGACGCGAATTTCGATTTTATCTAATTCCGACTTTTTCTTGTTGAAATGTGAGAATCGTTTTTGCGCTTCAATTGCGCATCTTACCGCATTGACAGCACTAGCGAAATCGATCATAAACGAATCGCCGATGGATTTTATGACACGTCCATCAAATTTTGCAGCGAGCACATGCAATAGAGCGTCATGTGTTTTCAATAACTCAAAGGCGTTCGTTTCGTTCTTAGCCATCTTTTTGGAAAAGCCTTTGATGTCTGTGAACATAATCGCAGTGAGTTTGCGGGTTTCAACGTCGGTTGGAAACTTCATTACAATGTGCGCTCTATTGAAAAATCGTGTGTCATCGGATAACTCTACTCTTTAAAGATAGGTGTGGAGAGATTGAATGTCAACACATGCAAAGAAAAAAGGTTAAAGAATCTTGGCAGCAGAAGGAGAAAAACCGTACAGTGGAACAATAATTCTCTCCCAAAAATAAAGATAGTCGTTCAATGAATATAGTATTTCTGTACATATTCCCCCAGCATCCTATCCGAGCTAAACTGCGACAGCAATGTCTGCATTGCATTGCGGATACGCTTCAACCATGCGTGCGGAATGCCTCGTTCGTCACGATCATAAAACTCCGGAATGACCGATTCGGAAAGAATTTTGACCAAACTTTCAAAATCATGTTCATCTTGTGTTTCAAAATCGGTTTCGTTCTGGTCGTCGCCAATATTCCAGCCATTGTTGCCGTTATATCCTTCACGCCACCAACCATCCATAATGCTCAGATTCAATCCACCGTGGATGGTGATTTTCATGCCACTTGTTCCGCTGGCTTCAAGTGGACGGCGCGGAGTATTCAGCCATACATCGGCACCGGAAATGAGATGACGCGCTACATTAATGTCATAATTTTCAAGGAAGACCACCTTTCCGTTTAACTCTGATTGGCGCGATATTTCTATGATGCGTTGAATAAATCGTTTACCGTCGTTATCATGTGGATGCGCTTTACCTGCGAAGATGATTTGAAGCGGATGCTGTGTATCTGTAAATAACGGAACGATTTTTTCTAAATGCCGGAACACTAACGGTGCGCGTTTGTAGGTCGCGAACCTACGGGCAAATCCGATCGTCAATGCGTCGGGAGATAAGATGTGGCTTGTCGCAAGAGATGTGCCGCCCATACGAATATATTTTTGCCGACGGGCGTAATCCACTAAATCGCGCCGTAATGAATAACGCAATGCCCAGAGTTCCTCGTCGGTGGCAAGTTCATTGTCCGCTATCTTCTTCCAAAATTTCGGTTCCATCAACTTAGCGGTCCAATCAAAACCAAGTCGTTTGTTCCAGAAATCGTGCGCATGTGCTGTTGCCCACCCCGGTGTGTGGACACCGTTGGTTATGTACCCGATGGGAACATCATCTACCGGTCTTCCGTGAAATAATTCTTTCCACATTTCTCTGCTCACGTGTCCGTGCAATTCGCTGACGCCATTTGCGGCACGAGACATCTTGATGGCAAGGACTGTCATTATAAATGGTTCATCCGTCTGAGACGGATGAATACGACCGTACGACATTAAGAATTCATGCGACAATCCGGTTGGATTCCAAAACTTTCCCAGTGCATATGTCATCAACTCGGAATTGAACTGGTCGTGTCCGGCCTGCACGGGAGTATGAGTTGTGAAGACGCACTTTGAGCGAACCGCGCGTTCTGCCTCTTCCTGCGTTTTTCCGGATTCTAATTCCTGTTTAAGTAATTCCAGTACTAGAAATGCGGAATGTCCCTCGTTCATATGAAAAACAGATGGCGTTATCCCCAGTGTTTGCAGAAGCCGCACACCACCGATGCCAAGAATAATTTCCTGCCCGATGCGCGTGTCTGTGTTGCCGCCGTATACCGTGGCTGTCAGTCCCTGGAAATGCTGATCATTCTCTGGAAGATTTGTATCGAGCAAATAAAGAATTACCCGTCCGATATGCACAGCCCATGTTTGAAAGTACACCGTGCTGTGTCCGATTTCGACAGAGTTGAGTAAGCGGCCGCCTTCGGGTTGAAGCATGAGTTCCATCGGAAGATTATCTGTATTATTTGTAGGATATAATTCTTCCTGCCAACCGTCGGCATTCAATCGCTGTTGGAAATATCCCTGGCGATAAAATAGCCCGATTCCGACGAAAGGTATGCCGAGGTCGCTTGCGGATTTTGTGTGATCACCGGAAAGAATGCCGAGACCGCCGGAATAAATCGGCAATGATTCATGTATGCCGAATTCAGCGCTAAAATAAGCAACCGGATTTTTCAGCATTGATGCATGGTGTTTCGCCCATGTTGAGGGCTCTGCCATATACAAATTGAATTCTTCTAGTACACTGTGCGCTCGCCGAGAAAACTCATGATCTCGCAGCCGGGCTTCTAGTTCCCATTCGGATATATCTCGCATAACCTCAACAGCGTTATGATTGGAATAACGCCATATAAGCGGTGAAAGTTCGTTGAAAAGGGCTTGAGCTTCCGGATTCCATGTCCACCACATATTTCTAGAAAGAGCGCGCAGGCGTTTTGCAAGGGAAATGTGAGTTTGATTTTTTAACTTGAAGATTATCGGCATTTTACCTCTTCTAACTGATTCATATATTACAATATAAAGAATGCGAAATAATTGCTAATAAAACCAGATGGAAGTGAATCATGAAAAACAAAAAGCGCGAACCAGTAAGTCCGCGCTTTTAAATATTTCATTCCGAAGATGTACCTAATTTTTTCGAGGCACATCGAAAACGCAGCGAACGGTATCGCGTGCAATCAGCAATTCTTCGTTAGTCGGGATGACAAACACTTTTACACGGCTTTTCTTTGTGTTGATTTCTCCTTCTTTGCCC
>JBEKAY010000010.1:0-84137 GCA_050015675.1 Bacteroidota bacterium | reverse complement strand
AATGCTGGAATACCTCTTGCCCTCAGTTCCCATAAATGATTTGGCCAGACATCGTATCGCACAAACACAGCTGCCGTTGGTTGTATGAGGTCAAGGAAACGGTGTGCATTTGCTTTTGTATCAAATGGGATGTACGTAATAATGTCAGCAAGTTTGTAGTTTTTTGAATGATCATAGCCGGACGGTGAAAAGAATGTGACAATGATATTGATGTCTCGGTATTTCTGCCGCAGCGCCGCAATAATAGGTTTTGCCTGCTCGAACTCTCCCATCGACGACGAATGGAACCATACACGCCGTTTCGATGTGAGTTTTGATATGTCGCGTTCAATTTTTTCAAATAATTTTTTCCGTCCATCAACGCCGCGCCGGATTTTAATATTGAACAGTGCCGCAATTTGGAGGAGCGTCCAAAAGAGTGGTATGAATACTATATTATAGAGAATGAACCAGATTTTTTTCATTATGCTGCGAATGAATGACTGAAACTAAATTTCGGAACTATGGTAGAGAAAGTTTGATGGAAATGCAAGAAATGGAAATGCAAAGCAAGAAAAACGCAAATTCTGCTTAAGAATATAGAATAAGGATTGGGACGCTTCTTTTTTGTGGCTGCATGCAACGTCCCAATCACTTAGAACATACTAATATCTAAAAGTTATATCCACTTTCTCCATGTTGACTGAGATCTAGTCCTTCCTCTTCTTCCTGAGCTTTAACGCGAAGACCCATTGTCTTCTGAAGAACTTTTAATATTAACCAGGTCATTACGAATGAGAAAATAATCACGACCACAACGCTAAATATTTGAATACCGAGAAGAGAGTAATTACCATAAAAAAGTCCGTTTCTTCCGGTTGCGTTCACTGCAGTAGTAGCGAACAACCCGATTGCAATTGCTCCAAATGAACTGCCAACGCCATGAACACCAACGACATCAAGTGAATCATCAAATCCAAAGCGGCCTTTCATTGATACTCCCCAATAGCACAAAACTCCTAAACACAAACCGATTATAATTGCTGCAATCGGTGTTACAAACCCTGCTGCGGGGGTGATACCAGCAAGTCCGGCGACTGCACCGGAGGCGGCACCAAGAACAGTCGGTTTATCGCGTTTATACCATTCCATATACATCCATGATAATGAGGCAGCAGCGGCTGCGCAATGCGTATTGATAAATGCAGTTAGAGCTAATGTTCCCGATGTCAAAGCACTCCCTGCGTTGAAGCCGAACCAACCGAACCAGAGTAATCCTGCACCGGTTAATGTCATTGTCAAATCATGCGGCGGTATATGCTCGTGACCATAACCTTTGCGCTTGCCTAAAACAATTGCCGCGGCAAGCGCTGCAACTCCCGAACTAATATGCACTACAAACCCGCCCGCAAAATCCAATGTTCCTAATGACCGAAGCCATCCACCTACACCCCAGACCCAGTGTGCAATCGGTGCGTAAACAAGTGTGGACCACAAGAGAAGGAATACTATATAAGCTTTGAATTTGAATCGTTCAGCAACCGCACCGGTGATGAGTGCAGGAGTTATTATTGCAAACATCATTTGGAAAATCATAAATGCTTGATGAGGAATTGTCGCGGCGTAATTTGGATTTGGAGTAAGTCCGACACCGGCAAGACCGGCCCATGACAAATTTCCGATAATATGTCCGCAATCTGGTCCGAAGGCGAGACTGTATCCCCACAATATCCATTGTAGTGTGATGATACCGAGTGCGATAAAACTTTGCATGATTGTTCCGAGAACGTTTTTACGCCGCACCATGCCGCCATAAAATAATGCTAATCCTGGTGTCATCAGCATAACAAGCGCTGTAGACACCATCATCCAAGTCAAGTCATTAGTATCTATTTTCATAAAGCATCTTCTCCTGTCTCTTCTGTTCGTACACGTATTGCTTCTTCTACCGGCAAAATGAATATCTTCCCGTCGCCGACCTTACCTGTTCTTGCACGGCGGATGATGATCGAAACTGCTTCCTCTACACGTCCATCTGGCACAACGACTTCTAATTTGACCTTCGGCAGAAAATCTACCTGATATTCGGCTCCGCGGTAAACTTCGGTATGTCCTTTCTGCCTGCCAAAGCCTTTGACTTCTTGCAATGTCATTCCGCGGAATCCCGCCTCTTGTAGCGCCTCGCGAATGTCATCTATTGAATGTGGACGAATTATGGCCTCGATTTTTTTCATATAGGGTCCTAATTGTATTACAGAAGTAGGGTATTAAAGCTATAATGCCTTATTAACTATAGTAATTTAATAATTATTATTAAATTACCAATGGAAATATGCCCTTTGTATATTTTTTTTAACAAAGGAAATAATGTGCATATAAAATATAGGAAAAAGACAATGAACAAATCCCGGAGTAACTAACAAATTTGCTTTTGTAGAGATTGATCTGATGGGAATAATCGAATGGACTTTGTTTTGGAATAAAGCTGCTTTTAATTTATCTTTAGAGTTTCCTCCATTGGTTCATGTGGAATAAGTATCACAAGGACTTTTAATGCCAGTGCAGAAAAAACTTGAATAAAAAGGGGGCGCTACATACACAACCTCCAAGCGCCCCTATGCAGTTCGGATTAGAAGATATAGCCGCTTTCACCGTGCTGGCTGAGATCCAGTCCTTCCACTTCTTCCTCCTGTTGAACGCGTAATCCCATGGTCCTATCAAGTACTTTAAGAATGATCCATGTAATACTGAATGCGTATACAATTGCTACTGTAACGCTCAAGAGTTGGACAAGAAAGAGAGACGGATTGCCGAAGAATGCTCCATCGGCTCCCAGAGCATTGATTGCTTTCGATGCAAAGAGACCAGTTGCAAGTGCCCCAAATGTGCCGCCGACACCATGAACGCCGACTGCATCAAGTGAATCATCATAACCAAAGAAGTTCTTGATATTCACACCAAAGTAACAGACGGCACCTGCACCAAAACCAATTGCAAGCGCAGCAAGCGGACCGACAAAACCTGAAGCCGGTGTAATTGCCACAAGACCTGCAACTGCACCTGACGCTGCGCCGAGAAGTGTTGGTTTACCGCGATGTTTCCATTCCACAAAGATCCACGAAAGTGTCGCTGTTGCCGCTGCAATATGAGTCATTAAGAATGCAGACGTTGCGAGCGCACCAGAGGCAAGAGCGCTTCCTCCATTAAATCCAAACCAACCAAACCATAACAATGTTGCACCAAGTAATGTCATAGTCAAATTGTGAGGAGGCATATGTTCGTGACCATGTCCTTTACGCTTCCCAATAATAATTGCTGCTGCAAGAGCAGATACGCCGGAACTAATATGTACTACAAGTCCGCCTGCAAAATCCAATGCGCCCAACGACCGAAGCCATCCGCCTACACCCCACACCCAGTGCGCAAGCGGCGCATACACAAAGGTTGACCAAAGAAGAACGAAGACCAAATATGTGCTGAATTTAAAGCGTTCCGCAAATGCGCCCGAGATTAAAGCGGGCGTAATGATGGCGAACATCATTTGAAACATCATAAATGCTTGGTGCGGTATGGTCGCTGCATAATCCGGATTGGGCTCGAGCCCTACACTATGTAGACCAAACCACTGCAAGCTGCCGATGATTCCATGAATATCCGGACCGAAGGCAAGTGAATAACCAATCAGTACCCATTGCACCGTTATCAACCCTAATGCTACAAAACTTTGCATAATAGTACCCAGCACATTCTTTTGACGCACCATGCCGCCGTAAAATAATGCTAATCCTGGTGTCATCAGCATAACAAGCGCTGTGGACACCAACATCCATGTCGTATCACCAGTATCTATTTTCATAATGCATCTTCTCCTGTCTCTTCTGTTCGTACACGTATTGCATCTTCTGCCGGTAAGATGAAGATTTTACCGTCGCCAACTTTCCCAGTTTTTGCGATGCGAATGATGATCGAAACTGCTTCTTCTACACGTCCATCTGGAACAACGACTTCTAATTTGATCTTCGGTAAAAAGTCTACCTGATACTCCGCTCCGCGATAGACTTCAGTATGCCCTTTTTGTCTGCCTACGCCTTTGACCTCCATCATTGTCATTCCGTGGAAGCCTGCTTCGAGGAGCGCTGCTCGAATGTCGTCCACAGCATGCGGACGAACAATTGCTTCTATTTTTTTCATAAAATTTTCTCACTGATTAAATTAGTAATAATGTAGTAAGGTTTTGGAGATAAAACACCTTATTATCTATAGCAATATAATGATTATTATTAAATAATCAAGGTTATTTTACATATAGAGCAATTATTTAAGAGGACACTCTTATTTCATAAAACATTGGCCAAAATTTTACAGCTTGCGTTGCGTTATTTTCGTGAATGTTGTATCTTGATTTAGAAGAATTCACCATCAAACCGCCTATTTGAAGGAGAAGAGCGCATTATGGAATACACACTTGGTTTTGTTATCATTTTATTTATTGTGGCTGCATTTGAATATCGCATCCGCAAACCCGACTTTATTGTTCTCTGTGAAACGAAAGCCGGTTTAGGTGTTCGGAAAGGACGGTTCTATCCGAGGCACTTTAGCCTGTTACTGCAGCGGACAACGCATTCGTTTCAGTTAACTGTTGATGCAACCTCCAAAGGCAACATTGATATTAAAGTAAAATTGTCAGCGACAGTTGCGGCATCTACCGGACATTTGACTGAACTCATTCGCGTAGGCGGTTGGAGCACCGAAGCGGTTGCGCATGCCGCAAAAGAATTGGAAACAGTTCTGCAAGGAGTTGTGAAGGGCTTTACCGAGCGATTCGAAATTGAAGAACTCTCTTCGCAGAAAATTCATGATTACTTGCACAAAGAAATTACGGCAAGCAAAGCCGCTATGGGTATAGAAGTTATCTCGTTAACAATTCTTTCGTTCGAACCGGTGAATCCGCAAATATCGGAGGCATTGAAACAGCAAGAGCAGGCAAGAATTCTTGAACAAACGGAAGTCCTAAACCAGAAAGCGCGCATTGTGAGCACAAAAGCAAAATTGAAAGCAGATGAAGAAATTATTCAATTGGAAAATCAACTTGAGTTGAAAAAATATGACATAAAGAAAAACCAATGGGAGCGTGAAGCGCAATTGAATGATTTACGCATCAACGACGAGTTAAAAAGGAACCGCAAACGTCTCGAGTTTGATAAAGAAGAATTGGAAATGTTGAAGAGTAGTCCGGAGTTGTTGATGCTTACACCGCAAGCGGCACGCTTGGCAGAAGCAAGTCAAGGATTGAAAAATGCGCGAACAGTTGTCTCGCTTTCGCCACAGGACATGGCGCATGGTTCTGAGTTGTTTAGTATGTTCCAAAATATTTTACAAAACGCTCTCGATTCGTACCGCAGCATCAAGGAGAAGAGACAGGCGAAGTGATCTCGTGCGACACGAATGAACAAGATTGTATTCACTCAGCGCTCTGGTGCCAACGTTGCAAACAAAGCATTCTGATCCACGTATATTATTCCAGCTGAAGCCGCTCAAAGTTGCGCGAGTGTCGGAAATTAGCGAGGCAACTGCATCATCCGCGACAGCGCCGGAAGACCGCGTCAATTTCCACATCGGCAATCCAGTGCAGGATATTCGATTGATGGCGGCATATCTCCGTATCGTACTGGATATTGATGTGCAACGCGAGGATTTGGACAGTACGGATGCAAACGCTATACTTCAACAAATTGAGTGGAGTGAAACAGATAAACCACTTCTCGAATTTCTTAATCGTCTAATTCAAAAAAGCTGTCCGTATTCTCCACGCGGCGGTTTCTCCAGAAATTCTCCAAACGATCTTGTAAAAGCATTTACTGCTTGGCTTCAAAATCAGCAGGAATCGTTGTCTTACGATCTCGGTCAAACGTCGGGAAAAAGAGAAATTGTTCTTGCAACCGGTGGTATTTTCGAAACGCTTCGTGTCCTCTACCATGCGCTTTCCTCGTACATTGTGCATCGACCGGCGCATGTCTTTTTGTGGGAAGTGGCATCACCGACTGACGAGGCAATCTTCTCTGCGCTGCACTTCAGCCGGCTTCCAGCATCTGAGCACGAAATATTTATTCAACTACAAAAATTCTTAGCACAAAACGAACTCAGTCCAACTTTTCTTGTACTCGGAAAAGAACTGGGTGAAGAAACCCGCCGCCTGTTGCGTTCTCTCAGCCTTGAGTATCCGTTGTTTTTCATCGAAGCCAACAACACACCGAATCATCTTTCGCTGGCACGAGAAGCAAAACTCGTACATCGGGTTCTCCGTTTGTTGACACCTGCAATCTTTTCTCAGAAATTCCATGCATTATCGACGATGTTCTTAGCCGGTCCCGCCGAAATTCTGAGCGTCTTTGAAGCTATTCACTTTCAACTCAAGGGATCACCGTCTGCATCAGAAATTGAATTGCTTACATATTTGCTCAGTCATCAACACGCATTCCTTTCTATGGAAAGAAAAGAACCGCAAATCTCAATGAATCCTCCATTTGAAGGAATCGCATTGACAGGCCTTTCAGGTCATGCACTTCCTCTTCACGCTCATTCGTTTGAACAGCGAGTATTGAATGTTGTTGATGCTCGGGCGAATGCTGTGGAGCAGCGCATTGGTAAAATATCTGAGAAAGCAGAATATCTTGTCAATCGACTCGAATCACATCGATTTATCCCGGCATCCGATCGATTCGCGGGAATGGATGCTAAAATGGTACTGGATGAACTAGGAGAGAACATCGATTCTTCGGTGTGGCAACAAGAATTAAAGGCAAGTTTTTTAACTGTCTTCGTCAAACATCATCCAGAATATCAATTGACACATTGCACCGTTGTTAGTGGATCATCACGCACAGCTTTGGGATTGATTGGTTTTCATTGCGGCATTCGAGAAGTAATCGTATCTGATTTAAGCTGGTCGTACGAACAATGTTTTCCTGCAACGTGCGCTGTCCCTCTTACACCGAGCTTTGAGATTGATGTTGATGCAATGATTCATGCTGTCCAGAAGAAACTTGCCGCAGATCCGAAGTGGAAAAAATATGGCGCAGTTGTTATCAACAATCCGCATAATGCAACGGGTCGCATATTTCAAGAGTCGGCAATATGTAAGCTCGTTCTGTGGCTGCTGGAGAACGATATTTATATCATCGATGATCTTTCGTATCAAAATGTAGCGCCGTCGGTAGATATTCCTTTCATCAAAACGGTTCGTCAGATAACTCAAGAGCTTGTACGTAATGGGCAGGTTTCTGAAAGTCAAGCAAAAAAAGTTGTTACTGTTCATTCGGTTTCAAAAACAGATTGTCTTGCCGGGGCACGGCTTGCAGTTTTGGAGATTCGAGACGAATCGCTGTTTAATAAATTTGCTGAACAAAATAATCTCATTGGATTTAATATCGGTGCCATTACTCTGACGTATTTATTTTATCGGCATGATTCAAATGTCGTAAGTTCCTATTGGCGCTTGCGTAACAAGATTTTCCTCGAACGCACAAAAGCATTACTCGATGCAGTCGAAAAATTGCCGGCGGATCGGAATCCGTTTCATATCTACATTATTCCGCCCACCGGAAGCATGTATCCATTGTTGGTGATCGATCACTTGCCTGCCGGCCTTTCTTTAGAGTGGCTCGCATCGGGACTTGCACGGCGCGGAATCGGTATGCTTCCTCTTTCAACATTTGCGCATACAGAAGATGGATTTGTAACGGGAAGAAAAACTTTTCGTCTCACACTTGGTGGCGTGGATGGCGCGGAAGTATTGTTTAATAAAACTCGTCATGTGCTGATAGATTTAAATCGATTGATTTCAGAAGAAACATCACGCTACAACAGGAAACGACTGTCGATTATTACACCGTCCTATCAAGGATCGGATGATGAACGAAAAAACTTTGAGCGCTGGCAAAAGATAGAACAAGCCATTCTAGAAAAAAGCGAGCGCGTGAAATTAGGCATAGGACCTGAATTTGATTCAGCACGTCACCTTGCGGAATTTAGAAATGAATATTTACCCCATCGATTAAAGTTATTCAAGCAACGGTATCGCGATCGATTGGTTATTGCAGAGGAATTACTTCAACAAGCCCGTGCTGATGGAGGCAGCGCACTTGCGTTGCGTTTAGAAAGAGAACTCTTTAAAGATTCACTGCCATTGCGCGATGAAGCGTTTCGCTCTCGGATGTATGACCGGACTGTCCATCCAACGCAGAGATATTCTATACAAGTAGAGATTTGTTTCAGCAATATAATTTCTGACCTCATCAGTCATCGTACAGTACCGGAAGAACTTGTGCAGACTGCTGTGAACGAACTTTTAAGAGAATATTATGCACTCAATGTCGCCATCAATTCGAGCGAGGAATCACAAGAACTGATTCTTGATTTGGATTCACTCATTGATGGCGAAAACTATGCAGCGCTCTTTGGCAAAGAAGATCTACGAACGTTTCTTTCGTTTTGGGGCGATTGGGACGGAAGCAACAGGCCGTCCGGCCAAGGGCACCGCCTAGTTGCTACTACATTGATTGAAAATGTTTCCCGGCTTGCTCGTTTGTTGTCTCGTCTTGTACAGATCGAAAATGGAATTTCTATCGATCCAAAACTTCTTATGGAAATGCAGCGCGTGCCGGAAAACAATCTGCGTTTCACACAACTTCTAAATGATATCACCATACTCACACAGCAACTTGAAAAAAGATATCGAGGTGTTCTTCCGTTTAATGTAAAACCCGGCAAAGTGCGGAACATCGGTATGAAGCTGCATCTTGCACGCGATCCACTCACGTTGCTTTGGTATCACAACGATCGATTGGAACGCAAGATGCTAGAACTCCGCCGTCGGCGATGGGAAACGATGGAGCATTATTTTGCGCTCAACAAACAAATGCGCAAGCAACTTCGAACACTCATTCCAATCATTCGCCAGCACCTTAATAATTGCGGGCTTGTAATTGAAGCATGCCTCTACCGCGATCTTCTGCAGCGCATGGTCATTACTCCGCGTATTCATCAAAGGATGATTACGGCGCAAGATCCATTCGTCATCGACACCACAGTGCACAATCTTCATGAAATTAATGTGCTCGCTTCGCGATATGGAAATCCCGGGTTAATTCTCGCACTGCAGGTGAGTATGTCCACGAGAGCGGAAGCGCTCATTGCATTAGATCGTAAGATGCGAGCGCGCCGTGAGGATACATTGCGTGAACATCCGGATCTCGAAATTCCATCGATTCTGCTTATTCCATTATTTGAAGACTTGGAATCAGTCCACGGCATCTCGACATATCTTGGAAAACTCTGGGATTATGCCCACCAAAGCAGAAGAGTAGATCAAGAAACAAAAGATCGTTTTGCTGAATTTGTTTCTGAAATATTTATTGCGGGTTCTGATTTAAGCCAAGCTGTAGGCCAAGCGGCAGGTGCGGCGGCTTTTCGACAGGCGAAAAATGAAATCGTATTATGGCTTGCCCAGCGCGGACTGACAGACCGTGTGCGCATTAAGATGGGCAGCGGCGAACCGATGCAGCGCCAAGGCGGATACTATGCGCCTGCTTCTGGTAAGCCGGCGTTCACTCGTTCGCAGGCAGCAATAAAATTGATTGGCCAGCATCTTCCGGCGTCTTCGCGGAAGAGCGCAGAATATGCAACCACACCGTTGATGGGAATTTTTGTCGGCGGCGATCTCCGCACATTTCAAAGCACGATATCAGAACATCTCCGCTATCTGCCGGCACAGGAATTGATGCAGGTGCTTCATCATGTAAGAGAATCTCAATCTATCCATCAAAGCGATTTGCTGCGGGCGTCGGAATCGTTGGTTGAAAGTCGCCTGCAATTAAAGGATCGCGGCGCACAGGAAATTGAACGGTTGACGCTCGGTTCCAAAGATGCAGTTGTTGACCAATTCTTGGCGATCCTCACGGAAAATTTTCGACAAATTTTGTATGGACGAGATGCAGATGTAGTGGGTATGCATATTGCGTCCTACTTTATTGCACGTACTATGCCCCAACTTCGCGATCGGCCGACTGTGCGGCCAAGTTCCGATGCGGATACTGACCGCGGGCAAAGAATTTTAGAAAAAATTATGAAAACCATTCCGCTTGCACGGTACGGCAGTATGCTGCGCGCTATTGCGCACAATCAGGCGCAGACAATGGTGCTGGGTGTCAACCAATTAACCACCGGTTTGTTCCGTGCGCTGAATGTGTTTTCACAAATGGAATTTAAAGAAGGGGACACACGCACGCTTATTGCCGATAGAATTTTACCGCAGCTTCCTGTGTATGAAATTCTCCAAACACTCCGGCTGTATCACGATGTGAATTTAACACATCTTAAAAATATCGAGCCGGCGTTCCCTGCGGGCAATTCTGCGTTCCTTGCATTGCGCGAAGACAATGACAGTTTAAACGATTTCATCGGACTATTTCAACAGGAATTAATTCGCCGCCATGGCGTGAATGTGAATGAATTCTTTGAAGATGGCGTGTTTCTTCCGGAGCTTTTATCCACCGTGCGTCCCGATCTGGCTGTGCTTTTGCAGAAAGATATTTTCAATACCAAAATAGAAAAATTTATTGAAGGTATCGATGGACAAATTGATGCCGATTGGAAGACAACAATTAAAAACATTCTTGGCGTTCGTGAACAGGTACAATTCTGGCGGACAAAAATCTGGCAAATGTTAGAAGAACCCGTCTTTCAGCAAGTTCGTAGTTTTACCGAGCTTGCCATTGCGCTCAATTCGCTTACGTCGGGAAAAACGCTTACCACTATTCCTGCTTCCGTGCGCGGCATGAAACTTTCTGCCGATCTCTCGCAGTTCTTCCGTGCTTCGAGTGCAGATGATGAGATGAGGCAATTCCTTGCGGCGTCGCTGGAATATCTCACGTCGTTGTCTGAAGGTATGGTAGAAGTGCCGGTAACAATTGTTCGTGCGATGAAGGATGTTGAACAAATTGCGCGGATCGAAGAGCAAGCGCTTTCTGCCGACAAACAAAAACTGCTTCGATTCTACGTGCTTCAGATTGCCCGCCTGACCGGGGATAACGGATAACCATATTTTGCTGTTACGAGCGGAGGAAAAGAAGTCGTATTACAAAAACAGCCCTTTTGTGGTGGGAAGGGCTGTTTTAATTTTTAAATCATATGTATTGAGAATCATTTTATGAGGAGTAATTTCCGCGTTTGTTTAAACCCGCCTGCTTGTAATGTATAGAAATACACCCCGCTCGTCATCCGGCTTGCATTCCACTCCACAAAATAACTTCCCGTTTCTTTCTTCTGGTTTACCAACGTAGTAACTTCGCGACCGAGCATATCGAATATTTTTATCGTGACATATGATTGCTGCGGAATCACATATTTGATTGTTGTGCTGGGGTTGAAGGGATTGGGATAATTTTGTTCCAATACAAACTGTGAAGGTGTCGCCGGAGATGCGGCAACAGCCGTCGATGCTAACGGCCAGGCGAAGCGAAAAGCGCGGTAGCTCATGAGGCTATCGCCATATTGAATTTCGTACGCCGTCGATCCATCCGGCCGCACCTCGGTTGCGCTCAGATAATTTGCTCCCCATCCAATAAACGTATTCCCGTTTGGAAGACGCTGGACAGATCCTGTGGCAAATGTGTACGTGTCTGGTGTGTGACGAAATTGCCAGATCAGCGTGGCTATCTTGTTTTGCTGGTCGAGCGAGTACTCGAGCGCACGTGAAAAAGGCGGGACATGAAAATTACCGTTATCAAAAATCGTATAGGTCCCAGAACTGGTCAGATCGATGTCATGCTGATGAGAAAAACCGATCGAATCATTGACGAATGTAAACTGGTTGTTTTTTCCCCCCCATCGCCAGATGATTGCTCCTGTGTTGTGATCTATTTTGGTAATATCGTCCATGTGACGACTCGAAAGAAGAATATTTCCATCATAGTCGATATCAAGAGCGTTCGGATGAACGTAATCTATAGTTGCTGCAGTTAAGTCTTCGTGAGTCGCGTCTGTTATAAGAAAGTGGTCGAAGCTGCGCCATTGAAAAACAACATTCTTCTGCTGATCGAGTTCCTGTACGACGATGCCGATGACAGTAGCAGAGGTATCTCCTCCTTGTACTATTGCTCTCATGTTGACCGTTTGTGGATCAAGCCCAATGAGAATCCTATGACCATTCTTCAGTAGCCGGAGGTCGTGCGGATCTGTTTGATATCCATTGCCGCATGCAAAACTATCGATGATCATATAATTTTGATTCATTTCATAAAACTGGGTTGTTGTGTAATCGAAATAGGAAAGATTCCCATTGGATAGAGGTTTGAAATCGGTCGTCTGACCGACCTGTTTGTAATAAATGGGATTTCCGGCGTTGTCGACGATCATAAGATATTCTTGAAGGAAAGGAATAAGAACAAGCGAGTTAAAGCCAATTTTTATTTTCCATGTTGAGAAAAATATTGCTCCATCAGAAGGGTTGTTTGATACGAGAATATCCGGCCGGGGGAGATCGTCCGGCACCGTGCCGTTAGACTTAGCAAGCAACCCCGGTGAAAATGAGGAGCCGTTCGGTGCTGTAGATTGATTCCCTTCGATATCACATTGTGGTATCTTTTGAAGAACGCTCTCCTGGGCACGAGCAGAAAGATGGCTGGTTTCGAAGTAAAATTTCCATACTCCTATGCTCTTTCCGCTCCGGTCGTAGATCGACGGAGCAACTGCAACCGTGACACGTTCGTACGGAGAAAATGGAGTTTGGGGATTGAACAGAACAATCCGGTCATCATCAGATAGCATAAGCTTGCCGGAATGATGCCCGCTCGCCGAACCTTCAACGTCGACAGCAGAAGAATCAAAGACTGTCCCACGGGGAAATGGATTTTCCAATCGAAGGATGATATTGGTCTGCTGTGAATTGTTTGATGAACTAGGTAGAGGCGAGATATATTGAATCATATTCGGCGCATTATTTTGTGATAAAACCATACTCCAGGCAACCAGTACCAGAGTTACAACGTGCTGAAGAATGGTGCTGAATTTGATACTATTCTTCGGTAACGAAGTTTTCATAATCATAACATACCCTCCTTTATAATGTATACCACTATAAGAATTTGATGCTGAATTGAAAAGAATAGTTTAATATACAGACAGGGACAAAAAACAATCGGTACACAGAAATACACTTTGGTTGGTTAATCGACGGATACCTACAGACCAACAGTTGCATCCGCTGGATTTTACTTGTTGAAGCTTCTTCCCCCCTGCAAACAATAGCTCGGGATTCCCCAATGAAGTTGAAACAATGCCGGCGAGAGTTCATTGGGATTCTATTTCAATAAGAGTAATTTCCGTGTTTGGAAAAAATTTCCTGCCTGCATTCTGTAGAAATAGAAACCGGATGGAAGGCCTGATCCATCAAATCGAATAGAATATTTCCCTGCAGGTTTCATTCCGCTAAAAAGGATTGCAATCCGACGGCCAAGAAGGTCGTGGACCGAAATTGTAACCTTTGATGCCTTTGCGAGAGAATACCCAATTGTTGTAGTGGGATTGAAGGGATTCGGGAAATTTTGTTCTATCGAAAATAAGGTTGGTTCGGTAGATTTATTGTTGACGACTGTCTGCGAACCAACTTGTGGCCAATCATACTTGACGGCACGATAGCTCACGATGCTGTCAGGAAGCTGGACGTCGAGCGCCACCGAACCATCAGGATGAACCTCCGTGAAAGCATCAGATGCTGTCCCCCATCCGATAATCGTATTGCCGTTTGAGAGACGCTCTATGGACCCCATAGCAATCGAAAAAATATCAGGTGTGTGCCGATATTGCCATATCAGCGTAGCGGTTTTCTTCTCCTGGTCAAGGACATATTCTACACCTCTCGAAAATTCCTGTTCCCTGTAGTTGCCGTTATCGAAAAGGATGTACGTCCCAACCGTCGTGCGCCTGATCGAATGCTGGTGCGAAAAGAACTGAGTATCATTTACGAATTGGAATTGATTCTGCTTGCCGCCCCAGCGCCACATGATTTCGCCTGTTGTCCGATTGATTTTCGTGATCTCGTCGAGATGACGGCTTGAGAGAAGGATATTTCCGTCTGAATCAAGTTCTAAAGCATTAGGGTGAACATAGTCAATGCTTTCGCTAGTCAACTCTTCGTGGGTAGCATCGGTGATGGAAAAATGATCGAAACTTCTCCACTGAAAGACAACCTGCTTTTGCCGATCGAGTTCCTGTATTACCATTCCATAAACTAACGCGTTCGTACTGCCACCCGGAACAATCTGGCTCATATCGACAGACTGCGGATCATCACCCAACAACAACGAGTGTCCATCAGCAAGCACACGGAGCTCATGGGCGTTTGTTGAGTAGCCATTGCCGCACTTGTAAGAATCGACGATGTTAAAAGAACTATCCAGTTCGAGATAATAGCCGAACGAGAAATCATAATATGTGAGGTGTCCATTTGGCTGAGGTTTAAAGTCGGTAGTCTCCACCGCGACCTCTTTCCAATATTTGGGTTCTCCTTTGTCGTTGAGAATCATAAGGTATTGACGATCCGATTTAATATAAGTCACGTACTGTAGGTGATACCCGGCCAATCCCATTTTGTACGTGCCGATAAATATACTGCCAGAAGCCGGATTGTCGAGTTGTGTGATAACTGGAAGAGGAAAATCATTTGGAAAACTTCCGCTCTGCGAAGATGATTCCAGACGCGAATGATTATCATAGATAATTTTTCCAAGATCGATGCCAATTTCGGGCGAAGTGGATTCAAGTCTCACCATGGATAGTTGAGAGGAAGGAATCGATTGTCCAATCTCAAATTGAAAACTCAGAGGCTCTATAATAAAACCTTCTTGAGTACGCAAACGACGGTTCGTTCGAACAGTGACGCGTTCACCGGCCGTGAAGGGGATTTCGGGAACAAAGAAGAATGTAGACCTGTCTTCTGAAAGCGATAATTGTCCGAAATGCCTGCCGCTTTCCGATCCGGAAACGGAAAGGATGGAGGAATCATCGAATGTCGACGGAGCGAATCTACCAATTGTTCTAATAATGATATTCGTGGATGGCGAGAGATATTTTGATCCGGGAAGTGGTGAAATATAACACACAGTTGTCCGATTGGCCGCAATCAAGATAGATGGCAGAAGCAAAAGCATGGCATAGATAAAAAGTGGACGTGCATGTGATTTCCTTACTTTGTTAGCCATCAATTTCTCAAATGTTTGCATTATTCCGCGCCTGAGCCTTTCAACAAGTTTGTATAACAACGTATGTTGTGATTTTTTGATGTCTATAGATTTTTAAAATTCATGGGATGTCAAGTGAGTGGTTCGATCAATTATTTCGTCCCTTTAGTATTTGCAACAAACTGTCAGGGATGCTAAGTTCCTCCGTGTCGCTGATTCTGAAATCGCCATTCTCATAGAAATAGTGATTCATTTTCAGAATATCTCAATCGCTGTCTGAAGGTATGGTAGAAGTGCCGGTAACAATTGTTCGTGCGATGAAGGATGTTGAACAAATTGCACGGATCGAAGAGCAGGCGCTTTCTGCCGATAAACAAAAACTGCTTCGATTCTACGTGCTTCAGATTGCCCGCCTGACCGGGGATAACGGATAGCAATAAAGGTTGATTGCACACCTGCAAAAAAATTCTTGACATTCTACCGGCAATTATTTAAAATTGTATAGGTAGAAGTTGACAAAACATTTAGGGAAAGCAGCGGAACGCTAGCCGGAAGTTTCAACAAAGTATCACAGCGATAAGAGCTCTACCAATGGCGAGGCAGCTATAACGATACTTTTCCTGTTTAAAATCTCAAACATCTTCAGCAAGGTTAAAATAAGTCATGGTTTTGTGCAGTCAGTCCCGCTTTGCGGAATTGATTGATGGTGAATTGGATTTAGCAAACTGGCAAATTTCATTCATGCTTCACCAGTTCGACTCTTCGACAGAAACTTAGCCATTTGGCAAAGTTGAATGTTAAAGCGATCCAACCTTTTGTATAACCAGATAAAGTCGTAATTTATCACATTAGCAATCTAGGAAATCACCATGAATGAAAAACAATCAGTCGATAAGAGATTGTGGCTGATTGTTTCCATAGCAGCCTGTACGATAGTAATCGTGTACACTGCCTGGCCAATATTTCATAATCCTCAACTCGAACCCGACGATTATCGCTATCTTGAACAGGTCCGGTATTTGAAACAGGATTTCTGGGGAAATTTCTTTAAGGGTTCCGTCATCGAAAATAGATGGGACCAGTTGTGGTGGATTAATGTACATGAGAAAGTGCGCTTTTTCAGGCCGACTGTTGTGCTGAGCTATTGGCTTGATGATACGATCTATGGGAGCAATAACCCTTTGGGTCTAATCAGCACCAATATTCTGATCTATATTGCGTGCGTTTTCCTCGTCTGCCTGATTTTTTATCGTTGGATCGGTCCAGGTATTTCATTCCTGGTAAGCTCCGTACTCTTTGCTGCATTCTTTGCCCATGGTGAGGTGATGTGGTACGTGGCAGGCCGTACCGATTCACTCGCCGCTCTCTTCCTGCTCGGCGGTTTAACACTGCATATCTACGGGAAACAATATCCAACGCTTCGATGGTGGGCTATGTCATGTTTTGTCTTCGCCATCTTAACCAAGGAACTCACTGCCACACTTCCTTTTATTCTGTTTCTTAGTGACCGATGGATCGAAAAGCGCTCCATGAGTTTAAGAACCCTCCTAATCCATGAATGGAAGATCTATTCTGTCTATGCAATCATTGTTGTCTGTTTTTTCGCGCTTCGCGCTCGAGTCATTTCTGGATCAGATATTGGCTATCCCTATCCATATTTCGTGACATTGGGAAATCCGAATTTCTTATCTCATCTCTTGGGCCAAGTGAATAGTTATTGTGCTAACCTCCTCTTTGCCGTCGATACTGTTCCGTTCAAAATTGTTACGAATTTCAAATACTTTGAGAGTCTCAGGGGCATATTGTCTGGAATTGGAATATTTTGTCTGTGTTCTTTTTTTCTCCTTAAAGAAAAAAAATATTGGATACTAGTACTGTTAGGGCTGGCGTGTTGGTTTCCGACAATCATTGTATACCAAAGTGAGCGATATTTATTCTTACCTTCTTTTGCGGTTGCAGGCTCACTCGGATTATTGTTGTTGCAGTTGGAACAAAGGAATTGGAAAATCAATTATACCGCTCTGCTGATATGTATCATCTGGATCGGACATCAGGCATATTCATTGCAGGCAAAAAATCGGGTTATCAGCGGAAATCCACACCTGGCGGAGAGAATAGGCAAGCAACTCGATCACCTTACGTCTTCCATTACCAAGGGGAGCAAACTCCTCCTCCTAAATCTGCCCGGTGAAGTTTTGCAATATCAGTTTGTTGAGGACCAACTTCGCGTACAACTTGCTGATCCAGATCTAGATGTTGCTATAATGACGCCGATGCCAGAGCTCTTCAATATGGGAGCCGAAATGACGATAACTAGAGAGAACAAGAATACCATCACTCTCCAAGATACTGAGTTGTTGACCCCGATTATGGCACGCGGGCAAGATCAATTTCCTTGGGTGACGCTCGATTCCGCTTCACAATATAATGCCAAGTCTGGAATCAAAATTGAAATATTGAACGGGAACGAAGACATATGTAGCACGCTCCGCGTCGTACTACCCCACCCTCTCAGTACGTATATTCTCTTGAAATGGGATCCCGCTTTTGGGGTTATCTTTCTTTCTCCGAGCACCGCCGTCAAACTTACACCCTACGAACGTAAAATGCAATCGACGGTGCGGATCCTTACTCCCCAAACATATTGAGTAAAGTCCTTATAGACTCAGAAGAAACAAGAACAAAAATTGTATAGCATCAACATTTTGACACAAACTTCGCCATTTGACAAATTGACAAAGTTACTAAAGTTCGACATTGCCAGAATATCTATAGGGTTTGTGGCAAAGTGGAAATGACAAAGTTCATAATTGCATAACGGAATACATATTGCTATATTCAAACAGACAAGTAATCAATAGGCAAGTGGTTACCATTGGTTTGCCAAGTGGTTACTAGTAGATTTGTTTTATAGAGTTTTAAAAGGGTGATTGTTCCTCATAAACTTCGAAATTCTTCGGGACGTGGCGCAGCCCGGCTAGCGCACTTGCTTGGGGTGCAAGGGGTCGCGGGTTCAAATCCCGCCGTCCCGACTTCCAATTCGGCTGAACTTAGCGAGCAAAGCGAACTAAGGTCACCGCCGAATTAAGAATCCCGCCGTTGTGTGGCGGGAAGAAATAGTTTGCAAGGTAGTGTCCCGCATGAAAAACATGCGGGATCTTGAAATTGTCAACCGCTCGTTGAAAACTTTCGCGGGACAATTTCGGACAAGGGGTCGCGCCTGCCTGCGGCAGGCAGGGGTTTCCGGAAAGGATGACTTCGTGACAAATCCCGCTTGTCCGCCGGAGTAAAACGAAGGCGGGCCGTCCCGACAAAAATAAGAAAGCACAGCATGAAAAAAAAGAACCATTCATCTGTGCTCTCTTTGTCTATACAGATACAGTAAAACAATGGAATTAAAAACCCGTAAAAAGATAATCCTTGTTGGTGATAAAGTACTCATTTCGCCGGACAAGGAGAGTGAACGAACCGCACACGGGTTATATTTACCTCCGGGTGTGAAGGAGAAAGATAAAGTTCAGAGCGGATACGTGGTACGTACCGGTCCCGGATATGCAGTTCCTAATCCACAATTCATCGATCAGGAATCATGGTCAACAACCCCAAAGGACCCAGTGAAGTACATCCCTTTACAAGCTGAAGAAGGCGACTATGCAATTTTTTTGCGCGATGCTGCAATTGAAGTGGAGTATGAAAACGAAAAATATCTCATTGTATCACATTCATCCATTTTAATACTTCTGCGTTCAAGTGGCATTGACGAACTAATTCGTTCATCAGAACAGTCATAGTATGTTCTCTTCTCCCCGCCATTCCCATCTATTGAACTCATTTTTCTCTCGTTGATCAAATTCTTATGGAAGCGTCGTCACTCTTTTACAAAGTTGCACCTCTAAGCAGTAACGAAGCCGGTCCGCATCCAACTCTTATTCTACTGCACGGCCGTGGTACAGATGAGAACGATCTTCTCGGTTTGACATCGTCATTCGACCCTCGCTTGCTTGTCGTTAGTATTCGTGCGCCTTATAAATTTCCTTATGGCGGATATACATGGTTTGATCTTGACGAACAAAACGGAGTGAATACAGATCAGCTTATCGAAGGGTGCGATGCGCTGATTCGATGTTTGGATGATATCCAACAAAAACATTCTGTTGATTTAAAACGCATCTTTCTATTTGGTTTTAGCATGGGTGCGATGATATCATTAACTGTATCGCTTTCTCATCCTCACCGCTTCAAAGGCGTTGTTGCGCACAGTGGTCTGCTGCCGCAAGAAGAAAAGTTAAAGTATCGATGGAGTGATCTGGATGGAATATCTTTTTTCATTGCGCACGGCACGTACGATCCCATAGTTCCAGTTGAGATGAGCAAGCAAGCGCATCGGCGGCTCATGGATGCTAAGGCAGATGTGTTGTATCGTGAGTATCCTATTCAGCATACAATCAGCGAAGAGAGTTTGATCGATGCCGCCGCTTGGTTGCAGAAAAAAATCTAAATCACTTGGTTAACAACGGTTGACCGAGGTGAAGAATTCCTTTATATTCTTTTTATAAACAATTTCGCACTTCCTTAATAATCGTACATTGATGAAATTCTCTTTTGGAAGATATTTCACTGTTGTTCTTCTCTTCCTATCCATAGCAGGAACAAGAACTGCCGCATATCAACAATATGCTGGAGGTAGTGCTAACAACAATCAGATCAATAAAATCAAACACATTTTTCGATCCATTCAACAGCGTTATGCGCCGGATTTACAGCTCGCAGTTTTTGATATTTCTTATACACAGATCGGAACAGGAATTATCATACAAGGAGAAGTTGATAACCTTGACGCGAAGAGCGCCTTGATTCATGCAATGCGAAAAATTGTAAAAGGAAAAGTGATAGATAGTATCCAGGTGTTGCCCACCTCAGCACTTGGAAGTAACACCATGGGGATAGTTATTCTTAGCGTGGCTAACGTTCGTCGAAAACCAGGGAAGCAGGAAGAGCTTCTTACGCAAGCATTGATGGGGACAGTTATCAAATTGCTGAAGAAGGAACGTGGATATTATTTTATCCAGACTTCCGATCGCTACCTTGGCTGGCTCGATTCTGTTTCTGTGTTTGTGTCCAATCAAGCTGGTGTGGATGCATGGAATACCGCCGCCAAGGTGATTGTCACAAAGTTTAGTGGTACGATGTATGAGCAACCAGATACATCCTCTGCAATTGTATGTGAAATGGTTGATGGATGTATATTGAAAAGTATCGGTAAGAAAAATGGCTGGGTAGCAGTAGAACTTGCGAACGGAAGAAATGGATTTGTGCCGGATACACTTGTTCAAGATGTTGGTGAATGGAACAAAAGCCGGGTGCCGACGGGCGAAAATCTTGAGAAGACTGCAAGATCATTTTTAGGCATTCGCTATTTATGGGGTGGCATGTCGGTGAAAGGGATGGATTGTTCCGGGTTTGTAAAAACTGTTTTCCATTTGAATGGCGTAGAATTGAATCGCGATGCCAAACAGCAGGCGCAACAGGGGATGCCCATCGATCCGGGAGAAAATTTCCAGAATTTGAAAAAAGGGGATTTATTATTCTTCGGCCGAAAAGCTACAGCGAAACGACGAGAACGGATTACACATGTTGCCTTATACTTGGAAAACGGATTGTATATTCACAGTTCAAAACGCGTACGGTTCAGCAGTTTTAATCCGTCATCGGAATATTATGAAGAGCCGCTCCTGAAGCGATTCGTGTGCGCACGAAGAATTCCTCAGAGGTGACCGACACTGTTCAATTTAATTCTTGAGAGGAGATGTCATGGTACAAACTGAAAAAACTCGCTTACTCGCAAAGCAGGCAACCTATTTGATCTCAACACATACTGCAATCTTTGTTCTTTATAATTATGCACACGGGAAGATAGACCTCTTCTATGTATTAACAGAATACACGCCGATTCTTTTAATCTTCTGTTTTGCACCTCTAGCAGCGGTTCTTTTTTTATTCACGCAATCGGCGCGACAAGGCGCAGTTGTTGTGCTTGGCATATTACCTGCAGAATTGATTTACAATATTTATACACGATTCACTGCTTTAGCGCCATTTAGAGTCCAAGAGCCGGCATTAATCTGGAAGATTCTTTATGAAGGATCGTTTGGGATTGTGCTGGTTTTAGAAGTGATTGCCTTTTGGGTAACATTAAAATTGCTGCGGGAAATTCATAAGCAATTGAGCGTATCATCAGAGAATCCGTTATAAGGAGAGTTTTTCATTTATATAAATGAAAAAGTATGCGGGAAATAATTTCGAAACAGCAAATGCCTCGAAAAATAATTATGTCTGCAAAGAAAAAATACTTCAAGAACTGCGTACCATTCCCGGTGTCGGCAAAAGTATTTCGTTTGATCTTTGGAATCTCGGTATTCACTCTGTTGATGCTTTGAAAAATAAGAATCCGGAAATGCTTTACCGGAAGCATTGCGCTCTTATCGGACAGCAGGTTGATCGTTGTTTGTTGTACGTATTTCGATGCGCAGTGTATTATGCTTCACACAAGCGGCACGATCCTGAATTGCTTCTCTGGTGGAATTGGAAAGATCAATAGGTGCATGCAACCTCTGTGGAGTTTTTGCCGTATTAACAAATGTTTTTCATCGGCTTAATTCACACTTAATTATTTCACAGAAACAATCGAGGTCATTATGAAAAAACTTGTGTCTCTTCTTGTTATAGTTTTCACATTCTCTGCCTTAGCGCAGGAAGCCACACTCATCAACGGCGAGATTGAAAGCGGTGGATTCGGCGGACCTGTTCTCAAAGTAACAAGTATCAATGGCGAAAATGCAGTGATGGTTGGCGGCCGTGGCGGCTGGATTATCAATCATTCGTTCGTACTTGGCGGCGGCGGTTATGGCTTAGTAACAGACGTGAAAGCGAAAGTAACTGATTCGATTCATAAGTATATTGAAATGGGGTACGGTGGGGTGGAGCTTGAATATATCCCATCATCCAACGATCTTCTTCACCTCTCAGTGGGACTGCTCGTTGGCGCCGGTGGAATAGGATATAAACGCGAAGACGATGATATGTTCAATGCATCGCACAGAAATAATTCATTTTTTGTGCTCGAACCAAGTGTCAACGCAAATCTCAATGTCACGCATTCCTTCCGCATTGCTGCCGGCGTTAGCTATCGGTATGTGAGCGGCTTAAAGAGCATCGTATCTACCAACGCTGATTTGAGCGGACCTTCGGCAATCTTAATATTCAAATTCGGCAAATTCTGAAATTAAATTCTAAAAAAATGATCAAAGGAAGGTGACCAACCTGCCTTTTTTTTATAGCGTATTCGCATATTGATTCTTACAAAAAAAAGGTCTAATGTTCAGCGGTTCGGTCGGGCTCATTGTGCGCCGGCTCCTCAGAATGAAACCAAGCAAAGCAGAGTCTTATGAAAGGATCGATCATGAGGAGAATGATATTTATTCTTTTATTCTTTAGCATAGCACAGCCGTTGTTTACACAGCAGCAAGGGAATGAAAGGTTTGTAAAAATTATCTCCCGGTTAGTTGAGGCGATGAACAATAAGGATTATGAGGGGATTGTACGAGAGTACGACAAAGGAATGTCGGTTGCCTTTCCTCTTTTTAAAACGACTTATTTTTTTAAAAACAATTTTGATACCTTCGGAAAAGTTCTCAAAGTAGATCCACCGCAGATGAGAGCAACTGATCAAGCTGTTTGTGTTATGTATTCCGAACGCGGTGCGCAAGATTTAACTCTTTATATTGATGATCAAGGTAAAATAAAGGGTTTTCTCTTTACCACTCATGTTGCTTCGGAACCTCAACCAAATCCACCAAGCACAATGGAGGTCAACGCAGCGACAGCTCAGACTTCCATTCCGCCGTCCACCAAACCAGCAACACCAAAATCTAACTCAGATTCTTCCGCGTATTCGGAAATCTTGAAAGATGTTGCACCAAGTTCCACACCATCACCCAGTCCGGTAAAGCAGCCCGCTGCTCCAGTCGTTCCGGACAAACAACAGACGGAATTGTATCTACCATTTACGGGCGTTTGGACTGTCATAGCCGGTGGTGAATTTCGTGAAGGCACAACGCAGCGCAATTTATTGCAACAACAATATACGTACGAATTTTCCGGAACAGATGCATCAGGGCTTCGCTATAAGAATGATGGAAAAGTAAGTGAAGATTATATTGGATACGGAAAAGAAATTATCGCCCCAGCCGCCGGAACGGTTGTTGAAGTTATTGATGGCATTCGTGAGAATTCTCCTGGTATGCGCAATCCGTACGCACAAATCGGAAACACAATTATCATCCAGCATTCCAACAAAGAATATTCAGTTCTTGCCTTTTTGAAACAAGGCAGCATTCGTGTAAAAGTAGGAGACAGAATAGCCCGCGGGCAAGTGCTTGCACAGTGCGGCAGTTCCGGAAATGCAACAGAGCCGGTACTGCACTATCATCTTCAGGATTCACCGTACTTGCAAACCGCCAAAGGAATCAAATTTTATTTTGAGCGTGCAATGGTAAGTAAAGATGGGAAGAAGGAACTAAAGCTGATCCATCTGCCTGAGGTCGGCGAGGTTATAAGTCCGGAGCAGTAAAGCTTTCTCTTGTGAGACTTTCAAGAATGCGTATTTTTATAATAAGGTACGCATTCTCTGTTTTTCCACGCAACGTATTGCTTGCTTCTGTATCGTCGTTTGAAGTCCAGATTTGAGTTTGCCCTCAACGATAGCCACCGTATTACCGATATGTAAAGGTTTGGAAATAAAATAGTCCACACCCATGCGCAATCCTGCTCGCACAATGCGCGCATCGTCGGGACAAGTCATCATAAGATATGGTATCTGGCTTAATCGGTTGTCTGAACGAATTTTCTGAAAGAACTCAAAACCATCTGTTTCCAGATCTGGAAAAACCGCTTCACTAAGAATGAGATCTGGCGTATACGTGCTCAGGGAACGAAGCGCATCATCTGGGTGTCGTTCAACTTTTACATCATAGGAGTGATTGATGAAAGCACGCGCAAGACAAACTAAATTATGGTAATCATTGTCTACGATCAGAATCAATGCCTTCGATTCCTTTTTTATATGCAATGCATAGAACTTTTCCAATGCCGCCGTTTTTTCTTCCTGTGTGATTCCGAATTTCTTACGCATGATTTCTAATACTTCCTGCCCATTATCGTTCATAATGTCGTCCAGCCAAACATTGCGTAACGCATCAACATACGCATCAATCTTGATATCAACTTCGATTCGGCAATGAGTGTCAAAAGAAATTGAATATTGTGAGCGCACACGATGAAGCATATCTGATTCTTCCGGAGTAATAACGCCGTCTGCCCAGCATTCCTTAAGTAACTCCCTGTACAATGCAAACCGGCCAACCTCTTCTTGCGGCTCGTCGTTTGGCGTTGATTCCGGTGGAGGAATATTTGCAGGTTGTATTAGTGCTTCGTGTTGTACATCGGCGGCGAGCTTTGCTACTAGTGGAGCCTCTGGCTCTGACGCTCCATCAATAGGCAGTTGGGTTTTCTTGATCTTTTTATCAGCAGCTTCATTTTGCATCAATACCCTGATCCGATCCGAAAAAGCTTTTGCCTGATAATTCTTTGGATCAAGTTGAAATATTTTTTCCAGAGCATTCATTGCATCGTGGTATTTATTTTCGCTAATGAATGCTTCTGCGGATGCGAACAATTGTGAGAGAGCTTCCATACGGCGTTCGCCGGTCATATCAATTTCGCCGAATACCTGCGACCGTTTTTCATTCTCTTTGTCGATGATGTAACGCGTACGTTCAATATAAGCGCGCGTGTACATATTTTTGGGATCAATTTTATATGCACTCTCAATCTCGTGTAGGGCTTCATCATACCGCTTCAGCCGGACGAGTTTGTCTGCCGCTCGAAGATGTTCGCTGGTGAGTTCTTTCACTGAAGCGATAGAAGATTTATTTTTATTAGACATTGTTTGATCAATTCTCATATTCAATGTATGTTTCTCATGGGAAATAGGATGTGATGGAGCAGACAAACTGTGGAGAATGTGTTTTTATTCCGTAATCAGATAAGCCGCTCTACTTCAAGCACGGCAGGGCGATGTCTCTGATAGATAATGCAGTATGTTTGTACAGCAACTAATAGATTTTTTCTAGGACAAGAAGCTTTATAGAGTCACCATTAAACTCGTAACCGTCCATCAATTATTGCTAACAACAAGTCAACGTCAATCGGTTTGGTAATAAAATAATCAATGCCAAGGCGTAAACCCGCTTCAATAATTTTTTTGTCTGTCAAGGAACTAATGAAAATAAATGGCACGCGTTTCAGTAACGCATGCTCCTGCAATTTTTTGAAAAAAGCTATTCCATCAACCTTCGAATTTTTAAAAAAGAGTTCCGATAAAATAACGTTAGGAATTTGCTTTATAAGAATCTGCGTCGCGTCTTCTACACTTTGTGCCAAGAGAATAGTAAAGCCGCGATGCTTCAACACGTTACTCAACGACTCACATATCTTTTGATCTGTATCAATGATAAGAATTGTGCCGCGCGATTTTGATGAACGCTTTATCTCGTTGTACCTTGATTCCGCCTCTGCCTGTTCTTCCGGTGAAATACCATATTTTGTGCGCATCATCATCAGTGTTTTTTGTTCCATGTCTGTAATGATATTGTCGAGTCCCGCAATGTACAACGCTTCGAGATAGGCCTCAATTTTAACTTCATGTTCAAGATGTCTGTGATTTTCCGGAGTAATGCCAAACAACTCACGCATGGCAGCGAGTTCCATTGCTTCCTTTTCCGATACCTTTCCATCAAACCATGCCTCTTTGAGAAGTTCACGATACATTGGTGTGCTGCCTCGTTCAGGCGAAGGCGGTTGTTGCACATCTGGTTTAGCAGGCTGGACGACCGCTTCGAAAGGCTTTGCCCCTTCAACACTTTTTTCCCGCATTAATGTATCAATCCTTTCGGAATATGCCTGAGCATAATAATTCGTAGGATCTATTTTATACACTCGGGCGACTTCTTCAAGCGCATGCTTATAATCCTTCTTGTTGATGAACTCTTCTGCAATAGAAAGATGCTGCGAGATAACAGCCATACGGTCCTCTAGAGACATTTCTGCCAATCCTGCTTGTTGTGTCTCTTTTTGCTTAGTTTGTTTGTGCATCATTTTAACACGCTCAAGAAAAGAACGTGCGTAGTAATTCTTTGGATCGATCTCCAGTGCATGTTCAATTTCCATAATCGCTTCTTCGTAGCGCTGGACGCGTGTCAATTCATCTGCAGTTCGTAAATGCCTGCCGATGCGTTCCTTTAATACCTGCGGATCAAGTTTGTTTTCGTTAGGCATAGTTTTTAAATTAGTTTTGACTATTTGTATTTCAGTTAACTTTTGTTTTTCATAACAAATCGGATTCGATGATGCGGGCGCACAACAGATGGCAATTCATCTTTCTTCAGCACACTGATGGATCCATCAACTTCCAATACTGCAATGCCAACATCTTCAGATGTCGAAATGCCGTGTTCACGAAGGGCTTGTTCAAGTTCTTCAGTTGCGATATGTTCTTTTTCCATATTTTTTTTGACCGTCTTACCTTTAAGGATAAGCACGGTTGGCGTCCCTTCAATTGTTGCACGTAATTTGCGCGAGCGGGAAGAGACACGGGTTACGATTGCATTGATAATTAACAGCGTACATGCCGCGACGACACCGCCAGTAAGAGATGTATCTGGACCAGTCATTGCGTTCTGCACCGCATTTGCCAGAAGTAAGATAAGCACTAATTCAAACGACGCCATCTGCCCGACTTCGCGCTTGCCTGTGAGCCGAATTCCCGCCAGCACAAATGCATAAATAATTACAGTTCTTAGTGCAACCTCCAGAAGTGAAATATTAAATGTCCACATAGTGCTATCTATATTCCATAATAATGAATTGACAAATGAAATCTCAATGATTTTATTGTCTCGACAATCCAAACTGTGCAATCACCAGTGTCCCTAATTCCGTTTCCACCGATCGGAACGCGAACAATTGAATCGATGTGTTTGCCGAGTACCATATTCTTGAAATTGCACTCTTGGCGAATTCAGGTGGTGGAACCTCGGCAAACGAATTTGCTGTGCGAATGATTTCCTCTGTCGGCAAATTTCCGGCAACAATAGTAAGTTGATCAGTTGTCTCAGGATTCATGGCGGCAATAAATTTTGAGCACTGTGCCTGTTCATTTGTTGTTGCCTTGGCCGGCAGTTGAGTGCTTACAACGGTAAGCGAACGTGCTCCGGCATCAACGGTAGCCTGCAAAGCCGCGTCGAAGCTTGTTGAAATTACCCGATCCCATGAAAAATTCTGGTGAGAAAGAATAGGATACATACTGAAGATTGCATTTCCAGTTTGCTTGCCGGAGATGTTCAGCATTTCGCCGAACACATTGTGCCATTCGGTCTTTGCGGAAAGTTCATTCACAAAATCTACTCGTGCCGCGACGCCGGGATAACGTGAAATTCCTTGTACTGCAAGAATATCAACTTGTTCACTTTTAAGAATTTTTACCAATTCGTTTATATTACTCCGTTCAATTCGCTTATTTAAATTGGCAAGATTGATGCTTGCGATCTGAATTGTGATCTCGGGTTTCCTTAGCGTCGTTTCTTTCTCGGCTTTCGGCGGCGTTGCGCAGCTACAGAAGCACAAAATGATTAACGTAAATACGAATGCTCGCACGCTGATTGTCTTCATCAGGTTAGTTAGGAAAATATCTATTGAAATATAAATGGTTCGCTCCAAAAATTGACGATGTAGGGGCGTAGTGTCTTATTTTTGTTTTGATGTAAGATACATTTTCAACGGGTCGAATACAAATTCCGTCCAGCCCTCTTTGTGACTTTGTAGTTCGCTGTCATTCGGAAAACCTGAGTGCTTCAAGGTTAGCTTCGTTCCGGTTTTTGTCGGCTTGAAGTGGCATGTGACGGTGGATGCTTGTTTTTCCTTCGCCCATTCCGACGGTTTCCATGTGAAGGAAAGCCGTTTGCCTGATTCGTATGCGAGCACTATTCCTTTTACCCATCCATCGAACAATTCAATCTTTCCACCGATGGTCGGATGTACTTTTCCGCTCTGACCGCTCCACGCGGCTATCTGACGTGCATTTGTGAGAGCCGTGAATACGACTTCTGAAGAATATGGAAATGATGTGGAGATGGTGAATGATTTTGATTTCATGGATTCTCCTTGACGAAATTATTTAAGATGACTCTGATTATACTGATTTTGGGCTGATTGCAGATTTCAGTAATTATTTTTCTCGGGTTTTTGTTTTTTTCTCTAGTCTAAATTATTTCTATGCCGTTTTCATTTTTCATTTAATATTTTTTCATTGACTCATCCATCTGCCTGCAATCTTTGTGTTGCAGTTGAAACACGTTTCATTCGAGATTCGGTTCTGCACTACTTGGAACCCTCGACGCTCAATAAGCAATTCGTTGCAGGAATAACAATACGTATTCTCGTAGTTGCGCGTTTGTCCCGGACGATTGCCTGTATAGACAAAGTGCAATCCTTCTTTGTAACCAACTTCCGCTGCACGAATCAGAGTGGAGATAGGGGTGAACTCTTCACTTGTGATCTTATATTCTTGGTGATATGCCGTCACGTGCCAAGGAATATCAGGCGAGATGGAATAAATAAACTTGGCAATGTCCGCCAATTCTTCGCTTGAATCATTCATTCCTGGAACAATAAGCGTAACAACTTCAACCCACTTGCCGCGTTTGTACAGAGATTTGATTGTATCAAGAACGTTCTGCAACACTCCGCCCATTTGTGCATACGCCTTTTGGTGGAATGATTTTAAATCAACTTTATAGAGATCAATCCACGGCTGAAGATAGTCGAGCACTTCCGGTGTGGCATTGCCGTTTGACACATATGAAGTAATAAGCCCAGCATTCTTAGCAAGCTTGAATATTTCCACAGCCCATTCAGTTGTGATGAGCGGTTCGTTGTATGTACTAGTAATGATAGGTGTTTTATGCCGAAGAGCAAGACTGACAATTTCTTCTGCTTTGATTGCTTCGATATCAGAAACGGCATGTGGATCGCGCAGAGTCTGCGAGGTTATCCAGTTCTGGCAAAACGAGCAATGATAATCACAGCCAAGCATGCCGAAACTTAGGGTATGAGATCCCGGATATGCGTGAAAAAATGGTTTCTTTTCTATTGGATCAATTGCAATACCGGAGACATAACCATGTGGAGCAAACAGCGTTCCTTGTTGATTGAATCGAATCCTACATATTCCGTCTTTGTCCGGTGGAATTTTACATCGATGCCCGCAAGCAAAACACTGCACCCAGTTATTTGGTAACTTGGTGTAGAGTTCGCTTTCCTTCGTATGTTCAGCAAGAATATCTTTCAAAGTAACTTCAGGCATCACTCACCTCACCAGTAAGGTACGGTGAATGGTATATGTTGTCAAGCGTAACAGTTATATCTGTGAGAATGCCACTTCATTATTTCGATATAACTATAGAATAAACGGAACCTCTTCGTATCACTTCAGTGTTCAGTAATTGATTCAAATTAATATTATCATAATCACACGTATGCAAAAACAAAAAATCATTGTTATTTCGTCTGTTCTCGTAGATGTCATCGGATTCGGCATTGTTATTCCTATCTTGCCGTACTATGTGACTGAATTCGGCGCTTCAGCAGTCACCGTCACTTTTTTATTTGCCACATTTTCCTTTTTCTCGTTCTTGAGCGCACCGCTGCTGGGAGCGTGGTCGGATAGAATCGGACGGAGGCCAATTTTTCTTCTCAGCGTTACCAGCACGGCAATAGGCTGGTTTGTATTTGCGAGCGCAAATTCTCTTTGGATGCTTTTCCTCGGACGTATTATCGATGGGTGCGCTGCAGGAAACTTCACGACGGCGCAAAGTTATATGGTAGATCTTGCGAAAGATGAAAAGGAACGTTCCGCAAATATCGGGCTTATTGGAGCGGCGTTCGGTATAGGATTCATTTTAGGCCCTCTGATTGGCGGTGCGTTAAGTAAAGTATCACATTCATTTCCATTTTGGATCGCTGGTGTGCTTGCGGCAACAAACGCTGTCTCTGCATTTTTCTTCCTGCCGGAGACGCATCATAAACGCGACGCACACAGTCCGATGAATTTTAATCCGCTCGCCCCACTCTTGCGGGCAGCACAAGATAAAAAAATGCGTCCGCTTTATTTCACATGGTCATTCTTTGCCTTTGCCATTGTAACAAGCCAAGCGGTCTTTGGCCTGTTTGTGAAGGATGTGTTTGGATTCAGTGCGTTTCAAACTGGGATGATGTTCACGATGGTCGGCGTGATTGTTGTCATTAACCAGGGAGTTCTACTCAAGAAATTCTGGCTGGAAAAGTTTACAGAGGCGAGACTTGAAATCATCATGCTTGTAGTGCTGGCAATTTCCTCGCTCATAGTCTCGACAAAAATTTTGCCGTTATTTTATTTAAGCTTTCTTGGTTCGGGAACAGGCCAGGCTATTCTTCGGGTTGTCATTACCAGCCAAGCCGCAGCCGCAGCTGATCCTGCGAAGAAAGGAGAGACGATGGGAATTCTCTCCGCGCTGATGTCTGCATATATGGTGATAGCGCCAATTCTATCTGGTTTTTTGTACGAGATCCATCATTCTGGACCGTACATCTTGTCATCTATATTGTTAATGCTCGGAGTTTATTTTGCGTTGATGTTCAAGCAACGAAGAGAAGCGGAAAGCGCACAAGTGAATGTCACGTTGCTATGACGAACACTTAGAGAATAGCAGTTACTGACTGGGCGACGTTCATTGATTCTTGTGAATAATTTTTGCTCCGTCGAACCCATTAAACTTGGTTGATGAAGCAGTACTGTACGCTCCAATATCTTCTGTGAAGAGAAAATCTCCGACTTCCAAATTTGCAGGCAGCTCCGCCGATAAAGTAATTTTATCAAAACTATCACAAGTAGGCCCGACAACCGCGCAGATTTCTCGTTCGCCTTCTTTCGTCGCACTGAAGTTGGGAATCCAATGATCGTACACCACTCCGGAAAAAGTATGGTACACGCCGTCATTGATATGATAGAATACCTTTCCATCTCTGCGGGCTTTGCCGATAATTTCCGAAACCAGCGTGGCGGCAGTTGCTACAATGAACCGCCCGGGTTCGGCGAGAATTTCAATATCGTCCGGGAATAACCGTTTAAATTCTGAATTTAATAAAGAGGCAAGAACTTTAAACTCCGGCACTTGCGGATCGTACGGAACTGGAAATCCACCGCCAATGTCCACCAGATTCAGGGCGAATCCTTTTTTACGAGCGTCGTTAAAAATTTCCGAAGTGATGGCAAGCGCTGATGTAAAGTTATCGAAATTTGTACATTGGCTTCCTACGTGAAAGCTGATGCCTTCAACTTTCAATCCCATATCGAATGCTTGCTGTATTAGTTTTTGCGCATCGGTAGGTTCGGCGCCGAATTTTGAACTCATTTCAACTTGTGAACCGGTATCTGGAACTTTCAGCCGCACAACCAATCCTGCAGTTTCGCAATGGTCTTTTAGTTTTTTCAACTCGTCGCTGTTGTCATATGTCACCAATGGTTTGTATTGCTTGATCTTGCTGAGTGTTGTTTTGTCTTTGATGGTGTTGGAAAAAATTATCTTGTCCCAGACAAAATGTTTTTTATCTTTTTTGTCGAAATGCTTTATATACTGGTACACCTGCATAAATTCATTGTAGGATGCAACATCAAAGCTTGATCCTTCTTTGAACAATGTCTCGATAATCTGCTGAGTGGAATTTGCTTTGACTGCGTAATAGCACTGAACCCGAGGCAAGTGTTTTTTAAACGTTCGGTAGTTTTCCCTGATTTTATCGTGATCAAGTATGAACAACGGAGTGCCATGCTGTTCTACTAATTTTAGAAGTTCTTTGTTCATTGCTACTTTTTTCCTGATTGAATAAAAATAAAACCGCCGAGTGCGCGAAGGATATCTTCAGCAGTTTTTGTAGTCATGGATAAAATTACACAGAAAGCTTTTTAATAAACGATTTGAGTTCTTCAACTTCTTTATTGTTTTCAAGGTACGATTTGATCAGCTTTTGTCGGAGTTCATCTCCCCGATCGTAGAGTCGTTTCAGTTTCTTTGGCTTTGTTGTTTGTATGACATAAGCCGCCATTAATGGAAAGGCAACAGTGGAGTCTATATATGCAGTTACTGTTTCGTCAAGTTTTGTGGGATCAATCTTGCCCCAACTTGCCGCTTCGCTCGGTGGTGCACCGGAAAGTCCGCCTGTGTCTGGACGAGCATCTGTTATATTGATGTCATAATCCTGACCTGCTTCGGGAATCATAAGCACTTCCTGAATCTGCGGCTCGGTTTGAAGCATAAAGTTTTTTGGACTACCGCCGCCGATGAGAATGACACCGGTTTTTCCTTTTTCGTATTGCTTGGCGTTCAGTATTATGGCGGTCGAGTCGTTAACGTCGATGCTTGGATTGATCTTCAACTTAAACTTGTCCAGCATACCCGATGCCTCTGCCAACAATTCCAATCCTGCCACATTCATACCGATAGTGGAATCACCGGGAGACGAAGTGAAAATCGGAATGCCGTTACGGTACGCTGCTGCTACAACACTGACTTCACCAAGATCGTTTTTCTGTTCATAGTCATTAATAACTTTTCCTAGATGATGATAATATTCCCTGGTTCCCATCTCTTTTTGGAATTCGGGGCGCAGCATAATTCTTCGCAGAATTTTATCTGTTTCCATCAAGACATCTTGATAATCGAAAAGAATATCATAAATTCTTGTCACACCTTTGTCGCGAAGATCAGCATCGTCCACGTTGTGACTGCCTCGGAATAAAGGCATATTGAAAGCAAAATGAAGATCATGGTACATATTCGCACCGGTTGCGGCGATCCAGTCTACAAATCCGTGATTCATTAATGGGATGATGGTCGATGGACCCAGTCCTGCGGGTGTCATTGCGCCTGCAATACTTAAACCTATGGTAACATCTTCCTGCGAATATTTATCGCGCAGCAATTGACAAGCCGCTCTCAGTCTTCCGCCATTGTAAGCGTCCATGTTGTCAATAACGGATGCAATAGTACTGTCTTTAGATGTTGGTTCGGGAAGAACCCGCTTTCCGGTTAAATATTTATCTCTACCCGGACATTCTTTCTTATGTTCCATACTCATTCCTCTATCTCTATCATACCAGTTCACTTATTTTTGATCTTATCGAGCAGATCCAAAGCTTCTTTCCTGAAGACATCGTCATCTTCATCTTCTTTTGGCAAAGTCGCAATTTTTATTAAATGCTCGCGCGCCTTTCCATATTCGTCCATCTCAACGTAAGCTCGTGCACAATCGAGTCGGTACATAATAAAGTTTGGACGCAATTCAATCGACTTTTCGTAATTTTTTATTGCATCATCCATATTTGCCCAGCCGAGACCGAGCGGCCAGCGAATAAATTTCGGTTTTTCACACACTTTCACATTTGTCCGTCCCAGAACATAATATGCTGCAGGCTCTGTTACATCTAATGAAATCGCTTTTTCACAATCGGCTTTTGTCTGCTTCACAAGGTCTATAGCATCCCAGATGCCGCGAAAAAGAGCGATGCGTCCGTTGCCTATTGCTTCACGCGTGTAGCCCATCGCCCCTTTTGGATTTGCAGCAATGGCTTTTTGGGCGAAGTCCACAGATTTTTCGTAGAACTCTAATTGCTTTTTTTTCTCCGCATCAGTTTTGTTTGGAAGATGTTCGCCGATGTCAACATACGTGCGGCTGAGCCGCCAGAGGATTTCGTAATTATTTGGCAAAAGAGAAAGCGCTTCGCTATACATATCGAGCGCTTTCTGATTCTCAAATGTTTTTTCTGCGAAGTTGTCTCCTCCCGCAATCAATTGACTAACCTTGTTCGAATCGGTTGGAAGGGTTGCTGCGTTCACTTTAGTTGAAGAGACACTAAGACAACCAATCAGAATAAATAACAGAAAACCGGAAACCTGTTTCAAGGTATGACCCTCCTTGATAGTTGAATGAAAAAACAATGCTGAATGAATTTACTGTGTGACGGCAAAGAATATTGTTATGAGTTTCGCCCTTGAAGCTTTTTAAGTTCATCGCGTAGTTGCGCTGCTTTTTCATAATCTTCTTTGGCGATGGCGTCGTCAAGTCGTTTTGCTAATTGTTCGAACTGGGAAAGTTCAGGATTGGGCGGCTCTTCCTGTTCAGGTTTCGCGTTAGCTGGAATCGCTTTTTCTTCTTCTCCACCTTCCGAGACAAAGGACGCTTCTGCCATTACTTTTTCTGCAACAAAAATTGGAGCGCCGTACCGTACAGCAATTGCAATCGCATCGCTGGGGCGTGAATCAATTTCTTGTGTGTCAAGATTTATTCGAGCGAAAAACGTGCCATCACGCAACTCGTTAATCAGGACATCGATTAACTCGCCGCCCAGCAAGTCGATAAGATTTTTCATGAGATCATGTGTCAATGGCCGCGGAGGTTTGATGCCCTCCATTTCTAATGCAATAGATTGTGCCTCGAATGCACCAATGATAATCGGCAGACGGCGCGTTCCATTAGTTTCTTTTAAAATCAACGCGTATGCTCCGCCGCTGGCTTGACTGCTGGACAACCCTAAAATATCGACTTGAACTTTGTCTTCTGTGGACATATTATTTCCCAAGAAGTTTTTTTGTTTCCAGCGTTATTGCGGGAAGGATATCAAACGCATCAGCTACAATACCGTAGTCTGCAATCTGAAAAATTGGCGCGTCTTTGTCTTTATTTATTGCTACGATATACTTTGAGGATGACATACCGGCGACATGCTGAATAGACCCGGAGACTGCTATAGCAAGGTAGAGCGATGGGGACACAGTCTTTCCAGTTTGTCCAACTTGTTCACTGTGCGGACGCCAGCCGGCATCGACAACGGCGCGCGAGGCTCCGACCGCTCCGCCAATAACGCCAGCGAGATCTTCAATCAGTTTAAAATTCTCCGGGCCTTTCATTCCGCGCCCGCCCGTAACAATTATATCTGCTTCCGCAACATCTACTTTGCCGGAGGCTTGCGTTGTTTCAATTGCAAGCGATGCAAGATCTGATTCGGCAAGAGGAATATCCACAACCTCAACTGTTGCCGCGGCACCGGTGCCTGCTCCGGCAGGAAAAACATTGGGACGAAGTGTAAAAACTTTTACAGCGGAATTGATTTTTATTTCCGTCAGCGCTTTGCCGGCGTACACAGGACGTGTCGCGATAATATTGCCGCCATCGACTTTTAACGCTATGCAATCTGAAGCAAGGCCTGCGTCAAGTTTCACGGCAACACGCGGCGCAGAATCTTTGCCCATCGCTGTTGCAGAAAGAATAATGACATCTGCCTGTTCCTTCTTTGCCACCTCTGCAATAACTTTGGCATACGCAGTAGAGGAGTATTTTCCAAGTTTCGAGTGTTGAACGACAAGAGCTCGCGTTGCGCCATATCCGCCAAGCTCGCCGGCAATGGCTTGTACTTGCTCGCCGATAACCAAAGCAACGACTTCTCCGCCTGTTTGATCTGCAATTGTCCGAGCGGTACGTACAACCTCAAATGATGACTTCTTTATTTTGCTGTCTCTTTGTTCTGCAAATGCAAGTATTTTCATTTCAAGTCAAAAGTAAAAATAGTTAAAAGGAAAAAGTGATTTATAGTTTCAAATTAATATCCCACATCATCAAATGACTTTCGCTTCTTCGTGGAGTAAGCGAACCAACTCCGATACTGCGTTCACATCGGTTCCGATAATTTTTCCTGCATTCTTTGAAAGAGGTTTGCGCATTGCCAGCACTTCTGTTTTTACCTGAGCTGGCGTTGGAATTTTCTCTTCGATGGGCTTGCTCTTAGCCGACATAATTCCTTTGAGCGACGGATACCTGGGTTCGTTCAATCCCTTTTGTGCTGTAAATACGGCAGGAAGTGATATTTGAACTTTCTCTTTACCGCCTTCGATTTCGCGCTCGACAGTTGCACTACCATTTGCAATATCCAATTTCACCGCGACCGATACAGAAGGCAACCCCAGCATTTCTGCGACCATCGTTCCGACCGCCGCATCATCTGAATCGACAGATTGCTTGCCGAAGAAAATAACATCAGCAGAAAGTTCTTTGAGGTAGTCGGCAAGCGCGCGCGCAACGGCGAAAGAATCGCGAGGTGAATCATCTTTCAACAGAACCGCCTTATCAACGCCCATCGCCAGCGCTTTGCGCAATGTTTCTTTATGCGCATCACCGCCAAGCGAGATAGCTATTACTTCGCCAGTGTTCTTTTCTTTGAGACGAAGAGATTCTTCAATAGCGTATTCATCATAAGGATTGAGAACGAACGTAATACCGGTCTTGTCAATAGTCTTTCCATCCGACGCAATAGTGATCTTTGCCGCGGTATCAGGTACGTGATTAATGCAAACTGCAAGTTTCATCGTGGTAATTCGTAATTAGTTCTTGGTAAATTAGTATTTCGTTTGTTGTGTCTCTTATTGATAACTGTATACTGACAACAACTGTACCTTTATCAAAATATGAAAGTTTTTATAAACGAACAAGTCTCGTCAAGAACGGACTTGTCGTTATCTATAACCATTGTTTGAGGAAAGATGGTTCCACATTCCCGCCGCTGATGAGAGCGCATATCTTCTTACCGGATAAATTGAGAACATTGTGGAAGACAGCCGCCGGAGCGACTGCACCGGTTGGTTCGACAATAATTTTCATGCGCTGCATAAAATATCGCATCATCTCAATCACCTGTGAATCGGTTACAGTGATAATATCGTCAACATAATTCAGAATAATTTTAAAGTTGCGTTTGCCAACGGACTGAGTTCGCATACCGTCGGCTATTGTATTTGGCGGAGCGATGCGTACAATTTCTTTTTTCCGAAACGATTGCTGGCAATCGTTCGCCGGTTCCGTCTCAACACCGATGACCTTGATGGATGGAAAGAAATATTTCGCAGCAATGGCACATCCGCCAATAAGACCGCCACCTCCAACAGGAATAAAAAGATAGTCAATCGAAGCAAGTTCCTGCGCAATTTCCAGCATAACTGTTCCTTGTCCGGCAATAATTTTATCATCGTCAAAAGGAGGAACCATTGCATAGCCAAATTCACTCTGCAACAATTTTGCAACACGCTCTCTGTCATCAGAAGAATCTTCGCAAAAAACAACCTCAGCACCATACGATTGAGTCGCCTCGACTTTAATGCTGGGAGAATTCTTCGGCATAACAACCACGGCTTTTACATGTAACAGCTTGGCGGCAAACGCTACTCCCTGGGCGTGATTCCCGGAGGAATGTGCTACAACACCATGGTGCTTTTCCGCCTGTGTCAGCGAGGCAATTTTGTTGTAAGCGCCGCGAATCTTGAATGCGCCGACGCGTTGAAAATTTTCCGCTTTAAAAAAGACTTCGTTGCCGCATCTATTGTCTAAACCGCAAGAGGTAAGGAGCGGGGTTTTATGAACCACCGGTTTGACAATAGCATAAGCTAGCTCAATATCGGTAATTGAAATCATACAAATTTCGTCGTTTTATGCAGTTGCAAAGTAGAGAAAAGGATTTTCTTTGACAAGAAAAAAAATTTACTTGACACTTTGGAAAAAATTCTCTAATCTTTTATCAGAGTAAAGCATGAAAAAACCAAGCACAAAAGAAATCGACGATCTGTATAATGCAATCCTCCAGTTGAATTCACTGGATGAATGCCGGAGGTTCTTCCGCGATCTGCTGACGGAATACGAAATTAAAGAATTCGTAGAGCGCTGGAAGGCGGCGCAAATGCTGGCAGATAGTATCCCTTATACACAAATCGAAGCCGAAACAGGGCTCAGTACGCGTACCATTGCGCGTGTCGGTAGGTGGCTGAAAAAGGGCAAGGGTGGATATTCAATGATGTTGAAGCGAACGACAAAATAGTAAATCATTTTTTTTGAACTAAATACTTTATCAGGATAAAGTATGCTGGCGACAAATGGAAGAATGAAAATAGCGATTCAACGCAACGGACGTCTCACCGAAGATTCAGTAGCATTGCTCCGCGCGTGCGGATTAAGTTTTGAATTTCAAAAACAAAGTCTCTACTCACCCTGCAATAATTTTAACTTGGATGTACTGGCGATTCGGGATGATGATATTCCTGAATATGTTCAGGATGGTGTTGCAGATCTCGGTATCATCGGAGAAAACATACTGCAAGAGCGAAAAGCCCGCGTATATCTCCTCGCGCCGTTGGGGTTTGGAGGATGCAAACTCATGATCAGTGTACCGCAAAGATCTGCTATTCGCAAAATTTCCGACCTTAATAACCAGCGTATCGGCACAACGTATCCTACAATTCTCAAATCATTTTTGAAAGATAATAAAGTACAGGCGGAAATTATCAAGTTAAGCGGTTCGGTCGAATTGGCTCCAAGTCTTAACGTTGCCGATGTTATCTGTGACATAGTCTCAACCGGTACAACAGCAAAGATGTATGGCTTGCGCACATTCTGTACCGTATTAGAATCACAAGCCATGTTGGTAGCAAATCTAGACTCAATGCGCAATAAGAAAAAACGCGCAATTATCGATCGATTAATGATTCGAGTGCATGGTTCGCAGGAGGCAAACGGCAAACGTTATCTTATGATGAATGCACCGGCTGATTCTGTCGCGAGATTGAAACGTGTTATTCCGAGTTTGAAAAGTCCGACGGTTGTGCCGCTTGCAGAAACGGGCATGGTAGCAATTCACTCTGTAGTAGCAGAAAATGTATTTTGGGATGTGATGGAAAAACTTAAAAAAGCAGGAGCCAGTGACATTATTGTGGTGCCTATTGAAACAATTATCCGATGAAAATTTATTCTGAAAATAAATTGACGAGAGAAGAACGCCTTGCTCTTCTTCGGCGTCCAAGCACACAACAAAGTGATACAGGGCAGATTGTTCAGGAAGTGTGCCTCACGATCAAACGGCGTGGCGATGACGCGGTGCGTGAGTATAGCAGAAAGTTTGATAAAGCAGAAGTACAAACACTTCGTGTATCGGCAGAAGAATTTGAAGCGGCAAAAAAACAACTCTCGCCTAAATTTATAGACGCACTAAATATAGCAGCAAAAAATATCAGAACCTTCCATGAATCCCATCTGAATAAGACACAGCGTATCACGACGATGGAAGGTGTTGTATGCTGGCGTGAGGCGCGCCCTATTGAACGGGTTGGTTTGTACGTGCCTGCAGGTTCGGCGCCGTTGCCGTCAACAGTATTGATGCTCGGAATTCCAGCAGTGCTCGCTGGATGTACGCGCATCGTGTTATGTTCACCTCCAAAGGCAAATGGTTCTATCGACTCGCTCGTGCTTGCAACTGCTGCAATGATTGGAATTCATGAAGTGTACAAAGTCGGCGGTGCACAAGCAATTGCAGCGATGGCGTACGGAACAGAGACTATTCCGAAAGTGGACAAAATATTCGGTCCTGGCAATCGCTACGTGACTGCAGCAAAACAATTTGTATCGACCGACCCTGAGGGCGCAGCAATAGACCTAATAGCCGGACCATCGGAGGTTTTAATTCTTTCTGATGAAACGGCAAATCCGGATGTTGTAGCATATGATTTGATCTCCCAGGCAGAGCACGATGCTGATGCTCAGGCTGTGCTGGTAACAACAAGCGAATCACTTGCAGCGAATGTTCTTACAGTATTACCTGAACGAGTCGCCGAGTTTTCAAGAAATAAAATTGTTGCGGCTTCTTTTGAAAGAAGCTACATTCTCGTATGCGATACTTTGGAATCAGCTGTTCGATTTTCCAACGATTACGCGCCAGAGCATCTTATCATCAATATGCAAAACGCAGAAGCAGTTGTTCCATCGATTATAAATGCCGGGTCAGTTTTTGTAGGATCATTTGCTCCTGTTACGGCAGGAGATTACGCATCAGGCACAAATCATACCCTGCCGACCAGCGGTACTGCTCGCTGGGCAAGTGGTGTCTCGCTTGATAGTTTTCTGAAAAATGTTACGTTTCAATCTATTACAAAATCTGGTCTTGAGAGCCTGGCACCAACATTGGCCGCGTTTGCGTCAATTGAGGGTTTGCAGGCACATGCACGCGCTGTCACATCTCGACTTTCAAAGTAACAGCTTAATCACATGAATATAGAATCACTTATCCGAACAAATATCCGCGCATTGAAACCGTATCACAGTGCACGTCAGGATTTTCTCTCCGGTCTCCTCCTTGATGCCAACGAGAATTCTTTCGGAAGCGTTCTGGTAGATGACGGTTTATCTCTTAACCGTTATCCTGATCCGTACCAGCGTGAATTACGAACTATCCTTGCCAATATAAATGGCGTTGCGGCAGAAAATATATTTGTTGGCGTGGGATCGGATGAAGTAATTGATTTGCTGGTGCGCGTATTTTGTGAACCGAAGCGTGATTCTGTAATTCTTTTGGAACCGACATATGGAATGTACCGGGTAGCTGCATCGATTCAAGATGTGCAAATCCGTTCGTGTTTGCTGAATGATAAATTCCAAATTAATCACGATGCTGTGAAGAAGACAATCGATGCAACGACAAAACTTATCTTCTGCTGTTCGCCAAATAATCCCACAGCAAACTTATTATCTTCGGAAGATATTTTTGCGTTGTGCCAACTTGGAGCTATGGTTATTGTTGATGAAGCCTATATAGATTTTGCCCAATCAACATCGATTGGAAAACAAGTCTTCATGCATGCTAATCTTGTTGTGCTGCGTACGCTTTCAAAAGCGTGGGGATTAGCAGGAATTCGTCTCGGTTACTGCATAGCCGATCCGATTGTTGTATCTTTTATGCTGAAAGTCAAAGCACCATACAATATTAACACGCTGACAAGCCGGGCAGCGCTTCAAGCGCTTAGCAAAGGGAAAAAATTACGCGGAACAATCAATGCGATTGTGAAAGAACGCGAATGGCTTTCTACTAACCTGGCAGCTATACCATGCATTGAAAATGTTTTTCCATCCGATGCGAACTTTATCCTTGTTCGATGCAAAAATGCAACGGCGCTTTATGAATATTTAACAACGAAAGAAATTATTGTTCGTAATCGCAGTACAGAACCGCTCCTGCAGAATTGTTTGCGCGTTACCGTCGGTACAAGACAGGAGAACAAACAATTGATTCGAGCAATGAAGGAGTATTGCGCATGAAAGTTGTTTTTCTTGATCGTGACGGCACCATCATTGTAGAACCGCCTGATGAGCAAGTGGATTCTTTGGAGAAGCTGGAATTAATTCCTGGCGTCATTCAAGGGCTGTGTCTTTTGCAGAATCGAGGATACGTTTTGGTGATGGTGTCGAATCAAGATAATCTTGGATCATCAGCATATCCAATTGAAACGTACGAAATTGTTCAGAACAAATTAACGCGGTTGCTTAGTGGTGAAGGAATTCAATTCAACGCTGTATTCGTTTGCCCGCATGGTGCAAAAGAAAACTGTGCGTGCCGGAAGCCTAAGACGGGTTTAGTAGATGAATTTATTCATACCAATAAAGTTGATCTTCTGCATTCATTCGTGTTTGGAGATCGTGAAACGGACGTCCAGCTTGCCCGAAATATTGGCTGCACAGCTGTCCGCTTGACATCTGACGAATTAACACGTGCCGATTTTAAAAATGAAAGCTTTATCGAACTATGCCGGTACATTGTTCGGTCAGATCGCTCGACAGCTATCAAGCGAAAAACAGCAGAGACAACAATTTCTGTGGAAGTATGTTTAGATGGCACGGGCAATTATGAAATAAATTCCGGTATAGGTTTCTTCGATCACATGCTTGCTTTACTGTCGAAACATTCCGGCATCGATATGAAAATCGAAGTACAAGGCGATCTTCACGTGGATGAACATCACAGCGTCGAAGACACGGGGTTAGTACTTGGCGATGCAATCCGACAAGCGCTTGGCGATAAGCGCGGCATCGAGCGGTACGGATTTCTTTTACCGATGGATGAATCGCTCGCACAGGTGGCACTGGATTTAGGCGGGCGACCGTTCTGTTCGTTCAATGCACCATTCGAGCGTGAAAAGGTCGGCGAATTTCCGACAGAATTAGTGGAAGATTTCTTCCGCGCATTTGCCGACGGTTTGCGGGCAAATCTCCACATTACTGTTACCGGCAGAAATGATCATCACAAGATTGAAGCAATCTTCAAAGCGGTAGCGCGTGCGTTGCGGCAGGCAGTAACACAGAACGAACAAAATGCCGATGTGCTTCCTTCAACGAAAGGTGTGTTGTGATTGGGATTATTAATTACGGTGCTGGTAATATTCGATCGGTAAGCAATGCGCTCAATCGGCTCAGTGTACCGCATTTTGTCTCTAACGATTGTAACGAGCTCAATAAAGCTGATAAACTTATTTTTCCGGGAGTTGGCGAAGCACGAAGTGCAATGGACGCGCTTGTGCATAACGGACTTACAGATTGGTTGAAAGAAGTAACCGTTCCATTTCTTGGTATCTGCCTGGGAATGCAATTGTTATTTGAACATACGACAGAGCGCGCCACCGAATGTTTGAGTATTATTTCCGGTACAAACGAGCGGTTCAATAGTGGTATGTCTCAACTAAAAGTACCGCACATGGGATGGAATCAAGTTCAGCAGGATGGAAAAAATCCATTATTCTCTGGAATTATTTCGAGCGAGAATTTCTATTTCGTCCATTCCTATTACGCACCGGTTGTACCGGTAACCATCGGGATAACGGACTATGGTGTACAGTTCACATCGGCAATACAACAGAAGAATTATTACGGCGTTCAGTTCCATCCCGAAAAATCCGGTAAAGCTGGATTACGAATTCTGAAAAATTTTGTTGAGGTATGTTAATAATTCCGGCAATCGATATTCTTGACGGTAAATGTGTTCGCCTGCGTCAAGGTGATTACAAGCAAAAAACTGTTTACGCTGCATCGCCTGCAGAAGTAGCAAAGCAATTTGCGGATGTCGGATTCAAGTTTCTGCACGTTGTAGATTTGCAGGGAGCAAAGGAAAAGAAGATTGTAAATTGGGATTCTATCATATCCATCCTCGCCGTACCGGGATTGCAAGTGGAAGTCGGAGGCGGCATTCGCACGACTGATGATATAAAGAAACTGATTGAAATCGGAGTGTCGCGCGTTGTCATCGGCAGTGTGGCGACAAAGTCGCCGGAGTTAGTGGAGTATTGGATTAAGCAGTTTGGCGCCGAAAGGATTGTTATTGGAATGGATGTGAAAGATAATTCGGTTGCCATCAGCGGCTGGTTAGAAGACAGTCATCGTGCGCCGATGGGGTTTGTACTGGATATGATGAAGCGTAATGCGAAGATATTCATTTGCACAGATATTTCGCGCGATGGTATGCTGGGTGGAGTGAATATTGATTTTTATCAAAATCTCAAATCGGCTTTCCCAGAACAATCCATTATCGCTTCCGGAGGCATATCGACACTTGAAGATGTGCAAGTATTAAGGAAAGCAGAGCTTACCGGTGTCATCGTTGGCAAAGCCATCTATGAGAACAAGCTGCCGATCGGTGAACTTGCAAAAATGAACGGTGCTGTATGTTGACAAAACGTATTATCCCTTGTCTCGATGTGAAAGACGGTAGAACGGTGAAAGGGACAAATTTTCTGCAGCTACGCGATGCAGGCGATCCCGTTGAGTTAGCCGCACGGTACTCCGAAGAAGGCGCTGATGAATTGGTTTTTCTTGATATTAGTGCAACGCTCGAAGGACGAAAAACTTTTTTACAAATGGTCGAACAGGTAGCAGAAGCAATTCAAATTCCATTCACCGTGGGTGGCGGCATTAGCACTGTGGATGATGCCGGATGTGCACTTGAGGCAGGCGCAGATAAAGTTTCGCTCAACTCTGCAGTTCTTGCACGTCCATCATTTATTGATGAAGCGAGCAAGCGTGTTGGCTCGCAATCTGTTGTCGTTGCACTTGATGTTAAAAGGAGCAATGGGAGCTGGACAGTCTGGACAAAAGCCGGTACGGAATCGACAGGTAGGGATGCGCTTCTCTGGGCAGATGAAGTAGTTCAACGCGGTGCCGGCGAATTGCTCGTTACATCAATGGATCGTGACGGAACGACGGCAGGTTATGATGTTGAGTTACTCAGAGCCATATCGGATCGCGTTTCCGTTCCATTGATTGCTTCAGGCGGTGCCGGCAGTAAAGAACATTTGCGGGATGCAATCCTGCTTGGTCATGCTGATGCTGTGTTAGCGGCTAGCATTTTTCACTATAACAGAATTTCGATTTCCGAACTGAAATCATTTCTTCACGATAATAATATTCCGGTGCGAAGGTAATGGATACATTGAACTTTGATAAATTAGGCGGACTTGTTCCTGTCGTTATTCAAGATGCCCGAACGAACCAAGTGCTTATGGTCGGATTTATGAATCCCAAAGCGATAGAAAAAACACTCGCTGATAAGAAGGTAACTTTCTGGAGCCGCACCAAAAAGCGTTTATGGCAAAAAGGAGAAACGTCTGGCCATTTCCTTGAATTTGTTTCTTTGCAAACGGATTGCGATAACGATTCGCTTCTCATCAAAGCAATTCCCCATGGGCCCGTATGCCACACGAATCAGTTCACCTGTTTTGGTGAAGATGAAATGATAGACGTAGGCAATGTACTATGCAGGTTGGAAGAAACCATTCGCAGCCGCAAGCAAATGATGCCGGAAGGATCTTACACATCGAAACTATTCAAAGAAGGAACACCGCGTATCGCACAAAAAGTTGGAGAAGAAGGCGTGGAAGTTGCGCTCGCATCAGTCCTTGGAGATAAAAAACGTTTCACAGAAGAATCCGCAGATCTTCTCTTTCACCTTCTCGTACTTTTACGTCAGCAGGATTTGGAGCTCGCTGATGTGATAAAAGAATTGCAAAGTCGAATGAAATAATTTCCTAAAATTCAAAAGACAAATCTTGAATATCAAACAAATTCCAAATAACAAATGCAAAAGACTATTTGAACGTTGGAACTTGTTTGTATTTTGAAATTTGAGATTTGTAATTTAACAATTACTCTTCGTGAACAAACTCGTGTCCCGCATGCTGGAGCGCTTGCGTTGCCTTTACGAGATGTTCTTCCATCAGAAAGATGTAATCGGAGCTGAAGGTAGAAACCACAAATATACTGATCCCTGCATCAGTCAATGGCTTTACAAGAGAGACAAGAACGCCAGTCGTATCCGATGGAATTTGTTCTGTGGTGTGTATGCAGCGATATCCAATTTCCTGTTGACCATTATCCGGCGCCATAAACTCTGGACTAATAATAGTAAGGTCTTCATCTGTTCGCATAACGAAACACATCTCTCCTTTGGCAAAGACGGAGGGCAATTCTGCAAACTGCGGCATTTTGCAGATAGCAAACTTTTCATCTAGTAACTTTAGTTTCAACTTGTGGTCCATATAAAGGAAAGATACGATTTCTCTACCAATCTCGCAAGGACATTTCGCACACGGCCCCATTTAAATCTCGATTCTGAATAACGGCAGTTCCTGATTCTTCGGACGTCTGGGCAGCCGTTTTTGCTTTGGCTGGTTGATGTCGAAGTGTGCTTTGAGACGGTCTATGTCATATCCAACCGGCAGGAGCAGCGTTTCCACGACACGCAACGCAAGCTCGGTGTATTGTTCGATGTCGTAGCCATCTTCGAATGCATACAGCGCGATGGGCTTGGCTTTTTCCGGCTTTTTCTTTCCAGATTGATCTATAATGATGAACTCGATCGACTCGCCCGCCGAGAGATGCACTCCCATCTCTTCCACCATCTTTGAAACAACCGCACTGATACTGTTGTTGACATATTCATCTGCCTCGTGCGTGATGTAACGTTTCAGGATCAATTCCATCGGGTTTGCGCGTCCGCTTTGAAGGAGTGAAATGAAACCTTGGGCAACTTCCAACAATTCTGGTACCAATGCCGATAGTTCTTCAACATTCCTGGCGATGGACATCTTCTCCAGCATCGCTTTTTGCATATTCTTGATGAGCTTCGGCATGTCGCGGCGCCGGACCTCGATACCGCGCATTTTGCTGTCGCCGTACTTGTACCAGCCGACATAGTGATTGGCTGTAGTGATCATCGGATCTGTTTTGGAAGCGGGAAAGAGAATCCAGTTGTAGATGCCTTCCAGAGAAATGTCGATGCCGACGCGTGCGGAGATTTCGCGGGCAAGTTCTTCGTAATCGTTTTGCGTGGCACCGTTTTTTTTTAACCAGATGCAATCGATGATTCCGTGGAGGAGCCGGTAGCTGCGGCTCTCGGCGATTTCTTTTGCGGTGAGAATGATGTCGCGCGAGAATGCGTTCACGGATTCATGAGCTTCGATGCGTCCGAACCGCGCGTTCTTGTAGCCGAGGTATCCGAAGCAGCTCACGAGCATCCACTTGAGTGCGCTTTGCCGGCAGTCGTAGCGTTTGAAGAGCGCCTCATCCTTCCCCTTGTACTGTTTTTTCATCATCTTGTAGTATGCGCGTTTTTTTACAACGGCACGAAGTGTTTCCGGCACAACTCCTTTTCGTTTTTCACAGATCGTGTACCCAAGCTCCGGTACTGCGTCATTCTTACAACAGCGGCAGTTGATTGTTTCCGGCGAAACGTTATTGTTAACCATGATGCTCGGATACATCGATGCGAAATCGAGTTCGGCAACGTCTTCATGGTACCCAAGCGGCGGATTGAAGATGAGCCCGCCGCGGTCGGCGAGCAGAAGTGTTGCGGCGGATTTGAATTCCTCCGGTTCGCGCTTCTTCGATGGAATCAAAACGTTGTTTCGGTATGCCCATGAAAGCTGCATAGACGACATAGACGTGCCGATGCTTGCGCGCGCCTGCCGCTGTCCGCACATCTGCGTAAGGCGTGTCATTTCGAACAGACCGTCAAGATCTGCCTCTGCAACAGTAAAGGAATTGTGCGCATCCACATGCCAGCGACCCGCGAGCGTGAACGCGCCGTCCGTATGCACAATTTTGCCGTACTGGAAAAAGCTGGATTCCTTCGTTGTGCCGAACTTCGCGCTTGTATCTCTGTTGAGGAGCAGCGGAATATTGAATTGCCTGGAAAGAGCAAAAAGTTTTGGCAGAAGAATCGCGTCGCCGTAGTCTGTGACCAAGATGTCGGGGTCACATCGGTAGAGATGCCAGTTGAGTGCATCGAGCAATTCTTTGGGAGAATCCTGCTCCAGCGCATACGTGCGGTTATCGTAGCTGATTTCTAATTGGAGAAATTTTTGGTACTTCGGCGGAACAAAATCGTTGCTGTTGCGAATCTGTATGATGGAAAACGGCGGCAGTTCGTATTCCGGTGCTTCGCGGTCGTCATTCAGATGCCAGGAAAGAAGCTCGCCGTCGCTGCTGATTTCGTAATCGCCAAGTGCCAGCGGAAACAATTGTGTTTCATACAGAAATTGTTGTTCGACGGACACGTCAGAATTGAAAAATGCAAAGTGGGGGAAAAATTTCTCAAAGTACCACACTGCTTCTCTCAACTTCATCGGATCATGAATGAACACCTGCAAAACATCGATCGAGTCGCCGGAGTAAATCTCGGTGCGTGTTGTCGGTGTGAATGAGACGGGAATCGGACATCGTGCACCAAGTGCAACTGCACGCTTTGTGTCGGATGCATTAAGATGAAGAAAAAAGTATGGCGTAAATTGCCGGAAGACGCGCAGACGATTGCCGGTACGGTCAATAAACCACAGTGCTACTCCATGATCAGATGGATAGACATCGAACAACCAGGCGGAAATGAAAAATTGCGAATTTATTTTTAGCATACTATCTACTAAAAGACTCAACTACTCATAGACTTACAACTCTCTCATCTCATCATCTTAATTTCTCAACCTCTTAATCTCTTCATTCAATCTCTGAATGGCTTTCTGCTGCTCTATCAGAATCGACATCATCATGCTTTCGAACGGAACAGCGCGCATAGCGTAGAAATTTTCCGCGAGGTGCAATTTTGCCGCACGGAATATTTCATCAAACACGTCCTGATCTTCTTTGCGCAGTCCGCGGCGGAACTTTGCCCAGCTTGTGAGTTCCATATCGATCAGGTTGGTGAAGGTTGGTACCGTCCGTCCCATAATTTGTTTCTCCTTTAGCAATAATCTCAGGCATTGCCTGTCGTGATTCTAAAAACAGCTGCAGTGTACCGTGTTCGTTGGCATCGAGTTTGTACACGCGGTCCACGCCCTTCTTGAGCGTGGCGAATAATTGGTTGCGTTCCGGCGGGGCGACTGTTCGTTCCAAGCACACGAGTAACAGTGAAGCGCCCGTTGCCTTCATGGTCCGGAATGAAACGAGAAGCCTCTGAAGAATCTGCTGCACTTCCCGCAAGGAAGCTTGCTCGTCGTAAAATGTGTCAAGCAGTCCAAAGATCAAGGCGGTCTTCGAGTGAATGGTTGAAAGAAACGTGGGCAGCTTGTGCGTTATCGCCTGTTCCATCTGGTAACAGGTGAACCCTCGTGAAATGAAGATCCGGTTGAGGAATTTGTTCGGTTCGATTTTTCGTATGCGTGCAAACCGTGAAAGTGCGTGCACGTCGAACCGGTTGCAGCCGTCGACGACAGCAATAGAATTTCCGCCAGTCATTGTGTGTGCCGCCATCTGTAAGGACAATTGAAAGATAGGGCGCTCACCGTACAGTAAATAGATCTTACCGGGTTTTTCTGCGAATGAACGAATCATTCCTTCTGAGCGAACCGAGACAGCATTGTCATGCATTTCTGATATAGCAGTTGAGCTTGAAGATCGACGATATTTGGTATGAAATGATACAGGCATAAGCGTAATCCGGTAATATCACCTGTCCCCCTCATAGGGGGACAACAGGGGGTTCTGCAATGCACCATAAATTACATCAATTACTCTATCGACATTTGTCGAGATTTCAGAATTATTAAACCGTAACACATGATATCTTTCCGAGCTTAAATATTCATCGCGTTGCCGATCTCTTTCTAAACCTTTCATTGTTGAATGTTGAATTCCGTCGATTTCGACAATAAGTTCTTTCTGTCGGCACATAAAGTCAACGATGTATTTTCCAATAGGAACTTGTCGTCTGAAGTAATGGCCTAACTGATTCCTTCGCAGTCGTGACCAAAGTTTCTGCTCAGTATCTGTCATATTCTTGCGAAATGATCTCGCTTGGCCAATTGAAGCATGCCGATATCTAAGTGCATCTTTCATGAGAACCTCTCCCCGCCTGCCAAAGCACACTTTGTGCGGCGGGCAGGCTAACCCTCTCATAGTAGGAGAGGGGATTATTTTTAGCCTAGTCCTTTTAAATGACAATACGACATTTTTGTCGTCTTGTCAAGCGAGTCAATCAAAGAACAGAACGATAAATGAAAAAATGCTTGACAATACAGTGTAAAATGCGCTATCTTAGTAGTGACATTTATGTCGTTTGTGGAGGATGGAATGAAAACAACAATTGCACAACGCATTCGTGAAGCGCGCTCTTTCAAACAATTAGATCAGGGAACGCTTGCTGCAAAGATTGACATTGCCACGCGCACTGTCCAGCGATGGGAAAAAGGCGATCAGGTTCCCGACAGTAATTACCTGATGCGCATCGCTAAAACAACCGGCGTGCTGGCTCGCTGGCTGCTCACTGGAGAGGGAGAAATGATTCCCACCGATTTACACAAATCCAAAATTATACCGCTGCCGACAAGCCGTTACAAAAAAGTGACTCTTGTTTCTCTGCCCCTGTTTGCTTCCGTGCCCGGCGGAACGCCGAGCCATATTTTTCATCCGGAACAAGCCGAGCGGCATATCACAGTTGACGATGTGCGGGATCCGGGTGCGTTTGCGCTTGAAGTAAAAGGCAACAGTATGTCTCCCCGCATTGAAAACGGCGATATCATTGTCGTTAGTCCAACGCATGAAGTAAAAAGTGGCGACATCTGCGTGGTGCGTGTAGATGAAGAGGATACGGTGAAACGAATTAAGATAGACGAACAGTTCGTTCACCTCATTCCGCTGAATCCGGAATTTGAACCGATGCTTGTGCGTAAACGAGACGTCACATTTATGTGGCGGGTTATCAAAGTGATCAAGAGTGTGTGAGAAGGTTTTTTATAAGGCAAAACTTTATTTTAATGACATATAATCTTGTTCGACACAATCGTAAATCCATTCGATTGAAGGGATACGATTATTCACAACCTGGTGAATATTTTATTACCATTTGCACACATGATAAGAAGTGTGTTTTTGGAAAAGTGATAGAAGAGAAAATAATATTATCTCCCATTGGAGAAATAGCGAAGAAATGTTGGGAAGAAATACCGGAACATTATCCTAAAGTTGAACTGGATGAATATATAATAATGCCGAATCATATTCATGGAATTATTATCATGAGCGAAGGGAGGGATTTGATTAATCAAATCCTTACAACAGAAAATAATTTCCCGTTAATGAAAAATCCAAAAGAGACTCTAGGGAAAATAATTCGATATTATAAAGCACGTTCAACAAAGCTTATTCACAATTCCGGATATATCGACTTTCAATGGCAATCTCTCTTTTATGATCGAATTGTTCGCAGCGATAATGAATTGAATAACATAAGAGATTATATTACTAATAATCCACTTAAATGGTATCTTGACGAAGAAAATCCTAATAATATTTGTGATTGACCAATGCCCCAACCTTTATGTGTCGCGTAATAAAAGTGATTAAGAGTGTGTGAGAAGAAAAAAATGGAATCCTTGAATAAATTTTCTCTTATAGCTCCCTGCGGAATGAACTGCGGTATTTGTATGGCATATTTGAGAGAAAAAAATAAATGTCCTGGTTGTAGAAGAGCGGACACAAAGAAACCAATTACCCGTATTCGATGTAAAATCAAGACCTGCACAATTTTTCGAACAGGCAAAGCGAAGTATTGTTTTGAATGCGGGGATTTTCCCTGCGACAGAGTTAAACAACTGGACAAAAGATATCGAGCCAAATACTCTATGAGCATGATCGAAAATCTTGAATATATCAGGGATTATGGTATCAGAAAATTTTTAAAGAATGAAGATATACGATGGACTTGCAGAAAATGTAGAGGTAAGATTTGTGTCCATGATGGATTTTGTATTGAATGCGGGGGAAAAAAATAACGAAACAGAATAATTCTTTTGTCCAATTTGTTATTGATCAAATGCAGGATGCCGGCAACATTTCCTGCAAAAGCATGTTCGGAGGATATACTGTCTATTGCAATAAAAAAATAGTAGCCCTCATCTGTAACAATCAGCTTTTCGTAAAACCAACAGAAAAAGGTAGACGTGTTATCGGCATTGCGAAAGAAGCACCCCCATATCCTGGAGCAAAACCGTGTTTTCTTATTCAAGATAATATTGACGATAAGGAATGGATGTGCAAATTGATTCGTCAAACCGCAGAGGAACTTCCAATTCCAAAACAAAAAACTAAGCCAAAGAAAAAAAAATCAAGATAAAGTGGATATATGGTTGGTTATAAGTATATGACTGCCCCTCGGTCTACAGTAGACGAGAGTGGTGTGGAGAGAATGTGATTAAGAGTGTGTGAAAATTAGATTAACAACAAATGCAGAAGGATGATTTTTTGACTTTATCTCACTACTAGATGGGGAAAAAATGGAAAACGCGAGCCATAATTTCGGGGGCAACTGGACAGAAGAGAAGTTGAAACGCATAAGGAAATATCTTGTTGCTTATGCTACAATTATGAATAAGCAAGCGTTTCGATTTGCATATATTGATGCATTTGCTGGAACCGGTTATAGAACGGTTAAACAAAATGAAATAGATGATTTTTTGTTTCCAGAATTTGCAGAATGTGAAACAAAATCATTTCTTGATGGATCGGCACGTATTGCGCTTCAAGTTAAGCCACGTTTTACAAAATATTTATTTGTTGAACGAGATTCGGAAAAAGTCAATGTTCTAGAGAACCTTCGTAAAGAATTTCCAGCACTTGGAAAAGATATTGGAATTGTAAATCAAGATGCAAATGCGTATTTACAAGATTTATGTTTACATTACTCATGGCAGAAGAGTCGCGCTGTTTTATTCCTTGATCCATATGGTATGCAGGTTACGTGGAATACAATTGAAGCAATAGCCAAGACAAAAGCGATTGATTTATGGTTGCTTTTTCCACTCGGAGTAGCGGTAAACCGATTGTTAAAAAAAGATGGCAAAATAAATGCAGGCTTTAGGAAAAGACTTGATCAGATGTTTGGAACAACAGATTGGTTTAAGCATTTTTATTCAGTAAAGACACGGACAAGTTTGTTTGGTGAAGAAAGAGGATTAGAAAAAACAGGAAATTTTGATACCATCGGAAATTATTTTGTTTCTCGATTAAAGGAAGTATTTCCAAAAGTTGCGGAAAAACCGCTAGCATTACGCAATAGCAAAAATAATCCTTTATATTTGTTATGCTTTGCGTCAACAAATTCAGTTGCATTAAAAATAGCACGGGACGTATTAGGTAATTAAATGGCGCAACAATCATCTATAGAATGGACTGAATCAACCTGGAATCCAGTAACCGGCTGTAGTAAAATTAGTCCTGGCTGTAAGAATTGTTATGCCGAGCGGATGGCGAAGCGGTTGAAAGCAATGGGATCATTCCGGTACCGCAACGGCTTCAAAGTAATTCTTCAAGAAGACATCGTTGAATTGCCGCTCGAATGGAAACAACCGCGCGTTATTTTTGTAAATTCAATGAGCGATTTATTTCACAAAGATGTGCCAAGCGATTTCCTTGTGAAAGTATTTGATACAATGAAGCGTGCGCACTGGCATACGTTCCAGATGCTCACAAAGAGATCGGATCGATTAGTTCGGATGGCACCATACCTTCCGTGGCCTGAAAATGTCTGGATGGGAGTCAGTGTTGAATCACAAGAATATACAGACCGCATTCATGATTTGGTCAAAGTACCTTCTGCCGTTCGATTTCTTTCCATAGAACCATTGCTTGGTCCAATTTCAAAGCTTCCTTTGAGAGGAATTGATTGGGTGATAGTCGGTGGCGAATCGGGTCCCAAAGCAAGGCCTATGAAACGCGAATGGGTCGTACAAATCAAACGTCGCTGCAAGGAAATGGAAGTTCCGTTCTTCTTTAAACAATGGGGCGGTGTTCGTAAGAAGGAAGCGGGTCGTGAACTTTTTGGAAAAACTTATGATGAAATGCCCGTACCACGCTTGAGGCAGAATGCTGTACCTCTTCCTGTCGAAGTGAACTCCATTCTTGAATAATTGTTCATTGATTCATGAAATAGAATCAGGCTCTTAAGGAGTAAAATGGTTCCAGTTCAGGAGTGGATTCAAATTGACTCTTCATGAAGACATTGCTGGATTTCTACTCCTTAAGTGAAAAATGGAGTTTAGTGAATATACTTTCTACATCTTCTGTGATTTCATTATAGGTTTTCCGGCAAGATGTCTTTTCCACGGCTCCCAATAATACTCGTGCCATCCTTTATCGATCCCTTTTGCATGTTTATCAGGAACATTTGCGTGAATAGCATGCAGCACAGCATTCTTTCCCTCTTGCTCCAGAGAAATAATGAACGTCGAATCATAATCATCTGTGCTCCAATCTTGCGCCCGCCATGTCTGGACGATAAGGTTGTCCTTGACGAGCCTAAGATTTTTACCTGTGATATAACCGTTATGCGCAGAATAAGTACTCCCTTCTTTAGCAGAAATTTTTGCTGGAGCTCCAGTTGTTGATGAATGCTTCTTGGCATCCATATAAAGATCGTAAAGATCTTTCACAGTCGCGTTCTTGAATACGACTTTTTGAACGAGTGTTTTAGGCATGAGTTGTGCCTTTCCTTTGAATTGTGATGAGGGATATTATGTTGGATATATTCAAACACCATATTCAAAAAGTGTAACAATATTTAATCGAGATTTCGTTCCACCATCTCGGTCGGAATGATTGAACAAGCGAGGTACTTGCAGTTGAATGGAATACTGGGTAATATTTTTCTCAAGCGATTCTCTTCACTTACACATACTTTATTAATTTAAACTCATATGAAAATCGGCAAAACTTATTACGCTGCGAACAGAAAACAATGGCGGTCGTGGTTGGCAAAGAACCATCGTTCGGAACCGGAAATCTGGCTCGTCTACTATAAGAAGAACAGCGGTAAGCCACGCATACCGTACAACGACGCCGTGGAAGAGGCACTTTGCTACGGCTGGATCGATAGCACGCTAAAACCAAAAGATGAAATATCCTGCTTGCAGCGATTTAGTCCAAGAAGAAAAGGCAGCAAGCTTTCAGAGATGAACAAGGAACGGGTGCGCCGGTTGATCAAAGCAAAAAAGATGACTCGCTTTGGACTCGAAATTATTCAACATCATATGGAAAAAGAAACGAACAGCTCAAAACAATCGGTGAGGGTGAAGATATTTATTATTCCACAAGATATCCTTGATGCACTGAAAGCAGATCCTCTTGTGTGGAATAATTTTATACGTTTTCCGGAATCGTACAAACGTATCCGCGCTGGATGGATAGATGCCTCACGCCATCGTGCCGATGTATTCACACAACGTCTTCAGTACTTTTTGAAGATGACAGCAAAGAACAAAATGTTCGGGATGGTTCGGTAAGATAAGTTTTATAAATTCACACAAAATTCTTGTTGACCATCTTTCTATTCTTTTTTGACATTCCGTTAGAATCACAGTACATTAGCACACTTATTTATGCAAAAGGTTTTATTCATTACATATTTCTGGCCGCCTTCAGGCAAAGCGACGGTGCATTGGCCGCTGGGAATAATTCGGCATCTGCCGCAATTCGGCTGGCAGCCGATTGTTCTCACAGCAGATGTAGATACCTTTTCCTCTCAAGACGAATCATTGCTAAAAGAGGTCGCCCCCAATCTAAAAGTTTTCAAAGCACGAACAATAGAACCCTTCGGCCTCTATCGCCGCCTGCTTGGGAAAAAGAAAGATGCGCCTTTAACAGCCTCCGAGACAATATCAAAAACAAATCGCAGCTTACGACATAGACTTGCTGTTTGGACTCGGATGAATTTATTTATTCCGGATGCACGAATTGGCTGGTACTGGAATGCCGTTCGCAAAGGAAAACAAATTCTTCGTTCCGAAAACATTCAAGCAATTGTATCTATTGGCCCACCGCATACGACATTGTTGGTTGGGAAAAAGCTGGGCAAGGAATTTGGCATTCCGCACGTTCCTGTATTCATCGATCCGTGGGTGGATATAGCGTACTATCGAGACTTCAAAAGAAGTGCGCTCACACGCACCATTGATCGGTCTCTTGAACGTTCTGTGTTGGAAGAATCTTCACAGGTAGTTTTTGTCACAAATAGCATGAAAGAAGATTATGAACGGCGGTATCCCCAGATTAAAGATAAAACACAAGTTCTCTATTGGGGATATGACGAAGAAGCGTTTTGTAATTATACTCAGAAGAATGCAAACAAAACAGAAATCCTTTTGCATGCAGGGAATATCTTCGATCATCAAAATCCCCAGAGACTCTGGACAACTCTTCGGAAGGAAATAAATAACGGAAGAAATCTCAAGATTATGTTTGTCGGTACAGTTGGGCCGGATATTCGGCAGTCAATACAAGATGCAGGATTGAGTGATCGAACAGAGTACAAAGGATTTTTGCCATATAAACAAATGCTCGAAGAAATAAGCGCTACGTCGTACTTGTTGGTATGTGCTTCAGAGAAACGTCATGTACCAGGTAAACTGTTTGAGTATCTTCGGTCGGGAAAACCCATTCTTGCATTCGGAGATGCCAATGAAGAAGTGCAAAGAATACTCGAAGAGGCAAACGCTGGCGTGATTTTTCCCTTAACTGCTGACGGCAAGGAATTCTTTGAACGTATAAAAGATTTCAAGTCTGATATACATGCAGTACAACAGTATGATAGAAAAGAAATTGCAATGAAGTTAGCTCAAATACTTCGAGAAACCATTGCTGCAGTATGATCTCCTGTTATCACTCTTTTCATTTTTTGAGGAAAGAATTCAAGCAGTATATGTGGTAGCTGCGTGTAAGCTTACGGTAAAGAAACAATAATGGTGTTTTCCAGTTTCTCTGGTAATCAGACATTCCATGCAGATTGAATGAAGGAGAAACGTTCTTAAATCGATTCCCGAGGTCTTGAAGAGTCTGAATATATGGCCGATAGAAAAGAGCCAGAACCGCAGTAGAAAGCTCACGTCTTCCTAATTCAATGAAACCATTGCGAAATAAACGCACATAATGAAAATGGTAGAAAACAGCGGGAAATTCTTTCCCTGTTCTATATTCCTTTCCCCAAAGTTTTCCATCGCGCAAGTATATATTATACTGCTGGATATTCCATGCCGCCAGCCCGCCGCCCAGATGCTGCAGTACATGTACACCTTCAAATCTTTGAGGCCAATCTTCTAAATACAGTTGATCCCCAAACTTTCCATCTTCCAATCGCGCGTAGCACCATTCAATACATCGGTCTCGCCACCATCTGAGTGCTTTCATGGCACGCGCATCATTTCTGAATGATATAAATTGTACGCAGTATGTTCCGCTTTTTCTTGCCTTATCGTACTTCGGCGTGTAGCGATGCTTTGTGATGAGGATTGAATTGTCCCCTAACTCTTCAAAGAGAATGGCGGGAGAACTAAAAAAAAATAAATCTGCATCAAGATACGTGCATTGATCGACATGGAAACGCTCCAGCACATAGAGAATTGTCGAGGAGGTACACGTCCAGCAATACTCTGCAACGAACCGTTCAGGCTTGACTCGCAGTAATTCATCATCTTCAAATTCAGCCAGTGAAATGACAGTCATATGCGGGTAGTTTAGAAAGTTAAGTGCCTGCAGGCAAGTGTCGTCAAATGCAAAGACATAGAGGTGAAAATTATCGCATACCTGCGCAAGCGATTCGTACATTGCAACGCCGCGGGAAAAGTAGTGTGAATCGAATAACGTGCAAAAATTATGCATTTCGGATTTTTTCAGCTAAAAGAATATTGTCAAGATATAAATCAGTACTCTTCGGCGTGATCATTGTTAGGAATGCACCGAGGATATTGAACGGTGCGATCAAGAAAAGATAGAAGAGGTGATTGAGCAAAAGGAATCGCGTTTCTACTTTCTTATAAATGAATCCATTCACCAGTTGAAAAAGAATGCCGATATCATTGACACTTTTTTTCTGCTTTACAATTTTAAATCCATTTTTATTTAAAACCCAAGCAAGCCCGAATGACGAGTATCGCGCATAGTCATGCGGCTGTTCATGTTCATCCCAAACAAACGGAACCGTCATGAGAACTCTACCGCCATGTTTCAGAACCCGATTTACTTCCTGAAGAAACTCGTCCGGATTAAAGACATGTTCAAATACCTGATTGATCATGACTGAATCAAAAGCTCCCTTTCGAAAAGGAAACCGTTTTCCCCTATAGTAAAGATCCGCTTTATTCATCTTACGCGCTGCGGGAGTATCAAGTTCAAGTCCGATATACTTTTTGCTCGCTACGAGATGCTCATACGGCCTCTGACCGCATCCCACATCGAGCGTCTTCCCTGTAATAAAAGGGCCATATTCAACCATACCGCGATATAACCCGCGCCTCGCAAAATAAAATGGATTTGTAAATAGGGCAAGAATACCCGGCTGAAATTGTTCTTTCTTAATAATCTTCGCAAGTCTCTTCAGCATACAATTCCTTTAGATAAAAACATTTCTGTTTTCAGTAAGAACGCTGCTTAACCATTTTTCTCGAGAAGCATGATGGGAATATGCATAAACAAATTAGGGAAGTTCTGCATAAAAAACTTTTTCAAGAAATTATCTATCCCGACACAATGCAGTTCCCTTATTTCTAATCCGCCGGCAATATATACTAAGTTTTTAAAATCTTTCAGTGACAATTGATGGATATGACCTGTACTGTACCACTGATAGCCAAATAACATATGTGTCGGCATCTTTCCAGAGAGAACGAATTGAATGCGATTACGATAGAACGCGAAGTTCGGGAACGAAATGATCTGGTACCGGGCGATGCGTTTCATCTCACTTAAAAACACTTCCGGATACATTACCATTTGAATCGTGACGTTACAGACGGCATAATCAAAACTATTATCTTCAAACGGATTGTGTTCATCGATGCGGCTTTGAACAACATCCAATTCCTTTGCCTGGCAAGCTTGAATTCCGCTTGGTGATAATTCGACTCCTTTAATTCTTGCCGAGTGATCTTTCTGAAGCCAAACAAGTAGCGATCCGTTACCGTAGCCAAGATCTACGACAGTAGCGCCATTCTGGATTAACCCGGAAATTATGTTGTACTCTTTTCTCTCTTCGTCCGGATAATGCGTAAAATCGTACTGTCTGTTATCATTAACAGATAGATGGTCGATGTTCACGTTTTTTCTTTTCTCTTTAGCGGCATTAAAATTTATTTGCGATTTCAACAACTTGCTCGATATCTTGTTCAGTATGAAAAAAAGAGATAGGAAGACTTAGAGTCGTCCGGTGAATTTCTTCCGAGATAGGAAAAGGACCGCCTTTGATCAAACCCCGCATTGCTTGTTGAGCATGCGGAGGTACCGGATAATGAATATCGGTTTTCACTCCATGTTTGAATAAATATTCTTTTAATTCATCCCGCCGTTCATGGCGGACATTATAAATATGATAAACATCGTAATAATCTTTATGAATCGCCGGTTTGATAAAATCGTTTTTCAATCCTTCATTGTACAATTGTGCCAATTTTCGTTTGTGATTATTAATTTCGTCCAGATATTTTAATTTGATAGAAAGAAACCCAGCCTGTACTTCATCAAGCCGTGAATTAAAGCCAACGATATCATTATAGTATTTTTTTGCGGAACCATAATTACGAAGTTTTCGAAGGGTCTCCGCTTTTTCCGTTGTTTGAACAAGAATCGCACCGCCGTCACCAAGACAGCCGAGATTCTTTGTCGGATAGAAGCTGAATGCACCATACTCGCCAAAACTTCCAACCTTGCTTCCTTTATACATCGTACCATGTGCTTGGGCACAATCTTCAACGATGTGTATATTGTGCTTTTTTGCTATTGCTAATATTGGATCCATATCGCACGATTTTCCGTACAAATGAACAAGCATAATAACCCGTGTACGTGAAGTAATATGAGCTTCCAGTTTTGACGGGTCTATATTATATGTTCGGATATCGGGTTCAACCAGTATAGGTGTTAACCGACATTGAAGTACGGAAAGAATAGTTGCAATATATGTGTTTGATGGTACAAGAATTTCATCTCCCGGTTGGAATTGGCATGCATGCAGCGAAAGAATCAGCGCGTCTAAGCCGGAAGCAACGCCGATACAAAGCTTTACACCGCAATATTCCGCAAAGGAATGTTCAAACCCTTCTACTTTCGATCCCAGAATGAACCATCCGTGCTGTAGCGTATCTTTGAAGTCTCGCTCGTACTCTTCGAAGAATTTCTGGTTCGCTTTAGCAAGATTTTCATACTCAATCATTAAGCATACTCCTCGAAGATGTAATCATTGTAGTCGAAGTATTCAGATGCAAGAACCATCAAAATAGCATCGGGAGAAAATTCGTACATCTTATGCCAGTCAGTTGGTTCAAGAATTAAGCATTTATCCGGTGAATCTAAGACAAACTCCTCTTTTTTCTTGCCGTCGTTATTCCAGATCGTACATTTTCCCTGAATGCATGTTGCAGCCTGTATTGTTTTTTTATGCCTGTGTTTTCCACGCATAGAATTATCTACACCGTAAATGTAGAATATTCTTTTGATGTCAAAAGGAATAACCTTCTCAATGACTGTCAAATTACCGCGTTGATCGCAAAAAGTTTTCAGATTTATTAAATGTGCCACAAGACCTCATTTAAATGTAATAGAATGTAGCATCCTCTTATCGAAAATGCTTTAGTATTATTTCATGTAGCTGTTCAGCTCGATTTTTATAGTTATGATCGCGCAATGTGCGTTTCTGACCTCTTTTTGCAATAGCAGAACATTCTTCCTCATGATCTAGAAGCCATTGCACTTTTTCAATACATTCATCCGGTGATTTATAAGTAACAATTTCAGTGTCCGGTTCAAAAAGCTCTTGGATATTTTTCTTCCAGTCCGTAAGAAGACAAGATCCGACCCCGGTGACCTCAAAGAGACGAACATTTGCCGCATACTCTCCGGCAACATCGCCATGAATATTAAAACTGATTTTTGCATGAGCAAGCGCTTTGAACATTTCGATGCCGAATAAAGGAGGTTTGGCTTTTCTTTGAATGCTTTCAATGCCTTTCAGATTTCTCGGCATTTCATGCAGTGCATATGCTTTGTCGATAAGAGGCAATGATTGTGCGAGCGTACCAAGTCTAATTTTCTTGAGCAGAGATGCACTTATATATGCAAGCTGGCGAAAGAAAAGATCTTTCTTCTTGATGGTAACAATGTTTGCATAAATGTCCATCGGTACATTTGAGTTGATTAAATGTTGTAATACTCGTTGACGTGTATCATGAAAATCTGAACCGGGAACAAGTGAACCGGTAAAAAGGAAATCCACAAACGGGTAATGATTTTCTGATTCGATGAGCGGAACGAGAGACGTTTCGAATCCATGATAAATTTGATAAACCTGTAAACCATGTTTTTGAAATTCCTGATAGAATCGGGGAGAGCACACGATCATATAATCAAAAACTTTAAACTGCTCTATATATTCAGAACTAAAAGGTGAACAGCAATACCCAATGGCTTGTTTGATTGAAGGGATTCTTTCCCGGAGGCTGAATATCCATTCCCCGTTGAGCTTGAAGCTCTCCTGAAAAAAAATAACATCGGGCTGCAATGCCTGCAATTGTGCAAGAAGTATTTCCTTGAACGATCCTGTGACACCATGCTCACGAGCCCAGGCTAGCTGTAAATGTTCCGCATTGAAGACAATTTCATAGCTTTCTACACCAAGTGTTCGCAGATGGCGCGAATAGAAATCTGACCATCCATATGCTTGATCCATTAAATGTCTATATTGAACTTCATAACTTTGCCCGATAATCTGCGAATGAGCAGCATAGTATAGCTGCAGATAATCTCTGTAGAAAGTGGTCACTTTAACAAAGCGGTAACTCATTTTCTTCCCTGAACACTTTTTTTCATGGTACCGTATGGGTTGATTTGACTTCGCAAGAGCATATATGATTATCCGTGCGAATAAAAACGCACGACAATTTTATGAAATGTTCGGGATATATCTTCCGAAACATGCAAACCTAAAATCAATCCTCCAAAGATCACTCCAATGAATATCGTTCGAAGACCAATATCTATAATCGTTCCCTGAAACGAAGGAATCATAGAGATTACTCCATAAGTCAGTAGCGCGTATATCCCGGCAACTATCGTATTCTTTGTAAAAGGTTGAATCTTCATTAAGATCGCAATGACAATAAACCGTATACTATTATATAAAAAAACTGATACGAATACAGCACATGCAGCACCATTGAGTCCGTACAAAGGAATAAGGATAATATTCAAACTGACTCCAACAAGATTGATTATAAAACCAATAAAAAGTTCTATTCGATAATACTGTGATGTGCCGATGATTTCTGCATTGATGCCGGTAAGCATATCAAACAACTTTGCAAACGCGATTAAGAGAACAACCCATTTCCCCTCACGATATATATCACCATGGGGGATAAGAGAAAATATCCCATCAATGTTCAACCAAACAATAAGAAAGATAGCCGCACCAATTATAAATTGGTTGAGAGAAGATTTTTTGTAAAGTACATCGAGTGCCTTGATGTCATGATCTTTATTGGCCTTAACTACCATGGGAATCAATACTTGAGATAATGATCGTTTCGGTATTTCGATAATGACCGCAAGAAAGAACGCAATTCCATAGATACCTGCACTTGTCAATCCAGCATATGCACTTAGCACGACACTATCGATGTTTGCCAGTATAACTGCGCTGGCATTTCCAATAAACAAATATGCTCCGAAGTGCCCAATTTCTTTCATTTCTGTTTTGCTAATGGTTCCAGCTGATCCTGCAAGAGGAATAATATGTTCCCGGTATCCATATATAAATAGAAGTACTGGTGCGAAACAATAGAGGATGCATACGATATAGAGAAATCCCGAAAGAGAGACTGTTGAAGCAATAAAAGCTGTTATTGCCATTGTAATAGCCGCCCGCGTGTAGACTTCACGCAAAAGTGTAGGTACAAGTGGGTATCCTTGAACGATAACGAATGCTTCAAGAATACCATAGAGAATAAGGCTGGCCGCTAATGGAAGGATATACCAGAAATAAGAAAGAAGAAGTGGTGATTTTTCAGAATAGAGATTAGTGATAGTATCGTAAAAGAAAATAAAACAAAAAGATAATATCACTACGCCAATAAATGCAAATCCGATAAGAATCCTAAAAAATATAAGCCGGCGTGGAAATGATTCCGCAAAATAGGGAAAGAATCTTGTTGCTACCTGAGGTCCTCCAAAAGATGCCATAATGGAAAATATAGCTGCAAGAGATAGCATGAGTCTGATAAGCCCGATTTCTTCAGGTCGAAATGCGTAGGGAAACAACCAAAGCATATTAACATATCCGATGAAAAAGCCAAGATATGATAGCATTGCTGTATACCCGGACCGTTGAATCACAATTCCCATAGTTTGCATTTTATTGCCAATACACTGGTAACAATAATGCTTTTCCTGCTCCTCTCTTCTCTAATTTGTAGGATGTCCAGAAAGATAGCCCGACAAGTAATATCTTGCTGGTTGATAATGATTTTCTGCTGTGAATGGTTTGAGAAATTTATTGATTACAAGATCGCTTCTTACAAAAAAAGCATTTACACCTGTGATATTGCAAGCGACCAACCTGTATTTTTTCTTCACCAAGTTTAATTCCAGAAATTTTAACGATACACCGAATTGATCACGTCCATTCCACCGGTAATTTTCGTTGTACTCCATGCACCATTTTATAGGAGGAATTAATTTTGCATTGTATTCGATGCAAACAACTCGCGGTTTGATACAAAGAATTGCATCAAAAATATGATAATCATTACCGTCGATATCGATTGATAATAAATCTATCTCCTTATCAGGAGTAATCATATTTTTTGTTAAGATATTATTGATATTTGCTTTTGTTACAAATGCTGTTATAATTTTTAATTTTGGAAATCGGCTTTCTAATATTTCCGCATCAATCCATAATCCACTCCAATCATCATAAAGTAAGGCAAGTGTGTTATTTTCTGTCTGGCCGGTTCCAATTTCAACGAACGTTTTTGTTTTTGTACCAATTCTATTGAAAATTTCTCGAATAATACCATCCTCATCATTTTGGGAAAACGCCTTCATTCCGAATGGCAAAAGACTTTTGGGTCTAGGATCTGCTTTCAATCTCTCTAATTCTTGATGAATCAATAATTGTGTGATGGTTTTAGTGTCACCAATCATGCCATCAATCTTATTTAATTGTCTATCAAACATATTCTACTCTTCCGTTGAAGAATAATATATCACCATTTTAATATTAATTATAATAAAATGATAATTTTTTCTTCGATTCTTATTGATATTGCTGCGACAACCAATGTATGGATAGTCCCTATCGATTATCTGGATTATTGCACTTTATCTGACTGATTTCATTTACTCCACCATCCTAAAAGAAAATATCCATATAGGTACTATATATTCTTCTTATTAAGTTCCGAGAGCGATTTCTTCTACAATTCCAGTATCCAGCTTGTACTTCTTTTTGCTTTCTCACAATAAGCAAATATACTGTCGCCAAACGTCGATTTCTTCAGGTCAAAATGTGTAGGGAAACAACCAAAGCATATTAACATATCCGATGAAAAAACCAAGATATGATAACATCGCTGTGTACCCGGATCGTCGAATAACAATTCCCATAGTGTCTATTTTTTTGCCGACAAACCGGCAACAATAATGTTTTTCCGTTCCTCTATTCTTCTTATATTAAAGAAGCCTACTTGATTAATTGTGAAAGTTACGAAAGTTTCATGAACAATGTTCGATTAAAAATCCTCTTTTTTGCAAGTTGGTATCCAAACAAATACAATAATGTTCTTGGAGTTTTTATCAAAAATAAGGCACAAGCCGTATCTTCTCTATGTGATGTTGCAGTTATCTACGCAATGAAGGATCCCGCAGCTAAAAGAATATTCGATATTGAATCCGTTAATGATGGAAACACCTTCACTGTAAAGATATATTTTCGTACTTCATCTAATCCTTTCTTAGACGCGCTGCTCTATAATATTAGATTTCTTCATGCGTATTACTTGGCTTGGAAATTAGTAAAACAACGCTGGGGAACACCTGATTTGATTCATGTAAATGTTGTTGACCGTGCAGGCATTCCAGCTCTTTTCTTCAAATGGCTCAAACGTATACCATATATTATCACAGAACATTCAACACCTGATGTTGGGTTTACTAAAGGAGAATATAAAAAGCCGAGATTTCCACATCGGCTATTGCAAAGGACTATTTGGAGTCAAAGTTCTGGAGGTTCAGTTGACTCAACGATTTCTTTGAAGTTTCTGAAAAAAATGGGAATAACACGTCAGATTCGTATCATTCCAAATGTAGTCAATATCGATGCAACTCAATTACAAAGAACAAAAATTCCACCTCAAAGCGATAAAAAGGTTGGATTGCATATTTCGATCCTCAATGCACGGAAAAATGTCCATGATGTTATTCAAGCAATTGCTGACATATCAGCATCACGCCATGATTTTGAAATTCATATTATTGGAGAAGGCGAACAAAAAACATCTCTCATAGAACTTGCAAAAAATTTAAATATTCTCAATCGTATCGTTTTCTTTCATGGGTACGTCACTGAAGAACAAAAATTAGAATTCATCACCCGATCTGATTTTCACATCTTAAATAGTGATGAAGAGGGTTTTTCTGTGGTTACGGCAGAATCTCTCTGTTATGGTATCCCTGTTATCATTACAGATTGCGGCGGCCCGGAAGATTTTGTGTCAGACAAAAATGGGATTATGGTCAGCCGAAGAGATCTCAAAGGTCTGTCCGCTGCTTTAGAAAAAATGCTGGACACCGCACGGTTATATAATCGTTATGAGATTAGTGCAGAAGCATGTGCGCGATTTAACCCTGCTGTCGTAGCTGGACAAACACTCGAGATGTACTACAAAGCAAAAACGATGTGGCCAGCCGGGAATACAGCAAGAATGATCCCAATTCCTTCTCATGCACGTGTTTTGGATGTCGGTAGCGGGCATCAACCGCATAGACGTGCAAATGTCTTACTTGAAAAATACCCGGAAGGCACAATTCATCGAACCACACAACAGATTCCCATGCCACAAGGAAAAGAATTTATTGTCGGAGACGCATTAGCAATGCCGTTTCATAACAAGTCGTTTGATTTCATCATTGCATCTCATATTGCAGAACATGTGGATAATCCAGTACAGTTTTGTCGCGAATTAAGTAGGGTTGGTAAGGCAGGTTATGTCGAAACACCTGGACCTTTTACAGAATACTTGATGCCTACTGCATCACATCAATGGATAGTCACAAAAAGAAGGAACAAACTCTTCTTTCGAAAAAATACTGTGACTCGGTCGTATGTACCATTCTTCTTTAGATTTTTTTATCTTAATCGAGATGGGTATGTTGAAAATACTTGGAAAACAAAAAATCCATTTTTAAAAATATTAAATGTCATCCTTCTCAAAGTGTGGAAACATATACCGTATGCCTATACTCGCGTCGAATGGAGAGATTCAATTATTGGAGTGGTAATCTCAAAGTGAATATGTATATATGTTTATGCAATTGTCTAAACCCGGAATATTCATGATGAACGTACAATGTAAGAGTATTGAATGAAGCTCCCCGCCGCAAGGCAGCGGGGAATTTACCCTGTGTCATTAAAATTGGAATGTGTTTCCACTGTTTGAAATAATTCGACTATCCCATTTTCGAATTTATAGTTCTTCTGAGGTTTCTCGTAATAGGCTCATCCATCCTTATTAAACACTAATTTTTCCCCGGTTTCATTTCCTTGCCTTACTCACCGATCTATTGTGATATCACTGTGTTGTCACTTCTTACTCTTCTTATGCATGACAACACCCTGGAATGCTATACCAATCAGAATAAGAATATTTGATGCAAAGCTGATCTGTCTACCGGTGGAAAAACTCGCTGGTTCAAATTTCATTTCTATAGTATGTTTCCCTTGTGGTACAATCACACCGCGGAAAAGATAATTTAACCGGAGAATATCAGTTTCCTTTCCATCAATATAAGCTTTCCATCCTTTGGGATAGTATGCTTCACTGAGGAATAAAAGATTATTACCCGTTGCTGTAGCACGTACTTCAAGATCCTGAATTCCATAATGTACGACTATTGCTTCCGCTCCCGGTAATGGAGCATCGATATTCATTTTAATGTTTTCTGAAAGATAGGCGATATCACGTGTATCAAATGACATTGCAGCCATTTTTTTGAGTGTACTGAGACCATCACCGACTTCATACCGATTAACAAAAAACACTCGGGGCAACCAAGAACGAATGGCATAAACCTTTGTTTCCAGATTATTGTACACTTGAATTAATGCAGGATTTGATTCGTCTCTATTGCTGATAAGATACTTAACATTCATAAGCTGCCACACGAGCGGATTACCCATTCCCGCGACATCAGCCATATCTTGAAAAATCCGCATCTTTGCACCTTGGTATCCATAGGCGTTCTGGATTCTCCAATATGCTAGCGAGTTATCACCATACACTGGTTGGCCATTTTCTATTTTCAAAACACGAAATTGGGTAGTGTCTTTCAGTAATACTTTTACAAAATCCGGCGGCACTATTGATTGTATACTTTCCTTGCGATCTTTTGGATCTGAAGGTTTCCATGCAACGCGCCAGAGATCAAAAAGAATAACAACAACGAGAATACTATATAATGTTGCGGATTTCAGTTTTCCTTTTTGATAATAATAGAAAGCTCCGAACACGACCATGAGGAGAACACAGCCCACGAGTATGTCTGTGATGACAGAAGAAAAAACAAAATCATACAACATCGCAAGAACTCTTGGATCCTGACCATAGTACTGCGCCATCACTAGCCCGACTTTTTGAATAGGAAAGAACGAAGAGTATATATCTTTCAAGATACCCTGTCCTATGATTGTCGCCACAAAGCAAAGAGTGAGGAATCCAAGAGTATATTTCCATTGTTTTTCTTGAGGCGGGCTCATTTTTTTTAATTCCGTCACGAATGACACAATTCCATATCCAGCAAGAAATGGTGTAAGGAACTGGACGAGCATTAGAATCATCAGGGGAATTCTGAACTTGTTGAACATCGGAAGGTACCGATACAATAAATCATATATAAAAGAAAATTCCCTTCCAAATGCGACGAATAACGAAACAAGAATTGTAATTCCCATATATTGAACAAATGGTTCCTTTCGATTCTTGACAAAACCGATGATTGCAAGCACGATAACGATGACACCCATATAATGAGCATTATCAACAGGCTGGGGCTGTGGACCCCAATATGTGTTCAACCGTACTTCCCGATCTTGTGTTAAAGGCCCTTCGTAGGGATGCCACCCAAATCCATACCATGATGGAATGAAAAATGTCATCATCTCACCCGGGCTCAACGACCAGTTTGTTGCATAATCGTAATCAAGGCCGCCTTCGACGGTTTTCGTCTGTAATGTTGACGAAGTGTTGGTAATAGCATTAGAACCACGCATGGAGTAAGGATTGTATTCAAGTGTCGAAAGATGTTGGTCAGCACCCATTAAAAAAGCAAAGACCGTTGCAATTACCAGCGATGCTCCACTGATAAGGATTCCTTTCCAGTCTTCTTTTTTTATCAAAGCACGGATAAAAAAGAAAAGTAAATAGAATCCTAATGCAAGATAAATATAGTAGATAAATTGCACATGACCCGGTTCAATCATTAACCGTACAACAATTGCAAGGAGGAGCGCAAAGATGAGATTAAATTTTTGCCTCAGTTTTTCTACAAACAAGAATACATAAGGAAACCATGCGAGGACAGCAATTTTTGTAACGTGTCCTAACATAATAAAGAGGGCAACATCGGTTGTAAATGTCGCCATTAATGATACCAAGAGCGCAATAGGTTTATTCTTGAATAGTATAAAAGCAAAAAGGTAGACGCCAATTCCATAAATGAGGTAAAAGAGCAGCAAAACACCATTGCTTTTATCGAGAAATAAATAGCCAAACACATTGCGCGCTATGCCAAATGTATATGTCGTAAAATCATATGGTCGTGCAATAGAAAAGGTGAGACTTGCAAATCCGGGCATTCCACAGAAAATGTATGGGTTCCAAAGTGGAAAAATCCCTTCTGCTTGTGCATCTTTTGCCAAAGTTTCCCAACTATGCGATGCAATAGAATCTACAGATTGATATGTTTTTCCATCAAAGACAATCGAATGGAAAAAAACCAATAAGCAAACATAGATAAAAACAATTGCTGCAAGATGTTGATACTTTGGCGGGATAATAGCATGTTCAACGCGTGCTGCTTTTGAAGCGCGGACTTGTTCTCTTACATTCTTTGCCATAAATATTTTCGATTCCTAACGAATATTGAGAATAATGTATCCGACAATCAGTGTTTTTTTGCTCACTCTGAAGATATAATAAAGAGAAAAGGAATGACATTCAATAAATCCATCGCGTTATACGACATCACACTTTCTTTGCCACTACATTTAATCCTGTACCAGTTTTGTTATCAGTAATGTAATCCAACAACATCATCGGCAGAATGAGTGGCAAAGCGATTATATAGTAAAATGGTAGCCCGACAAAAAATATCTTGGAAATATTTAGCATTTGCATCGGATACTTGATACCGAGTTTCCAATATCGATCACCCCATGTGCCATACGTGTAGCGAATGAATTCAACCTTAAATCCCGCCGATTCTAATTTCTTCTGAATTTCCTCTGCACCATACCCGTTGCGGGCATGCTCACCGATGAAACTTTCTTCTTTGTCGGAATGCGTATCCGACCCGCCAAGGTTTGATGGTGTGTTGATGAGCAGAGTTCCACCAGATTTTAGCGCGCGGAAAAAATTGTGGAAGACACCGATGTCATCATAGATGTGTTCCATGACATCGACAGAAAGGATGAAATCGAATTTATCTGAATGCTGAATCTGCGTCAGATCCTCAACGGCAAATGAACATCGGGTTAGTCCAATAGAGTGAAATAAATTATTACAGTCGCTCACTTGTTCTTCCTTTAAGTCGCTACCGAAAATTGTTGCGAACGGAAAATGTTTAGCGATGTAGTATGAATATTGTCCGAAACCGCTGCCGGCATCATAAACGGTGAATGGTTTGTTCCGGCTGCCAAGTTGACGCAGGAGTTCGCGCTTCATGTGCCATTCACGGAGAAACATGACCCCGAGCAACTTGTAAAACAAAACTCTCAGCCGCGGATTTTTACGGATGGCGTCACCAAAGACTTTTTTAATAGGATCGTAGTGCATTCAAGTCAGAATTAAAAAGTGCAAAGTAAATGAAAAAGCAGAAATAGATATCGGCTTTTTATGGCAAATGTTTTTGAATGATTGATAATAATTGCTCCGGTGTGATGGAGTTCATGCAATTCGGATTGAAATCGCAACGTGGTTTATAGCAAACGAGACAGTCTAAATTCGCCTGCACCTTAACAATCTGTCCGTTATATGAATCAATCTCTGCTGCTGATGTGGGACCGAAGAGAGCTATGATTTTTTTCTTTAATGCTGTTGCAACGTGGAGTGCAAGTGTATCACAGGTAAGAAACACGTCGCTTAATGTCACGAGTGCGAAGAACTGCCGAAGTGAATTGTGTGCGCCTGTATTCACAACTCGCGTTGGATAAAGTTTGGAAAGATGTTCGTTACGTTCTTTTTCCGATGGACCGCCATAGAGGAGAATCAATGCATTTGTTCGTTCAAGGAGTAGTTTGATAAGTTTCTCGAATCCTTCCAGCGTCCATTGTTTAAATTGCCACCTGCCACTGGCGCCGGTGTTCATACCGATCTTCAATAATTTATTATCTAAACTAAATTGTTCTGCAAAAGAATGCGCGAATCTCAATTCCTCTTCAGACAACTCGACAATAATGTCTTTCTTGGTTGTTTTCAAACGACAAATATCGAGCATCAAATCTTGGAATGATCGTGTATTTTTTTTCTTCAGGTCATCGAAAGCGCCCATCTCTAACCACGTAATCGCCTCGGTGTTAAAAGGAAATACATTCCCTCGCGTATCGAATCCGTACCCAATTTTCTCTTTGCCCTTTGCTGCAGTTGCCAGCACCGCGCTATCCGATGCGGAATCAAGATTGATAACGACATCAAATTCTTCAACCATGACGTGCAGAATTGCCTCAGTCGACTCGTAAGCGAAAACGTGATTTACCAGCTTGTTGTTTTCGAAAAGAAGCACTGCACTTTTGCATGTAATCCATGTAATCTCGCTCGTTGGATATTTATCTTTCAGTCCGTGGAGAATACACGTCGTCCGCAATACGTCGCCGACAGCTTCCAATTTGATAATCAGAATACGCGCCTGTTCGGTTTCGTAATAAGGACAAACATCACACTTCACACCTTCACGTTTATTGAATGAACACGGACGGTCGCCGGGAAAATATTTACAGTCACTCTTGAGAATCATAGAAATTAGTGTTTAGTGTCTCGTTCGGATTTGAGATCGGATTCTATTTCTTCAAATACAATTCGGATTTTGCTAAAGCTGTTTTCTTGCCGCTTCGCTTCTATGTTGCGAGAAAAATCCTGTTCGCGATTCTCTTTGAAGTACCGAATGATAGAATCGGCAAGTTTTGTATTATCATGCGGGGGTATAATGAAACCGGTTTTATCATCATCTACCAATTCTGCCAGACCACCGACATCCGTTACTACGACAGGCTTCGCGAAGCCGTAGGCGATGCTGAGAATACCGCTTTGAGTCGCTTCGTTGTACGGAAGAACTGCAAGATTCGCCGCTGTAAAATAGAGATGCACAGCTTCATTTGCAACATACTCATTGATGATGGTGATATCATTGCCAAGATCGAGCCGCTTGATTGTATCGAAGTATGGCTGAAGGTTGTCGTAGAATTCACCGACCACCAGAAGATGCGCGTTGCTTACTTGTTTGCGAATCAATGGCAGCGCCTCGATAATATTCATCAATCCTTTGTATTGCCGAATGTAGCCGAAGAATAGAAGCACATTCTTGCCTTCTAATCCAAGCTGTTGTTGGGCTTGTTGTTGTGTTAGATGCTCGGGCGTTTGATAACAATCATAAATTGGAAGCGAAGAACGAAAAACTTTTATCTGTGGATATAATTTCTTAATTCCTTCCTCAACAACTTTTGACAGAACAAGAAATCTGTCGGCGGTTTGTAACGCAATCTTTGTAAGGAATACATCGATCCATCTGCCTTCATGCGATATGACATTTTCCGCTATGATAACAACCGGTTTTTTTGTGTGTCGTTTAAATGTTGATGCGATTATTCTCACAATAAAACCGAAGAATGGATTCCACCACGTGAAGACAAGCATATCGGGATTCGCCGATGCGGCGTGATGCGCAGCTTTCCACCACGTGAACGGATTTATGCAATCAATAATGTGCGTGGCAGGATGTTTTTTGATAGCAACACCGCTGATGTCTGTTTGACGAACTCCGGGAAATAAAAATCCTGGATATAAGCGGGAATAAGAAATGACCTGCACGTCGTTTGTCGCGGCCAATGATTCATATAGGTATGCAACGAAAAGCGCATTGCCGCCCCGAATTGGATATGCCGGACCGATGAGCACGATTTTCATCGGCTGTGTTCCTTCTTTGTCCCTAAGGAATCGTGAATAGCATTGTAATTGATATGAAAGATATAACTTGGGAATTGCCCTCCTTCTTGATGGACTAATTCAAAGATTTGCGGATATTTCTCTGCCACAGGCTGTATATATCTCCGCAGCGTGGATGACCATTGAAAATTGTCATACAGGAGATGTGTCATATTCATTGATTTCCATTTCGCAATAATCGAATCGGGATTCGTCTGATCGATTTTGTAAGTTCCATAAACGGGATAATTACCGGCATAGAGAAGGAACAATTCAGGTTTTCGGCAGATGATACCTGTGGTCTGTATCGGCAAATTCGTTTTGATCCAGAGCGATGTTTTCAGATAGTTTACCCAATCTTCGGTGAAACCGGCAAATTCATTGCCATTAAGATTCGCTTTAAGAATTGGAATATTTTCTTCAATAGCTTGCTTTGTTCCAATCGTATTTGCAAACGTCAATCCAAAGGTGACAAGAAGCATAAAAGTTTTTGCGCGTGGTGAAAACGCCTCTCTGTCTTTTACGTTTCTCCATCGGTTGCCTATCCACCGGGATCCCTCTAACATACCTATAAATAGAAACGGGATGATTGGAACTAAGTATCGTTGACCAGTAAAAATACTTTGCAAAACAACCGATAGAAACACAACATATATCAGTATAAAACCGCTAAGGAATACAAGCGGAGACTTTGATTTGGAAAAAATTGGTGTTATACATCCAATCAAAATTATAATTGAAATAAGGACACCGAAGAAAGCCGGTGTGCTGGGAATCAAACGGCCGTCAGCAAAGGATGCCTCTTGCGGCATCGATATGCCAAGCGCAGAAGGAAATTGGTAATTCAAATAATTAAAAATGTTATTTACAAAGCGTTCAATATATCCGCTTATTGTTTCCATCCCTTCTGTAGTGTTGTATGGATTTTTCAGCATAAGAATGGTTGTTTGTCCGAATGACGCTACACCAGATGTCCATTCATGAATCTTTATTGGACTGTATAGTGCTATGCTAGTAAGGAAATATATTCCTAACTGTTTCCAACGATGTTGCCATATAAAAAAGATAACTGCCACGCCTGCAAGTGTTATTCCTATAATACGGATATAGAAAGAAGCCATCATAAAAACAGCAGCAAAGAAAGCAAAACGAAGAGAGTTCTTTTCGTTTGTGAGAAGCATAAAATGAATGGTCCAAATGAGCAGAAGAGTGAAGAGGATCTCGCTAAAAGTTTGATGTGAATACTTGAGCATGTGCGGATTGATGGCGACTAGAAGCAGCAATGGGTACATAACCATTGTCTGAAGGCGATTACGGAACACAATGTAGAGGGATACGATTATTCCAAGAAAAAAGATTAATGAAGTGGCTTTTAGCAGCACGAGATTCACACCGAAGATCCAGACAAACAATGCCAGTACGATTGGATAGCCAGGCGTTCGAAATCCAAATGGTAATTGGCCGGAATGAACAATATCCATCGCCGAGAGTACGTATGAAGTGTCATCGCCATCGACACTCGGTTTTACATCGAACGATAACAAACTGGCGATTAATCCGATAAGGAGGACAATCAATAGCCACCGTCGAGTATTCTGCTCAAACCAACGGCGAAGGCGATCGTAAAGGATTGGTTTTGTTCTTTTGTTTTCTTGAAGTTTTATATTCTTGTCGGGTCGTGTCATCGGTAATGTCGCATTGCGCGGTAATAATTTACTTCATCCTGTTTATTTCTCTTCACGGATTGAATTTCTTATCTTTTCGAAAGAGCATTGAATAATTGAAAAAGGATGTCTTGAATTCCGTACCGATATTGCCATGTTGGATAATGGGATTTGAACTTTTGCACATCGCTGATGTACCATATATGATCGCCGATTCTATTTTCTTCCTTATATGTAATGTTCATTTTATTGCCTGTGATGTTCTCGCACATTTTAATTGCTTCGATCATGGAACAATTGCTGAAGCGGCTCCCGCCTGCGTTATACACTTCTCCAGAACGCGGATTTTCATAGAAATGCCAAATCATATTCACGAGATCATAACTATGAATATTATCCCGAACTTGCTTACCTTTATAGCCAAATATTTTATATTCCTTTTTTGTAACTGCACACTTCATAAGATAAGCAAGAAAGCCATGTAATTCAGCTCCTGAATGATTCGGACCACTAAGACAACCTCCACGGAAAATAGCTGTTTTCATACCAAAGTATTTACCATACTCTTGTGTCATAACATCAGCCGCAACCTTCGAAGCACCGAAAATGGAGTGTTTTGAATTATCAATGGTCATCTTTTCATCAATACCATTCTTAAAATATGGATGAGTTTCTTGAATTTCCCAACGAGTTTCCTGTTCAACTATCGGTAGATAATTTGGTGTATCTCCATAGACTTTGTTTGTTGAAGTGAAAACAAAAACAGCATTCGGTGCATTCAACCGTGTCACTTCAAGCATATTAAGTGTTCCATTTGCGTTTATTGTAAAATCTGTAAGTGGTTCTTTTGCTGCCCAATCATGCGAAGGCTGTGCTGCTGCATGAATGACAAGATCAATATCGTTGTTGTATTGTTGAAAAACCTTAGTAAGTGCGGCAAGATCTCTTATATCTATGTTTACATTTTTGAAATTGGTAAACGAACTCTCCAACTCAGTTAAAGTCCACTTTGTTGATGCTTGCTCACCGAAAAAATATTTTCTCATATCATTATCAATTCCGACGACGTTATACCCCTTTTGACAGAAAAACTTAGCAGATTCTGAACCTATAAGACCTGCTGCTCCAGTAATAATGATCGTTTTCATTCTGTTATCCTTTGAATATATTTTTTAGTATACGCTCATTTTCTAACAACCATGCATAAGTATCGGTGAGGATGGCAGTTGGTTCTTTATCAATAGTCCATTTAAATTCTTGTACAGTTTTGGAGTTGTCGGTGATATACCAAAGTACATCTGCAGGACGATCTGAAAGAATTGGTACAATTTCTAGGTTGTTTCCAGTGATTTGTTCACAGAGATCTGTTGTTTCTCTCAAAGATAAATTTGATTTTCTTCCTCCTCCTGCATTAAAGACCTCCCCACGATACTTCGAAATAGCTTTGATTTGAAATGTAATCAGGCGGCAAAGATCACTAATATGGAGAAGATCTCTCACTTGTTTTCCTTTTCCACCAAAACCAATATACTGCAAATTCTTCTTGAAATAGTAATTCAGCAACCAGTATGTAAAAACACCTTGATCTGCTTTCCCCAATTGCCATGGTCCAGCAACAACACCGCATCTATTAATCAAACAAGGGATGTTATAATTCAGACTATATTCTCGAAGCACGTATTCTGCTGATAACTTAGTGGCACCATAAAGTGAGCGAAATCCTTGAAGAGGAAAATCGACCCTGATACCATCTCTACTGATCCCCACTTGTTGATCACAGTATTCATATCGTGTTTCTTTTTCCTCGTACCGAAAACTATTCAAAACATCGTACGGATAAACACGAGAAGTCGAGACAAAAATTATGCCAATATCATGCATTCTACTGTATTCGAAGCAATTTATAGCTCCATATAAATTGTTTTCTACCATAAACATTGCTTCAGCCCCTTGGCTTCCAACCAAAACAGAAGGCTCGGCACTACATTCAATCATAATTTCACATTGCTGCTTGATCTTATTAAAATCCTCACGATTTCTGATATCACCATGAATAAATTTACAACCATGATCCAAAATTCTGTTTAAAATAACTTCAGAACCGCGACGCGATAGATTATCGAAACAAATAATGTCATGTCCATCTGATCTCAATGCAACGGCAAGGCTGGATCCGATAAATCCACACCCCCCTGTTATTAAAATATTCATTCGAACGCCTTTAATTTCTGCACATTTATTATTAATCTGTACACTACGTTCATAAGCAAGATAGGTATACCTCTGAATCTATGCTGACCACCATGGTATCCCTCGACGCAATTGAACAATCTTTGTTCTTTCAAACTATAAACACGCCGGACCGCTACTTCTGCAAGGATCACGACAAGCATAATCTGATAATGATAATGATAACTCAATGTGTTCTCAGCACAGAGTTCATTTCAAAATTTCTCGTTCTGAAACCACCACCATAAGAGTAAATCTGAAAATTGTCTTTTCACAAGAAACATCATTAAAGGGCTGTCCGAGACAATCCCACAGGGTCAGCAGATTAACAATTTCATTTCCGGTAAGAGGATACTTCTTACGGGATTCAGATCCATGCCTGTTATATTGTAATCAACGGTAAATGGACCGTTTAGATAACCGGTATCGCAGCCTGCATCCTGTATATTTATTCCTTGGCGCAGTTTACAAATATTGCCTGAGATAAATTTTATATATTTTCGTTGTATTTCCTTTTCGGAAGCCTGTATTTGTTCACGGAATAACGTTATCTTTCATCGGATTATTTAATAACCTTCAGACCTTCCATTGACTTTAGGAGCAGGATTGAGCCGTGCTTTAGTGGCCTCATCTTTGTCTCCCCGAACTTTCTTGTTTTATAATGAACAGGGATCTCCACCATCTTCATCCTGTATCTGGCTGCAGTAAAAAACAGATCCCAATCGCCCCATAAAAATTCTTTGATCTGAAAATAGCTCCAGTGTTTTTTTAGAAATACTTTGGTACCGCAAAACGTATCTGTGATCCTTTTCTGAGTTATCCAGCTGATTAAATGGGCAAAAAAAGATACACCCAACCTGTTGAGAAAAGGTATGGAGTGCTTCTCCCGGGGGTAGATCACCCGCGTCCCGTTTACGAATTCAGCGCCTTTTTCAATCGCGTCATGAAAGAGAACCATTTCTTCGGGCGGCGTAGTGGAATCGCAATCAAGCATCATAAGGACATCACCCTTCGATTCCTGCCATCCCCTGTTTACGGCATACCCCTTTCCGCCATTTTTCTCATAGGTTATTAACCTTATATCAGACCTTCCATTCATCATCTCGCGCACAATCGCCTCTGTCCTGTCTTTGGAGCCGTCATTAACTACAACTATCTCCCGCCATAAACCGAAATTCGGTATTCGGGATATACATTCCCTAATATTCCCCTCCTCATTATAACATGGAACAACCACTGAACATGACAGGCTCTGGTGTCCTTCTTCGAGGGGATGCAGACGAAATATGATGTATTGACCAAAGCAAAAATGCCGCAGGTACGGGATCCGCGCGAGGATGGAATTAACAATGTCCCGCAAACCCATAAGCTTGAAGGGCACAAGAAGTCTATATCCCTGATCTAAAGTATCGAATCCAAATACGTTTACAAGGTTCTCCAAATCCCCCAACGCCAGCATGTTCCGGCTCAGGGGAGGCGTGATTAAACCCAGGGCATGTAAAATCTTAAGCACGAACAAAAGCAGCGGGTTCACCTCTAGGACAAATATCTTGGTATCTCTATGCATCAATCTCTTCAGTTTTGTGAATATTTTATAAAGATCGCCCTCATAATTCAGGCTTTCATAAAATATGATATAGTCAAAAACAACATCACTTTCGAAGTCAAGTACGGAACTCTTTACAAATATAATATCGGGATTGTCCGCTTTTGCCGGTATATCCATATCCTTTATATTTGGATCAAAAAGTTCAACGCTATACGAGGGCTTAAGGCAGGCAGCGTTTTCCCCAACATTGCCTCCTATAATGAGGATCTTTTTATCGGGCATAATGCTATATTCCAAAAATTCTATGACGCACTGCTTAAAGAATCTTTTCTTTTTCATTTTGTTCCTTTTTGCTTTCCATTTTTTTGTTTCAGCATAAAAGCAAAGTTAATAAATGGATACCAGAAAGACGGTTTTTTGATTTCTCGATACTCAAAATCAAAGTCTAACTCTTTAAAATAGTCGCACCACTTATCAAGTGTTTTCATGCTAAACGGTATATTCATATCTTTATTATGTATCTGGTTTAGCCCCCAGTCTAATATTTTGGCCAGCAAAGTTGGCTTAGCTTCAAAAATCAAAATTTTCTTTGAAACCCTGCTCGCTTCCTGCAACAATTCTGATTGGTAGTTGCAATGGTGCAAAGAATCCACAAATAGACTTATATCAAACTCATTATTTCCAAATGGTAATTTATTTTCATAATTCATCATTTTAAAATCGATATTTCTTTCGCGGTAATCTATAATGTCTGTTCCCACAATAGGGCAACCAAAATAATTTCTCAATTCTTCGGCCACGACCGCATTCCCGCATCCTATATCCAATACTTTATCGGTTTTATGAATCCAACCATTAAAAGCTTTTATAACAATTTTACTTCGATATATTAAAGAAAAATCCATAAATACCTTTCTACCATAGTTTTATTAATTGTAGAGTTACACGCAAAATATTTTTCATCAAATCCGAATTCAGATAAGGGATATAAAAAAAAGATAAGGTGCAAGTATATATAATTACGCATAGGAATTAAATTTTCGCGTTCGTATAAATATTTTAATAATACTAAAAGGCAAGATTGTCATGCAGAGACCTCTGAAAAATTAAAATAATTAAGGATTCATTATTTTAGGCTCTGTAAAAGCGATTTTTCCAATCGGACTGACATGACAGGCTCCCTATAAAAATTCTTCATTGTAAGGTTTCACTAACCGTGTACGTTTCTTCATTTCGTTCGTGCCGCGAAATCATCTCGCCCAACAAACCGAGAGAGATGAATTGGATTCCGATAATGATGAACAAAAACCCTACCATAAAGAGCGGACGGTTGCTTAAAGAGGTTTCTCCTAACAATCTCTCGAAAATCAACCAGCCGTCAATAACAGCACCGATGAGAAATGAAATCAATCCCCAAACACCAAAGAGATGCAAAGGGCGGCGAATGTATTTTGCTGTGAAAAGAATCGTCAATAAATCAAGAAAGCCGCGATAAAATTTTCCGACAGTATATTTTGAGTGACCGTACTTTCGCGGATGATGCTGAACGATTTTCTCACCGATCTTGAATCCTGCCTGATGCGCCAAAATTGGAATATAGCGATACAAGTCGCCGTAAAGTTTCAATTCCTTTACCACAATTTTACGATACACTTTCAACCCGCAATTCAAATCATGAATACGCAGTCCCGTCATTTTGCTTGTGATGGTGTTGGCGATCTGCGATGGTAATGTGAAAATGATGGAATCGTGTCTTTTCTTTTTCCAGCCCGACACTAAATCGTAGGAATCTCCAAGTGTTTCGATGAGCGACGGAATTTCATTCGGATCGTCTTGCAAGTCTGCATCCATTGTGATGATGAATTCACCTTGCGCCTTTTTGAATCCTGCCGAAAGCGCCGCAGATTTTCCAAAGTTTCGCCGAAAGCGAATTGCTTTAATAATTTTCGGATTTTCTGTATGCAACGCAGTTAACACTTCGAATGATTTATCGGTACTACCGTCATCAACAAAGATGATTTCATAAGACATCTTAACCCGACGCATCGTTTCACTAATAAGCGAGAATAGTTCGCGCAGGGATTCTTCTTCATTAAGAAGAGGAACAATGATGGAAATATGCGGAATATAGATTGCCCGAGATTGTTTTGCGTTTAGCTTTGCCATTGGTAAGTTCGCCGGTGTTCGTTTTAATTTTCGGAATTAAAGTAACGGAAAAACGAGCAATATGCAAGGTAGAGGAAGAGGATTACTTCCCGACTCGTGGACCCATCCGTTGTTCGAGTTCGACCCGCTCTTTATCTTGGGCATAAGCCATCACAAACACTGTTTCTAATTTCACAAAGTCAACACCAGGTTCAATTGTGATGGATTTGAAAAGCGAACTTGGTTGTTCGCGTACATCGCTGACCACACCAATACGAATATCTTGTGGAAAAGTATTGCTGTATTCAGATGTTGTAACAACGTCACCCACATTGACGTCGCGCATTTTTGGAACATTCTTGAGACTGAGCGTTTTTCCATCCCACATAACAATTCCATCTATGCGGCTACGTTGCACCTTGCCGCTTACCCGAAATTCTGTATTTAAAAGAATATTAATAGTAGAGTAATGCATGGTCACGGCTGTGACGATGCCGATCAATCCGCTCTCGCTCACCACCGGCATATATTGTTGTACGCTGTCACTTGAGCCAACATTGACTGTGATCGTGTTACGCAAGAGAGTAAGATTCTTATTGACAATGCGAGCTGCAATCAACTTGTAAGGTAGTTGGCTTTTTAACCCGAGTAATTGCCGCAGACGGAGGTTTTCGAGTTTCGCTTCGCGGAGCCGTTGTGCTTCATCGGCAAGTTCAATGTTGATGTGATGAAGAAGTTCATTCTCTGCTCTCAGCCCAAAGTATGTAGGAATAAAACTAAGTTGTTCCTGTACCACGCCAAAGATAACTGTTGAAATAGCGCGAGCCTGTTTGATCTGCGAATTGTCATTCAATGCCATTAGAATGAAGGATGTAACAATTAAGACAGCGAGGATAGCATACTCTCGGAACTCGTACAGAATGTCGTATAGTCGTTGAAGCATCTTCTAATTGCGGATTTCGAATTTTGAATTTCGGATTAATAATTATTTACGTTTTGCAGTTTTTCCGGTTGATGTAAAGATTGCTGTCAGCTCTCCTGCTTCCTTTAGCAACGTTTGAGTTGACTCAGAATTAGATTTTCCTGTCTCAGATAACAATTCGATCCAATATTGGCATTCGTTAGCTTCTTCTTCAACAATTGTAATCTTTGATATGAAATCGGCTTTGGAGCGCGCCTGCATGCTGCATGATAGTTTGCTCCAACGGAAGTTGATGCTCTAATAAGTTGTTTCCCAAATATGCTGATTGTTCGATCTAAAGATAATGAATCAACTAAATGAATAATATCAATCGCAAATTTCTTAGTTCTTTTCTTCGATTCATTAGATGTCATCGTCATCAATTCGAATTTATTAGTACCTCTTTCCCTTCAACAACACCTTGGAATATTTATCCATGTTTTCCATAACCTTACCAGTGCCGCGCACAACAGCGAGTAATGGTTCTTCGGCAACGTGTACGGGAAGATTTGTCTCAAGGCGAAGCCGTTCATCAAGACCTTTCAACAACGCACCGCCGCCGGTGAGCATAATGCCCCGGTCAAGAATATCGGCAGAAAGTTCAGGCGGAGTTCGCTCTAATGTGACTTTGACCCCTTCGACAATTTGAGCAATCGGTTCGTTCAATGCTTCGCGAATTTCTACAGAACTGACTTCTGTTGTTTTCGGTACGCCGTTCACGAGGTCGCGCCCCTTTACCTGAATCGTAATTTCTTCTTTCAATGGCATCGCAGAGCCGACCTCGCACTTAATCGCTTCCGCTGTCCGTTCACCTATCAGGATGTTGTGATTGCGTTTGAAGAATTGAATGATGGCGTTGTTCATCTCGTCACCTGCCACCCGCCGCGACTCTTCGTTCACGATACCGGACAGTGCGATGACGGCAATTTCTGTTGTGCCGCCGCCGATATCGACAACCATATTGCCGACAGGCGCATCAACATCGAGTCCGATACCGATTGCCGCCGCCATTGGTTCGGCAAGTAAGTGAACTTCTTTTGCGCCTGCGTGTTCAGCAGAATCGCGTACAGCGCGTTTTTCTACCTCCGTAATTCCGGATGGTACCGACACAATGATGCGTCTGCTTGGCACCCAGCCCGCGCTGATTTTTTTTATGAATTCGCGCAGCATGCCTTCCGCGATTTCAAAATCCGCAATTACGCCATCTTTCATCGGACGAATAGTGCGGATGTCTTTATGAGTGCGGCCGAGCATCGCGCGCGCTTCATTGCCGATGGCGATGATGCGCTTCGTGTTCCGGTCGAACGCGACAATGGAGGGTTCATTAAGAATGATGCCCTTGCCCTTCATCCATATAACAGTGTTTGCCGTGCCAAGGTCGATGGCAAGGTCGGCAGAAAACATTGAAAAGAGTCCCATAAGATTTTATTTCTTTATTTAATTGATGACCATGAATCGAGTATTATTTTTACTAAATTATTTGCGGAGGATGTTTTTTTTCTTGGATCAACAACTTTAATCCTGCCACCTTCTTTAGATTCACGATTGAATGAAAAGCAGGCATCAAATCCACCATTGTTTATCGTACGTCTTTTTACCGAGGGATTTTCTTCTGTACCCAACTCATTACGTGCATCTAAGGTCACAGTTAGACAAAGTAAACCCTTAGACATTAACTTACGACTTGCACCTTCATCAGCACGAATTCTTTCTGCGTAACTCGCCTTTGGAAATAATGCACCAAAGATCTTTACTATTCCAGATTTCGTTATCCCCTGCAGAAAGATGTCAATGTCCTTCTCTCTCATTTCATCTGCTGAAAGATCGAGAGAATTGATAAAATTGTTGAACGATTCACCTTTAAGTCGGATCGCTCGAATACCTGATTTTTCTAACGCAGGAATGTTGTTTAGATATTCGATCAAATAAGTCTCAAAGGCATCACCACTTGCACGTCGATATGATTGACCGGGTTCTTCCTGGTTTGGGAAAGACGTTCTCAGGCTCTCGGTATAGATTTTCTTTATGCATGTCCACAGTTCTGCTCCATTAACATCTGGAAACCTTTCAAGGCTATATTGAAACACAACTTGAAGCGCCCATTGCTTAATGCTTTTCATTTCTGTAGCCTCGAGCAATATTAGAAGCAGTTGTTTTATCTTGTCAAGTTCTTGATCGGTCATCGAGTTTTACTTTCGAGTGAAAATTAGAATATCTTCTTTGTTTATTGCTCCTCCATAACCATGGTTATCTTCTCTGCGTAACTTAGGGAGCCTTTTGGATGGAAGGGTTCTCTGTTGATGTTTAAAGAGTTTGACTCCGAGACTATCCATTAATTCGACCGTCACTTTTCCATTTTCAATTATGGTTTGCTTGAGAACCCTGTTGCCAATAACGATGATGATATACTCGCGAGTTACACGCGCTATTTGAGCAAGACCTTGATAATACTCTCTATAAAAATTCAGCCAATTATCGTCCTTGTCTTTTCTGTCGATGGCTTTCGTTGCACGCTCAAGAGTTATTGAAGGAAGTTCAATAGTCGCCGAAGAGGAACCTAGAGTTTTCTTTCTGGACATGATTACTTCTTCTCGTGAGAACCCAAGCCAGTATAACATATACTTTGAAAATTGAAGATAGGAAACACCGTTACGCTCATCTCCGTAAGGTGGAGAGCAAATGATTGAATGAAATTCCTCATCTTCAAATGGAAGGTTCTGAACAGGAGATTCTATTACTTTGGGATGCGCAGACTTTGGCAGATTGGGAATACGGTCGATAGCAAGTTTACCCCGTGATGCAAACGAATCAAACGATTTAGGATGAAACCGTTTAAGGCCGTCTGGTTCCATTCTCCGAAGACGGACTTCGTTCCGATATGTAAGCATGACATCTCTTACACTTCCGGAAAACGCAACCTTTAGCACATCAAGAACATCGGAAGAGAAGCGATGCGTAAGCTCACATTCTTTGATTACTCTAATGATTGATGTGAGTTCAGCAACGGTTGTTGGCAAGAACCAATAATCAAGATTGTAATTATCTGGAAAAGTAAGCGATCCATCAAGATTTCTTATTGAAGCAAGCTGGACGTAATGAATTGCTTCAGACAATTCTGTTCTATCAACATACGTTGATTTTACTTTTGCAATTAAGAGA
>JBEKAY010000009.1:0-98333 GCA_050015675.1 Bacteroidota bacterium | reverse complement strand
TCGATGATATTACAAAACTCAAAATGGAATTCTTTACGGAAAGCGTTTCGGTCAAGAAGAAAACCATTCAGTCCGGCATTGAAGCATCACTCCGAACGCTTGTAGCAAAAGAGATCGATGTGGAAATTGCATCGCTTCAAGAAGCATCATCGCAGGGCGATATGTTTGGGATGACGAAGAAAGAAAAGCAGGAACATCAGATTTCCCTTGATGAAATTAAAAATCTTGAAGCGATCAAAAAAGAATTAATGGAATCCGATACGCTTCCGACAAACTTCCCCGTGATCTGGGATGTAGATTTTGGAGATGTGCTGGGGAGTGGCGGTTTCGACGTAGTTATAGCAAATCCGCCGTACGTGCGGCAGGAAGAGTTCAAGGAAATAAAAGAAGACCTTGCGCTCCAATATGAATGCTATACGGGCACTTCCGATCTCTATACGTACTTTTACGAGCGGGGGATACGTTTGCTGAAGCCGGGAGGAACGCTCACCTATATTTCCTCCAACAAGTATTTCCGTGCAGGATACGGCGAAAAGCTACGTGGTTATCTGACGCACAATATGAAGATGCATGCACTGATCGATTTTGGAGACTCCCCGGTCTTTAAGGCAATTGCTTACCCGAGCGTAATTGTGGCAACAAAGAAATTAAAGGACTTGTCATTCCCGAATGTTTCTGTCGGGAATCTTACAATGGAAAAGAAAGATTCCCGCTTAAAATCTGCGGGAATGACAGGAACAGAGTTCCAAGCCCTTACCATCACAAGCGAAGAGCAACTTGAGCGGTTTGAAGAAACGTTCCGTGCAACTGCAATTACCATGCAGCAAAGCGATTTGAACACCGATGGTTGGCGTATTGAAAATGGTAATGCGATTCAACTTCTCGATAGAATACGCAAAGTAGGTATATCCTTGGACGAGTATGTTGATGGAAAAATCTATCGTGGTATTATTACTGGTCTTAATGATGCATTTGTGTTGGAAGACGAGACAAAGGAACTCTTAATAAAGGAAAATAAAAAATCTACAGAGGTGATAAAGCCATTCCTTCGTGGTAGAGATATTAAGCGGTATGGAATAGAAGATCCATATCTATGGCTGATTTACATCCCTTATCAATGGACGAATAGAAACAGAGGAAAAGTCGAACCGGAGAAATATTTCAAGAAAGAATATCCTACAATACATTATTATCTAAAACAAAATGAAGCAAAATTAAAAATAAGAGATGATCAAGGTGATTATTGGTGGGAAATGCGCCCTTGCAAGTATTTAGAAGAATTTAAAGGACCAAAAATAGTTTGGGGGAATCTTGGAGAGGTAGCAAGCTTCACATTTACAAATGAAACATACTATGCAAGTGCGCCTGCATGCATAATCCCATTAAAGGATTTGTTTCTGTTGGCTGTTTTGAATTCGAAAGTTGGAGATTACTTCTTCCACAAAACTGCAGCCGTTCGTCAAGGTGGCTATTTAGAATATAAGCCGATGTACGTATCTCAACTTCCCATCGCCAAACCAACAGAGAGTCAGCGGCGGGAAATAGAAGGACTTGTTGGGAAAATCCTTGAAGCGAAGAAGAAAGACGCTCAGGCGAATACATTTTCGTTGGAATTGAAGATCGATGCAATCGTGTATGAGATGTACGGGTTGACGGAAGAAGAAAGAAAGATAGTGGAAGGGAAAACGCTCTAGAAGTGAAAACGCTCTAGAAGTGAAAACAAACGAACATTTCCCCAAAATAAAAAAGCCAACCCATTCCTGATCTGGCTCCTCTAATTCTTCCTTCTAAAATCTTAAATCTACATTCTTAAAATCTTAATTCTTAAGTGCCCCCAACGAGATTCGAACTCGTGTTCCAGACTTGAAAAGAATGTTGTGTCCGAAATTTTGCTGATTTCGAAACAAAACAATGCCAATTTACCTAAAATAATCTCTCAAGTGTTAGCACATGTGTTAGCAGTTCCCTTTCTAAAAAACCAACACGTTAATTATGTGAACAAGATAAAATATTTCTGATTTTCATGCAAACATAATCGATGGTTCAAGCAAGTTCAGTTTCGTTCGCGGAATTGCGGAGCGAGTTGTCGAGCAAAATAATCAGCTTATTCAAAAACTCTTGATCCTTATCTAGAATGAAGTTTCCTCTGATTTATTTTTTATTTTATGTGATATCTAAACAAAATAATTGTCTTGTCACAAACAAGGATTCCCATGTGTGATCATGAATATTTTTATTTCTTTAAAGCCGCTTTTGAAAAGAGATAGTTCGGTATAGCAGCATCAAGAACAATAGTGTCAACGAAAAACTCTGTTCCTTGACCATCTTTGAGGACATCTTTATATAAGACCGATTTTGCAATCCAGTGCTGCTGGACCTCCATCACCTCACGAATGTCCATAGTTTTTAAAAGCATGCCGCTTTTTGCATAAAGGTTCTCTTGTAAAACGACAAACCGCGCTTTATCAACCCAGATTTGCCGTCGATAGTATGCTATATCCTCTTTTTTTGCCGAAAGCTCTAAAATCCAACATTGCCGTTCATGAAAAATTTCTTCGCTGATCACTTTTGCAGAATACAAATTTGGAAGATGCGGATCTTCCATCATGTCTTCGTAGGAAAGGTCAGAGCCCATTACTGACTGGCGCATCATGTGCCCGGAGATCATTATAACTCGATCGGTAGAAGGAGAGTATGTCCATAAATTATCCTGTAATTTCAACATTTTTGTTCCTTGGTCTCGCGGCGGAGCAAGATATTCGGTAAATGCTTCATTTGTATGGCGTTGCCATGATTTTGCTTCTATGGTTCGGCTTTCGCGTCGACCATGTATTACCATGCGCGAAGTAAGAATTTTGTTTTCTGAAAACATGTTTCGGTCAACTTTTTTTAAAATCTCATCTCCAAATGGTGTTTGAGCAAGAAGCGATATCGTTGACGAGAGAAGGAGGAATAATATTCGTTTCATGTTTCAAGTTCCTTGAATAATTGCGATGTTTGTCGTTTGTAAATGCCGATGCCGGAAAGAGCCGTTCCGAACAGCGTTGCCAGCATTCCGGGCAGGAACCCGATAATATAGCTTACCGGCGTTATTTGAGCGCGGATAATATTGTCGATCATAATGGAGTTATTCTTCAGCATTCCTCCGATATTGAAACCCTTCACCTGCATATAATAGGCGAAAGCGAGACCGATGGATGTGCCTATCAAAGACCCGGCAAAACCGATCATAAGAGATTCAGCAATCATCGAACGGTAAATGTGTCCTGTGTCTTCGCCGATTGCCAATCGGACGCCCATCTCGCCGTATCTCCGCAGACTTCCAGTTAAACCGGCATTCCAAAGTACGATCGACATTGCTAAGAGGAAAACACCCATAATGATGTTGGAGAAGAGACTGATTAAATCGAGATAATCGGAAAGCCCGCTATCACTTCGCAGATATGCCATGATCGGTGCAAATTGATTCGATGAATTTTGATACTGATTGTTGAAAGCTGATGTAAGAATGGTTGCGCGGTCTTCATGATAAAAATCATCCGGAAAGAAACCGAGGATTTCCCCTGCGCCTTGTTGCATATCCAGCATCTGCTGTATATCAGCAATATCCGCTATCACTGCGCCTCTGTCCATTGCCCCGACGCCGAAGAGGACGGTTCCTGCGATCGTAAAATTGGCAGTTGTCATGCTTCCATTCATTGTAGAACTGATCAGTGTGGCTGTCTGACCGGGTTGTATTCCTAGTTTCTGCGCAAGCTCTTCAGAGATCAACATTTCATTCCGATTCTGAATTGATCTTCCCCGGACAATTGCATTTTTAATATTGAGGATCTTCAATTCCGGGCTTCCCTGCGACAGAATATCTACACCCAATCCGTTGATTGGAGATTGAACGCGGGTTTCCTTATTCGAGTCCGGAATATCGAGTAGCCCGCCGAATGTGATTCGGGGTGTCCACAGCATATCCGGGAATGTATTTCGCAGTTGCGTCATAAGTGTATCAATCCCGAGCAATGCAAGATCATTCGGCTGTTGATCTTTTTCTTTAGAATAGGCTTTGGTCATAACCCGCACATGGCCTGTACTGTAATGTGCGGTGGACTTTACGACACTCGTCCATGCACCGTTTATCCACGCATGAAGGAATACGGTCAATATAACTCCAGCGGTTACGGTAAGAACGGGGAAGAGAGAGCGGGAGCGGTCCCGCAATAATCCTTTGAACAAAAATTTGATCATGTCAATTTCCCTCTCAGGGCGTCGGTGGGCTTCAATTTAGCGATTCTTCGCGTAGGCAGAAAACTGACTACGGTCGTCACAATCAGCACCAGGAGAATCGTGCCAAGGACCAGAGAGGCAGAATATGTTGGAAAAATTTTTTCGCCGATAGCAATACCGATGCTATCGACAGATTCGGGCATCTCCCAGCCGGTCTTCGTGATATACGCAAGAAGAGGAATGCCGACAATGGCAGAAGTGCAGACGGCAATAATCCCATGGATAGCACCTTCGAGCGTAAAAAGCTTGATGATATTTCCTCTTGTCATGCCGAGAGCCATGAGTGTGCCCATTTCCTTCCTGCGGCGAAAGATGGAAAGTACTTGCGTATCGAAAATTGCAATCATGGCAAGAAACAACAACACGAAATATAAAATGCTCGCGGAAACGGTTTTACTTTTAATTAATGCATGGAGATCCTGAAGAAGAAATGTCAGGTCTTTGAATTGCCATCCGGACAGATGCTGCACCCGGGCGACCTTCTTTCCTGTAATAATGATAGTTGCCTGTCCCTGAAGTGCCGTCATTGACTGGAGCTTATCCAGCGGAATCCATATTTGATTGTTGTCGATCTCCTGCACGGACGTTCTCATAATGTCGACGATTCTCACTTCAGCCGCATCGAATGTTCCGTGGATATCGCGCCATTCTATAGTAAGGTTGTCTCCCTTGTGTAAATCAGTGCTCTTTGCCATACGGCTGCCGATCAAAGCAGGAATCGTTCCGTCGAAACGGGTCAGACACGCGGAGGGAATCGTCAAAACCTTTTGAGACGGTTCAATGCCTTTCAATAGCACAGATCGAAAACGTCCTCCAGGATAAATCGTCGCCTGACGAATCAATATTGGCGCAACGAGTTGAGAATCCACAAACGGGCGGAGTGCTTCCGGTATTACATTATGGGCGTCGTTCAACGTTATCGGATCATAGGGATCGTATGTGTTTTGCCAGTATTGTCCACCGCCGTATAATGCATCGATAGATGCTCGTTCGGACTGATCGTTCATACCGTTATAGATGCCCTGAACAAAGATAATTGCCAGATACGCAAAGGAAAGCGCCGCAACATTTAACCATGTCCGAAGGCCAGCACCGAGAATATTGCGATATGCAAGCTTAAGAGTCAGCATACGTCACCTCACAGTCGATCTTTCGCAACACAGTTTTCGTCCTTCACGATTTTCCCATCCACCAGAGTGATTTTTCGCTTGAGATAGGAAATCACCTTTTCATCGTGTGTAGCAAAAATAAATGTCGTTTGAAGATCCTTATTCAATTGCACCATCGTTTTCATAATATGGTGTGAATTTGCCGCATCGAGATTTGCCGTCGGTTCGTCAGCAAGAATTATTTCTGGTTTTTTGACGATGGCTCGTGCTATAGCGACACGCTGACTTTGTCCGCCGGAAAGTTGCGCAGGTTTGGAATCGGCACGATCAGTCAAACCGACCCATTCGAGTGCATCCATTACGAGCTTTTTACGTTGAGATGTTTCCATTCCAAGAAGAAGGAGAGGAAACTCCACATTTTCAAAAACAGAATATACCGGTAGCAAGTTATATGTCTGAAAAATAAAGCCGATGTGATTGTTGCGTAAGCGTGCAGCATCTTTGTGGGAGAGTGATTCAATATTTAAACCTAATACAATTGCATTGCCCGCTGTAGGAGCATCGAGAGAACCGAGAATATTCAGCAATGTTGTTTTTCCGGAACCACTTGGGCCAACCAAGCCAATAAACTCACCTTTCGTGATTGACAGATTGATGTCGTCTAACGCTTTTAATTCATTTGATCCCAGGGGATAGACTTTTTCAAGCTTTTCCGTTTGTATGAGCAATGAATTCTGAATAGATATCGGCAGTCCTATTTTTTTTGTTTCCACAAGTCATCCTTTATTCAATAACAATTATGTCTTAGTGATTAAATACGGCCATCAATTGAATCCCGGTTCCAGCAAATGTATTACTGCCTGTTTGTGTTTGATAGAGCTGGATAGTATCGGGATTCCAGAATCCGAGAAGATAAATAATCCAGTTATCGTAGGTCCTTTGCCAGCTTACAAATCGATACCAAACTTGATTCGTCCAATCGAAGTATACAATTCCGGAAAATTTATCTACAATGCCTATCGGATAATTCATTGAGAGGGCTGAAAAACTTGTGCCATTTGCCTGACTGAAAACTTCATGAGGATTTTCGGAGCGAAAGAATTCTGTTAGAGCATACAATCCATTACCGATATCGAATGTATAATCCCCACCAAGAGTCCATTGTCGCTGATATTGTAAACCGGAAAGATCCGTCTGTGTATGTATAAACACAGCTTCAAACCATGCCCCTATACCAATGTCCCATTTTCCATCAAGTCCAACTCTGTTTTCAGGAACAGATGTATTGTCATGAGATGTTAAAGCGGTACTGATTGCGCTCATATATGTGTTCCGATGATGGTACGAAAGACCCGCTTCACCGTCGAAGATGGGAAGCTGAAATCTCCCCCCATATTCGAAACTGGAATTTGTTGTCGGGGTTCGTTCCAGACCTTTGATATCGTTATTATCGTAAAGTCCCCACAGCCAGATGTTGGTGTTATTTAGAAAATAATATCGGGCAAGCAGGCCTTTGACACCGTCCGTTAATTGAAGAGGGTCGCGGGGATCGATTTTATCGAACCACATAAGGGGCCGGAAGAGCGTTGCCGAGCCGAAATTTATTTTTTGCAGACCGGCTCGGACTTCAAGCGTGTTCGATGCTAACCTCAGCCAGGCCCTGTACGGTTTTATATCATTCTCATATTCCGGGCTCCGGTTCTTCGCAAACCTACCAAAGGCATAACTATTCAACGAGATGTCCATATCTGCGGAAATACTGCTGTCGATCTTTTCGCCAATAGTGAGTTCCGGAATATAGCGGAATCCTGTTTGGGAGAGGGGAGCGATGTCCGGATTCGATAAGAGCCATCCCGATGCCTGTCCGTGAAATGATGCAGTTTGTCCGAAGAGGAACGAACCAAAGGATATAAAACAAACGTAGAGAGAAAGTGTTCTTAAAAAAATCCCGAGAGATATAGAAACCTTACAAAAAGTCATGTGCTATTTCTTTTCCAGATATGTAAACATGACCTTTAAAAAATGCTCTTTGATGAGTTCGATGGGAAACAGATCCGGTGCAACGGTATAATTTGCAGATATACCGTCAAAAAGAAACATGAAGAGATAACAATCGAGATCGGGATTCTTAGAGCCGAGCTGTTTGAAAAGTTTCCTTACGCGACCTAAAAATCGTTCCATTAATTCTTTTCCTCTTTTTTCTATAATCTTTCTGTAGACTTCGTCTAGATTCAGTCGAAGACTGAGGCGGATAAGATCGGGCTCTGTTTTTAAAAGGTTTAGCATACTATCAATAAGAGAAAGAAGTTTTTCCTTTGGTGATCGACTGTCGCCGGCGTCATCAAGAGTGGGAAGCCAGCGTTCTATATTTTCATCAATCATGCTAAAGAGAATATCTTCCTTCGAAGAAAAATGGGAGAAGATAAGCCCTTTTGAAACTTTAGCTCTCCTTGCTATTTCATCGGTGGTGGTTGCAGAGAACCCTTTCTTTGCAAATAATTTTAAAGATGCGCTTAAGATTGCTTTCCGGCTTTCAGCTTTCATCTGCTCAGAGAGTTCTTTTGACCGGGGTGACATAGAGCTTCTCCTTTATTATGACTGACTACTTAGTCAATGATAATAAAGAATCACATAGAAGTCAAGTCCTCGGGTATTGAAAGAGTTATCCGATAAGAAGGGTGCAATTTCAATCGCTCGAATCAGAACGTTATTAATGTTTCAAGGACTTTGGTTCAAACAGATTTGGCTTTGTCTGTGGAATTACAAATTTACAATAAAGGCATGTTGCACTATATAATTCCTTGTTTTTTTACGGAACAATATTGGACTCAAATTTAGTCGATGTGTTTTGAAAAACATAAAGGTTGATCCATTTCAGAACCAACTTGATCGTGTTATAAAAACTTATAGCTTGAGAATTACTTAGGAAAATAAATCGGGTTTTTTAACGAGATTCAAACTTGTGTCCCAGGCTTGCTTGAAGTGTTAGCAATTAGGAGAGGAAAATGCTAAAACCCTTGTGCCCCCAACGAGATTCGAACTCGTGTTCCAGGCTTGAAAAGAAATCCCCGCCCATAATTTCGCTGAATTCGAAATAATTTCAAGCCTTCTTACCCCCAAAAATGGGGTAAGTGTTAGCACAAGTGTTAGCAGCTCGTTCCCAAACACTAACACGTTAATTACATTGGAAAGATAAAATATTTCTGACTTTCATGCAAACTTGACTGATGGTGCAAACAAATTCAATTTTGTTCACTGAATTGTTAGACGAGTTGTCGAACAAGACAGTCAGCTTATTCAAAAACTTGAATCCCTGATAGGGGAGGGAGTGCCATTTTAACTCTCCCTTTTAAAACCCGTTCATTTGGTTACTCCGATTTGTATCGATTCAACGATTCTTTTAAAATCTTCGACTAATAAATCCATTGATGGGTTATGATGTTTTTCATCATAAGGAAGGGGACCGAAATAATATGTAGCTACGATTTTAGTTCCGTCTTCAAGATACCGGAAAACAAACGCTCTCTCAAAACTTGCTGCCGTTGTGAATCCACTATTTCCGATTGATGCACCACATTCATTCTCTCCCATTAAGCCCTTCCACTCATCCCAAATAATTATTTTTGCCGGCGTTGCATGATCGCGCCCATTGATGAGCCAGTCAAACGGTGAGGGTGTAAGGACATTGCGCAGGGAATCACTAAAATATATTCCTCGTTCGAAGCCCGGTTCAAAATCTTCGTTCCCTGCAATGTCTTCGAACTTTTGATTCGAATAATAAATGTTAACTACATCGACAAATTCAGGGTGTGATGTCGTATCGTCCGGATCGTGCATTGTAAAACCAATCGATATCATGCTACCAATAATAGGTATTCCTACTTCTTTATCTTTCATGATTCGAATTTCAAATTGCCGGGGATGTTTAAAACTTATATGCATCCGTGTGTTGGTATAGGATTGCAAAATATTATCAGTATTGTCACATCTAGTGCTGTCAACCGAATGTTGAAAAGAATAAAGACGGTCGGGAAGGAAAACACTTCCCAATAATATTACCAGCAATAGGAATATTTTCTGTTGTGATAGTATTATAATTTGCCTATACGCATTCATATTATTTTCATAAATTATATTTTATGGTTGTATACTAAATTCCACTACATTATTTGTTGATAAATTTTGGGCTTTGTCCAATTGTGTTGTTCCTGATTTAATTCTGAATGTCAAATTTGACGGCAATAATTCCTTGGTGACAATCCCATTTACCGTCGTTCCGATCTGCCTCCATGCGCCAGAATAATAACTCGCTTGAGCGTTGTCAACAGGTTGGCTCTGTGAATTCATCACTTTTATCGTGCATAGTACCGAAGAAAAACTTACTGTGCTATTTGCTGATACATCCTGTGTCTTGTCATTCGATACGAATTCATACGTCATTCTGAATGAATAACTATTCGGCAGTAATTCTTTTGAAGTGACTCCGTTTGCTGTTGTTCCGAGATTCCTCCAAGCTCCAGAATAATATTGAACTGTACCCTGGTCTATCGAATTTCCCTGACTGTTTAGTAGTTGAACTACCGCATTTACAGTCTTAAATAAGACCGTTGCATTAGTCCCGATATTTTGCTGTTTGTCATTACTTGCGAATGCGTATGTCATTCTGAATGTGTAATTATTGGGAAGGAGTTCTTTTGTTGCTATACCGCTTGATGTGACTCCTAAATCTCTCCACGCTCCAGAGTAATACTGCACTGTTCCTTGGTCGATGAATGTTCCCTGGCTATTTTGCAACTGGACTGTTGCATTGACGGTCGAAAATGTGACAGTGTTATTCGTGCCAACATCTTGTTGCTTATCATTACTTGCAAACGCATACGTCATTCTGAATGTGTAACTATTAGGCAGCAATTCTTTTGTCGAAATACCGTTCGTTGTTGTTCCAAAATCTCGCCATGCTCCGGAATAATATTGCACCGTTCCCTGATCGATGAGATTTCCCTGACTGTTTCTCAATTGAATCGTGGTGTTCACAGTTTGAAAAATTACAGTTGGACTGATACTCACATCTTGCTGTTTATCTTTGCTCGCAAATGCGTATGTCATTCTGAATGTATAGCTATTGGGAAGGAGTTCTTTTGTTGTTATACCACTCGATGTAATTCCAAAATCTCTCCAAGCTCCAGAATAGTATTGAACTGTTCCTTGGTCGATGAAATTTCCCTGACTGTTTTGTAATTGAACGGTTGATTTAACTGTTTGAAAAACCACAACTGTATTACTATTCAAATCTTGCTGCTTGTCCTTAGTAGCAAAGGCATACGTCATTCGGAATGTATAACTGTTTGGAAGTAGTTCTTTTATAGCAATTCCATTTGTTGTGTTCCCAAAATCGCGCCATGCACCAGAATAATATTGGACTGACCCCTGGTCCATCAAGCTTCCCTGACTGTTTTGAAGCTGAACGTTCGCATTAACAGTTTGGAAAATAACAGTCGCGTTAGTTCCTACATCTTGTTGCTTGTCTTTGCTTGCATAGGCATATGTCATTCGAAATGTGTAGTTGCCTGGTAATAATTCTTTGCTCGCAACGCCATTTGTCGTAGTCCCCAAAATTCTCCATGCACCGGCATAATACTGGACTGACCCTGTGTCGATTAAATTACCACTACTGTTTTGCAATTGTATTTGTGCATTGACGGTTTGAAATACGATAGTATCATTGCTTATAGACACATTAGATTTTGTCTGTGTGCCATACTCGTACGTCATTCGCAAGCTGAGCGTCTTTAAGCTTGTATTAATGCTAAATGTACCATCTTGATTGTTTGTTGCGTCTTTCCAAGCGCCTTCATAGTATTGCAATGCGCCGCTGGTAAGTTTAGTACCGATGCTCGATACAAGTTTAATAGCAAAGAATGGCGCAGCTTGAGCTTGTGGTAATCTGTTTGCCAAATATTCTGTATTATACCTCAGCAATGCATAAGCTTCACTCGATATACTTGCTATGCTATCAATATCGACATCTTTAAGAACTTGCAAAAGGACGAATCTGGCTCCAACGCTATCGCGTTGCACGAGTTTTGTTTTTACCGATGCAAAGTAGTTGAGGTATTTATCTCTGATACTTTGGGTTTTTATCCAACCCAATGTAAAGGATTGGTTGCCGTAGTTGGAGAGTGTGTCGCACCATTCTACTGCTCCAAATGTAACGGAAGTATCTCGAGTTCCAAGCGTGTAACCTGTTATCGAATTGTTATAGATATTTTGGCTGTACTGTTCATCTCTTTCACAACAGACCGTGCCATTGTATCCCAACATATAGTATTTCACAATTGTAGGTATAACCTTACTTTTTATTGTGAACCCACTTAATGTAAATCCTTGCTTTATCATAAATCGTCTTTTGTCAATATCTATATCGAAAACGGTACTGCCTGTAGTTTTAGAAGTACCTTGCGACCATCCCATTGGACCTAATTGCGAAATAATATTGTTTGCATTCTTTATATAAAAGCTCTCAATTTTTTGTTTGCTTTCCGGCTTGTTAGTTACACTATATACATATTTGTAAGCGTTATCTTCAAACTCCAGTCTGCAGCCTACAGTTGCTTGAAAACGATTTGCTGGAAGTAATTCATCTTTAGGAACTTGTCTTACACTGGGCCACAAGCCATATTGTGTTCCGTTCCAGCCGTAAGTAACGTACGGGTGTGTGCTCGTTTTAAAATCACCCGGAATTTGCATATCCGATATTTCTGTCCGTATTTCCTTAATACCATCACCATCGGTATCAATCAATTCACATTCTGCCGATCCAGCCATTTCTCCGCTTATAAACTTTCCTTTTGTGCCATCCCAACTAAGTATGTTTATATAAGTTGCAAACGGTACTCCATCACCCGGACTAGTTCTTAGGTGTTGGAGAAATAACAAGTCAATTTCACCATCATTATTTAAATCTTGGGAATAAAGTAATTCGCCATAAACACCATATCCCGCTAAACATTTTTCTGATCCAGGAAAATTATCCCAGATTATTTGCCCACCCTTCACCATGCCGACAATAAATGTATCCGGCATGGCATCCGTGCTATACCGGTATGCAGAGAATAAAACGCACCCCGATAATGTTCCATAAAGATCCTGAATTTTCTCATCCTTTGAATAATATATTTGTGAATCAAACATAGTATATTCAAAATTAAGTTCTTGACCATATCGAGCGTCGATAAGTTGTTTAACTTGATTATAAATGGTAAGCTGTTTGTCAAATATTTCCTGACTAAACGAAACACTAATAACTAGTAGTGTCAGTAAAATCATCTTGAGTAAATATGTAATCTGCGTGTTCATGTATTCTCTCCGTGTGTCATTATTTGGGCAAATAATTTTGGGCTCTATTCCATACATCGTTGCCATATCCCGGTTCATAAAAATTATACAGCTGTATGGCGTTTTTCCAACACTCTTCAAATCCATTACAATTGAAAGTACATATTTTCCCATTAATTTTTATTTTTCGATTTGTTATTTTCCATTGTGATTCTGGAATCGAAGAATTAAATAACAAATGAAGTTTTCCCAACAGAAAATCACAATAACGAGGCATCAATATGTTTTGTTCATTCAACATTTCGGGATATTTGGAAGAATTTGTTTTATCCATATATTGCGTGTCGGTTGGACCGTACCTGCCTTCAGTTTCTGCATTGAATTTTCCATCTGTTATTGCCGTTGTGTACATCATTTGTATAAATCCGTATGAAGTTACTATTCGTGTTTGTGCCAAACGATCGAATCCTTTCCCAAATGTAGTAGATGTGTCCATTATAAGAGACTTGACAAAAGTATGTGCTGAATCTTTGGGATTTTTCACTTTATCTTTAATTTTCTTCCATTCTGCATTCCATTGATCGTTTAAATTTTTACTACCAAGTATAAGATCCGGATCATTATCGGTCTCTCCATAACGAACATATCTATTTTCCCAATTATCGTAAAGATATCGTGAGATTTTTATTTGTGACTGAATGTAAAAAGTTGGATAAACACTTGAATTTGAATGTGATGGCGGAAAACTTGATCCCATGCTATTATCGGTTATCACAAATTTATTGTTATTGAATATTTTATCTTTGATCGTTTTTTGAGCATCCTGAAATGGCTCATATCGCCACTTAGGTTTAAATGATGATTCTTTTTCCATTTGTCCTTTAATGAGCTGTGGTGGTATTCCGTTTTCTCCTGCAAATTTAATGATCAATTCGTCAATATCAATTGAATTGCCAAAACAATCGGTAACGGTGTTGCTAGCAGTTCCTAAGCTATACGGCGCTTTTACATCAACGACTACCGATGCAGCTTCATAGCTCTCTCGCATCTCTGCAAGTTGAGATAATGTGTATCCGATTTCGGCAATAATAGGGAAGCTTCTTTTTTTTGCTGTCAAGCGAACTTTGAAGGGTTCTCCACCATCCCAGTAAACACCAATGAGCCGAATCATACCTAATGGTAAATCATTTCCCTGTTCATCCTTGTTGTCGTAATACACGCCAAGCGTATCACGAGATACTTTTACGACTTCAAAGGTTACATCCGATGCGCCGCCTTGCAACTCCGGCTTTGTCGATTCCACAATTACAAGCTGATTTCTATTTGTGATCGCTTGATAATACTTCGCCTGCCCCAAGAGAATCTCGAATTCTGTGTCTGTTCTGCCAGTTGGTATTCTCAACGGTTTTAATTTGTTATCAACCTTTGTTGAGGAGTCAACGTCAATGGACGGAGGGGAAAAAGCAGAAATGAAGCAAAGTAAGATGATGGCAAAAGTTAAAAACCAAAAAGCATGTGTGAATTTATTCATCCGTATCTCCAATTTGTTGAGCGCCTGGTAGGGCGCGTTACATTTCTTATAGGTTTTGATCTATTTACTAGTATCGGTTTTTTCAACCATGGTGGTGTCTTCAAGAACAACCGTGTGTCCATTCACCAATTTGCTTTAAAAATTTTAATATATGAACTGTCATTTTTTTTCTGTAGTATTTGAACCAATCACATATTCTCTGCCATTCCAGACAATTAAAAATTTTTGAGGAGACTTGTAATTTCCGTTTTCATCAAATACAGGTCTCTCTCCAACCAGCTCGTATACACCATCTCCATTGACATCTTCAAGAATACAATAAGTATCTATTACTGTAGAGCCAGTTTCATCGACACCATTAATAATCCACCCATTGGTTCCATTCCAACTAAATATCCACATATCGCTATCCAAGTCAGGACCCTTATGGTAAAAATTTATCACAAGCTCAACAAATCCATCTCGATTGATATCAAAAACCGCCTCAACTTGCCCCAATGAATAATTACCATCAAGCGAATCGGTCATCCAAATAATTGAATTATTTTTATAGACCCCTACTGCAAATTTTTCATCATCTTCATTTTGTGTTTTAGCAATGAATAAATAACATTCATGCAAAGTGTTATATGGATCTGCTATTTTTTCAAAATCGGCTCTCTTTTCATTCTTTGCACTATCAATACAGATAATGTCTCCGCATAATTCATATTTTCCGTTCATGTAAGTCAAAAGCGAATTTTCTATTTGGGCTTTTACTTGAACTATAACTTGTGCGTTTACAGAACAAATGAAGAATAATAACGCTATTATGTTCATTAATACAATGCATAAATTCTTTTTCATTGCTAAATCTTTTCTGTCATCATTTTCATTTATTCTAAGAGCGTCTATATTTTAAGCTACTCGTTAAAGTAGAGCGTTGCTTGCAAAATCCCGCCATTTTTAGCGGGGAGCACCTGGAAGGGCGCGTTACATTTCTTATAGGTTTTGATCTATTTACTAGTATCAGTTTTTTCAACCATGGTGGTGTCTTCAAGAACAACCGTGTGCCCATTCACCAATTTACTTTTAAAAATCTTATTATATGTACTATCGTCGTTTTGCCGTTCCTGTTCATCATAAGTTTCGATTCGAATGAGTTCGTTACCTTTTAATTTGTACTTGTTGTTCCAACTGTGAGGACCTCCAGACCAAACATTCCCCTCCTCAATAATTGTTTTGGATAATTTGTCAAATTTGATGTCTCCGCATAATTTCGAGAATTCATCGTTATAATTAAATAGTTTAGTCTTAGGATTAAATAAATAGTATGAATAGCCAATATCACCATGCATACCTAGGCTTGTTGCTATTCTTATATCAGGGTAACCATCAAAATTCATATCGGCAACAAGCCACTTGGCCCAGCCCGCATAAATATCATCAGCGGTATCTGAGAATTGAATGTTTATATTTTGGGGAGACAGTATGGAAACCTTAATTTCATAAATAGTTCTGGTATCTTCGCAAGCCCACACTTTTGCGTGATAAATCGTTGGATATTTAAGTCCCTGCTTGATACTATCAATTGAGTTGTAAATCAATCTCTGCTGATGAATGGAATTCTCGGTGGTTGCTTGTGCATAACAATTTGCCAAGGAAACAAACAACACGATTATAATAATTTTAATTGAAACAGTAACCAATTTATAATTTCTTTCTAAAATTAATGCAAAAAACACTATTTAGTTATTTTCTTTTATTTCCGTTGTCCTTGAAACTTGTTGCATGGAATTATTTAACAATTTTTCTACTATCTCCGTAATAAACCATTTTCCATTTTTATAAACTTTCTCTTTGCGCCTACATTCTATCAAGACGACTTTAGATTTAATAATATCGTATTGGTTGAAAGTTGATAGTTCCACCGAACTATCTGGTTCGCCATAATTTTCATTTTTAGAATAATCTTCTATTTTTGTTTCGCTAATAAGATAGAGATCATTATTGATTACCTTATATGTAGATGAGTTATACCATCTCTCTCTCTCGAATAAAAATGTATATCGGAATTAGAGATTGTTTTATTTAGGGTATCGATATCCGACATTCCAGATATTGATATACCATCAAAGGATTCTTTATATTCAAATGTCAATGTGTTAGGGTTAAATATCCAAACTGGATTATCGGAACGAACCTTCGGAGTTACGGTATATTTAAGATCTTTATAACCATCAAAATTTAAATCAATAAAAGAAAACCAGTCTTCTAACGATGATGGTGTTTCATAACTAGTATCTATCACTTTACACCTTAGTGATGGATTTGAAGGACTATTAAAGTCAAAGGAATATATGCAGGGAAAGTCTTCTGGTAAATGATACTGCGTAATGATACAGTGGCATACTATATCTTGTGATTTGCCACCATTGCTAATGTTTATAATAGAATCAACGATTATCTCATGCTTATATTCATCCCAGGGTTTAGGGTAATTTGTCCAATATATCTGACCGTAAGGATTGTTATTAAATGAATCATTTCTTGTTTCCACCTGATTTTCTTCACCCCAAGGGTAATTACTCCAATATTTGTGACCATAAGGGTTTTGTTTCAATGAATCAAACTGACCAAATAAATTCAACGGAAATAAAAACAAGATCAAGCAAGATATTTTCATTTGCATAACTTTGCCCTTGATATGGTCTTTCCGCCTAACGATGTTGGCTAAGTTGCTGCGTTGATAACTTTCAAATTGTAATACACTAACCAAGTTCATTCACCACACCTATACAAACCATGTTTATCGCACCCACAGTTTACCCCGCGTTCTTTCACGGGGCTCATTCCGTCAGCTTGTTAAGCTCAGTTTGCGAAATCCGCGGTTTTTTTGCGGGAAGCGCCTGGTTAGCTGGCGTATTAATGTATATTTTCTACTTTGACTTCTGATCGAAATAATCCGCTTCGAGCACCAACATACAAATAGCCGTCTTGATGAATAATCATTGTTTTTATTTCATCTGAGTTGATAGGGTCAGCGTATCTCACCCAGCTATGTCCTTGATCAGATGAAAAGAATATTGTATTTCCTCGTGCGGCAAATAATTTATGAATTTTTGACTCAACAATTATTCTAAGACTTTGCCCCCCGATGAGTGAAATAGAAGCATTCCAAGTTTTGCCATTATTATTGGAATAATAAAGCGTATCACAAACCGTGCTGGTATAAAATAAATTACTTCCACTAGAACACACAACGTCTAATTCCTTAGTTTCCTCAACTATGAATGTCTCTAAAGTATCCTTATTAAGATTCCTAACAACAAATTGGAAAGTGCCTCTATATTCATCATTCCATTCTTGCGCCAAAATATAACCACTTGTACTAATCATACACCGATATATTGTAGAGTTGGTCGAATAGGGAGAAGCATGGTATGGTGGAAGGAATTTCCAAGAACATCCGGATGAAATAGATACATATGAACCTATTTCTGTGGATAGAAATATTTTACCTAATGAGTCTGCTGCAATGGCTAGAATTTGTTCCTTTATTGGAATCTCGGATGAAGCGGTCCAGGAACTTCCATTGTTTGTAGAATAGTAGATACCATGACAATTACTTGAAATCAATTTGTTGGTGTCAACAGCAACAATATATTCCAACGGAGAATTCCAAGGTTGATCAAACATATGAATAGGTTCAATATTCTTCCAATGTTTACCACGATCATATGAACGGAAAAGGGAATAATCAGTTGCTGCAAAGAGTAGTCCTTGAGAATTAGTTGCCAGAATTGTGATTGCATCCTTATTAGAAGGAACCATAATATGTTCCCAGTGTAATTGTTGAGAATAGGAAACATTATATATTGATGATGCAACAAATATTAAATTTATGATTTTCATTGAACCTCGATACGCCTAACGATGGCGGCTAAGCTACGACAACGTACACTTTCAAATTGTACCACACAATCCAATTTCATTCACTTCACTTTTGAGCCGAAGGATCATCAGCCTCTGGCTGAGGTGAGCGCTATTGTAATTAAACTTGAAAAAACGCATTGCATTTCTTTCTCTTCAATGAAAAGATTTATCTATGCTTAATCGCATTGTGTTTTAATTGGTGTGCTCCCTTACAACGATCTAATTTCGGTGGCGCACATCGTTGTACTCGCTGATGAATTCTAAGAAGATATTTGGTAAGAAAATTCAGTAGCAAGTTCTTTTCATAGCGTCAATTTGCACATTTCAAACTCCAAATTCAAGTAAAGCTATCCAATCATCGTGCCCCGATTCCCTTTCTCGCTATATTTCAACGGATTCTCTTGATAGTGTCGGAATGTTATAGAATATGTCGAATGAGTTCACATATTTATAAAAAGCGCACCTCAACTGTTCATGTTCTTGAAATATGTGACGCGACGGTACATGTTTTGAATGCTTATTGTCTCAATTCCATTCTTATCCTTTCTAACATCAAAGAAATGCATGTTCTCAAGAGTTCCTGCCCATTCGTATTGCCCCTGTAATTATTCTAACAGATCTCTGCGTTGAATAAGTCTCATTCTGTTTGAAATCGTTTTTTGAATTGACGGCGTTTTTCTTTTCCGCTTCATGAAATGCTTCAAGAGCTTTATCAAGCAATCCCTTAGACATACGCTCACACCCGATTCGATAATATTCACGAGCCTGTGTCAGCAATGGACTTTCGAGGATTTTATGAATTGCATCCAGCTTAGATAATAAATCTTCAAGTAACTGATTCTGTCTGCGCGTTTCCCAAAATAAGCGCTCAAAGTTGTAATTAAAATCTGCATGCAAAGCTTCGATAGAAGCATTTACATTATGCAAAACATAATCGAGGCGATTAAATCCCCAATTGAGTGTACCATCGATTGAATTGAAACCATCTGTGAATGCTTCTGAGAGTTGTTGGTTGTTTGCAACCATTTGCTCTGTTTGTTTGGAAATTGCAGATTCAAGAGACTTACCACTTGATTTCGATTGTTTCTTTATATCTTTAACAAAAGAATCAGCTTGTAAGTATTGACTAAAACTTATACCAGAACCGGGATACCATATTGACATAATTGTTCCTCTATCTTTTGTTTGATAGTAATGCTGTATAACGGAGAGCAGCTAAGTTGCGCCAACATGAAATTTCAAGTTACACCGAACAAACCGAAAATATTCTGTTAATATTCAATTTTATGTCACAAATCTGTAAAATAGAATAGTCTATAGTTCCAATCGAATAGTTCCTTTGTTAGATGTGGTTATGGTAATCAAACAATAATAAAAAAGCCAACTTCAAAAGTTGGCTTCGTTCTATTATATATATTATTCGTTTCAAACCTGTATCTTATCGACCGCTGATTGTAAATGGGATGGTGTCAAATGTGCATATATTTGAGTAGTGGCAACATCAGAGTGACCTAATAATTGCTGCACACTATAAATATCCACACCAGATTGAACACATAGAGACGCAAATGAATGACGGGTTGAATGGAATTTGATGTTCTCAGGTAGACCAGCTTTTGTTGCATAATATTTAAATCTATGAGAAATATAGTGCCTGCTGTATCTCAGATTGTCATATTTTGTGAAAATGAATTCATGAGACTTATCCATATTATCCAATAGTTCACGAATCTTGGAATGGACGGGAATGCTTCTTTCTTTGCCTGTCTTAGTTGTAAAATCAGCGCTATTGGATATTCGTATCTGATTATTCTCAAAATCTACGTTCACCCATCGAAGATTTATGATTTCACTGATTCTCATACCAGTTAAAAATGCAAAGAGAAATATCTCTTTCAATTTTTGATTTGTCACTAGTGCGAGTAATTTCTCTAAATCTGTGAAAGAGAAGAAGGCGGGAGTGGTCTTGGGTTGTTTAATTTGTTTTACGTTCTTTAATGGATTGACCGCAATGATATTTTGTTTCAATGCAAAGTTAAACATCGTTTTGATTGCCCGTGTATACATATTCATTCTCGTTATTGATAGACCACGAGCGATTTCCTTAGCACGTGTTTGCTCAAATTCAAGAGAAGTATATGTATTCAGCGGTTTATCAAAATTGAGTTTTAGAAATTTATCTGCCAATGTCATATACAACTCAATGGTAGATTTTCTAATGACCGAAGATTGGACTGCTTCATACATTTTGAGGAATTCAGAGAACGTAAGCATTTGAACATTCTTGGTATTGTAGTATGTCTCTTCAAACGAACTGAGAAAGTGAATGGCTTCGGGTTTCTTTCTGCACTTTGTAGTTTTCCATCCTGTCTTACCATCAGGATATTTGATGCAGATATAATAGAAACCGTTGTCTCGTTTTGTTAAGTAGAATTTGGTCTGTAACATACTCTCACCTATGTTTAAGTGAATGAATATGTTGCAGTAGGAGAGTGTTTTTGAAGTGTATAATTATTGTATAATTCGTCTAGGAAATTATACAAAATTATTTTGAGGAAACCTTATGAAACCTTTGAATCTGTGTGCCCCCAACGAGATTCGAACTCGTGTTCCAGGCTTGAAAAGCCCGTGTCCTAGGCCTCTAGACGATAGGGGCGGAAGATTGAAGATTGCAGAATGATGATTGAAGATTGCAGAATGATGATTGAAGAATACAGAATGATGAATAAAAAAGAAAAACTATTCTTTTCTCTGCTGAGCTGTTTTTGCAGATGAAATAAAAATTGCAATCAATTCATCCGCTTCTTTAAACAATTCCTTAAACTTATTTTCTTCAATCAAATGTAATTCAAAGAACAATTCTAACCAATATTGAGTCTCATCGGCCTCTTCAAGGCAGATTTTTATCTTTGAAATAAAACCCGCTCTCGATTTTGCCCGGCATACTGCCCGATAATTTGCTCCGGCAGAAGTGGCCGATCGTATTGTTTGCTTTTTAAGAACATCGGTCTCAACGCTCCATTTCACATCCTTCATCAATGCAAGAATAGAAATCGCAAACCGCTTGGTTCTCAGTCTAAGATCTGAAGATTCTCGAAAATTCTTCTCCATGCTTCCTTCCCCCAAAGCATTCAGAATTCCTCATTTAAAAATCTTCATTCTTGAATCGAAATTCTTGCTTCTCTTTGTTCCTTTCCCCGATTCAGAATTTGAGTTTCGAATTCATCATTCTTCACTCAAAACTCTTACTTCTCTTGGGGTGACCAGTGGGAGTTGAACCCACGACCTCCAGGGCCACAACCTGGCGTTCTAACCAACTGAACTATGGCCACCGTGTCCCAATTTCACATCACTTAATGAACGAAGTGAAATTAAGTGATACCTGAAATTGCGGATCCCGCTGAACGAAGCGATAGCGGGATCAATAACGATGCATCTACAATTCCTGATGCTTACTTTAGACAGCAAAGCCCGTTATTTGCATAACAGGCTTACCTGACGCGCAACAAAGATACCGAAATGTGTTTGCAAAGGCAAGATTATTTTCCGGGTCGCTTTCTCAATTGTTAGACTCAATGTATAGGAATTGCGAACATCAACACGTAAATTACAAAAGTTACGGGGTCATCCTGCAAGTTTTCCAACATAATTCCATTAGTGAATTTCGGCATAGAGCTTGATGTGAATGAAATAATTCATTTAAAATGAAGGCGATATCATCTGGAATGGAATAATTCAAAATAGTTAGTTGTTTTAATTTCGAAAATTTTTAGGAGTAAATGTGTACCGTATCATTCAAAAAGAAATTCTGGCACCGAAAATTGCAAAGTATGTCATAGAGGCGCCGTATGTTGCACGAAAACGGAAAGCGGGTAATTTTGTTATCATTCGTGTAGAAGAAACCGGCGAGCGTATTCCGCTCACGTTGGTTGATAGCAATATCAAAGAGGGTACTGTTACTTTAATAGTACAAGCCATCGGCAAAACTACCAAGGCACTCGCGTTGAAAAATACCGGAGAGTACATAATGGATCTTATGGGTCCATTGGGAAATCCTACTCCAATCGAAACAGGAAAGACAATTGCCTGTATTGGCGGCGGCGTTGGCACTGCTGAATTGTATCCGATAACAAAGGCATTAAAAGAAGCAGGGAATACAATTTACACAATTGTTGGTGCGCGCTCTAAGGAGTTGGTGATTCTCGAAAAAGAAATGCATGAAGTTTCTGATACGTTATATGTCACTACAGACGACGGTTCATACAAAAGAAAAGGATTTGTTACTGATCAGCTCAAAGAATTACTCGATGCCAATCTTGGTATCAACTTGGTGTACGCCATCGGTCCGTTGCCTATGATGAGAGCGGTATCAAATCTCACAAAACCTTATAATGTTCGCACGCTCGTAAGTTTGAATGCTGTGATGGTGGACGGTACAGGAATGTGCGGCGGATGCCGTGTGACGGTGAACGGTAAAATGAAGTTCGCATGTGTGGATGGTCCGGAGTTCGAAGGGCACGAAGTAGATTTTGATGAAATGCTTCTACGCAACCGAAGTTATACGGAGATGGAAAAAATATCGATTGAACGATTCCTTGAAGAACCTCACGTTTGCAAACGGGAGGGTATGGCATGAAGACTAACGTGAATAAAATGAAACCCTCTGAGAGGATGAAACTTCCGAGACAATCTTCTCTCGAACAGCTACCTAATGAACGAAATCGTAATTTTACTGAAGTATCATTTGGAGTAGATGAGGAAAGAGCTTTGCTCGAAGCGGCTCGTTGTCTTGAATGTCAAAATCCTATTTGCCAGGAAGGTTGCCCCGTTAACATCGATATTCGTTCATTTGTTCAATTAGTGTATCAGAAAGATTATATCGGCGCGGTAAATAAAATCCGCGAGTCAAATTACCTTCCTGCGATTTGCGGGCGTGTTTGTCCACAAGAAGAACAGTGTGAACTAGTATGCACACTTGGAAAGAAGCACGATCCTGTTGCTATTGGAAAATTAGAACGTTTTGTTGCTGATTATGAATTGAAGCATAATCTATTTAGTCCACCAGTTGTTAAAGAACAGCGTCCGGAAAAAGTCGCTATAGTCGGTTCTGGTCCAGCTGGATTAACATGTGCTGCCGAGCTTGCAAAGCTTGGATATCAAGTAACGATTTTTGAAGCACTGCATGCTGTTGGTGGAGTGTTGAGATATGGAATTCCGGAGTTCCGTCTTCCACGTACAATTCTCGATTTGGAAGCTGAACGCATCAAAGCGTTGGGTGTGAAAATAGAAACTAATTTTCTTGTCGGACGTACAGCAACTATCGATGAGTTTTTAGAAGAGTGGGGTTTTCAGGCAATCTTCCTCGGCACAGGTGCAGGTACTCCGCAGTTTATGGGAATACCTGGTGAAAATTTGAACGGAGTTTATTCTGCAAACGAATTTCTTACTCGGGTTAATCTCATGAAGGCATATAAATTCCCCGAGTACGACACACCTGTCAAGGTCGGTAAAAGTGTTGCAGTAATCGGAGGCGGAAATACTGCTATGGATGCCGTACGAACATCAAAAAGACTTGGTGCCGAACATGCATATTTGATCTATCGCCGTTCTCGCACTGAAATGCCTGCACGTTTAGAAGAAGTTCATCATGCAGAAGAAGAGGGAATCGAATTTATGATGCTGACAAATCCAACTAGTATCCTCGGCGATCAGAATGGAAATGTCAATGGTATCGAATGCCAGAAAATGGATCTCGGTGAACCAGACGAATCCGGCCGGCGGAAACCTGTTCCATCTAACGAACCGAAATTTGTAGTGGAAGTCCAAAATGTTATTGAAGCAGTTGGACAATCACCAAATCCGATTATTCAATCAACAACACCTGGATTGAAAACGGGGCGCAAGGGCATTGTCGTAGCTGATGATTTACAGCATACAAGCAGGGAAGGAATTTTTGCTGGAGGTGATCTCTCTCGCGGCGGCGCAACTGTTATTCTTGCGATGCGCGATGGAAAAAATGCAGCAAATGAAATTCATAATTATCTACAGAAAAAGTATCACTAGTTTTTTTGTATTTGTTGATAAGAAGGAGCGAAAACTATTTTCGCTCTTTCTTTTATGAACATTGATAAAGAAATACTTGCATTTGTCCTGTCTTCTGTAAAAGTAAAACCGTTATTTACCTATTCTTTCTCTCTATTCGCCGAAATTTCTGCAACTCTTTGCTTCTCGTTCAGTATTATGTATATAAATTTTCATTTGAAGACCGAACACCAATTCGCATTCATTACAAAATCTTAATGATAAAAAGATTGAAAGTCATTGTAACATTTATTATACTATATCGTAATAAATGACTAAGAGTCAGTAAATAAAAGGTATTCTAATGAGTATAATAGAGCGAAAAGAGCGCGAAAAAGAGCATAGAAAAGAGGAAATACTTGACGCAGCTCAGAAGGTTTTTTTTGAAAAAGAGCTTGCTACTGCAACAATGGATGAAATTGCTGAAACGGCGGAGCTGAGTAAAGGAACATTATACCTTTACTATAAGAGCAAAGAAGATATGTATCTTGGCGTGCTAATGCGCGGGATGGAAGAATTGCATATAGAATATGAGCGTATTGGATTATCCGATATCTCTACAGTTGAGAAGATGGTAAAACTTGAAAAAGCTTACGTAGATTATTTTTTTAAAAATAGAAAATTTTTTCGAATGACTAATTTTTTGCAATCTCCACATTTTCACAAGCAAGTTTCTGATGAAATGAAACAAAGCTGTGATGCAGAGGGGCAAAAGGTGTGGAATGTTATTGACAGCGTTTTACAACGAGGAGTAGAAGAAGGTGTGCTGCGTCCGGATTTTAATCCCATTGAACTCGGTGTGATTATTTGGTCTAACATGACTTCTCTTTTATCTCGGATAGACAATGAAGGTGAAATGTGGAAAAAACGGTTTAATATTGATTTAGAACGTACACTTGAGATATCCAATAGATTGTTATTTGAAGCGATTCTTACGGATCGCGGACTTACTGAATATGCGGCTTTAACACATAGATGATGGTGGGATAATTAAATTCTTAGACAAGAGGAAACAATGATACAAAGATTTATAAAAGGAATAATCGTACTCTCTCTATTCACGCTCACCTCGATCGCTCAGGAAAAGAAAACATTAACGATCGAACAAGCCATTGATATTGGGATGCAGAATAGCAAAACACTTCGCACCTCGCAATTCAAAGTGTCATTTGCTGATGCAAAGGCAAGTGAAACAAGTACACTTGGACTGCCGTCTTTGAAATTCAATGGAACGTATACGCGATTAAGCAATGTTCCGCCGGAGGCGGTAACACTTCCGGCAAATTCCTTTGGTCCGGGTTTCCCGCCAAGTGATGTAAGCATGGTGCTTTCCCCGACAATTCTAAATAATTATGGACTAAAAGGAACACTTCAACAGCCGCTATTCACGGGAGGAAAAATATCAGGAGCCATCGATGCAGCAGGATATACAGCAAAGGCAACAAAAGAAGATCTAAAAAAAGATGAAGCAGATGTTCTTTATAATATCAAAGCATCATATTGGAATTTATATCGTGCAATCGATTTTGAAAAATTTGTCGATGAGAATGTCGATCAAATAAAATCCCATGCGGTCGATGCAGAGAATCTTTTTAAGCAAGGGCTCCTGACAACGAACGACGTGATGAAGGTTCGTGTTCAGCTTTCCGATGCATTAGTTCGCCAGATCGATGCAAAAAATAATGTGCAATTGGCAATGTATATGTTGAACAATACATTGGGACTTCCATTACAAACAGAAATAGAACTCACTTCCACTATAAATATTACGGACCGAGATTGGGCACCGGCAGATCAATTGATTAAAACTGCATTTGAAAAACGTCCAGAAATGCTGGGAATGAATGCCCGTATAAAGGCAGGTGAAGCAGGATTGACTTCAGCTCGCGGTGGATGGTGGCCGCAAATATACTTAGTTGGAAATTATTATTACAGTCGTCCGAATCAGCGCTATTTTCCTATACTTGATGAGTTTCAAAATTCGTGGGATGTCTCGGTTGCAGTTTCATTGGATCTCTGGAATTGGAATCAAACGGGGCACCAGACAACGCAAGCACAAGCACAATTAGCGCAAGCGCAAGAAGGACTTTCGATGACGAAGGATGGCATTACGTTAGAAGTAACGCAGAGCTATTTAAATATTCAAAAAGCAAAAGAACGAAAAGCTGTCTCCGAACAGGAAGTTGCTCAGGCCGAAGAGAATTACCGAACGATGGATGGGAAATATAAACAAGGTCTTGCTGCAAACTCCGAGCTTCTCGATGCTGAAGTAGCATTACTACAAGCAAAATTAAATCTTACACAATCATTAGTCGATTACGAACTAGCCATTGCGCAGCTCTCCAAAGCAATAGGCGAATAGTTAAAAATTATTACTAAAAGGATAAGAACAATGAATACAACAATGAAATATATCGTATTGGGACTGGTGCTGGCCGCTCTCGTATTTGGCTTCTATTCGTGTAACAAGGCGAAAAGTGACGGGCAAAATAGTGCAACCGCGACGATTGCGACATCTTTTTCTGTCTCAGTGATTACCGCGGCGAAGAAAGATATGACTGACAGCTTTTCGCAGGTTGGTACTATTGTGGCGTATAATGACGTTGCGGTCATTTCAGAAACATCCGGACGGGTAGTGAAAATAAATGCGGAGGTCGGCGATTATAAACAAGCCGGTTCGGTATTGGTGGAAGTAGACAGTGAGTTAAAGGAGGCAGCCTTCAAAACGGCAGATGTATCGTACGAAAAAGCAAAAAAGGATCTTGAACGATATGAAGCGCTCTATAAAGAAGGATCAATTTCTGATACTCAAATTGAACAAGCCCGTTGGAGTTTTCAATCAGCGGAAGCACAATTCATCGTAGCCCGTCGCCAATTAAGCGATACAAAAATTACAACACCAATCTCCGGTATCGTTACGGCAAGATATGTGAATGTCGGTACTATGGTGATGGGTGCACCACAAGCAACTCAAATTGCCAATGTGGTTGATATCTCACGTTTGAAAGTCAAAGTGAACGTTGCAGAAAAAGATGTTATTCGTTTGAAAGTCGGTGAAAAAGTTGAAGTGACAACCGATGTTTTCCCGGGAGATGTGTTCACGGGTTCTATATTCAGTATCTCTTCAAAGGGCGATGAAGGTCACACGTATCCCGTAGAAGTGGTGTTGAACAATTCTAAGCAGCAGATAAAAGCTGGTATGTTTGGAAAGGTTATGTTTACGCCAAAAATATCCGGTGCAGCAATTGTGATTCCACGTGAGTGCATTGTTGGAAGCGTCAAGAACGCAATGCTCTATGTTATCAACAATAATGTCGCAAAACTGCGCTCGGTGGTAACTGGAAAAGATTTTGGAACAGACATTGAAATCCTGGATGGTCTGCAGGAAGGTGAACAGGTTGTGGTCAATGGTCAAAACAATTTAAGTGACAACGCTCCGGTTATTATACGAAAGTAATGTGAGATAAAGGAAAAGAACAATGACGATTACTGAATTATCTATAAAACGCCCCACACTTGTAGTGGTAATCTTTACAGTGATAGCCGTGCTGGGAATATTTGGTTACCTCCAGCTGAATTATGAGTTACTTCCAAAGATGTCCATCCCCGTAGTCGTGGTGCAGACGATATACCCTGGTGCATCTCCATATGAGGTAGAAAACAATGTCTCAAAAGTCATTGAAGATGCCGTGTCCGGAATAGATAAAATTGATGCTGTAAGTTCCAGGTCGTATGAGAGTATGTCTCTCGTTATTATCGAATTTAAACAGGATGCAAACATCGACTTTGCAGTACAAGATGCATCTCGCAAAGTAAATGCGATTCTTGCCAATCTTCCGACAGACGCAAAAACGCCTACTGTATCGAAAATCGCATTTGATGAAATTCCCGTTTTAAAAATGGGGGTTACCAGTCAAATGGACTCCCGGGAATTCTTTCAATTCCTAAAGGATCGCGTACAACCTAGAATATCAAAGATTGCCGGCGTTGCTCAGGTTTCTCTAACAGGCGGCGAAGAACGCGAGATCAAAGTGAACATGGATGCTAATAAAGTGCGCGCCTATGATATGTCAATTATGCAGGTTGTTCAAGCGGTACGTTCGGCTAATATGGATTTTCCAACAGGGAAAATAAAAGATAAGGATGCACAATTTGTAGTACGTATTGCAGGTAAGTTCAAATCTATTGAAGATCTTAGAGATCTTATTGTGGGACGTTCTCGCCAAGGCGGTGATATACGCTTGCGGGATATCGCAGAAGTCCAGGATGGAATTAAAGAGTATGAACAAATGAACCGCGTCAACGGAAAAACTTCTGTAGGAATTCAAGTTGTCAAGCAATCCGATGCAAATGCTGTAAGTGTTAGCGAATTAGTGCGGAAAGAATTGCAGAAAATTCAGGCGGAATACAAAGATCAGGGAATTTCATTTGATATTGCTCAAGACAGCTCCACGTTTACAATTGATTCGGCTAATGCAGTGAAGAAAGATTTAATGCTTGCAATTCTGATGGTGGCAATCGTGATGTTGCTCTTCTTGCACAGCATTCGGAATTCGCTTATTGTGCTTGTTGCGATTCCTTGTTCCTTAATAGCAACGTTTATATTTATGTATGCATTTGGTTTTTCTATGAATATAATGACACTGCTTGGTTTATCGCTAGTTATTGGAATTCTGGTAGACGATTCTATCGTTGTCCTGGAAAATATTTATCATCACATAGAAAAAGGAGAAGAATCTCGTACTGCAGCGTTACGCGGAAGAAATGAAATCGGTTTAGCAGCACTTTCAATCACTATGGTAGATGTTGTGGTGTTCTTACCGTTGTCATTAGTTACTGGCATTGTGGGACAAATTATGCGGCAATATGCGCTTGTTGTTGTAGGTGCGACATTAATGAGCCTCTTTGTATCATTTACTGTTACACCAACGCTTGCATCGCGTTTCGCAAAATTAGAACGATTGACGGACCGGACGTTGCTGGGAAGATTTGCGCTTGCATTTGAAGGGTTTTATCACAGATTCTCTGATTTCTATCAAAAGATGCTAAAATGGTCTCTTGTGAACAAGGGAAAAGTTGGAATGGGGGCAACAGTCATTTTTATTTTAGCGTTGCTTATTCCTGCCTTTGGACTTATCGGGAATGAATTCATGCCACAAACGGATCGTGGTGAATTTGGTGTATCTGTTGAGTTTATGCCCGGTTATTCTGTAGAACAGACTAACCAGGCAGGATTACAGATAGAAAAAATGCTTTCTCAAATGCCGGAAATAAAAAAGGTCTTTACGGGAGTTGGGGCACAAGAAAGCGGATCTCTTACTTTATCCTCCAATAACCTGGTACAGTTTAATGTGGCGCTTATCCCAAAAGAAAATCGTAAAAAAACCACATTGCAAGTGGGTGAAGAAATCAAAGCAAAAGTGCGTCAGATTCCGGGAGCGAAAGTATATGTAAATCCAATCGGTATATTTGGTTCGTCAGATCAATCTGCAATTCAGATAGGAGTTAACGGGACTGATTACAAACTTATTGCGCAAGCTGCAGATCAGGTCAAGAATGTTTTAAGTTCTGTAGAAGGAACAACAGATGTTCGTCTTTCTTCGGAATCGGGAAAACCTGAAATGCAGATTTCGATTGATCGCGCAAAGTTGGCGCAGCTTGGTTTATCTGTTGCAGATGTCGGCACAACGCTGCGCGTGGCGTTAACAGGCGACGATGAGTCGAAATATCGTGATGGTACCAACGAATATGACATTCGCATTCAGTTCGATGAGTACAATCGTTCACGAACTGAAAGTATTGGCAATATTACATTTATGAACAACCGTGGCCAGTTGATTGAGCTGAAGCAATTTGCCGATGTGTTTATGACTTCCGGACCGACGAAATTGGAACGAAGAGATCGCATCAGTATGGTGTATGTAAACGCTCAGACACTAGGCAGGGCGACGGGTACGATTATGCAAGATTTTAAAGCTAAAATTGCAAGCGTGCAACTTCCAACCGGAATCACAATTTCGTACCTTGGCATGGAAAAGATGCGCGGCGACAGCTTCATCAACCTTTTTCTTGCATTGCTGACCGGCATTCTGTTTGTCTATCTGATTATGGTTGCTTTGTACGATTCGTACGTCTATCCTTTCGTTGTTCTATTTGCAATTCCAATGGCAATAGTCGGTGCAATGATTGCACTGGCAGTAACTGGGAAATCGCTTAGTATCTTTACTATCCTCGGCGTTATAATGTTGGTTGGACTGGTGACCAAGAATGCAATTCTGCTTGTTGATAGAACCATTCAAACCAGGCTGGAACAAGGCTTATCAGTTCATGACGCCTTATTAGAAGCTGCTAAATCCCGATTGCGGCCAATTTTAATGACGACATTTACCATGATTTTTGGTATGACGCCGATTGCATTATCGGTTTCTTCTGGTTCAGAATTTAAATCTGGTCTGGCATGGGCAATCATCGGTGGTTTAACAAGCTCATTGTTCCTAACATTAATTATTGTACCTGTTGTTTATATGAAAGTAGATGAGTGGAAGGAGAAGATTCCGGCATTGTTTAAGAAGCCGTCGTCCATTTTTAAGCGATCACGTAATGGAGAATTATTACGAACTAGCAAAGCAGCCTAATATATAGAAAAATGAAGTGGTGAAGCAGAGGAATAGAAAAAACTGAGGGCACGAACAATCGTTCGTGCCCTTTTCATTTTATTTTCAACCGAACTAAATGTTGGATTTTAAAATATAAGGATCTAAATAGAGGAGAGGTATCCTCCGGTGGAATTACCGCGGGATCATAGGTACAAACAAAAAAATCTTTTTGGTTTTTACTTTTATGACATAAGTTCAACGTGTCATGCGGAAGTCAATCGGTATCATGATTTTGGCAGTCACTGGTCCCGTTGACATCATCGCAGGTTTAAAAGTGTACTTCATAACAGCTTCAATCGCAGCTTCATTAAAAACGTCGCTGGCACTTTTTACTATTCGCGCTTGAATTGGTTTGCCTTGTGCATCGATAGTTACCTCAACAGTTACTCTGCCTTGAATTCCCATTTTTTTTGCAATTTCTGGATATATCGCTGGTTCCCGATGGAGAAACTCCGGCTGAGACTCAATAGCAACAAATGGCATTGGTGCCGGTGTGCTTTCAGCCGCTTTGGGTTGTTGTTGAGCCGGTTGCGGTGGTGGAGTATTGACAACGGGCTGGGACGTTGGCTGTTGGATCGGTTGTACTAGTGACCGTGATGGTTGTGTTGTTACAGGTGTTTGAACAGGTTTTTGTTCTGAAGCAGTAGGTTTTACCTCGGGTGTTGTCTTTTGAATTTTCGCTGGTTGTTTCGAGGTTTCCACGATTGGCGCAGGTTCTTTTTCAGATTGAGGAGTAGAAATTGTTGTAGTTGGTAATGTTGGAGTTGTAATTTCCTGCGAGAGAGCAGGTTGTTGCTGCACTGATCCTTGGTCACTTGGTTTGCTGGTGGAATCTTTTAAAAAAATAAACCATGCTCCAACAGAGAGAATAACGATTGCTGCTGCCGCAATTACGAACATCATTGATCTGCTAGATTTTTTAGGAATATCACGCTTTTCTTTTTGTGCTTCAGCAATCGGAGCAATTTTCTTGCTTTCCTTCACTACTTCTGTTGGCGGCTCTGGCGATTCGCCACGTGCTTGCAGTGAAGCGAGTTGCTCGATTTTTTTCTCATATTCCTTTGCGACAACACTTCCCGGTTCGATGATATAAATGCGTCGTATCTCTTCAAGCGCTCGTTGATATTCCTTTTTTTCTACATAGTCATCAGAACGCTGAAAATATTGGCTCTTTAATTTTTCAAGCGCAGCTTCTTTTTGAACTTTTTGTGAATCCTCTACCTTTGGAACAATCATACGGCGTTGGACATCGCTGATGGCGCGATCAATCATTGGAGGAAGCGATTTAATGATTGACGTACGGTTTTCTGCTTGGAGTGCAGGATCGTTTAATTTAGCAATTTGTTTTTCGATGGCTACGAGGTAAATGTTTTTCGGATCTGCCGCCTTCACTTCTTTCATAGACGCCAAAGCGTCAGCGAAATTATTTGCTTCTGCTTTCCGGTGAATGTCTTGCAAACGATCGATGATAAACTGCTGTATATCCATTTTTTCTTGTGGTTCCATGCTGCCGTCTCGTTATGAGTGCTTTTATCAGCTTCCACCCATTGATTTTTCATTCGGGTAGACTAACTTTAGAGTTTGACCGGTTTGCTGCGTATGACGAATCTCGTTCTGCCGTACTCGAATTTCTGCTTTTTTTACTTCCTTATTCAAGGGGTCGATTACATAGGCTTTCGCCAGTTCATCAAGCGCCTGTGCAAACTCGTTTTGTTTCTGGAGTTCATCTGCCGCCCTCAGATGTATCCATATCAATTGATCTCGTTCTTCACCCTTTACGTCTAAGTCAACTGTTCCTTGTGTAACTTCCAACTCGGCGATCTCAGCATCTGCCTGGGCTTTCACGATCTCTTCTTCAAGAGTTTTTAAATCAGCATTCTCTGGATCGATCGTCATTCCAAGAGCAATTTCCATCAGCGCTTCATCGTACACTCTCTTGGCAAGATACTCACGCGCTTGACGCAGATGCTGTTTGAGAGATACCTGATTAGCGTTCTGATCTTTTTGTATTTGCCAATCGGTCAGTTCTTGCTGTGTTTGTATTTTGAGATTGAGCAGATCTTCGCGCGAAGGGTCGATAGTTAATGCTTGATCTATTTCCAAAATGGCTTCTTCATAGCTTCGGAGAACTCTGCATTCCTTTGCCCGGAAAAGATGTTTTTGTATGACTTTATTATTCTCGTCAGTCTGTTTCCGTTTTTCAAATGCTTGCTGTGCTTTTTCGATTTCTGCTTCAATTGATTTCAGCGTGTCGCGTTCCGGATCGAGCACAAGCGCTTCGGTAATAGTCTTGAGAGCTTCTTCAAATAATTCCTTGTTGAGATACTCTTTTGCTTTCAAGATGAAGTCTTCAATTTTTGTATTCTTTTCTTCTTCGGCTTGTTTCTCTTGCCATTGTTGATGCGAGTCTTGAATCTGCTGCTCTAGCGCTTTGAGGTCTGTGTTTTCCGGATCGTATGAATATCCGTCTATTACTTCGGTCAGTGCTTCGTCAAACGCTTGACGATCAAGAAATTCCTTCGCGCGCGTTTTATGTTTGTTGATTGCGTTTCGCCGAGATTCTTCTTCTTGCTTCTTGTGTTGCTCTTCCTGGTACTCGTGAAATTCTGTTTGAAGTTGAAATTCATATTTTTGCACCGCTTCACTCAATGGATCCAGCAGAAATGCTTTGGCAACTTCATCAAGCGCCTTGCTATATTCATGTTCAGAGGCGTAATGTGATGCTCCAGTAAGATGCTTGAAAATCTGTTCACCGGTTTCGTCGGCTGGCATTGCCGCTGCAGCTTCTTCTGCCGTTGCCGTCTCTTGTGCTTTTTTCTCGTTCTGCGATGTAATAATTTCCTGTTCCATCCGTTTCACATCTTCATCAAACGGATTGACAATAAAGGCAAGGGCAACTTCGCCAAGAGCATCTTCGTACCTTCCATCGGACATATATCCGCGGGCTTTTGTAAGGTAGAGGAAAACCTTTTCTTTGTCAGCACGGCGTTTCGCATCTGTTTCTGCGCTCTCGCCAAGCATAACACGTTCACGTTCTGCTTGTTCGAGCCGGCGAAGTTCTTCCTCCTGCTGACGGCGTACAGTCTCTTCTGAAAGGTGGCGTTGTTCTTCGGCAATGTTCAACGCTTCTTCCTGTGCCGTCTGTATGCGCTTCTCGCAAGCCTGCAGAGCTTCGTTCATCGGATCCAACACATACGCTCGTGTTATAACTCGCAATGCCTCTGACCACTTTTGCTGACTGGCAAGACGCTCGGCGTTTTCTATGTGTTTCTGAATGGCAGTGATAATTGCTTCACGCTTCTTGCGCTGTTCTTCTTCGCGGCGGCGGTACTGCTCCAATTGTTCAGCTTGTTCATGCTCTTGTGCATCGCGAATTTTACGTTCCAAACTGAGGACTTCTTCGTTTAGCGGATCCACCACAACGACAAATGCCAATTCGCTTAGCGCTTCGTCAAGCCTGCCGTTACTCAAGAATTCTTCGGCACGGGTTAAATATTGAGAAATCTTTTGTTGTTGTGCTTGATTGCGGGCTTCTTCTTCTCTGCGACGCTTCTCTTCTTTTTCCTGCTGCATACGCGCCACTTGAGCTTTGAGAAGCTCTTGGCGCTTCTGATTATCTTCTTGTTGTTTCTGGAGCCGTTCTTGGTCAATACGCAAGCGCGTTTCTTCTTGCGATTTCCGAATGTGGTCTTCCGCCACATGTATTTTTTCATTGGCAGGATCCAGTAGGTACGCGCGTGCTACTTCATCAAGAGCACGGTTAAAATCTCCTTTTCCTAGATAATCCTTTGAACGTTCAAGAAAGACGGCAATTTTCGATTCGATGGCTTGGTGACGGAGTTCTTCATTCCTTCGACGATCTTCTTCTTCTTTTTTGCGAAGAACCACATCTTGTTCTTGTTTGGCAGCTACAGCGGCAGATCGTTGTGCTTCTACAATGGCAAGATTAGAAATGTGTTCGAGGGTAGCCGATATCGGTTGCGGCTCTGCTGGCTGTGGAGCCGCGCCACCGCCGAACTCTGGCTTTTTTTCTTTTTGTGTAGCTACAAGTGCACGTACGCGTTCTTCGTATGCAAGAGCGTACAAATTTCTTGGATCTCTCCCTCGCGCCTTGGCAATTTCTTCAAGTGCAGTGCTATAATCTCCTTCCCTAACAAGTTTGTCAGCTTGCTTCAGGAAGATTGCAACTTCTTTTAATTGCTCAGCGCTTCTTGGAGCATCCGAAGTTTTTGCCATTACTCGCTCCTTATTGAGGAGGCTTCATTATCTACGATAATAAACCCACTTTGACCTTACATGTTAGATAATTTCTAAGTTATTGTCAATAAAACAAGTAATAAACTGGAAAAAGATAACGGCAGAGAAGAGGATGTCTTAAGAATGCCGTTGTATCAGTGAATCTGCTAAACTATATAAAATAAAAAAAATGAGTCGGGGTGAGAGGATTCGAACCTCCGGCCTCCTGCGCCCAAGGCAGGCGCTCTAACCGGGCTGAGCCACACCCCGAACTGGTTTGCATAACATTCAATATAATATAGGGAAAATACGCAGGTAAATCAACACTTCCTTCATTTTGAACTGGTGAGATGAATTCAAATCGATGTCATATTTGTTATCGATATTCAGTATGGTTAAAAAAAATCATCGCTGACGACAATCAGTGGCAGGGGTAATCTGAATAAATGATGCATTTCAGCAACAGTACAAGTTATATATAAGAAATTTCAGCAATCCCTTTTAATTTTCTGTACGAATTACCGGTGGTTCGTTAACCACCATTCGGGATTTTGTTTTTCCCGTTCTTTCCAAATTTCAAAATGAAGAATTGCTCCTGCTACAGTGTCGCCACTTTTTGCGATGATCGTTCCTTCTGTGACGCGCTGAGACTCCGAAACTGTAACATCCGAGAGATGCGCATACACGGTACGGAAGCCGTTACTATGGTTAAGGATTAGCACGTTACCGAATCCCGGAATGAATGACAACACAGCCACTTCACCATCTGCAACGGCATAGACATCTGAGCCGGATGGCGTTGCGATGTCGATACCGGTGTTTTGCGTAATGGTTTTCAAAACCGGATGAGTTTGATTCCCGAAAGGAGTTTGAATTGTTCCACGCGCAACCGGCCAGCGAAGTTTTCCACGCCGTCGTTCGAACGCCAGTGTTGCTTTTGTATCGACTGGTTGCGGTGTGGGTGGTGCTGCCGTTTTATTCAGTTCACGTTCTCGAGCTTCTGCGGCGAGCCGCTCCCGTCTTTCGGCATCTTCGCGTTCCTTTCGTATTCGTTCTTTCTCAATTAATTCTGCAATGAGATTCTCAATTTTCTTGGATGCCTCTGTTTTGCGCGTCAATTCTTTCTGATACGTCTGTTTATTTTTACGTATTTTTTTCAGTACTGTCTGCCGCTGGGAAAATGTCCGCTTCAAGTTTTCTTCTTCGCGCGTCTTCTCCGAAAGCAGCTGCCGCTCACTTTGCAACTTCATCTCGAGTTGCTCGTTTTTTTGCTCCAAAATAGTTTTATTTTCACTTATACCCTGCAAGTCTTTGGCGCGCTGTTCGGAGAATTTTTTTAAATATTGAATGCGGATAGAGAGCTGATTAATAGATTTTGATGAGAAGAGGAGTTCGACGTCATATACACGCCCATTTTTATACACCGAGCGGACATAGTTGGCATAATGCGATTTTAAAAACTGAAGTTGTCCTTCTAAATTAGCAATAGCATTCTTGGCAGTGTCGATTTCTACTGTCACGCCGAGTTCTTCCTCCCGAAGTTTCTGAATCAATTGTCGGATGAGAATAGAATTGTGCTCGAGGTCATCGAGCCGATCCAGCGTTACCTTCTCTTTTTTTTCGCTTTCATTTAATTTCTTTTCGTATGCCTGAATATCGTTACGAAGTTTCTGCAATTCATTTTCCCTTTGTTTAATTTCTCTATTGGTCCGTTGTGCAATCGCAGGAAGTGCGAAAACAATGAATAGGATGAGGATAAGAATACGGGGAAGAATGTGCATTACCAGTGAATTCGTTCGGCGTTAGGTGGTATGATGAAAGTGAAGTGAAGTTTTTCAGTGTTCACAAGAATTTCAGAATATGTGAAAGTAAGTCTTTGCCGCGCCTTTGGTTGAATGAGGCGGATAGTATACGGCATCGCAAATCCATTGATGTCCTCGAAATCGTCGAAAGTCTGCTCAAGCGCCAGCTTTCCGCTTTGATCCAGAAATTGAACTTTCTGAATTAACAATGTTGTCGGGTCAATCCAATACTTCCGACTCGTTTGATCGGAAGTAAAGACGAACACAAACTGGTCGTTTTCAACATATATTTCTTCGGGTGCGTGAAGATCGCTTTCAAGGAATGTTCCACCTGTAAACAAATTCAGCAAATCATCAAAACTTAGTTGAACATGAAGAATGCGATTCAAGTTTTCCATACTGGACAAACCGGTGATGAGTTTATTTTCGAGACTATTATAGAAAAGGAAACCCGTTCTGGTTACCAGTGCCGATCCAACTTTAATACCGAATGGTCCTTGCAGATTAATAAGCATCGAGTCTGGTCTTTGGAGTGTTAAGATAAATGAACCGCTTTGCGCAATTTCGGGTGTCTCAATAGAAATTCGTCCTTCGCCCGACATCGAATGGATGCGTGCGTGATGACTGCGCGTAACTTCTTGAACTTCTGAATAAGAAATGGATCGATCTGTAAGATTCAACGTACTTGTTGTCCGGCATCCAACGAGTGTAAAGAGAGAAAAGCAGAATGTGAAGATAGAAAATCGGAACATTAGTTAGCTCCATGCAGAATTTTTTCTTTTACTGCCTCGTTCTTAGGATCCATTTCCAGCGCTTTTTTCCATAACTCAAGTGCTTGTTCTTTCTGCCCGAGTTTAAGATACACATCGCCAAGGTGTTCGTGAACGACAGCGCTTGCTTTGCCGGTTGCGATAGATTTTTTTATGTATATAGCGGCATCGCTGTAATTTTCCAGACGGAAAAAAATCCAGCCATAAGTATCGAGGTATGCAGAATTGTCTGGTTCAGCTGTTACTGCTTGCTTTGACATTCCCAGCGCACGCTGAAGTTGAAGTCCGCGTTCAGCAAGACTGTATCCATAATTATTGAGAAGCAGTGCCGACTTTGGGTCCAACTTCAATCCCTCTTCGTATAAAGGGTCGCTATCCTGATAGCGATGCAATCCATCTAAAGTGAGGGCAAGCGTACTGAGTGTGTTGAGATCTTTGGGATTCAGTTTATACGCTTTCTGTAATGGTTGCACGGCATCTTCCTGTTTCTCCATTCGCGTAAGAGCAAGTCCTTGAAGCAGGTAAAAACGGAAATCGTTAGGAAGCGCCTTCTGCGCTTGTTCCATCTCTTCGAGCAGTTTATCGTACTTCCCTTGCTCAAATAATGAAGAACCGAAAAACCACCACGCGTCACCATGATGTTCTTCCAATTTTGTTACTTGCTCGAAGTACGTTCCAGCGAGCGAATCTTTGTGCTGGTTAGCGGCAAGGGCGCCAAGATACCAGTACGGTCGCCAATCGTTAGGAACTTCCTTGCGCAGATCTTCAAATAATCCTTGTGCTTTTTGAATTAAAGTTGAGTCGTGTTCTGTTAACCCAAAAAATCCTACACTGATCCGTAATTTGATTTCCGTGTTTTTTGTACCGCGGTTTAACAATTTTTCATAGAGATCAATCGCATTTTGAAATCGTTTCTGATCTAAATAGACATCAGCGAGCGTGGCAACAACTTCTGCATCGGAAGAGTCGGCTTCAACCATTGTTTCAAGGATCGAACGCGCCTGATCTAATCTTCCAGCTTTTGCAAATGTTTCGGCAAGTTGTTTCTTTAAAGGTTTGTTGCTCGGGTCAAGTTCAAGCATTCGTTTGTACTTTGCTGCAGCTTCATCAAACCGTCCGAGTGCCGTAAGAAGCTGTGCACATTGAAAGAGAATGTCCAACTGCTCACCGTTACGCTCAAGCATCTTTTCGTAAATTGCCAATGCTTTTTGCGGTTGCATCGGCTGGTAGAGATGCGCCAATGCGATCCATGCGGCAGCGTAATTGGAATCAATCTTGACAATTTCTTCATATTCATGAATGGCTAAATCTGCTCGTGAGGCATTAAAATAAATTGCCCCAAGATTTTCACGATACGAAATGTTTTGTGGTTCTAACCGAACGGCTTCGCCGGCTGTTTCACCGGCACGGTCAAACTTGCTCAAGAGTAAATAATCCCTGGAGATGGCAAAATAAATGGAAGCATTTGGATCTGATTGCAACGCTTCTTGATATTCGAGGATGGCTTCGGCGAACGCGCCTTTTGCATCCAATGCGGCACCTTCGATAAAATGCTGAAGTGCGTGATCACGTTGCAATTCATTCAGCTTGCGTTCCTGCAAAGTGACTATGCGGTTAGCAGGCGTCGATTGAGAAGCCTGCTTTGTAGCGCCGCAGCCTGAGAGAAAAAAAATCCCCACGATGCCGGTGAGGGATGAAAGAAACTTCAAAGTGTTATTCATTACATATAAATATATTGAAACGGAGCGCCACAAACAAGCATGGGCATCTTGTTTTGCAGTTATTAAGCGATTATCTTGGAACAGAAATGGAACCACTCAAGATATATGATTTTGCTGTTGCATGGAATTGGGAGTATGACCACGAGTTTATTCAGCTTATACAAGAAGTTTTTCGTCTGAATAATCTGTCTGTTTTAGAAATACGCGCAGAAAATGTTGAAGAAATTTTTACAATGCTCAAGAAAGGGAAACTTCAATTTCGCTATTTTCTTGATCGAGCTTCTGATGAAGACGATGCGTTTCAGCCGTTGGCACGTTTTATTCTCCAGCAATTTCGCACAGGTGATGGAACGTCAATGCATCCTATCAATCTCCATGATTTCCAACTCCGCGCTGCTGATAAAGCGACAATGCACCTCGAATTTCTTGCGCATGACATTGAGGTTCCCTACACCATCATCATTTCTCCATATAATCACAATCAGGAAGTAGAGCTTACAATTACCGAGTTGGCTAAACTCGGCCGGCCGTTCATTATAAAACCGGCAAATACAACTGGCGGCGGCATCGGTGTTGTGATGGGAGCTGAAACGTTGAAGGAAATTATTGAAGCGCGTCAATCTCATAAAAATGATAAGTATCTCTTGCAGGAGACTATTAAACCGATTGAATGTGCCGGGCGGCGAGCGTGGTTCCGTGTGTTCTATGCGTTTGGTGACATTATTCCTTCTTGGTGGGATGATGTTACCCACATTTATTCTTTATTAAGCGAGGATGAAGAACGACAATTGGATGTCGAACGGCTTAAGAAAATCACAGAGTGTATTCACACAGTCTGCCAGCTTGAATTCTTTTCGACAGAATTAGTTTGCACTGCGAATAGAAGATGTGTTACCGTGGATTATGTGAATGAAATGTGCGATATGCGGCTGCAATCTCAATTTGTGGATGGAGTGCCGGATGCAATGGTTCAGCGGATCGTTTTCCGAATGATGGAATATATAAAAAAATAGAAAACCAGTAAATCGAATTCATTGCTGTATTTTGGGAAAAGATATTCAAGTGAAGATCAGTCATCCTGTTGGAAGTGATGAAAAAAATTAGTATCCTGTAAATAGAGTGAGACAATGTAAGCTTCGTAAACATTTAATGGTCCCTGCCAAAATTAAAAACTCAAGATAACACCTCTAAAAAAATAATTTGTATAGGTCACGCATCAAACAACAGTACATCATAATAAATTGTTCAAAGGAGAAATATCATGAAAATGTATGCAGGTAATCTGTCACGCGATATTACGGAAGACGAATTGAAAAAGGAATTTGCAGCGTTTGGGGCAGTTGATTCTGTTATCCTCATAAAAGACAAATTTACCGGAACAGCGAAGGGGTTCGGATTTGTTGAGATGCCGGTACAAGCGGAAGCAGAGGCGGCTATAGCCGGGTTGAACGATAAAGAAGTAAAAGGGCGTAAAATGGTGGTGAACGAAGCCCGCCCGATGGCCGACCGAAAGTCGAACGACCGTGGACGCGGCGGCTCTGGCAGTGGTGGAAATCGTTCTAAGTACTAACCACTCTATATTTTTTTGTCTTAGCTTTTCAACATCTCCGAGGGAGTTGCGCTCCGGAAGACTTTATGCTCAAATGTCATCATCCGCTAAAATGGATTTTTATGATTGATGGCGGGTATGTTTCGCTAGAAAAGAAATAGTGGCGGTGTGTGGTGATGGTTCGACAGTCTCACAATGACATGGTTCGACACAATTCGACTTCGCTCAGGGTTCGCTTACGGCAGGCAGGCGATAATTACATTAGACGATTGTGGATGTAGAATCCGGTCACTGACCGGATTCTACGGCAGTAACATTGCAGCCGCAACTACCGATGTCCATAAACCATTCTTATCGCCTTCAGCGGATTGTGTTACGTTGAATGTGCGGACAATCTTGCCAGACATCTTGAATATTTTTTCCCGCTCATCCCATTCGGTATTCGGATCAAACTGCACTCCAAGGGTTGTCGCAAGCATCGAGGCTGCAAGGTCTTCTGCATATTCACCGGCACGTTCATCTGTTTCACCAAAAGGGTGGTGTTCTGAAAGATACCCATAGACCGAATCGTCGGCGGGTTGCGCAACTCCGATAGAAGCAGCTATGAGGCGATTGGGTTCGTTTGTAGCATTTCGTGCCATCACACAGAATGTAATTTGCCCGGCGCTTAATTGCTTGATACCTTCATCTTTCGGAATGCGCTTGCAGCCCGGCGGATATATGCTGGAAACAGTAACGAGATTGCAGATTTCTATTCCTGCATCGCGCAAGGCAAGTTCAAAAGATTGCAGATAGTCTCTGTGGCGTCCAACGCCTTTGGTAAAAAACATTTTAGTGGGAGTGAACAATTTATTTTCTCCGCCAAATTGTGAATAATTATCGTCTAACTTTTAGAAAACGCCGCTTCCCGACTTTGAGGATGAACTCGTCCTTATCTGGTAAGGGCATGTTGGGATCGGTTACCCGCTCATCGTCAATGCTGACTCCACCTTGATCGATGAGCCGCCGTGCTTCACCTTTTGAGGCAGCAAGCTTTGCATCGGTCAGCAAAGCAATAATGTTGATTGATTCATTCTGCTTGAATTCTTCAATGTTATCCGGAATGCGTTTCTGAATAAATATTTTGTCAAATTCTTTTTCTGCTCCATCCGCTAAAACTTTGGAATGATACATTCCTACAAGTGTTCGCGCAAGCTGCCGTTTTATATCCCGTGGATTGGTTTTAACATCATCCAGAGAGGATTTAATTTTGGCTAATTCCTGCTTCGGTACATCCGTTACTAATTCAAAGTACTGATAAATCAATTTATCGGGAATGCTGAGCGTCTTACCAAATATTTCCTTTGGTGAATCGCTTATGCCAATATAATTATCTAACGATTTGCTCATCTTGTCGACACCGTCAGTGCCGACAAGGATCGGCATCGTTAAAATAACTTGCGGCTCCTGATCGTATTCCCGTTGAATATCTCTTCCGACTAAAAGATTGAATTTCTGATCTGTTCCGCCAAGCTCGACATCTGAATGGATAGCGACTGAATCCATTGCTTGCGCGAGAGGGTAAAGAAATTCGTGCACGCTGATCGGTTCGCCTGCTTTGTAGCGGATTGTAAAATCATCTCTTTCTAACATCCTTGCAACCGTGTACTTGCTGGCGAGACGAATAACATCTGCAAAACTCATTTTATTCAACCAATCAGAATTATACTGAATCGATACTCGCTCGGTGGAGAGTATCTTTTCCGCTTGTTCGAAATAACTTTGACCGTTACGGTGAGCCTCTTCAAGCGTCAATGATGGTCGTGTTTTGCTCTTTCCTGAAGGATCGCCAATCATTCCAGTAAAATCGCCGATAATGAGAATCGCGCTATGACCGAGATCTTGAAACTGCCGAAGTTTTCGAAGAACAACAGAATGGCCTAAATGTAAATCGGGACGGCTTGGGTCGCAGCCAAGTTTGATGTTGAGTGGTTTATTTGTTTTAATGGAACGCTCAAGCTTTTTGACGAGGTCTTCCTCGGGAATAATTTCCGAAGTACCGCGCTTGATCACATCCATTTGTTCATTAATAGTTGGGAACAATTCTTACGTTCTACTCCTTCTCGCTCTTGCAATGTCACGCTCTGCATCGCGCTTGGCAATTGCCTCACGTTTATCAAAACTCTTCTTACCGCGTGCCAGCGCCAATTCGACTTTTGCGAATGGCCCTTTAAAATAAACCGATAATGGAATAAGCGTCAATCCTTTTTCCTTCATCCCGCCAATAAGCTTGCGAATTTGCTTTCTTTGTAAGAGGAGCTTCCGTTTGCGGCGGGGATCATGATTGTTGATGTTACCTTGCTCATAGGGACTGATATGCATTCCTTCCAACCATACTTCACCGCTTCGCAATTCAGCATAACTATCCTGTAAATTTGCATTGCCTTTGCGCAACGACTTTACCTCGGTGCCGGTGAGAACAATACCGGCTTCCAACGCTTCGATGATAAAATATTCGTGTCGCGCTTTGCGGTTGCTTATGGTAATACGCTGTGGTGCTTCAGACATCCGCTTTTATTTTTATTTTAACATACCTGAAAAGTAAAAAAGAATCAATCGGAAACCGAAAATTATATGATGAGAAATACTTAATCTAATTTTAGCAATGAAATGTTTTTCTTGTTGAACATCGGTGGTTCTTTGTCCGTTATCGGAACGAAGCAATCTTGCAAGCGGCGGACAAATATCTCGTGATGAGTGCAAAAATTATCGTTTGGTGAATGGGAACTTGATGCCTCTGTTCGTCGTTTGATAGAACGAGAACAAATGAATAATGCGATTGGCTGTTTTGCCTTTCGGAACACTTCTGGCTATATTGTCAATAAACAGTCAAAACCTCCTCATTTGGAAGAAATCCTATGGCAGAACGACAATATGATGTGACGGTGATTGGTGGCGGTCCTGGTGGATATGTTGCTGCAATTCGTGCCGCACAGTTGGGCATGAAAGTCGGCTTGATTGAGCGGGAAAAACTTGGCGGCGTTTGCCTCAACTGGGGATGTATTCCATCGAAAGCGCTGCTGAAGAGTGCAGAACTTTATAATACTTTTAAAAAGTCTCAGGAGTTCGGAATAACCCACACAGGGTTGTCTTACGATTTCCCTAAAATTATTGCTCGTAGCCGCGGTGTGGCTGATCGCGTTTCAAAAGGTGTTGAATACCTGATGAGGAAGAATAAGGTCGATATCGTTTTCGGAACTGCGAAACTAATCGGAAGAAATTCAATCGAAGTGACAAAAGACAGCAAGGTCATCGATACTATCAAAACGAAGAATATTGTTATTGCAACCGGCGGCAGGCCACGTTCTATTCCTGGAGTTACAATCGACCGGAAAAAGATTATTACAAGTTCCGAAGCAATGACATTGCCGGAGCAGCCTAAATCGATGATTATTATTGGAGGTGGAGCCATAGGTGTTGAATTTGCGTACTTCTATAATTCGTTTGGCACAAAGGTTACGATTATTGAGATGCTGCCATCGATTCTGCCGATAGAGGATAAAGAGATTACCAAAATTCTTGACTCAAGCTTGAAGAAATCCGGTATTGATATTCTGACGAGCACGAAGGTTGAGGGTGTGAAAGTCAGTGATGTTGTCACAGTGACAGTTTCAGACAAAGATGGAAAGAAAGATATCGTTGCAGATATAGCGTTGATGGCGGTTGGTGTTCAAGCAAACGTAGAAAATCTTGGATTGGAAGCGCTCGGCATTAAATTAGAACGCGGCTTCATTGCAGTGAATGAATTTGGTAAAACGAATTTAGACGGAATATATGCAATTGGTGATGTTGCCGGACCACCATTACTTGCGCACGTTGCCTCGCACGAAGGAATTGTATCAATCGATCATATTGCAGGAAAAGCAAAACACGGCATTGATAAAACAAATATCCCAAGTTGCACATATTGCCAGCCGCAAGTTGCGAGTGTCGGATTAACAGAAGAGGCGGCAATTGCAAAAGGATACAAAGTAAAAGTAGGACGTTTTCCATTTCGTCCTCTCGGTAAAGCGATGGCAATTGGCGAAACAGAGGGAACTGTGAAATTAATCTTCGATGAAAAATATGGCGAGCTGCTTGGTGCGCATATCATTGGCTCAGAGGCAACAGAAATGATTGCAGAACTCGGGATTGCCAAGGCACTTGAAACAACATGGGAAGAACTCAACCATACGATGCATGCACATCCGACTTTGTCAGAAGCAGTGATGGAAGCTGCCGGACAAGCGTTTGATGCGGCGATTAATATTTAAAAATATGATAAGAGAAACATATTGATTCCTCTTCTCGTCTCTGATATTGGACGCACACGATATACAGATGCGTGGACGCTTCAAAAAGAAATATGGGCACTACGGCACGCAAACGCCATTCAGGATATGCTACTTCTCACCGAGCACGAACATGTCTATACTCTCGGCAAATCAACCGATGAAAATCATCTACTTGCATCGGAAGAAGAACTGAAAATCTCCGGCACGGATGTGTTCCACATCGATCGCGGGGGCGATATCACGTATCATGGTCCCGGACAGATTGTCGGCTATCCTATCATTGACCTCAACAATTACTTTTTGGATATTCACCGCTACATGCGGAGTCTGGAAGAAGTAATTATCCGAACGCTGGCTGCATTCGGAATCTTAGCAGGACGTGAGAAGGATATGACAGGTGTGTGGGTGAACGATGAGAAGATAGCTGCTATCGGTGTGAAGGTGAGCCGTTGGGTGACGATGCATGGATTCGCACTCAATGTTAATACAGATTTATCGAAGTTCGATCGAATTATTCCATGCGGCATCTTCCATAAAGGCGTGACCTCGATGCAGCGAAAGCTTGGGCAAGAAGTTACAATAGAATCTGTCCAGAAGGCGATAGTTAAATCCTTTGCGGATGTATTTAGATGTCAACCAAGTTGGGTAGAAAAAGATAAATTGTTCAAAACAGTAACGGAATAAAATACTCGATCACATAGAGAGAACGAATTATCTCAGAGTTTTGCAACTGAATGAAGTATTAACATTGATGCTTATTCATAACTTATAAGGAGCCTTGCCAAACGTGAGAGGTGCAACGGTAGCCATAGAAACAAGTGATGTACGTGTACTTGGATTGTCAAAAGAAGATTTGATTCGGGCATATCGCATCATGCTTCTTTCCCGCCGGATGGATGAAAAGCAATTAATGATCTTAAAACAAGGGAAGACATTTTTCCATGTCGGCGGATCAGGTCATGAGGCGGCACAGATTGCAGCAGCGGCTGCATTGCGACCGGGGTATGACTGGGCTTTTCCATATTACCGCGATCAGGCATTCGTTCTGAAGTATGGGATGACGCCTGAAGATATTTTCCTTGCAGCATTGCATCGAGAAGGCGACCCTTCGAGTGGAGCTCGACAGATGCCGGGACATTTTGGAATGAAGCAGCTTCGCATTATTACACATTCCAGTCCAACAGGAACTCAATTTCTTCAAGCTGTCGGAGTTGCACTTGCCGTGAAGAAAGAAAAGTTGGATGAAGTAGTCTATGTCTCTTCCGGAGAAGGAGCGACAAGTGAAGGGGAGTTTTTCGAAGCACTTAACTGGGCAGCGCGCGAAACGTTGCCTGTGGTTTTCTTTATTCAGGATAATAAATTAGCAATTTCGGTTCCTGTTACTGACCAGACCGCCGGTGGTTCAATTTACGAAGTAGCAAAGGGTTTCAAGGGGCTTGAACGTTTTAAATGTGATGGCACTGATATCGTAGAAACATACGTGACTATGCAGAAAGCTGTTCAGCGTGCACGAGAAAACAGAGGTCCATCACTGGTTCATGCAAATGTTGTTCGCCTTCTGCCGCATTCATCATCAGACGATCATCGCAAGTATCGCACAGCAGAAGATATAGAATTAGATCGCCAGCGCGATCCAATTCCACGATTAGCTCGCTTTCTTATCGAACAAGGATATTTACTTGAAGACGAAGCAATTGAAATGAAAGCAGAAGTGAAACACATAGTCGATGTTGCAGCGGAGTGGGCGGAGAGCCAATCGCTTCCGGATCCTTCAACAGTGATGCATCACCTCTATGGAATCTCTCACGCAAATCCACCAAAGGAATTTGTTGAACCGACACACGCGGGAAATAAAATTGTTATGATAGATGCCATCAACCATGCGTTGGATGAAGAGATGGGAAATAATTTAAAGATGGTAACTTTTGGCGAAGATATTGCTGATGGAAAAGGCGGAGTCTTTACTGCAACAAAAGGATTGCTCACAAAATACGGGAGCGAACGGACATTCAACTCACAGCTCGCGGAAGCAAGTATTGTTGGTGCTGCTATTGGTATGGCGTTAAAAGGGTGGACTCCGGTAACAGAAATTCAATTTGGAGATTATATTTGGCCTGCGTTCATGCAGATTAGAAATGAATTGTCGATGATGCGGTATCGTTCGAATGGCACATGGTCTTGCCCAATGGTCATCCGCGTCCCGATTGGCGGATATATTCATGGCGGGCTTTATCATAGCCAGTGCATCGAAGCATTCATGGCACACATTCCTGGAATTCGTTTGGCGTTTCCATCAACAGCAGCGGATGCAAAAGGATTATTGAAATCCGCAATTCGCGGAGATGATCCAGTGATTTTTATGGAGCACAAAGCATTGTACCGGCAAGGGTATGCTTCAACTCTTGAACCTGATGCAAATTATATACTTCCGTTCGGTGTCGCAGCGTTGCGGCGTGAAGGAAAAGATATTACAATCATCACATATGGAGCAATGGTACAGCAATCGTTGGAAGCCGCGCGAACGATGGAGTCAAAAGGCGTAAGTGTGGAAGTGATTGATTTACGTACGCTAAATCCACTGGATGAGGAAACGATCTATCAATCGGTGAAGAAAACAAATAGAGTTGCGATTGTTCATGAAGATACTTTAACGGGCGGCTTTGGAGCTGAGATTGCAGCTCTCATAACGACGAATTGTTTTGAATATCTCGACGCACCGGTTTTGCGAGTTGCTGCATTAGATACTCCAATTCCTTACAGCCCTCCGCTTGAAGATGCTGTGCTTCCTAATAAACAAAAAATACTTGATGCTCTTGAACAGCTTGCTCGTTATTAAGAAAGACTTCAATGCAAGTCGAAATCATCATGCCGAAAATGGGCGAAAGTATTTTTGAAGGAACAATCATCCGTTGGGCGAAGAAGTTAGGTGAAAGAATAGAGAAAGATGAAACGATTCTCGAAATCAGCACGGACAAAGTTGATTCTGAAATACCGTCACCGGCGCAGGGAATTCTAACAAAGATTCTTGTGGAAGAACAACAAACAGTCCCTGTCGGGACTGTTATCGCATATATTGAGACAGACCCATCAGCCAATATAAAAATAACTACTCACACTGAAACGGAAATTACTACAAAGGAATATTCAGAAGACGCAAGTGTGCCTGAATCAAATACTTATTCAACAGCCCATAATCAAAAGCAAGATCGGCAAAGATTCTATTCTCCTTTAGTAAAGATGATAGCGAAGAAGGATGGAGTTGAACAGAATGCTCTCGATAAAATTGCAGGTTCCGGTTCCAATGGCCGGGTGACAAAGTTTGATATTTTAAATTATCTTACACATCGGACAGACAACACAAAAAACTATAGCACTCGCGCCATTGATATTTCAGAATTGAGTAAGAAATATCCAGAGCCAAATTATCGCCTCGTTCGGATGGACAATGTCCAGAAAAAGATGGCAGAGCATATGGTGCGGAGTGTATCAACTTCTCCACATGTGACTATTATCGATGAAGTGGATTTGACAGAGATTATGAACTATCGTTTGCGTATATTAGAAGAGTTTGAAAAGCGGGCAGGCTTTAAATTGACATATATGCCTTTCTTTGCTTATGCGGTAGTAAGTGCCCTGAAGGAGTTTTCCATCGTTAACAGCTCTCTAGAAGGCGATGTGATCATTTATAAAAACTCCATCAATCTTGGTATCGCTGTTGCTGCACCGAATGGATTGATAGTTCCAGTAGTGCATCATGCTGAAAAAATGGACTTTATAAGTTTAGCGCGAGCATTAACCGATGTAGCTGTTCGTGCACGCACAAAAAAATTGTCGCCCGATGATATCGTCAACGGAACATTCTCTATAACGAACTATGGTATCTTCGGGAGTATTATCGGAACACCGATCATCAACCAGCCCCAAGCGGCGATTCTTGGAATCGGTGCAATTAAAAAACGGCCGATAGTATTAAGCGATGACGATGGCAAAGATTCAATCGAGATACGTTCGATGACGTACTTGACGCTTACATTTGATCATCGTATCATTGATGGCGCTATTGGTGGAAAATTTTTATCTCGTGTAAAATGGTATTTAGAGCATTTTGATTTTCATTTGGTGAAATAGTGGCAACCGATATTCAAGAAATAACGGAAAATAAAGCTACATCGCTACGACAACAACGACCTGAATGGCTCAAGGTGAAAATTCCAGGCGGAACGGAATATGCCCGCCTTGATGGGATAATGCGTTCCCATAAACTCCATACGGTTTGCGAAGAGGCGCGTTGTCCGAATATGGGGGAGTGCTGGAATTTAGGTACTGCAACTTTCATGATTCTTGGCGATATTTGTACTCGCTCATGCGGATTCTGCGCAGTGAAGACCGGCCGGCCGGATTATGGATTGGATTGGGATGAACCGCGTCGCGTTGTCGAGGCAGTTGAGTTGATGAAAATTCGTCATGCAGTCATCACTTCTGTCAACCGTGACGAGCGAAAGGATGGCGGCGCACCGATATTTGCTGAAACGGTTCGCTTGATACACGAACGTGTTCCAAATTGTAAAATAGAAGTGTTGATTCCTGATTTCAAAGGCAGCGAAGAAGCGCTTGATATCGTACTTGCTTCAAAGCCGGATATTCTCAATCATAATTTGGAAACAGTACCGCGATTGTATAGGACAGTGAGACCGCAGGCAAATTATCAACAATCGTTAGAAGTACTTCGACGAGCAAAACAAAAAGGATTTGTAACAAAAACAGGACTCATGCTTGGCATTGGCGAGCGGACAGAAGAAATTTTAGAAGTGATAAAAGATGCTTGTGCTGTGGCATGTGATATTCTCACGCTGGGACAGTATCTCCAACCGACGAAAGAACACCTGCCGATTGACCGGTACGTGCATCCAGATGAATTTAACATGTTGAAGGAAGAAGGATTGAAGATGGGATTTCGGCATATAGAATCCGGGCCGTTGGTTCGCAGTTCATATCATGCAGCAGGGCAGGTTTGAGAATCTTATGATTACAAAATATGGATATGACGTTTTTTTTACGATTGCCGCTGTATGTGTTGTTATCATTTTGCTGGCGCTTCTCTTTATTGAACCGAAATCTTATCGTTATTCACTCATCGTGGTTTCGCTTGCCGTTCTTGGGTTCGCCGCAAATTTTTTTCGAGATCCGGAGCGCGTAACACCAAAAGGTGAAAATCTTGTTATTGCGCCTGCCGATGGGAAAGTTGTTGTAGTCAAAAAAATACTCGATAACGAATTCTTTCATGCGGATGTTTGGCAAGTCAGCATTTTTATGTCGCCGCTCAACGTTCACGTCAATCGCAATCCGATTTCAGGAGTTGTGAAACACGCGAGGTATGTACAAGGGGAATACTTCGCAGCATTCAAAGATAAGGCATCGGAAAAAAACGAACAGATGATTGTGGGAGTTGAAAGTGCAAAGAGGAAAGTGATGTTGAAACAGATTGCCGGTTTCGTTGCAAGGCGAATTGTATGTCAGTTGAAATCGGGTGACACGGTCATCGCAGGAGAACGGTTCGGTATGATCAAGTTTGGTTCTCGTGTCGATGTGCTATTACCATTATCCGTCGATTTAAGAATAAAGACCGGTGATGTCACTATTGCTGGTGAGACAATCTTGGGTGAGTTCCCTCAGATTGGATTGGAGAAATAATCTAAATGAAAATTACTCGAACGGTCGTTCCAGGTCTCTTTACAACACTTAACATTTTTTGCGGTTTTCTTTCAATTATATATACAAGTCAAGGACAATTTAGCTTAGCGGCTTGGGTTATTATTCTTGCTGCTATTTTCGATTCGCTCGATGGCATAATGGCGAGGATGACGCGCTCGTCAAGCCAATTCGGAGTTGAACTCGATTCACTTGCAGATGTCGTCTCTTTTGGTGCGGCACCGTCGTTCTTGGTCTATCAAGTGTATCTTCGTACGATGATAGAACCCTGGGGAATTCTGATTGCGGCGCTGCCTGTTGTGCTTGGCGCAATTCGATTAGCGCGGTTCAATGTTCAGCTTATCGGTTTCGATAAAGATTATTTTAATGGACTGCCAATTCCGATGCAGGCGATAACGATGTGCGCATTCATTCTTCAATTTAGTGAGGAACTAACCGATACGAACAGCTTCGCAGGCATCGCGATGATCGTGCTTGTCGTTATTCTCTCTCTCTTGATGGTGAGCCATGTGAAGTATGACACGATGCCAAAACTCTCGAAGCTTCAGCTGAAATCACATCCATGGAAATTCATTGTCGTTTTTGTCGCCTTACTCATTGTTGTATTTTCAAAATTATTTTTGGATAATAATTATCTTTTCTTGATGCTCATGCTTTACGTTATTTTCGGAATAATCAGAGCGGTAGTCATATTTGTAAAAAAAATATTTATAAGAACAGAGGATGAACCTATAAAAGCAGGGAAACTCTCGAGTATTGACATATAGGAGACAAACGTGTTTCATTCAAAAGTATTTGTAACACTGAAGAAATCTATTCTTGACCCGCAGGGGAAAGCTGTGGAGCAAGGCATTCATTCGCTTGGTTTTGAGTCTGTCGATAATGTTCGGATCGGCAAGTACATTGAAATGGATATCGATACAAATTTGCAGGACGAAGCGGAATGTATGACGGAACAAATTTCCGAAAAACTTCTTGCAAATCTTGTTATGGAAAGTTTTTCTTTCACGACAGAATTGATCAAAGAGTAAGTAAAAAACAACATGGATAAAGTAAAGATTGGTGTGGTTGTTTTCCCCGGGTCAAACTGCGACCACGATGCGCATTATGTGGCAGAGACAATAATGGAACAGGATGCTCGCCTCATCTGGCACAAAGAAGCATCAATCGGAGATGTCGACGTCGTTATTCTTCCAGGCGGATTTTCATACGGCGATTATCTTCGGTGCGGGGCGATTGCACGCTTCTCACCGGTGATGAAAGATGTTGTCAGGTTTGCAAACAACGGCGGATTGGTGATCGGTATCTGTAATGGTTTTCAAGTTTTGACTGAAGCTGGATTGTTACCTGGAGTTTTGCTACGGAATAAATCTTTACTTTTCATTTGTAAGTATCTGCATCTCCGCGTCGAAAATGCAAACACGAAGTTCACAAACAGGTGCGAACCGGGTGATGTGCTTGAAATTCCGATTGCACATGGTGAAGGAAATTACTTTACAGATCCCGAAACACTTAAGCGAATAGAGGACAATCAACAAGTGGTATTTCGTTATTGCGATCGGCGGGGGAATCTTACTGATGAAGCAAATCCCAATGGTTCGCTCAATAGCATTGCAGGCATTATGAATGAAACCGGAAATGTGCTGGGGATGATGCCACATCCTGAACGAGCTTCTGATCCTGTCCTGAAGCATACGGATGGCAGAAAAATATTTGAGTCGATAATCCAAAGTTTTGTTTATCAAGAAGTTTAAATAAAGGAGCTTTATCATGTTTGGAAATATTGGTGGAAGCGAATTGTTCCTTATTCTTCTCGTCATTTTGGTTTTCTTCGGCGCAAAAAAATTGCCGGAATTAGCAAAAGGACTTGGACAAGGAATTCGTGAATTCCGTAAAGCGGCAAAAGATGTCCAGGAAGAAGTCGATAAGGAAGTGAAGAAACTCGACGAGAAGAATGATGCAAAACCGCAAGGTTGATTGTTGAATCCAGATGTTGAAATCAAACATTTCTGTTTTGATATATAAGGAATAGCTACTATGGGCAATATAGGCGGTCCTGAACTCATACTTATTTTACTTGTCATTATTGTATTCTTTGGTGCAAAGAAGATACCGGAGATAGCGAAAGGACTTGGCGAGGGAATACGCGAATTCCGTAAAGCAGCACGAGATGTACAATCAGAAGTGGAGAAGGAATCAAAGAAACTTGACGAGAAAAACGATACAAAGCCATAAATCCAATTACACACTTCTAAAACTTGCACACAGACAACAATTCGCATAGCGAGATCCATGAAATCATTTGACGTACTACGCGTAGAACTTGCAGAAGGAACGACAACCTGTGAGAAGATCACAGAGAATTATCTTCGTGTGATTAATGAGAAGAAACATCTGAATGCACTTCTTGCTGTGTTTCCCGATGAAGCGATAGAGCAAGCGAAGTCGGTAGATAAAAAACTCCAAAATGGAAATGCGGGTGCGTTGGCGGGAATGGTTGTAACTATCAAAGATCTTATTTGTGTAAAAGACAAACGTGTGACATGCGGATCTAAAATTCTCGAAAACTTTGTTTCACTCTATGATGCAACTGTTGTCCGGCGTTTGCGCAACGCAGATGCAGTAATCATAGGCAAAAATAATATGGATGAGTTCGCGATGGGTTCTTCCACGGAGAACTCTGCTTATGGCCGTGTGAAACTTCTGCAAGACGAAGACCGCGTTCCGGGCGGATCAAGTGGCGGCTCTGCTGTTGCAGTACGTGCAGGCATGTCAACGACATCTTTGGGATCTGATACAGGCGGTTCCATTCGCCAACCGGCAGCATTTTGCGGTGTGGTCGGCTTAAAGCCAACATATGGACGTGTTTCTCGTTATGGACTTGTAGCATTCGCATCGTCTTTCGATTCCATTGGTCCTCTTGCGCTGACAACAAAAGATGCAGCAAGCGTCCTTCAGGTAATTGCAGGCCATGATCCAAAAGATTCAACTTCTGCAGAAGTGCCGATGCCGAATTATATTTCACAATTGACAAAAGATGTGAAAGGTATTCGCATCGGAATTCCCAAAGAATATTTTGGATATGCATTAGATTCAGAAATACGTCAAGCAATAGAAAAAAAGATCGACATTTTACGCGCACATAGTGCAACAATTGAAGAAATAAGCTTGCCGCATACAGATTTCACGATTGCGACGTACTATATTCTTGCTACCGCGGAAGCATCGTCTAATCTTGCTCGATATGATGGCGCTCGATATGGTTTCAGAACAGAAGACGCGGCAGACCTTTCTGAAATGTATATCAAATCACGAAGCGAGGGATTTGGCGCGGAGGTAAAGCGACGTATTATGCTTGGCACGTACGTTCTTTCTGCAGGATATTATGATGCATATTACCGAAAAGCACAACAAGTTCGTCGGCTTATTAAGGAAGATTTTGATAAAGTGTTCACACGCGTTGATTGTTTGATTGCGCCGACTTCACCGAGCACATCCTTCAAAGCTGGTGATAAAATGGACGATCCTTTGCAAATGTATCTCTCCGATATTTACACGACATCGATAAATCTTGCAGGCATTCCCGGTATTAGTATTCCATGTGGAGAAGATCATCAAGGGTTGCCAATTGGGATGCAAATTCTTGGACCACAGTTTGGCGAATCAACAATCTTGCGAGTTGCAGATTTTTTAGAAACCGCCCACTAACTGATGTTACACATAACCAGCGTATATGTTATAAACATGGAATGTAAAAAAACAAAGTACACCACCCCTTCATCCCCTCCTCGTTTGAGGAGGGGAGGTGGACAACTTTAAAGAATATGCAATGCGTAACATCAGTTATTAAAAAACTTATTACTAAAGAAGAATATCAATCATTATGAGCATACTCGTTGATAAGAACACTCGCCTCGTTGTGCAGGGCATCACTGGCAGCGAAGGAACATTCCATACTAAAAAAATGATGATATATGGAACAAATGTCGTTGCCGGTGTCACTCCCGGAAAAGGCGGCACAAGTTATCAAGGCAATGAAAAAGATCCACTGCCGCATCCGGTTACGATATTCAATACTGTAAAAGAAGCGGTGCAAATTAAGCGAGCGAATGTTTCTATCATTTTTGTTCCTGCAGCATTTGCTGCTGATGCAATAATGGAATCGGCTGACGCCGGAGTGGCACTTATAGTTGCAATTACGGAAGGCATCCCGACGAGTGATATGGTGAAGGCATACGAATATGTTACAAAAAAAAATGTGAGGCTTATCGGACCAAATTGTCCGGGTGTAATCACTCCGGGAGCGTCAAAGATTGGGATTATGCCGGGTTTCATCCACAAGCCGGGGCATGTTGGAGTAGTCTCAAGGAGTGGAACATTGACGTATGAAGCTGTCTCGCAGCTTACTCAATACGGTATTGGACAATCTACGTGCGTAGGTATTGGCGGTGATCCGATCATCGGTTCGCGTTTTATTGATATCATCAAGCTCTTCAACGAAGACAAGAAAACGGATGCGATTGTTATGATCGGTGAGATAGGCGGAACGGCAGAAGAAGAGGCAGCGGAATACATTAAGAAGCATGTAAGAAAACCGGTTGTCGGTTTTATTGCCGGGCAAACTGCGCCTGCAGGACGACGGATGGGACATGCCGGCGCCATTATATCCGGAGGAAAAGGAACAGCCGAAGAAAAAATGCAAGCAATGCGCAAGGCAGGCGTCATCGTAGTTGAAAGCCCGGCGATTATTGGTGAGACGATTGAGAAAGTGTTGAAGAAAGTTCACACCGCTAAAGTAAAAATGAAAATGGTAAAAGAAAAAAAGCAAATGGCGAAAGGAAAAAGTATTAACAAGAATATCAAACGCAAGTCGGCACAACAAAAAAGAAAATGAAATAACTGATGTTACGCAAAACCAGCTTATATGCTTATAAACATGAAATGCAAAAGAACAAAGTACACCACCCCTGCCTACCGGCAGGCAGGCCTTTCTCCCCTCCCCGCCCGCATGACTGCGTCAGCAGTCGGGCAGGCTCGTTTGAGAAGGGGAAATCCCGACACGATATAATATCGTCGTGGGGTGGGAAGGTGGACAAAAATAAAAAGAACTATAATTTTTTAATAACGAATATGCAGTGCGTAAGATCAGTGAAATAAATTCATGGCAATATTTTTCAAGTGAGAAGGAGATTCAAAATAAATGGCTGTCGAACAAACATTAGCAATACTAAAACCTGATTGTGTCCGTAAGAATCTTCAAGGGGAAGTTCTCGCACGTATTCAGAAAGCGGGTTTCAAAGTTCTTGATTTCAAACAAATTCGGCTGACAAGAGAAGCTGCCGATGCTTTCTATGCCGTTCACAAAGGTCAACCGTTCTTTTCAGGCCTTATAGAATTTATGACCAGCGGTCCATGCGTTCCTATAGCGTTAGAAAAAGAAAATGCAGTGGCAGATTATCGGACACTTATCGGTGCAACTGATCCAAAAGAAGCTGCAGATGGAACTATCCGTAAATTATTTGCGGACAACAAAGTCCAGAATTTCGTCCATGGTTCTGATTCACCCGAAAACGGAAAACTCGAAATTGCCTTCTTCTTTTCAGAAAGTGAATTAGTGTAGCCGGTAATGTTCAGGGAAGCTCGGTTTATGCAGAAGAACCGAACTTCCTCATTTGGTCTATTCTCCATTCTAGAATCCTTCATCTCCAATCCAAAATAGAACTTTCCCCTATCCCTCGATTTTAGTTTTAATGAACTGATGGTAAAAAAGACAGAGTACTATGCAGTAAATTCTACATTATTCTCTGACAAGGAAAGAAAGGATTATGTAATATAGGATAATTCTGATTGATATTAAGATATTGAGAATAGGCACAGGATTTGATATAACATACATAGAAAAAAAGATTGCATTCAAGACAATCTGCCTAGTGATATGCATCACCATAAATATGAACGCTTGCTGACATATTATTCTAAGAAAATGTTGTGAAGGTAAAAAATGCTGATTTTATTAAAACCTGATTGTAGCTCTTGATTTTGATAAGGAGCTTTTGTACACTCAATCAGTTTGAAAGTGAAGCACAAAATATAATTTATTTTTCTTGAGATCAAAGCCTCCGGAAAGAAAAATAGAATATTAGTGAATTTGAAATCTTATATTTGAGTGATGATAAGGAGGAAGTATGAATACTGGCCAGACAATGCTTACGATAGTTGCATTGCTTCTTCTGGGCACAACCGCGCTAACAGTGAACAGCAATAATTTAAACCAAGGAACTATTTTACGCCAAACGGAAATTGGGATGTATGCCATTGGTTTAGCGACTTCATATTTTGAAAAAGCAAGCAATTTAGATTTTGACGAAAACTCGACACTTGACTCTATAGTTATTAATAGAAATCAATTATCGATAACCTTGGGGACTGATGGTGGTACCGAACAAGCCAATGTAGATTCGACGTTTAATGATTTCGATGATTATAATAATTATGATTTTAGTAACCCCATAACGAATATTGATGTATTTCGTGTAAAAATACAGGTTTATTATATCGCAGAAACTCCTCCTTATGCTAAAGTAAATGCTCCCTATACTACTGCAACTACAACTTGGTATAAACAAATGGATCTTCAAGTAATCCCAACTGCAAGCCGTCAAGCGATAGAGGGCGGCGGTGCAACAGCAGGCGTTGACACAATAAAAATGTCATACATTTATAGTTATTATCAATAATGAAGGTACTATGGGCGCATCATCGTTGTTAGATATCATCGGCTCAATTCTGATTGGAGGATTTCTTCTAGTAATAGCATTCACTCTCAATTTGAGTGCTCAAGAGTATTCTTCAGCATATTATTCAAGTTATCTGCTCCAATCAAATCTACTTACAGTTGTTGCAATGATTGAAGATGATTTTAAACATATTGGATATTGCAAAAATCCAGGTCTTCTTTCAACAGGTTCATCAATTGTGGATGCTGAATCTACAAAAATTTCATATCAAACAGATTATTATAATACCGGAGCTATAGATACAGTTACATACTGGGCTGGAACAACTGCAGAATTTGCAGCCGCTAATCCAGACGCTACTACTCCAAATATGTTTTATCTTTACAAAAAAATAGACAGCCAAACACCTGCGAAATGGAATCTAGGATTAACCCAATTTAAACTAGCATATTGGAATGACATGGACACTCCAGATTCGATGCACTTTTCTACCGTTGCAACAGAACATGGAATCGCTGCAAACGATCTTGGATCAATTAAAGTAACGGACATCTCTATCAAACTTGAGAGTCCAGTTAAGGGGCACCAGCAATATATGATGGATACATCGGAATATCAGTTGTATTGGCGCGAATTACGAATGACATCGAGGGCATTTAAATATCCACGATAGAAGTGATCAAGGAGAAGAGATATGGGACGCACTTCGTTAATGATGGTTATAGGTTTTAATTTTATTTTCATGACTATGGGTTTTAACTTGTCTCGGCGAGCATCCGATGCGTATATTAAATATAACAGCTATTACGAAATTGAACAAGCGCAACTTGTTGCTGAGAGCGTTACTAACATAGCTATTAGCGGGATTTACACTACCACCTTGGCATATCCCGGCAAAATTTGGTCTTCGCCTACGGGAACAGTTACATTTCCTCAGACATTCGCTAATGGTCAGGGATCTTTCACGGTATATATAGATAGTTCAAAGTTCGCGACAAAAGATACTATGCAAATGATAGTAGATGCGTCATATGCGGGGATTGATGCACAAACAACTGTTGATTTTGATAGAGTCTCATTTTCAGTCTATGCAATGTATAACGTAAATGAAAATGGAGTTTACTGGACTACCGGAGATACATGCAAGGGACGTTTACATACGCAAGACTATTTATACGTCACGGGGAATCCGTATTTTAAAGGGCCAGTGACAACTGGTAAAGGTTTAAAAAAGCAGAACGGATCATCTGATCACCCAACTTTTGCAGGCGGGTACCAATCACCCGTTAACGAACCGATGCCACCAGATCTTACAAATGTGAAGACAATGGGGAGACAAACCACTGCTCCTGCTGGAAAGGATTATGTTGATACTGGAAATTTAACAGCAGGTACGCCTATACAAGAGAACATTGAATTATATAAAAATGGTTCAGTAGCTGTTACAGAATATACATCAAAAAAAGTAGGGAGTACCACAACGGTAACAAAAGTAACAACAGTGTACACATCTATTGCAGCATGGGCACCTGACGGTGTAGTGCTTGTAGAAAATATGCCAGTGCATGTACAAGGGGTTTTGAATGGACAGTTAACAATTAGTGCAGTAGGGACTGGAAGTGCTATTTATATTGATTCATCAATCGTCTATAGTGTCCCCCCCGAGAATTCAGATGGGTCTGCTAATACTAATTGTAAATCTATGTTAGGACTTGTCACCGATAATAATGTTATAATTACAGACGTGCCTGTAGATCCAATTACGGGTAATAATCTGCCGTCTGTTAATAATAGCGATGTCTATTTAAATGCATCGATATTCTGTTTAACAGGAGGATTTAGTGCACAGAATTATGGTTCACGTGGCTTAGATGGAACGATATTCCTTGTTGGTGGAATACAACAAAATGTTAGAGGTACTGTAGCCTCGCTTAGCGGTAATAATGTTTCAAGCGGATTCCATAAAAACTATGATTACGATAAAAGACTAACACAGCAATCACCTATAGCTTATCCGGGGACGATGAATTGGAAGGTAATGAATTGGTATGAGACTACAGCGACAACAAATAACAATACATTTTTTCAGAATGCTTTTGGTTTTTTAAACTCTCATTAGCGATAGATTAAAAATGTATCTAATAGTATAGAGAAAAGGTGCTTTCTAAATAAGCGCCTTTTTTTGAGTGCGAATTCTTCTTCTCATCCTTTTAATGGGTTTCGTAAAGACTATGACTTCGATAATAATCTTCAATTTCGTGCGCCTGCAGGTTATCCAAAGACACCATTTGTAGTGCAAAGTTGGGTAGATGGGACAACAATTCCAGATTGCTTTTGGCAATAATTGAACATTAGACAAAAAAAGTTTGAGATATAGATGGTTAGTATGCTTGGACAAGATGATGGTTTGTGTTTAACGGTTTCGTCTTGTGAAGACAAAGCCTGAAGTAGTGGGTCATTCTATATTTTGTATAAACTAACCAGACAGGCAAGCCATATTCACTCTAAGCTGGGATAATCTCTGAAATCGTTGCTGCATTGATTTTCTTCTATTGAATTGTTCCAATCTGATTTTTAAGCATGAGGGCAAGGTTAACTGCTTCTTTGGCAGCAGGGAGAACTTGTTTATCACTTGATACTTTGATTATAACTTCCGAACTAGTAATAAATGCATTTGCGGTTGACTTGATAAATGAAACTATTGCAGTGCGCAATTGTTCATTGCTAAGTAGGGTCAGAGCCTTTTTTTCATTATCTGTTATAACTTCGATAAATTTATCAAATTCTGCATAGCTCGTACCAAAATGTGGGGCTGAAAGGGCAAGTCTTCGTTGAATGTTGAAACGAAATGGAATAATATTAGGCAGAGATACAATAATCATCACGAACGCTTTATCGATAGCACGCGTTCCTTCTGCAACTCCTGCGTTTCGACCGCTGCGAGACCTCCCTCCGAAAATTCTAATTGTCAACCCGGAAACTTGGCCTCGAGTTGCACACCATACAACATCCAACTGTGGATGAGTGCTGACAATGGGTGTGAGTTTTAAAGCCTCCTGTGCCCGAGCAACTGCGTTAACGATGCGGCGTTTTGTCCGCGATGTCATCCATACAAACAGAACAATAAATCCGATAAATATACCTGCAATGACCACAGCACGAGTAAAATCATCATCCATGATGATTATTCCTTTCAATGTGACAAATCAAGTAAAATTTAGTAATTAGTTATGAGAAAAAACAATAAAAATATTATTTTCATCTTACGGAACGTGATAAAACAAAGTTCACCGCTCCTACCTGCTTGCCGACGCCGAATGAGCTTAGGCGGGAAGGGATGTTATCGTTAGGAATCCAGAATAAAATGATAAACTACCTCGGAGCAAGCTCCGAGGTAGTTTATTTAGATACCAACGATATAATACTTTTAAAGTCTCATTTTACTTTTCAAATGATGTATGAACCAGCATTCTCCAGCACCTGAGAAACAAGTTCTTCCAGCTTACTGTGAGGTATATGAATTGTTTTCAATGACTCAGCGTCACGAAATGGTTCGTGATGTCCCAGTGCACGTACTTTTTAGGCAGCCTCGGACAAAGCCCGCTATGAGCGGGCTTTGTTTGAACGGTTGTGTCCCCTCCTTTTATGTTATTCGAATCAGCGATTCGACATACAGTGAAGGTTGTAAAACACTCACAGTACCCATGTAAATCGATTTGTCCGACTTTAGTCGCTACCGCGTTCCGTGTAACAGATCGCGCTGAGTCGACTGCTCATAAACATGGTCGAGACAGCGTCCTGACCTACAGCAGAACAGAGTCAAACAACACTTACATACTTATCTATACGCTTTAGCGCAAGCGAAACAACATCCTTCGATTTTGCATTACACAATATACGCGCTTGCATTCTCAAGCACTTGAGGAACAAGTTCTTCTAATTTTCCATGTGGGATTCTAGCTCCCGCAGCATTCTTATGTCCGTTCCCGCCGAATTCTTTTGCTAATTCATTAATCCAGATATCGCCTTTGGAACGGAAGCTCACCTTTACAATGCCGTTCATCTCTGAAAACATCAATCCAATCTGCACTCCATCGATAGTCAAAGTGTATGGCACAAACGCCTCAGCATCGACTTCCGTTGTGTTAGTCGTGTCAAACATTTCGCGTGTAAGAACGATGTAGGCAAGTTTTCCGTTGTGTGTAATTTGCATATTTGCCAGAGCTAATCCCAGCAAGCGCACGCGATTAATGGAACCGCATTCATAGACATGTTCGTAAATAGCAACAGGGTCTGCTCCCGCTTGAATAAGTTGAGCAATAATTTTATGTGTTTCCGGATCGGTTTTTGGATATCGAAATGATCCGGTGTCTGTCATAATTGCGGTATAGAGAGCAATAGCTGTTTCGCGGTCGATACTGCGGCCCGTCAAGTAATTTAAAAGTCGGTAGATAATTTCTCCTGTAGCCGTAGAAGATTCATCCAAGATATAGAGATCGGCAAATTCTCCCGGTTCAAGATGGTGATCGATGCAGATTTTTACGGCTTGGCTCGATACAAGAGCCGACTTCATCGTTACTAATCTGTCCAACTGATTTGTATCCAAGACAATAATCACTTCCGCATTTTCTATAATTTCTGCATCCTGGGAAGGATCGAATTGAAGGATAGGATGAAATTGCGCGAGGAAAGAATAATTATCAGGTGTTGCGCTGTAATTGAGAATGGTTGCTTGTTTCCCTTGTTTCTGGAGATAGAGGGCGAGCGCAATTTCGGTGCCGAGGCCATCGCCATCTGGATTGACATGCGTCGTCAGCACAAAACGCGCATACGATTCAACAATTGTCCGGAATGTTTCAAACTGCACTGGCAATGTGAATTCCCGTTATCTGTAAACCAATAGTGGCAAAAAAAAAGTGTGATCTCACCCTTGAAACCACACCCCTCGCTACAAGATATAAAAATATTATTGAATTGTCCAAGTCTCGCCGGAATTTAAAAGCGTTTCCATATTTCCTTCACCTTGTTTTTCTTTCGAGAATTCAATTTGGCGCTGCATCTCGGCTTCATAAGTTGGCCGTTCAATCGAAAGAAACACGCCAATGGGTCGAGGCAGATGTGAGTGATAAGTCATATCCGCAAGAATAAATGAAAGCGTTGTGTCATTTTCATTGTGCACAAGCAAGTCATTAATCGAATGCGTACCATCTTTGAGTGAAACAATCTCCGGAGTAAATCCATTCAATCTGATGCCTTTGTCTTTCTCTTTACCGAAGAGAAGCGGCTTGCCGTGTTCAAGAAAAACCACATTATCGTCTTTTATCTCTTTATCTGTGAATTGAGAAAATGCCCCGTCATTGAAGACGCTGCAGTTTTGATAAATTTCAATAAATGAAGTTCCAACATGTTCCGCGGCGCGTTTTAAAATCGATTGCAAGTGCTTTTGATCCCGATCTATTGTTCGTGCCGCAAAAGTTGCACTAGCGCCAAGAGCAAGTGATATCGGATTGAACGGGTAATCTAATGAACCGAACGGCGTGGATTTAGTGATCTTACCTTTTTCTGAAGTTGGCGAATACTGCCCTTTCGTTAATCCGTAAATTTGATTGTTGAACAAGAGAACCTTGATATCGATGTTACGGCGAAGCAGATGGATCAGATGATTGCCGCCGATACTCATGCCATCGCCGTCTCCAGTAATCACCCAGACGGAAAGATCCGGCTGTGCAAGTTTTACACCAGACGCGATTGATGTTGCGCGCCCATGAATACTATGAAATCCGTATGTATTCATATAATATGGAAACCTGCTGGAGCAGCCAATGCCGGAAACGAAAACGATTTTATGTTTTGGGATTCCTAAATCCGGCATAATGCGTTGTGCTTGAGCAAGGATTGAATAATCACCACATCCCGGGCACCATCGAACTTCTTGATCGCTCTGTAAATCCTTTGATGTGAATTTGGATGTTCCTGATGCAGTTGATTGAACTGGAATATTTTGAATAAGTGCGCTCATGATTTGGTTCCTTGTAAAAGCTCGTCAATTTTTGTTTCGATCTCTTCTGCCTGGAATGGTAATCCCATTATTTTGTTCAGTCCGATTGCCGGCACAAGATAATGAGATCTCAAGATTTTGATGAGTTGACCTAAGTTTAATTCAGGTACTAAAATAGTTTTGAATCGAGATAGTATTTCGCCGACATTCTTTTGCATTGGATTGATGTACCGCAGGTGCAAATGTGAAACAGAATGTCCCTTCAAGCGATGACGCTGTACTGCGGTTCTGATTGCTCCATAGGTGCTTCCCCAGCCAACCACCAACACATTGCCTTGTTGGTCACCTTCAATTTTTGCTAATGGAATGTCGTCTGCAACACGCGAAATTTTTTCTGCACGCAAGTGAACCATGAGATCATGATTCTTCGGTGAGTAATCGATATTCCCGGTGAGATTCTTCTTTTCCAAACCACCGATGCGGTGTTCAAGTCCGGGAGTGCCGGGGATTGCCCAAGGTCGTGCAAGTGTCACTTCGTCTCGCGAGTAGGGGAGAAATCCTTCAGGATTAGTTATGAAATGAGGAGAGATATCTGGAAGGTTTTCGTAATCCGGAATTAACCATGGTTCAGAACCATTGCCGAGATAACCATCCGTCAAACAAATAACCGGAGTCATAAATTTAATTGCGATACGTGCAGATTCAAAGACAGCGTCGAAACAATCTGCCGGTGTAGCGGCAGCAATTACTGGAATCGGAGCCTCACCGTTGCGTCCATAAACTGCTTGAAGCAAGTCTGCCTGTTCTGTTTTCGTTGGCAATCCAGTGCTTGGTCCACCGCGTTGCACATCCACCACAACAAGCGGCAATTCTACCATCACGGCAAGTCCAAGGGCTTCGGTTTTTAGTGCAAGACCGGGTCCGCTTGTTGTTGTTGTACCCAGGGCTCCGGCGAAAGACGCGCCAATCGCAGCTGTGATTCCCGCTATTTCATCTTCTGCCTGAAAAGTTTTCACTCCAAAGTTTTTGTGCATGGAAAGTTCGTGCAGAATTTCGCTTGCAGGTGTGATTGGATAGCTGCCGAGAAAGAGATCGAGCTTTGCTTTTTTTGCCGCAGTCATCAGTCCCCAGGCAGCAGCCTGGTTGCCGGTGATATTGCGGTAATTTCCCGGCGTAAGTTTTGCCGGTGCAACTTGATAGCGAACTTTGAAGATTTCTGTAGTCTCGCTATAGTTCCATCCAGCTTTCAGCACGCGTGTATTTGCATCGCGAATATCCTGCTTCTTATCGAACTTCTCAGAGATCCACTTAAGCGTTGTTTCAAGAGGAAGATTGTACATCCAGTACATCATACCCAATGCAAAAAAGTTTTTACAGCGATCAACGAGTTTGCTGGAAAGGTTCATCTCCTGAAGCGCAATGGTTGTCAACTTTGTAATATCAACTTCAAACAATTGATAGTTAGAGAGAGAGCCATCTTTCAGCGGATTGGCGGCATATTTGGCAAGCTTCAGATTCTTATCATTAAAGCCGTCGATATTGGCTATGATAGAGCCGCCTTTAACGAGCCACGTGAGATTGACTTTGAGTGCAGCAGCATTCATCGCTACGAGCACATCACAAAAATCACCGGGTGTGTTAATCTCGACGCTCCCAAAATGAATTTGAAATCCGCTGACACCGTTCGTAGTTCCCTGCGGTGCTCGAATTTCCGCAGGATAATCAGGAAGCGTACTTAGGTCATTGCCTATAAAAGCGGCAGTGTTAGTGAACTGTGTGCCTGTGAGCTGCATTCCATCGCCGGAGTCTCCAGCAAAACGAATAGTGACTTCATCAAGAAACTGAGGTATTTTTTCTGCCATTATATTTCTTTCTTATATGCTAAACATCATAACGATCTAAAACTATTTAAGGTAATGTAATCATAAATTTATGTGTCTCTTACTCATGAAACATTCCATTGGATAAAATAAATCCCTACTTGATCAAGAAAAAAGGCAGCGTGTCCATTGCTGCCTTTGCAATTGTGCTCTTACAAAGAAAGGAAACGCTGTGTTATTCCCTGACGATCCATACTTTGATTTTACCGCTCACACCGCCAGAAAGTTTGACGGGAACATCGTAAATGCCGAGGGCTTTGAGAGGCTCTTCAAGCTCTATCTGTCGTTTATCCAGTGTAATTTCTTTTTCGATAAGTGCATCAGCAATCATCTGAGCGGTAACGGAACCGAAAAGTTTTTCTTCTTCGCCAACTTTCATCTTAATGGTGATGGAAACTTTTTCAAGTTTTGCAGCGAGGGTCTCCGCCTGGAAATGCTCTTTATCGGTACGACGTGATTGCTGTTTATTCTCTTCTTCTAATTGACGAAGACTGCCGTCGGTAGCTTCGTATGCGATGCCGCGAGGTATGAGATAATTGCGCGCATATCCGTCTTTGACTGAGATTACTTCGCTGACGCGGCCGAGTTTTTCTGAATCTTTTCTTAAAATTACTTTCATAGTATACTCCTTTTACTCAACATTCATGATGAGAATCGCTTAACTCACAGCGTCGTTGACGAATGAAATCAACGCTAAATGTCGTGCGCGTTTGATCGCGGTAACAAGCTGGCGTTGATGATGCGCGCACGTACCGGTGATACGGCGCGGGATAATTTTCCCTTGTTCGGAAACGAAGCGTTGAAGACGTTTCTCATTCTTGTAATCAATATAGACATCTTTTGAATCACAGAATCTGCATGTTCGTTTTTTTCGCTGTTGCTGTTGGCGATTCGTTGATCGCTGTCCATTCGGAGAAGAGTCACGCCGATATCCGCCGCCGCTGCTGCCTCCGCGCTGTTGTGGCCCACCTTGCGATCCTCGTTGCGATCCTCGTGAATTCGATGTTCTTGGTTGAAATGACATTGCCATTATATTCGTCCTTCCTTATTTTTCGTAGTGAAAAATCAAGCTTCGTTTGGGGTTATGGAATCTGTTGGAGTTTCTGAAGCCGCAGGAACATCGGTCTCCACAGCAGGAATAGCAGCAACAAGCGGCGAACCGCTTGTGGATGGAATTGCCGGTGCTGCTAGTTTCATCAGATCATTTCCAGAGATACGGGCTTGCAGCGCCTTCTTATCTAATCCGATGATAAGGAAGCGAATGATGTTCTCTTCAAGCAGGAAGTGCCGCTCAAGGCGTGCAACGAGATCACCGGTAGACGTGAACTCACAGACAACATAAAAACCATTGTTTTTCTTTTTAATGGGATAAGCAAATCGCTTGCGACCCCATTTTGCCAACTCCATGATCTCGCCATTGTTTTTTGTGATGACTTCCTGCACCTTATCGATAATGGCATCGATTAGCGGGTCGTCGAGGCCGGCGTTCACAATGAACGTGGCCTCATAAATATTTTTCTTTTGTGTCATAGATATGTTCCCTTTGGACTTGTGATAATGAGGCCCGCTCCATTTGAAATTAGTTCTCAAATGAGAGGGCAGGGTTATTTAAGTAAATAATTCTTCCGATGGTTTGGCATTAAACCTATTCATTGTTTGGTCGATGCCATCCATAATAAACGATGTACAGGCGTCTCGGGCTCGCTCTACCATATTCTCCACTATTCTCAACTCGGACTCTGGAAATCTGTCGAGCACGAAATCTTTCATCTTCGATTTTTCTGAAGGCATGCTCACAGAAGCAATTCCGCATCGTAGTCTGGCAAATTGATCAGTCTGTAAATGATAAATAATAGACGACAATCCATTGTGGCCGTTGTCAGAACCATCTTTACGGAATCGAATTGTTCCAATCGGTAATTGGAAATCGTCACAGACTACTACTATATTCTCCAATGCAATTTGTCGTCGCTCAAGAAATTCCTGAACAGCAACGCCGCTGTTATTCATAGAGGTCACCGGTTTCAAAACAGTGATCTCTATATTCTTCAAAGAACATTCCGCCAACCAAAACTCCCCCTTACCAGCGTGAAATTGGGTACCCATAGATGCGGCAAGTTGATCGGCAACCAGAAAACCAACATTATGCCTCGTTTGGGCATATTCATTTCCTGGATTTCCCAAACCGATGATGAGATACATAAAATTTTGATGAATAAAAAATTACTTCTTCTTCTCGTCTGCTTTCTTTTTCTCTTCAGGTTTCTTCTTCTCTTCAGGTTTCTTTTTCTCATCAACCTCTTCAGCACCTTCTTCGGGCTTCTTACCCTTGGAAATAACTTCAGGTTCGGCAAGTGCTTCAGCAGTTGGTACAGCGGCAACGACTGTCGGTTCTGGTTCTTTCACTACAACAGGCGGAACAACAGCAACAATCGTGCTGGTTTCGTTTTCCATAATCGTAACATTTGGAATCGTCAAATCTTTCACGTGAACAGAATGATTAATAGCCAACTCTTCCACGTTGATTTCGATGTGATCAGGAATATGTTTCGGCAGGCACGAGATTTTTAGTTTGTGTAAAACGTGCTGTAAGATTCCACCTTCGCGGACGCCTTTCGGAATACCACCCGTCAGCTTCACCGGTATCTGGATAGTGAGCGTTTCATTTTCGCTCAAGCCAAACAGATCAAAATGCACAGGTTTCTCAGTGACGGGGTCAAGTTGCACATCTCTTAAGACGCATAGATGGGACGAACCATCATCCAATTTTAAGTTGATGACATGCGTTTCTGAAGTAGAGTACAAAGGCGCGAGTGTCGGTGCCGGTAGTGACACAGGAATATTTTGCTGTCCGTGCCCATAATATATACCTGGCACCTTACCTGTTTTACGTATGGCGCGGACACGTTTGCCAACGTTTTTTCGAATTTCCGCAGTGAGTGTTATTTCAGACATCGTGTATCTCCTTGTTAAGTCTTGTCTTTATCAATATCAAATAGTGAGCTGATGGATTCATTACGGTGTGTTCGAAGAATCGCTTCTGCAAATAGATGAGCTATTGAGCGAATCTGAATCTTATCACATGTTTGTTTTAATGGAAGTGAATCTGTGACGACGATTTTCTTAACGACCGATTTCTCTATTCGTTGGTACGCTTTACCGGATAAAACTGGATGTGTACAAGCGCCGAAGATTTCCTTCGCCCCGTTGTTGCGCAACGCCTGCGCCGCATTGACGAATGTTCCACCGGTATCAATCAGGTCGTCAACAATAAGGATATTCTTTCCTTCGACGTTGCCGATAATATTCATTATCTCTGCTTCATTTGGATTTGGACGACGTTTATCTATGAGAATTAAATCTGCACCAAGTCGTTTGGCATAGGAACGCGCCATTTTAATACTTCCAACATCCGGAGAAGCAACCGCAAGATTTGAAATATCCATCTTTTTAAAACATTCAATAAGTACCGCCGATGAATATAAATGATCCATTGGAATATCAAAGAACCCCTGGATTTGTGCTGTATGCAAATCCATCGTTATCACACGATCTGCGCCAGCTTCCGTAATCAAATTTGCGACTAACTTCGCGCTGATTGCCACACGCGGTTGATCTTTTCTATCCTGACGTGCATATCCGAAATAAGGAATAACTGCTGTTACGCGTTTTGCTGATGCACGTTTCGCAGCATCAAGCATAATTAATAACTCGATCAAATTCTCTGCCGGCGGCTGTGTCGGTTGAATAATAAAGACATCGTCACCCCGGATGTTCTCGACATATTTAACCCAAAGTTCGCCATCGCTAAACGTTTGGATGGTGGCTTCTCCAAGAGGAACATGTGCTTCGATGCAGATTTGTTCAGCTAATAGGCGATTTGCCCGACCCGAAAAAATCTTCAGTTCGCTCATCGATTTCCTCTATCGATTATTTTCACTTTATTTCTTTTCATAAAAATAAAACCATGCTGGGGTGCCAGGATTCGAACCTGGGAGTGTCCCGCAAAGCGGGATGCCTTACTACCTGACTACATCCCAATATATTGTCTTTTAGACTTTTGAGAACATAGACAAAAAACATTTTGATCTCAATCAACTTGCTGGGGTGCCAGGATTCGAACCTGGGAGTGGCGGCTCCAAAGGCCGCTGCCTTACCGCTTGGCTACACCCCAATAACTTATTGGCACAAAACCAGAGAGTGTCCCGCAAAGCGGGATGCCTTACCCCGACTAAGTCGGGACTTCACCCCGATAGCGTCGGGACTACTACACATACACAAAAAAACCAACTCCAAAAGAGTTGGTGTAAAAATATATTGAAAAAACACATCTAAGTCAAACAAGAAAAGAATACTGTCGGTGTTTGATTTTCTTGCCGCATTTGTCTAATTTGTTATTAGCGTAATTAAATTAAAAGAGGAGATGGAAATGGTCGAGATGCGAAGCCAGATTGCTTCAAAAGCATTAAGCTTACCTGACAAAAGAATACATATTCAAGCTTTTTGGGCATTCACATGTGCAATACTTGTGGCAATCGGGGCTCAAATTGAAATACCGAACCAACCAGTACCATTTACAATGCAAACATTTTTTGTTCTCTTGGCAGGTGCGCTCATGGGAAAACGAAGTGGCGCCGTAAGTATGAGTTTTTATTTAATTCTTGGTGCAATTGGGTTACCTGTGTTTTCAGGCGGTGCATTTGGTTTGGCAAAAATACTAGGGCCAACCGGCGGATACCTACTCTCGTTTCCGATTGCAGCGTTTGTTGTTGGTTATCTTTCTGGACTTCACAGTGAATACTGGTGGATGCTGATTTCCATGTTTGTCGGATCTTTAATCATATTCTCTCTTGGCACCATTCAACTGAATTTTCTCTATTTTCACAATTGGATAAATTCTTTTCAAGCTGGATTTTTGATATTCTCGTGGTGGGATGGAGTAAAGATCGTTGGTGCAGCGACAATTGCGTACTCTTATTTCCAGCGATTGAAGGTACGCTGATCATTAGCAAGTGTTGAACATATTTTAGTCTTAAGATGTAGGGATTTATATGGATCGAAGGACATTCTTTAGAAAAGGTTTTGGCGCTTCTGTTTTCGTTGGTGCCGCGCTTGCGGGCAAATACGAAAATCTTTTTGCGACCGCTTATAATTCCGCCAACGCTCCGTTTGATTTGGTAGCGGTTAAGGGTGGCGAGACGGATGTGATGTTGCAAAAGGGGATGGAAGCGCTCGGAGGAATTCGTGCCTTTGTTAAGAAGGGACAAAAGGTTGTTATAAAACCGAATATTGGATGGGATGTCAGTCCGGAACGCGCAGGTAATACAAATCCAAAGTTGATAGCGGAAATTGTTCGCCAATGTCGCAACGCCGGTGCAAGCGAAATTTATGTGCTTGATCATACATGCGATGACTGGCAGCGGTGTTACAAAAACAGCGGGATCGAATCAGCAGTCAAAGAAGCGGGCGGAAAGATTGCGCCGGCTCATACTGAAGGTTATTATCATGAAATCTCAATACCAAACGGCAAGAGTCTTACAAAAGCGAAAGAACACGAACTCATTCTTGGGGCAAATGTCTTTATTAACGTTCCTGTACTTAAAAATCACGGTGGTGCTCGGCTCACTATTACTATGAAAAATCTTATGGGCAATGTCTGGGATCGTAGTTTCTGGCATCGCACAGATTTGCATCAATGTATTGCAGACTTTGCGACATTCCGCAAGCCAACACTCAATATTGTTGATGCATATAATGTCATGAAACAAAATGGGCCCCGTGGTATTTCTGTGGAAGATGTTGTCATGATGAAGTCTCTGCTCATTTCCACTGACATGGTAGCGATTGATACTGCTGCAACAAAACTGTTTGGTATCAATCCATCCGATGTCCGCTATATTCAACTTGCTGCCGATCAAAAAGTCGGTAGAATGGATTTGGAGAATCTCCGCATCATGCGAATTACAGTCTGAGGTGACTTGTTGCAGTGGCTGAAAAAAATTCGCGTGACTATTGCGGCAGGTTTTTTTTCTGCAGTAAGTTTCCTCTTTCTTGATTTTGGCAATATCTCTCCTTCAGGATTGCATACATTTCTTGTTTCAACACAACTTGTGCCTTCATTGATACGAACATTGATTTTATTTAGTGCTGCATCTATTGGGTTGTTCTTTGTTCTGCTTCTGAGTTTTCTGTTCGGCAGAGTCTATTGTTCAACAATTTGTCCGCTTGGAATATTGCAGGATATAACCATACGCATCGCTAAACGGATCAATCGCCACCATCGATTCCAATTCAAGAAGCCGTTCTACACAATTCATTATGTATTATTTCTTTTCACAATAGTATTCGCTTTTACCGGAAGTTTAATCCTGTTAAATCTTTTTGAACCCTTCAGTAATTACGGCCGAATTCTTTCTAATCTGGTTAGTCCGTCTGTTGTGTTGGCCAATAATACGCTTGTAAATATTCTTGGATTATTCGGTCTATTTTTTCTTTTTCAAATTCCCCTTCTTCACATTAATATTATCTCGATTATTGCGCCTTTAAGTTTTCTCGGTTTGGTTTTGTATCTATCTTACAATCATGGAAGATTGTTTTGCAATCTGCTTTGTCCGGCAGGAGCGCTGCTTGGGATTATTGCAAGATTCTCAATCTTCAAAATAGTAATAGACGAATATAATTGTAAAGAATGTGGATTATGCGAAAGAGTGTGTAAGGCAAACTGCATCAAGAGTGATTTAAAGGAAATTGATTTTGCCGCATGCGTTGGATGTTTCAACTGCATTGATGCTTGCCCGACAGCGGGAATGAGTTATCAAGGAAGATGGAAGAAAACTTCAAATATTTTACCGATTATAAATGAAGGACGGCGGAAAGTACTAACAACATCCATTTTGCCTGCGCTTGGCTTGCTGTTGCCGGAGATAGGTAAGGATAGTAGTGCAGGAATAAATCAAATGAGATTCAATGAAAGTCATAGGCATCCCATCTCTCCTCCCGGCTCGATAAGCGTGGAACATTTCTCAAGTCGTTGCACGGCATGCCACCTGTGTGTCAGTTCGTGCCCAACACAAGTATTGTTCCCATCGCTTCTTGACTATGGTATTGCTGGAATATTCCAGCCTAAAATGAATTATGCAGCAAGCTATTGCAATTTCGATTGTGTTATTTGCGGTCAGGTATGTCCGACAGGCGCTATTCTGCCGCTCGATATAAATATTAAAAAACTAATTCAGATTGGGAAAGCTCAGTTCGTCAAAGATGATTGCATAGTGGTTACGAAGAAAAAGGATTGCGGTGCCTGCTCAGAGCATTGTCCTACAAAAGCAGTCAAGATGGTACCGTACGAACAACGGCTTGTCATTCCAGAAGTAAATAATGAAATCTGTGTCGGGTGCGGTGCTTGTGAACACGCTTGTCCTGTTCAGCCACGGAAGGCAATCTACGTCAATAGTAATCTTGTGCATTTAACAGCAAAGAAGCCGAAGATAGAGAAGATTGAATCGGTGTTTGATAACAAACAAGATTTTCCTTTCTAAAATCGTGGTAATGTCCTAATGTCGTAAAATAGCATGCTAGCTCCACTCATTGCTTCTCCTCTCAAAAAATACTAAACTTTGTTTCAGCGGCTCTCTTATTTACTAACTTTTGGGGATTTGCCCCATCGTTCTTCACGGGGATTGCAAAAGTTTTTTGCGCTATACATAGACTCCAATTCATTCATAATAACCTTCGAATACCGTACTTATAAGGAGAACAATCAATGGAAAAGAAAGTCTTCAGTGAAATCGAGCGTTACTTGCCAGACAAATATGTCCATGTTCCCGTGTTCAACGGTGAACGGACGAAGGTGCTATTACTGTGTCTTTCTGCCGGACTCGATGTGCCGCCACATTCGCACCCAGGATTCGAAATCACACTTCAACCCGTTAAAGGGAAAGCAATTCTTCCAATTGATAATGGTAGGAGATTGAATTGAAACCAGGCGAAATAATTTTCGTGGACGGGATAGTGAACTTCAATCCGAAGAATCCATTTGGCGAAGAGTTTCAAATGTTAATTCATTTAATCAAAAAATAATCAAATCAGGAGTGAGCCATGAAACCAAAAACAGCGTTCATTGGCATTGTATTACTATCAATGATTCTTCTTTTTCAAAACAAGGTTCTAGCGCATTGCGACACGATGGACGGTCCAGTAGTCAAAGCAGCAAAGCTTGCACTCGAAAAAGGCGATGTGGCACCTGTGCTTCGCTGGATCAAGAAAGAATATGAAGATGAAGTTCGATCAGCTTTTAAGCGAACCCTGGAAGTAAGAACAAAAGGGAAAGAAGCACGAGAACTTGCAGATATGTATTTTTTCGAGACCCTTGTTCGACTCCATCGTGCAGGAGAAGGCGAACCATACACGGGATTGAAATCATCTGGGACACCGATAGAACCACCTGTTGTTCTGGCGGACAAAGCACTCGAAGCTGGAGATGTCAAAGAACTCGTTCAACATCTTACTTCAGCTCTTGATGAAGGAATCGTTACACGGTTCAAGCATGCATTAGAAGCAAAGAAAGAAGCCGATAAAAGTGTGGAGGCCGGTCGCGAGTTCGTTGAAGCTTATGTAGAATTTGTCCACTATGCTGAGCGGCTGCATGAAGCGGCGGAAAGTAATGCTCATCATAATGAAGGCAGTGAGAAACACGATATTCATTAATTACTCTGAACCATGAATGGTGAAGTATATTCATTTTTTGTCAACGATCATCGGCGGCTGGAAACGCTTCTGAAACTTGCTGTTGTGACTGCCGAAGAAATCAATAACGCAGCTTATTCAGAATTTCGTTCCGGGCTGTTGAAGCACATCGGAATGGAAGAAAAAATTCTGCTGCCTGCAATTAAATGGCTGCAAAACGGATTACCATATCAATTAGCAGGAACATTGCGTTTGGAACATGGCGCCTTTGCGGCATTACTTATTCCACCGGCGAGCAGAAAAATTACCGCGGTTCTCCACACAATTATGAATCATCACAACGAGCTTGAAGAAGGTGAAGACGGTTTGTATGCGGTTTGTGATCGGCTCGTTGGTAATCATATCCAAGAATTAATGAAGCAGGTACGCAGTTTTCCAGATGTGCCGGTTATGCCTCACATCTATAATCCAAATGTGCTTGACGTGACGCGGCGAGCGGTTGCGAGAGCAGGATATGACTTCGATAAAATTGAAATATGAAAAGAAGAACGGGATAAGTGTAGTATATTCATTTTTAGACCATCAATGAGAGGGAATATTCCTATGAAGCGATATTGGATTGCATTTATCTTGGTTGTTTTTTTTGGATTCGTAGTATTGGGATGGGCTGGATGGCGTATCTATCAAGAGAAACCTCCAATCCCAGAGGCAGTTATGACGACAGATGGCAAAGTCATCATTGCAAGCGGGGAGATTGGCGAAGGGCAGAATGTTTGGCAGGCGTTGGGTGGCATGGAACTCGGTTCTGTCTGGGGACACGGAAGCTATGTAGCGCCTGATTGGTCAGCCGATTGGTTGCATCGTGAGTGCGAGTTCATTTTAAACAATTGGTCGAAGAAAGAGTTCGGAAAGATATATGCCGATCTCATTCTAGAACAAAAAGCATTATTGCAATCGAGATTAGCAGAAATGATGCGGAAGAATACATATGATGTTGTGACTGAAAAAATTGTCATTGATTCAATTCGCGCCGCAGCGTTTGAGGCAAATGTGCAACATTATTCAGAAGTATTCTCAAAAGGGAAATCGGAGTACGCCATTCCCAGCGGTGCATTAAATGATCCGATAAAACTTCGCCAGCTTTCGGCATTCTTTTTCTGGACATCATGGGCGGCATCGACGAACAGGCCGGGTGATGAAGTCACTTACACGAGCAATTGGCCGCACGAGGATTTGGTCAACAATCATCCAACACCAGATGCAGTTGTGTGGACGGGAGTGAGCATCATATTACTGCTTGCCGGTATTGGTGCTATGGTTTGGTATCATGCATCGCATGCATCGGAGTCCCTGCCGCAAATGGTTCCGAATTCCGATCCGCTTTTCAACAGTGAACACACGCGGTCGCAAAAAGCGACTCTCAAGTACTTCTTCGTAGTGTCGGCGTTAATACTGGTTCAGATCTTTGTCGGAATTATTACCGCGCATTATGGAGTAGAAGGGAACGGATTTTATGGAATCCCGATGAGCAAGTGGCTGCCGTATGTAGTGACTCGTACATGGCATGTACAACTTGGCATTTTCTGGATCGCAACCGCTTGGCTTGCAGCAGGACTCTATATTGCTCCTGCTGTGAGTGGAGTGGATATGAAAGGTCAGCGGTTTGGTGTCAATGTTCTTTTTGGTGCGCTGCTTCTTGTAGTGGTTGGCTCAATGACTGGAGAATGGCTGAGCGTCAATCATAAATTATCCGGAGATGCGTGGTTCTATTTCGGTCATCAGGGATACGAATATGTTGATCTCGGCAGGGTGTGGCAGATTGCCCTCACAATTGGATTAGTACTTTGGGTGTACCTCCTTGGCAGAAATATCTTTGTTGCCATCCGACGAAAGGATGAACACAGATCTCTTCTCGCGCTATTTCTCATCGCTGCAGTTGCTATCGGCGGCTTCTATATGGCTGGCTTGATGTGGGGCAAACATACCAATCTTGCCATTGCGGAATACTGGAGGTGGTGGGTAGTGCATCTTTGGGTAGAAGGATTCTTTGAAGTCTTTGCCACAGTCGTCATCATTTTCATGTTTGCGCGATTAAAATTAATTCGTGTGAAGACAGCCAATACTGCTGTCATTCTTTCCTCAACCGTCTATCTCTCAGGCGGAATTATCGGTACGCTACACCATCTTTATTTTTCCGGTACTCCGACGCCTATACTTGCGTTTGGTGCAGTTTTCAGTGCGCTTGAGGTAGTGCCGCTTGTCCTTGCTGGATTTGAGGCATGGGAAAATATTAAACTTTCACGCGCCGCCGAATGGATTAAGAACTACAAGTGGCCGATATATTTCTTCATATCGGTTGCGTTTTGGAATATGATAGGTGCTGGATTGTTTGGCTTTATGATCAATCCGCCGATCGCTCTTTATTACATGCAAGGATTGAATACCACACCGGTTCACGGACATGCTGCACTGTTTGGTGTGTACGGAATGCTCGGTATCGGATTGATGCTTTTCTGCCTGCGTGTGATGTGGGTCCAGAAGGAATGGAAGGAAACAATGCTGAAGTTTTCCTTCTGGTCGCTCAACATCGGTTTGATGGCGATGGTTGTCGGAAGTCTTCTGCCGGTGGGCTTGATGCAAACTTGGGCATCGGTAAAGTATGGATATTGGTATGCACGAAGCTCAGAGTTTCTTAATTCACCGCTAGTGGAAACAATCAAGTGGTCGAGAATTTTTGGCGATACGATCTTTGCTCTTGGCGCACTTGCACTTGTGTTGTTTGTGTTTGGATTAGTAACAGGGCATTCGTTGAAGAAAGAAAAAACAAAATAAATTGCAGATTAGATTTTTGAAGAATGGGAGATAAGGAATTGCCTCGTTTCCCATCTGCTTTCTATCATCTTTATTACTCACTATTCATTGATATTGCATTTTCATAATATTCAAAGTACACTCATACAGATTCAACGATGTGCTCAACCGGCCGCTCGTTTCTTGTAAGGGATGGAACACACCGATAAGATTTTCCATGTTAGTGAAAAAACAATGATGCATACGTATTGTCATTGGCGAAATCAAAATCTGACGTTCGTCAGATTATTGAATAAATCATAGAAACTCACCGCCTATGGCTGTGGTTATGAACAAATGGATTTTAATAGGGATCAAAATTAGTGAATAGTCAAAACACAGTTCTCATTGTGGAAGATGAAAAAAACCTGAGAGATCTTCTAAAGATAATGTTGGAAGATTGTGGAATTAAGGTTCTCGAGGCAGTGGATGGCATGGAAGCCGTGGAAATATTTACAGCACATAAGGATGAAATTGGAATTGTATTAACTGATCTTGGTTTGCCGCGCCTTGGCGGCTGGGAGGCATTCCTAAAAATGAGGGAGATAAATCCAGAGTTGAAAGGAATTCTTGCGAGTGGATTTTTTAATCAGGATGTGAGAACTGAAATCATCAAATCTGGTGCAAGGGATTTTATCCAAAAGCCGTACAATTCTACACAAGTTGTTGCGCTGATTCGCGATTTGTTCGATGAAACAAAATAAAACAAGTATTAAAGCGATGCCTGATTTAAACGCTTAGAAACGTCCTTAAGGGAAGTCCAGCTCTCCATTAATTCCGGAAGATATTCGGAAGACGTTATGAATGTCCAAATGTATGCTACGATAGAATAGATACTGCCGGTCGTAAAATCGTCCAAATCGATGGAAATGTAGAGAACAGCGAGAAAGATAAAAAGCAACATGAATCGCATCACTCCAAAATTGAGCGCACCCCAATTTGCTATCTTCTGTTTAATGCTTGCAGATTTTGCATAGTAATTATGAATTTCTTCCGGTCTCTGTGTAGAAAACACATCGTACGCATTTTCAAATGTATCGTGTGAATCTTTCTGTAGTGTGCTGACTTTTCGCGTGTAAATTTTGTTTATGAGAAGAAGCGGTAAGACGATAGTCAAGCACGTAATGGAGATTCGCCAATCGAAGACCGCAAGTGCAATGACAGCCCCACCAATCTGAACAATTTGTTCAATAATCTCTGGAACACGATATTGGAAAAAAGTAATATACTGCTCTGACAACTGTGCAAGCGCTGCAGTCTTTGACGTGCGGAATTTTTTTTCCTGGGCAACAGTAGAAATGTCTGTTGCCAATTGTGTGAACATCGCAAGATAGATTTTTTGGTCAACGATTCGCCGAATGACGCCGGTACCGGAGTTGATCGTGAAGACGCCAATCCACAAGAACAGGGGAAACAATGAGGCATCGAGGCTACTTGCCTGACCAGAAGCACGTTCTATCAAAGCATCAATTACTTTTCCAAATATAGCCGGCTCTACAATCCACGCAACATGCTCGATGATGACAAGGCTGATGGCAAAAGAGATTCCCTTTTTGAAGCGGGCAAGTAGTTCTGTAAGTTTCATTGATAGATTTTGTTTTATCATTCATAAGCATATAGCAAAATAATTCCCTCTCCTTATAGGAGAGGGTTAGCCTGCCCGCCGCACAAAGTGTGCTTTGGCAGGCGGGGGTGAGGTCAAATAAAAGAAATGACCCCACCTTAGTCCTCTCCTATTCCCGCAAAAAGTGCGGGGCGCACAAAACGCGGAGGGGAGGAGATTATATTGGAATAATCTAGAACTATCCAAGACCATGCTGAGTAGTTACAATTTTTTAACGATTCTTTTTTGACGACTTTGTTACCAGTTTGAGTGTTTTAATTTCAAAGGGTTTAAATTTGAGAGCCATTTTTGATTTGACAATCTTATGCGACTTCTCCTCATTCTCTAATAAATCGCATTCTGTTGCGTTTGATGCGTCAATGCCAAATCGGAGCGATGTATCTGTTGAAACACCATGCGCTTCATGCAATCGTATAATGACGGCATCGCTCTCTTCGGCTTTCTTGATCGCATCGATAACAATGTTCGGCTTTGAGGATTCAAGGAGTGACGGAATATTCTTTCCTTGAAGATTTTGAAAAATTAAAACTGAATTATTCAATTCCCGTGCCCTCTGAACAGTTCCACCCTTCGCCCAGTCTCCACTATGTGGAAAGAGAGAATAACAAAATGTATGATCGCCTTGGTCGATTATGCCTTCATCACAATGCCCCGGTTCAATAGGATTTGGATAGCGGGGCGATCGTAGTAGAGTCAACTGGAGTGTATTCTCTTTTGCATTGTATCCATATTTGCAGTCATTCAGCAAACTGACGCCATATTTTGCATCAGACATGTCTGCCCATTGTTGTGCAGGTACTTCAAATTTTGCACTATCCTCATCTGTACGGGGTTTCGATGATCGAGTTATTGCGCCGAATTGGATTTCGTATGTTGCGCTCGATATTTTCATGTTGAACGGGAAGGCAACCTTCATCAACACCTGCTTTTCCTGCCAACGCATATGTGTTTGGAAATCAATTCGCGGCAATTGATGGTAGAAACGAATATTCTGCGAGAGAAGAGAACCGTTTTCCGTTTTAAGCTCAAGCCGAACGGTCGCGCGTAAGGGGCCTTGCTCAATTATTTTACATTGTTTGGTTTTCCACAAATCGACCCGGTGCTTTTCATACTCGGCATCAATGTTCCATGCTTCCCATTGCTTAGGTACGTCGCGGAATGTCGCAAAGAAATTGCCGGTTTTTCCTTTTTGAAATAATTCGCGCCGTAGTTGCTTTGCATAAAGTGATTTGAACGCGCCCTTGCCGTCAAGGTGAACTCTATAAAATGGCGTTTCTAATTTATTTGATGATGCTTGCCACGGCTCAAACGATCCCGCTTTGGCTCCATGTGTGCGGACAAGAAGATGTTTGAATCCGAACGCTGGAATATTTTCTACAAAACAAAACAGCGTTTGTCCTGCCTTTGTTCGTTCTACAATCTGATGAACGATTGGATTCCCATCCGAGTCTTCAACAAAAAGATACTTTTCATTCGACTTCACAAATATTTCTATATAATCATTTCGCTGCCAGGCTAATGAGTTAAAAAGAGAGAAATGGAATTCTGATTTGCTTTTCTTAGCAGGCAAAGATAATCCTTGAATACTATTACTGATAACATCCATGCAAATTATTCTGATATCTTGATAATCCTGTTGTGCATTTTTGTATACATCAGCAATGGAAGTACCTGAAATAACGTTATGGAATTGATTGAGAAGCAGTTTTTTCCATGCGTCTTCAAGTTTCTGCTTCGGATAACGTCGTGCAGCAATATTCTTTCCGAACAACATCGCGAGAGTGGAGAGGAGCTCAGAAGAATAAATAAGATTTTCGCATTCACGATTCTCTTTTTTAATCTGCGCTTGGGTTGTGTACGTACCACGATGCGTTTCAAGATAAAGCTCGTTATTCCATGTCGGGAGGTCTGCCGATTGTTCTTCCAACTGTTTGAAAAAATTATGAACGGTCGAAAGTTGTGAAGATGGTAATCCAGTGATAGTTTTTAATATGACAGCAAATTCGAGGTTTTCTTTTACGGGGCCGCCATCGCCGAAGCCATATGTTTGGAGGATGCGTACTCCAGGCGGTTCTTCCTGAGTTGGATTACTATTCTTCAGGAGTAACTTCGGTGTAATCTGCCCTTCAAGCCCGACAGGTGATATGTGCGAAAGGATTTTTGTTTTATCAATTCCCTGCCACCAAAATGACGTATAAGGAAATATTGTTCTGTCGTTCCAAAGAAGTTTGGAAGAATAAAAATGAGTTATTCCAGATTTCTTTAGTATCTGGGGTAGAGACCAATTAAAACCAAACGAATCGGGAAGCCAGAGGAGGTCTGAATCAATTCCGAATTCTTGTTTGAAGAATCTTTTTCCAAAAACAATTTGACGAACGAGTGATTCGCCACTCGGTATATTGCAGTCGGCTTCAGTCCACATCGAACCAAGCGGCTCCCATTTTCCTTCTGTGATACGTTGATTGATCTGTTTATATAAATCAGGATAATGTCGTTTGGTGAATTCGTAGAGCACCGGCTGACTTTGGGAGAACTTAAATTCTGGAAACTCTTCCATCAATCTCAATACCGATGAAAATGTACGGCCGCATTTCCTTGTTGTTTCGCAAAGTGTCCACAACCATGCGGTGCCGATATGCGATTGCCCAATGAGATAGACAAGTCCAGGAATTGTCGTTTTAAGTTCTGTCTCAAGCGTGTTGAGAAGAAAATTATATGCTCGCCTGATTGCGTTGGGATATTCCTCGCTGCCGGGTTTGAAGTACTTTAAAAAGATAAGCGTTCGATGAATCAGGTCACGAATCTTTTTCGATTCGTACGATCCGTGATCTATCAGTTTATCAAGTTCTTGGAGAACAGTCAACGCACTGTCAAGGCGGCGTGCCGTTGTGTCCAACACCGCAAGCTCCGCAAAAGAAAAGGTATTGTGTTCGAGTCTTCGTCCGCTATATGCTTGAATGGCAACAACAAATTGCTCGTTGGGCTTTGATTTCTCGCAAATCAAAATCTCTTTGTGATGATGATCGACGCCATGGTATGGTTTTCCGTTGAGATAAAGAAGTGCTTCAGGAAAATCAAGAAGTAAGACCAGCGGCTTTCCAGAAAATTCCGGTGGTATAGGTATGGTCTGTCGGAACCAGTACGTTTTATCGTACTTTCCCCATTGAAAAGGAATTCGAATTGACGTCCACGATTTATCGTGCAGTGAAGCTGACCCACCATCGGGGATGTCGCCTTCTTTCATCCTCCAATCCGGAATTGCAATCCGCAATGGATAGATTGAATCTTTTATATGAGGATGTATCTGCTCTAGCAGATCAATTGCCATAATAAGTCACTTTTAGATAGTGTTAAGAAAACGTGGTGGAAAATATAGATTCTTGATGAAATGAGCAAATAGAAATTTAAAAAATATTGAAAATTATGTGATAATGAAAAAACCATATATTAAAAAAGGAACGATAAAATTTGGAATGGTAAAGGCAGTAGATGTAAAAAACGATGAATATGCGACAAAAACGCAGAAATAATAGACGGTAGCAGCTTTTTTGCCCATGGCACAGGTGGCGAATCCGCGATAATTGGAATGCTGAAGATTCTGATGGAATTTTTTGAATACGAGAGGTTTGATACCACTTAAACTAAAAATAGCGGCTAACTGGAGAAGTAGCCTTAACGGGAATCGAACCCGTATTTCGACCTTGAGAGGGTCACGTCCTAAACCGTTAGACGATAAGGCCATTTGATTGCGAATTTCAAATCTCCAATTTCGAAATTAACAATCCACAATTCGCAATTATTTCGCTGCCCCGCTAGGGGTCGAACCTAGACTTTCCTGATCCAGAGTCAGGCGTGTTGCCAATTACACTACGGGGCAATAGAATGTTGCTGCTTCAATATACGAAATGAACAATTTGCAGGCAATGGAATATTCTGATGCGTAATTCCATGGCTTTAAAAAATGCGTTTCGTACATCGATTTGTTAGTAATTGTGTTTGCACTTTTTTGAAGTGTCCCGCACTGATTCTAACTACTGAAAAGCGAACGTCCGTTACCGAACGATACGCGTCTCTTAGGTGCGTTTGCAAGCGATAGCGGACATTCAGGAAATTTATTTTAAGAGAACTTTGTCGTTTGTCTTGCACTCGAATGATACAAAACTATCCCCTTGAAATCAATTGCAAGAACTTTCCGAACTGTCTAATGTTTTTGGTTTTGGAGTGTCAATGATTCGATGAATTTCTTTTTCAATCTCAGCAAGCTTCTCCATTTCGTTCACTGGCTTTGGCTTCGGTAGTTGTTTTAATTCGTGTGTAGCGTTCGCTGTTTCTGTTACGTCGTTTGATTCTTTTTCCGAGTGACGCACATTCACTTGAAGTATATTTTTCCCTTGATCTTGCTCATTATGCTTTTCAATAAGCTCTTTGATTGCTTGACCTGCTTTTGTGTGTCCGTATTCATCGAAAAATTCATTCAACTCTGCTTTTGCCACTTCTCTCTCAATCTCTGAATCTCGCATATTTCCGATAACAATTTCATAAGAGAGTTGTTCTTCTTCATCGCTCTGAATATCCAACGGTAGCAAACGAGCATGGAGTTTGTAGAACTCGCGTCTGTTAGCATTACTTTTTTTTATCCACGCAATAAGTGCAGGCAGTCCGCCGGAACCCTCGAAAGCAGCTTGATATATTTCTTTTGCAATGCGAGTAATTTTATTTTGTGAACCTTTTCGACGACCACCAAGTTTTTTGTGTCCTCTTGTGAATCTGTGCTTTTTACTAATCCTCACTGTTTTAGTTGATCTTTCCATTGTTACTCCTTATCAAAAAATATATTTGAGCGAGAGAAAGCCGGAGCTAACCGGAGAAACCCTCGCTCTGGGACACGGGTTCACCTATCCGTAAGTGATCCGCACGAATTTCAATTCATGCTCCGTTCTGGAACGTGGTTTAATTCAGCGAGAATTTTTATTCTCGAAGTCTTTTCGCACACCATTTCCAAAATCAGTGCAGTAAGGAAGTTTTCACTCTGCACGCTCTGAAGTGAAACCACAAGATTTTTAAGAATCTTTTTCTTTTCTTCTGTCAATTTAATAACCTTGTGTAGAACCAATGACACCGAAATCATTCATTTCCATTGGCTTTTGGTTTCCCGGAAGAGTTTTGTTTCCGCTAACTCTTGCTGCATTGTCTCTATCCAAAAGATTTTGAGCTGCCTCTTGAAGTGCATCTTTCTGAGACAGGTATTCCGTCTTTGAAGGAATGATGGGCTTCACGGGTTTCTTTTCCTTTTCGTCAGGTTTTGCTATTGTCTTCACTCGCGTTTCGAGTTCGGCAAGTTCAACAAGTTCTTTCTGTAGCTTGTCAATTTTTGATGCCTCGCTGTAAAGATGATATGTTTCGATGCAGTCAAGAATGAGCTGCTTTTGTTTTGCAGAATCACTTAACCTGCTCCATTGGGTCTGAGTGTAATCGGTTTCAAAGGCATTCTTTGACATCGTAGCGGTAACTCTATCAAGCACACTCGATGAAAAATCAATACGGTTTATCGCAATCGAATCGGCAATAGCTTTGACCAGCGCATCGCGTTTTAGATTTGAGGACATAAGAACGAGTGCAGATTGAATCTGTGTCTCTCCGATAGTGCGTAAGGCTGCATCTTCGCTACTCGAAGCTGGATATTTCAGTTTTCCAATTTCAAGCTGAATCTCACGCTTACGATTCTGGATTGTTTTAAGAATTGCCTCGGATTTTGCCGCTGTCTCTTTTACGATTTTGAGTTCATCGGTAGCGCGCTTCTCTTTTTCTTCCCTCCACTTTCTTTGATCTGGACTTTCATCCGAGAGTGCTGGCAGGGCTTCGAGTTTCAGCTTATGTTCGCTTTGCAGAATCTCTACGGCTTCGGTGAAATTATTTGACTGTTTCATATTTGTAACCTTTCTGTAAGTATGTGATTGTGTTGGTTAATTCCATTCCTTGCGGGAATGGTTTGTAATTCGTTATTTCCGTGTAAGTCTTTTAAAATTATTTGAATGTTCATGCCGCCCTACTTTCCACAAAAGAAAATCGTTGCTGAAATGGCAGATGTTTCCATTCTTTGTATGTGCGTATCTTAGAAATTTGACATGGACTTACTCCGTAAATTTGGGCAAGCTTTCTTTGTGCAATAGTTGAATTGCGAATCTCTATCACTTGTGTTTCTGTGAGTTTTGCATTTATTTTATCTTCACCACGAACGGGGTTCGCACGTCCTTTGACTTTCATGTCGTACATATTTTCTTCATGACTTCCCGCGCACAAATGTGAAGGATTGCAACACTCGCGCCGATCACACGCGTGCATGACTTCTTTTCCTTCCGGTATCTGTCCGTTGTGAACTTCGTATGAGAACCGATGGACTTTAACATTTCCTTTGCACAACCAGAAACGACCATACCCGCCGTTATCTTTGTAACCCGTCCATAACCAACAACCATTCGGAATCATGTTCACCTTTGAAAAAAATCTCTCTATGTCTTGTTGAGTGAAATTCATTTTATTTCTCTACTTTTCTGTACTTCATTTCTTGTACTTTATTTTTGTACTTATATTGAAAGCATTCTCTTGTACTTAGTCTCTTAAACTTACAGGCGGTTAGACTTAGGAAACGTCAGTACGCAGAAGTGCTCTGAGTTTTTAAAAGCACGAATTTATTCAGGCGGTTGAGACTTGAGGCGTCCAGTTTTCGCAATAGTTTGACCTACTTCCCGCGTCCGGTTAGTCTATCGCGCGGATAATATTCTCAGTCAAGAAGTGCCGAGGGTGACCTCGCCAGCGATCAACTATTAGCCAACTACTAACTAATAATTTTATAGGCGGTTATTTCTGCACATACGCCTATCATTCAAAACTCGAATGACCCAAGTGTCAATTCACTCAGTCGGAAAATCATAAATCACTTCGTGCTTTTTGTGAAATTCGGAGTTACTGATCTACAAAACAGACATTCCGATTTCTATGTTTAAAAAAAGCTCCGCTTAAACGTACAATCAGGGAACCGGAGTTTCCGGTTAGGAGTCCGATATGGACGAATGAACGGAGCTTATCGACGTGAGGGTTGGAAGAAGAGAAGCTACCCTCTGGTGTCGGTTGAAAATATTTTAAATTTGATTTCATTCTCTTCTTCCATCGAAAAGATGTTTTTAATTTTTAACCCTTAAATAGAAAAAGGGTAAAGTCTATTGACCTCACCCTTAGACATACCAATCCTATACCAATCCGAAAAATGAAAAAGCCCTTACCCAGCTTATAATATCTGAGTAAGGGCTTCCGAAATAATATTGCCTTTTTCGGAAAAGCTTCCGAAAATTATTTTATTTCAGATGCAAAATATCTTCTACAAGTTCCTTGCAGTACTTATCATCAAGTTGTCTCCCGCCAATGCCATTAGGCAATTCTTTCTTCGCCTTTCGTGATACGTCACTATATATTAACTTCCCTTCGTTGGTTCTTCTTGCTTGTTGAATGATTGCAATAAAGGTTTTTTTATCTGTGTCTGAAATATCTTTTAATCGCTTTTGCATTAGTTGGATTTTAAAGTCTGCTATAGTTCGCCTACTATCATTCCACATTTCATGTAGGTGCTCAAATGCTTTTTTGAGATCATTGAATTTTTGTAAAGCATCTTCTGGATTTGAAAAATCAATCGTTGAAAAAACATCTCTTATCCATACTAATATCTGCAATTTTCCAAAAATCTCTCCTTCATAAAACGCATTCCATTCCTTATTAGTGGAAAACTCTTTCATGCTCCATTTCCATGTGTTGGGTGGATTCTCAATCCCCGGATTAAGAATTTCAAGGTCTCGTTTAAGATTCTCAATTATTTCAGAAAAAGAAGAAGATTTCGCTTCACGAAATGTGAATGTCCCGTCCGCTTGTTGCCTCACTTCTACTTTAGAATCTTTCGCGCAGCTGAACCCTTCCCTTTTTTCCTTCTCGAAGGCTTCAATTAATGCTTTTCTATTTTGCGTTTCCATCATTTTCAGCGGTAGGTCACCTGTTAGTATTAATTCATTTTCCATCGTTCACCTATAAAAAAAGAGTGCTTCCATTTTTGTTGTGTTGGCGAATTCCTACCGGAATTAATTAATACATCTTGATTTACAAAAAACATACTAACTTTTCAGTTTTATTTCTTTTTATTGTCTTCGTTTTCAGCCAAAATCTTTTTTGCTGCCTTAAGGTCAATATGAGCTTTGTATCCATACTTCCCAAGTAAATGCAAAAGATTTCCTCCGTTTAGGAGTGTAATGGGTTTTCCTTTTGCAAATTCGTATGAATCCGTACCATAGTCTGAAGTAGTCACAAGAATACCTTTTGTAGCACCTTCATTCATCACGGTTCCATATAAATCTCTTACTGCCGATACTCCTACAACATTTGTATATCTTTTAGCCTGAATAACAATTTTACCACCCCGTATAGGGTCTGGGTCAAATGCGACTGCATCTACCCCACCATCTCTACTCGCCTGAGTTATCTTGACCTCGCCTCCGTTTTGTGAGAATTCCTTTTCAAATAATTCTCGAATAAGATGTTCAAAATCTTCCCAGTCCATCGCCCCTAAATTATTTGATTCATCTAATCCTTCTGCAACTTCATACGAAGCAACGAATCGTTTATCATTTTTATCAATATTTATAATAGGTGCCACAGGTGAAAGTCCATGCAACTTTGAACTACCCACACCTTTCAAGGTTTTGAAACATGTTTTTGGTTCGACTTTATCCAAATTGATATCTTGAAACTCAGGCTTGTTCGCGTGAATCGAAAGGATGCATGCATTTATATTCTTTCCAGTTCCTTTATCGACTGATTCTACAAATCCATTGAATACAATCCCTTTGAGGCAGTCAATTGTGTCTATTGTGAATAGTTCATGGATTGTTCTTAGTGTAATACTATACAACAATTCATCATAAAGCCGGTTTCTCTCCGACTCTGAGAAAGTAACTTCTTCAATCTTCTCTTTTGATTGAATAAATTTGATTTCTTTTACTTCGAATACTTCATCCAAAGGTGGTAATGAAAAGTTCACAACAAGAATGCCATTTTCTTCATTGTAATCCATTTGATATGATTTAGACATATTAAAAGGATACTCTGATTGTTTCAGTCCTTCGGTAAAGTATCGAAGAATGCCTTTCTTTTTCTTTTCATTAAAAGCTGCATGTTGTTTATCAATGATTTCATTCTTGTTTTGCTGTTTCTCAATGAAAAGTGCTTTCCGAGTTTCCCAATCTTTATAAGCCGATTCATAAATATTTAATTTCTCTTTATTTCCCTTGTTAATCGCTTCGCATTTTTCTTGCCATACTTTATTGTCATGCTGAAAGAGCAATCTTACACCTTCCTTTTTCTGTTCTTTTCTATATTTACTCAGTCTGTCAAGAATACTAAGAGAAGGACAATATCTAATTTCATTTATGTTTGGTTCGTTAGGTAGCTCATTTAATAGAGGTTTTACTGGTTGAGCTTCAGGGAAAGCCGTAAAGTCTTTCAACTTTTCCCAATTGAAAGAGATTTGAGCACTTAGTCTTTCTTTTAATACATTTTTACATTGACTGATATGTCTTTCAATATCACCATTAATTTTCTCGACAATTTTTTTAACTTTTTCTTTATTCCAACTCCAATTCAATGAAGATTCGCCAACTTTCTTTTCGGCTTCTTCCTCTGATATTTTTTTATAATGCATATTCAGCCAGATATCTTCTTGAATTAAGGCTCTTCGAACTATATAGGTAATATCATTTGATTTTATACGCTTAGACAGGCCGGTATCACTTGAAAATAGAAAATTATAGACCATTGCAAGCCTCTCGCTCAATGAATTTTATTGGGAATATAAGAAATCTACCCATTCATAGATTCAGATACAAGCCGTTACTGAAGGTAAAGAGACAACAATATATATGAACGAATCCTTCAATTAAATAATACCGAAATCTTGTTCACATCATTATGTAGATTTTCCGTAGCTAAGTGTGCATAGTGCTTCTGTGTGATTGCTACTGATGAGTGACCCAACAACTTGGACACTGCATAAATTGAAACCCCGTCAATCACTAACCAAGAAGCAAAAGAAGAACGTAGAGAATGCCAATGCAATTTATCATTGAGACTTGTCTCTCTCACGGAGCGTTTGAATAATTGACTAAGCCAATCTTCAGCAATCTGTTTTCCCCTAACTGTGAAAACATAATCTCCGATATTTTGAGAATGCTTTAATGAAAGCAAATGGAAAGCCGTCTCGTTCAAAGGCAGAGTACGTTTTTTCCCTTGCTTCGTTTTGAATGTTGGATTGCTTTGCACCGTGAAAATATGTCTCTGCAAGTCCACATCCTGCCAGCGTAGGTTAATTAATTCACCGCGCCTCAAGCCTGTTAGCACAGTGAACACAACAGCTTCTCTAAGCCACGCCTGTTTGATAACGGCAAGAAGTTTCTGGAAATCTTCTTTAGTGAAAAATATAGGTGAAGATTCCGGCACGGTAGCGAAAGGTTGTTTATTAAACGGACTGTGTTCAAGGTTTCCCCACCTCACAACCGTATTAAGAAAAGCTTTCAGTGTCCTCAATTCGATATTAACAGAGACAGGGGAGACGTGTTCAAGTCTTCTAATCCGGTATGTGTCCCATTGCTTCGCTGTGATCTTATCAAGTGCAATGTCTCCACAGATAACCTGAAATTGCTTCAAGGCTGCTCTGTACACGTCGAAAGTCTTTTTAGGATAGTTTGACCTTGCATATTCAAGGAACTGCTCAACTTGCTTTGAAAGTAGGATAGGTTTGGACTTCTCTTTGAGAAGCGTTTGAAATTCCGTAAGCACTCCAAGTGCTTCCCGCTTGGTACTCTTGCCCGTGCTTTTCTGTTTCCGGTTGCCGTCCGAATCGGTAAAAGAAACGTACCAATTCCTACTCCGTGATGGCTTAAAAAGTGTGATTGATGCAAGCATTTTGACACTCCTTTGTTTGGAGTTTCGCTTGCAGTAGTTAGATTTTATGCGAAAGTAGAGTAAATTCGGCTAAACTAATCTACTCCAGAGTCAGGCGTGTTGCCAATTACACTACGGGGCAATAGAATGTTGCTGCTTCAATATACGAAATGAACAATTTGCAGGCAATGGAATATTCTGATGCGTAATTCCATGGCTTTTTATTTCTTTGGTTGCGCTGCAAGCGGATCAAACCGTATCGTCTTATCCCAAATGTGTTTTTCTTTTTTGATGTAATCCTGATATGCTGCTTTGATGACTACATAAATCCACAATTGACAGTAGGAGAAGTACATTAAAACAACAATGGCGAGATTTTTAAAGTTATCTTCGTCATCGTACGAAATCGAAAGAAATATTTCAAAGATGAACAAGATGAGAGATGTTACCCATACGAACGTATACGGGCCCGGCAAAGAAATTGCCACCAATTTAAATAAACTGATGATAAACAGAATATCCGAGAAAACGACTGCGACAAAGAAAATATAGTAGAGCGAAAGCGTGTACAGTAGATCGAATGCCAGCCTCTTATTTTTGAAGTGCGGAATTTCTTTCCAGAACTTTTTTACGACATAATTATTGCCGCGCACCCATCGCATGCGCTGACGAATCCAGACGCCCCACTTTTGCGGCTCTTGTTCATACGTGATTGCATAGGGGATGAACTTAATTTTGTAGCCTGCTTCATAAATTCGGATGCTCAGTTCTGAGTCTTCCGTCAAAGCTTCTTCATCCCAGCCGCCTAGTTTTTGTATGAGATGGCTCCACATGACAAAGTTTGTTCCCGGTAACGTTGAAATACCGTGCATCTGCCATCTGCCTGCTTGCAGCATCAATTGGAAGCTGAGTGTCTCAATGTTGATGAAGCGCGTGAGAAGCGTGGCTTTTTTATTCACTGTGCGAAACTTTCCTATGACAGCGCCGAGCTCTTTGTTGTCCAATAATTGTGCAACGAGATACCGAAGTGAATCTTTATCTGGCGTGTTGTCAGCGTCGAAAATAGCGATGATGTCACCCGTGGCTTGTTTCATACCAAGATTAAGCGTTCGGGATTTCCCTTTGCCGCCTTCGCCTTTTGGTATATCGAATAGTTGCACGCGTGCATCTAACGATGCATAATGGGTTATAATACTTTTGGTATTATCATTTGACCCGTCGTTAATAACGATGATCTGAAGTTTGTCTTTGGGATATTCAAGTCGAAGCATTGATTCAATGGTAGCGCCGATCACTTTTTCTTCATTATGCGCAGGAATCAGAATTGAACAAGAGGGATATTCGAACGTGCGTTTATCCACTTCACGTTTCTCGCGCAGTGAACGAACACAGTTGATATAACCAAACACTGTGAGTATGAACTGGTACGCGATTGTGAACCAAATTAAAATGACCGCAATAACAAAAAGAAAACTTAGATCAACTTCTAGAACAGTCATAGAATATCACACCTTCCGATTTTCTGCAGTGCGTTTAACGAATTTCAGATACAAGTACATTAATATAAGCAATGAAATCGCTAGCGCGCTGAATACCGCAATTGCTGTCGTTGACCAGAAGCTGGTAAAATTGATTCCGTATGCAAACCGATCACCGGCAATAATGTTAGTTTTATGGCTGCCAGGAGGAAGGAAGATACTGAAGCAATCGTTTCCTTTCATCACCGTAAAATCCACTGGAGAACCATCGACTGTTACCGATGTAGGCATATTGCTCAAAGAAATCAGCATGCGCGCATCGGAAATGTAATTCAGAGTGATATCCCGCAAACCGTAATTAACAGATTTGATTTCTCCAGTTGCAGACATAATGCGCGTTTGGAGTTCATGCGTAGAGAAATTACTTGCGGTCTGCGGTGTCAATAAAATCGAATGTTCGCCTGCCGGAATCACATACCGATTATCTCGAAACGGCGGCAATGGAGTTCCATCCAACGTGATTTCTGTTATTTCTTTTGGAAGGCGCAGCACGAATGAAGACGCTGTTTGCACGTTTATCCCGGATTCAGTGAAACGATAATGAACGTCACTTGCAAGTGCATTTGAAAAAAGACTTAAGTCTTGAGGATTGACGCTTGACTCAGAATAAATCGTAAAACGTGGAGCACCAAGCGATGCAGAGCGAATGAGCTGAAAACTTTCAGTTCCAGTTTGGATAAGTGTCGGGAATGGGATGATTGCATCCTTGTTGCGGAAGTTAAGAATGTTCAAATCCAGCATTAGTTTGGAGGAATCAATCAGTTTACTGTACTGCTTTCCTATATCTATATAGCGCCGTGGATCAATGGACCATTTCGATTGAGGATCTTCGACTTGTAATGTAAATCCATATTGTTTTTGAAGGTCGAGAACGCTATGCATATCAGCTCCGAATTGCTCGCGAAGTTCCGGCGAGCCATACGTGTCGAAAGCCGTGACGATAATTTGGAATCCCGGTTTTGTTTTTGCGATGATGCTGAATGTCTTGAGTAATATTTCATAAACACTTTGTATCTTTTGCACGCGATAGTTGATAATTGTATTCTTCACTACCGCATTGGTTTTCCAAAATGATGGAGAAAGTGAATCGAATGCCGCTTTAAGATCGATACCATACTTTCGTTTCAACTCAAGCTTTGCAGACGAATGGCCGGGAGTAAAAAGAGCTGGTTGTTCAAATCCTTTGCCTGCTTCAAAATGCAATTCTGCAAGATCGACTCCATCCCAGTCGCATGATTCAAGAAATGCACGAAACTCACTTGTCATCTCTTTAACACAAAGCGTGTCAGTCAATGCCAAAGGATATCGCCAAGATGCCTTCGCATCATCGCCATTCACGTTCTTTTCCCGCCACTCCGGATGATTAGCCCAAAACATTTGACTTAATTGCGGCGGCTCCAACCACGCATATACAAGAATGCCGTTTGCATGTGCAAGACGAATCAAACGAGCATAATCATATGTGTACTTTGGATATTGATGCCATCCTGCAACATGGACAATGCGAATACCGTTTGCCACCCATGAGCGGATGAGGTTTTCGATACTATAGAGAGATCTATATCCGGGTTCGAAAAAAACTTCAACCTGTTCGCGCCTCACAATCGGACGCAGCTGAAAGAACCGGCGGACATACTCAATGAAGAATGGATATTGAGAATATCCTTGCTGTGAATACGGATCGAAACGCGAGTTGATGTACAGAATTTTTCCCTTACCGTAATGTTTGCCTATGACCATCGGCGTCTCGGTTACTTCATCGGCACAGAAGACTTTATCAAGATGGTCGGTATCAAATTTGTTCACAAGTTCTGAATATCGCCAAACGATTTGTTCTTCGGGAAACAGGTTGTCTCGAACGCGACGCACATTGATACGTGTACTGGCATAATCAATCCCAAACTCTTTCGCAAGGTCGGTTTTGAAATCAATAACGATATTTCCGCCAGATGCCACGTAGTTTGTTATAGCAGAAAAATCTTCATCCGCAAGTGAATCTGCGATTGATGCGGGAACAATAAGAAGATTGTGTTGATCCGGATGTACAGGTTGTCCAAGAAACACGGTATCTACCATTATGTTGACACTTCGAAATGCCGATGCAAACGATGCTTGATCATTGTAAAACGCACCGCGCGCGAAGTGATTCCATAACAGCATTACACGTGCCGGCTTCCAATCTTCTTCCCTAGTAAAAATATTGTCATAGATACGATCTACTTTGGAGACGGCTTTCTCGAGGAATGTCTGTTTGCGTTCGCGGAATTCTATCGGTTCAGCTTTATAGAACTCGTCTGGCTCTAAAGTTATGTGCTTCGTAATATTCCCAAGGAGGCGCTTCTCAGAAATTATTCGATCTCGTACTTCGCCTGTCTTGTCGAAATAAGCTTCCGATAAATATTGATCTTGCAGAGTAATAGAATAATCTTGTGTACCGGAAAGGATGATATGATCCTTTGTCTTGACCCAATTCGTTTCTTCTCGCATATCGATAAAAGTGTATCCTAGTTCTTCAAATCCATCGGCAAGTTGTTTTAAGAGATCAAGATCGAGGAAGGCATGAAAGAATGCACCTACAACACCATCGCGAACATATAATTGTGCTTTGGCATACTTTAAAAGTTGATCGACAGAGGCACGGCTTGCTTCTTTGTCCGGATTCAAGGGGACATAGCCAAGATTTTCTGGATAGATCGTTTGTCCGAACAAATCTTTATTAATAATATAAGGGAAGTACTGACTGAAGTCGGCGTCTTCCATAGCAAGCCGCTGTTCGCAAGCGGTACTAAAATATTTTGCTATTGTTTTATAAAGTATGAAAGAAGCGGTGTAATGAGGCGTTTCCCATACAAGAGGATATATTCCATTTTTCATTAATTCTTGAATGCCCATTTCAATTTTGTGGGCATCGCCTTCTTCTGTTTCACCTTTTATAGGTCCGTTGGTGTTGTCATCCCAAAATTCATAATCTGCCGCTGTTTTGCCTTTATATTGGTGCGTTATTCCATGCATCACAATGGTGCCGCCATTGCGTACCATATATTGCAATGCATCGACAATATCCGGTTTATCAGATAAACTCAAACGTATTCCTTCATCAGGGTCAACATAAAAAGGAATAACACCAACCATAAACGGAATACCGCGGCTGGAGAGAATATCTGCAACTTCGCGGAGGTTATCAGGATTTTCAAATAACGTTACATCCTCGATGCGAATCATTGCGCGATGCGAGGTCTCATGATTTTCTTTGAGGATATCGTGCAGTAAGTCAGCGAAATAATTATAGTGATCACCAGGAATAGCATAAGCAAATGGTGAATCGGCAAAGTACATGAGATTTTTTGCAGAGATGGCGTATGGTGATTCTTTCTGCTTGGTGGTCGAAAATGCTCTTGCAATAACCTTTGCAATGTTTGGATTGCTGACATGAATCATGCCAAGGCGAGGTTCGCCCTTTGTGAACACCGTACCATTTGCCGTTACTTGATCGAACTTTGCGATGGAATCAATTCCGCTTACCGTAAAGCCAAATTTCTTTTTCATATCGTATCGCTGGCAAAACTCTACCATACCAGTGCTCAGCCAAATGACCGGTTTGTTTGTGTTATAAACGTCTAAGAGAAATTTTGTCGGTACCTCATTGTGCATTTCGAAACCAACATAAAATGTATAATCATAATTACTCAGTTCACCGAATTTGTAATCTTGGACGCCTTTAACAATTGCCGATGTATTAAAATGTCCTAGTAATGTGGCAAGTTGGCGGCCATCCCCTATTGCGAAGTTCTTCAAACTTGATGTGCCTTGCACAACTATTAAAATTTTCTTGACCGATGGTTTGTCCGTTGCAAGAGCAAGGGCTTTCTGATTTATGGAATAGGTGAAAAGGAGAAGAAAAATCCAGAAAGTTTTTTTCATGAAGCCTTTTATCAATCTCATTATTCTATCAATACGTATTCTTTTTCAAAAGGATGATTAGACAAACAGCCCGTAAAGGGTTGAGGGGCATCGCACCAATGCGGGCTGTTTTTTGAATCACATGTTCTACAATCAAGTTAGTAGATTATTGGAGTGGAATCAAGAATGAATCGATTAATTACGCATTTCGCTTTTGCCCAAACTTGAATTTCGTTTGCAATTTCCTTTTCCACAAGGTACATTAGCATTCAAATATACTGATAAATCAATTTTCACAATCGCAAAGTCTTTATTGGAATGAGTCATCTCATATCCGTGAGGAATTACTATGCAGCCTCAACTCAAGTGGTTCATCTTGTTTGTGATCGCAGGAGTTGTCATCGTTGTCTTCTTCAACCGATATATGCCTGAACGCGCAGACACCATATATGTCAACTGCCGCATTTATACGATGGATTCAAACAGTACCATCGCAGAAGCAATGGCGATTGCGAGTGACAAAATTGTTGGAATAGGAAAAAGCGAGTACATCGAACGAAAATTTAAAGCAAGAAAGATTATCGATCTGGATGGGAAGACGGTGTTGCCCGGACTCATTGATGCGCATTGTCATCTTTTCGGGCTTGGCCTTGCTCGAATGACAGTTGATCTCATTGGAACGCATTCTGAAAAAGAAGCGGCAGAGAAAATTGCACAGCGAGCGGCTGTATCAAAACCGGAACAGTGGATTCGCGGAAGCGGTTGGGATCAAAATGAATGGCAGACGAAATCGTTTCCAATCCAAAAATTATTGGATAGGAATGCACAGGATAATCCTGTCTATCTCGTTCGTGTTGACGGACATGCCTGTTGGGTGAACATGCGCGCTTTAAAAATTGCCGGTGTGAATAGACAAACGCCTGATCCACCCGGCGGTAAAATTGTGCGCTATGCCAGCGGAGAACCAACCGGAGTCTTTATTGATGCAGCAATGGAATTGATTTACAAATTCGTACCTGAGCCAAATGAACAGGAAATACGCGAAGCGATTCGACTTGCAACGGAAGAATGTGCTTCGGTAGGATTGACATCGGTTCAAGAAATGGGAGTGGATGCAAAGCAAGTTGAATTTTACAAGAAAATAATCGATGAAAATAAATTTCCTCTCCGTGTGTATGCTGCGATTGATGGCCCGGGCGAGTTGTGGAATAACATGAAAAAGGAAGGAAAGCTGATCGGATATGGAAACAACAAGCTTACTATTCGCGCATTAAAAATATATATCGATGGTGCGTTGGGTTCTCGCGGAGCTGCGCTGATCGAACCATATTCTGATGATCCAAACAATCGTGGACTGACTATGCTTTCAAAAGAAGAATTACAAAAGTTAGTAGATGAATCGCTGGATTATGGTTTTCAAGTATGCACGCATGCCATTGGCGACAGGGCGAATCATATTATCCTTAACGCATACGAATCGGCATTGAAAAAACATCAATCTATATTTGCAAGATTGCGTGTTGAGCATGCACAGGTACTATCACCAGAGGATATTCCTCGCTTCAAGCAGCTCGATGTTATTCCGAGCATGCAGCCGACACATTGTACTTCGGATATGTATTGGGCAGAAGCGCGGCTCGGGCCAAAACGGATCCGCGGCGCGTATGCCTGGCGATCGTTGCTGAACACAGGTGTTGTTATTCCAGCGGGTTCAGACTTTCCTGTCGAAAGTCCAAATCCATTTTTTGGAATTTATGCGGCGTGCACGCGACAGGATAAGAACGGTGTGCCGAAAAATATTGATGATGTGCGCAAATATTTTCAGCCTCCTGCCGATGATTACTCTGATACAGCAGCGTTTGTTAATGGATGGTACGCCTCAGAGAAAATGACGCGGGAAGAAGCAGTCCGAGGGTTCACAACATGGGCGGCGTATGCGGCATTTGAGGAAAACCTGAAAGGATCGCTTGAACGCGGAAAACTTGCAGACTTTATTGTTATTTCAAAGGACATATTCCGTTGCCCTGTAATTGAAATACCAACTATCCAAGTAGAATCAACAGTGCTTGGCGGTACAGTTGTGTTTACGCATTGATAATAACCGCATTTATTCTAAGCTTTAATGCATGCAAAGGGTTATTGTTTTTACCATGAAAAGTTTGTAGTATAAAAATACCAAAGTATTTCTAATCGAGATAATGATCTAATGCCGTATAAAGTTCTCGTAGCAGATGACGATGATGGACAGCGTAAATCCCATGGCTTTGCGCTCGAAGTTGTCACCGCTATTTTAGGAGATGAGATTGAAATCGTTGAGACAGCTACGAGTGTGGAGACATGGGCGAAGATAAAATCTGAAGTTTTCAATTTGATAATCCTCGATAACGATTTTAAAGATAACAACTTGAAAGGGCATCTTCCGGGTATCGCACTTCTCCAATTAGCGAAGAAAGAAGGTCCGAATAAGACAACGCCAACTTTTTTTTGCAGTGCCGACGCATACGACACATTGAAATCGATGGTCGAAAAATATGGTGGAATCTATCTGCCAAAAGTCGGCTATGATATTGAAAAAGTTGCCCAGCTCTTTGCCGATAAAATGCGGAAGTAGCAGGAATACGCTTAACGATGTTGAATGGAAAAGGTCACTGAGCGTGACCTTTTTTGTTATAGAGAGAACATGAATTCACACGATCTGCAATCGAGAAATGAACGTTACCACATCATTGAAGGAGCGCTCTACATCAGTACGGGAGTCCTCATTCCTGTGCAGACAATGATGCCTGCTCTGATTAAGCGGTTAGGTGGAGATGATGTGCTTATCGGCGCATGGCCCGTTGTTGTGTATCTTGCCTACTTTATGCCACAAGTGATCTCAGCAAACTTTTCTAATGCGTCGCAATATCGCAAATCGACAGTTATTAAATATGGATTCATTCAACGTTTACATATTCTTCTGCTTGCATGTGCTATTGCAGTGTGGGGAGCTTCTGCGCCGACACTTGCCCTCACATTACTGTTTTTATTAGAAGCCATCTCAAAAACCCTTTCGAAGAAGGATGATGATGCAAGCGAGATGGACAAAGCCAAGAAAGTTTTCAGCGTGATATTCATAACGAACAACAAGACGACGGAAATT
>JBEKAY010000008.1:0-98503 GCA_050015675.1 Bacteroidota bacterium | reverse complement strand
GAGTTTAGACCAGAGTAGAACTTCCGCCTTCGGCATGTTCTTGCGGAGTGATCTTCTTCGTGCTTTTAATTCCTGTTTATTAAACGCTTCAGTCATAATTTTGATAACCCCCTTTTCTCCCCTCTTTTAGAAATGGGGGATAGGGGGGTTCAGTATTCTCCACCGGATTGTACGCCTAATTTACGTTTTGTAAATGCCTGACCATACTTCTTAGGGAGGAATTCGTTCCGTATCCAATTTTCAATATCTTTTATTGCTGTGGTTGAGTCTGCCATATAATAACCGTTTTCTTAAAACACTTCTTCTTCTATTTCTTCCTTAACACATCAATCGTCACCCACTCACCAGCCCCGTTCTGATATTTCCAAAAATGCCAACCATCTTTTGACCCGCCTGTAACATTTATAGCAGCCGCGGAGGGAGAGTTAAATACTTTTCCGCCATATAATATTCTTCCATCTTGATCGACTTCTGCGGAATATTCTTTTCCCTTAAACCTTGCTTTCAATACCGTGCCCGATCCCAATATTCCTTTTAGTATAGGTACGCCTTTCTTTCTCTCGTCAATCTTCTTTAGTGATTTTCTCTTGAGCTTTTTATCCTTCCAGTGATGCTTCCCCCGCGCATCCGACAAAATATCTTCCCGCTGTTCTTTATCCCGCTTTTCCATCATCTGTTCAAGTGTAGCTAGAAGATTCTCAGAACGGGCAAAGCTCCCTCGTGTTTTGTTTCCTGCAGGCTCGGCGATATGGACCAGTAACGATTCAAGCTCTCGCAGATATTCCACGCTACGGATTAAATACAGGCTAAATGTATCCCATTTATCTGCATGCCTGTCTTTAAGATGTTGCTTAACCCTGCTTTTTAAATTGGTCGCCAGTCCGACATAGTAAAGCCGATCCCTTTTGTATAATGCATAGACTCCATGCTGTTTGCTGACTAACTCGGTAATCTCATCATGGTAGTGGATAAATACTTTGCTGGAGATTCTTTCGAGATTGCCTCTGATTAATCCTTGTCGCTTTTTCTTTGCCATTACAAGCCTCCTTATTCGAAATTATCACATCATCGCCTAAGTATTCAGAAGAATTACCACATCCCAACTTCAAGTGCCCGATGCAAACTAATGGATGATATATTAATTGATTCGTTTAAGAAATCATAGAACTGTTCATCATGAATATCCTCTATCGTTCCCAATCGTTGTGAGTTAATTTTCTTTGACCATTTGACATAAGATGCACTATTCATCATTGCTCTTTCTAACAACATAGCTTTTTTCACTGGTGAATATCCTCTGAATGTACCTATATCTGTTTCCCATTGGATAAACCGTACTATCTGTGGCCAACGCATCATCAAAGTTACCCAAACTCCGAGTTCAGTATCTGATGCAGAAGTTGCTTGTTGGAAACTTCGTGACAACTGTGTAAATCGATAGAATCTGTACAGATTCGCAAATCGTTTTAGAGCCCTTGGAGTGCTTCGAAGATATTTCCCGTTTCGGTCTAATATATTCTTGATTTCGATATCCTTGTCCGTAGAGATTTTCGCTCGTTCTTCAAGAACACGGTTTGTCAGTTCCCTAAACTTCGACTCATCTTTTGATTGAAGATTAACGATAGAACTCGCTTTTTCCCTTATTGCTTCAAAATTAATTTGCGGTGCCTTCAGCAAGATATCAATCTCTCCATAAGCCGCATTTTCTTCTGCTTTTGTAATAACAGGTTTTTCCGATGGGAATAAATCATCTACAAATTCTTTCTTCTGTGCATCACTCATATTAGGAATAATGAACGGCAGTTGAATGAACTTTTCCAGAAAATACCAACCCATTGAACCGTGAGCACTGGAAATGTGCTGCAATTTCGAAGCAAGCTTTTCATAAGCAACATCAAGCGAAGAAGCAACCACCTGTGCGTCCATTCCGACAACGAAATAACAGTTGGGAAAATCACTGCTCAGAAACAAATTAATCGCTTCAACAATTTCAGCTACTTTTCCTGGAACACACCGATCAAGATCATCTACAAAAATAATAACTGGATTCTCTGTATCGACAAGCAAATCAAAGACCTTTTTCAGATCTTCTTCCACCTGGTAGAAATATCCCATCTTTGCTTCATAGTCCGGTTGAGTAATATACTTTTCAAACTTGCCTTCGACCGTTTTTGAATATTCTTTTTTTCGAATATCCAACCATTTAAGAATGGATCCAAGAAAAGGAGGAACAGAGGTAAACCAAAGAAACTGATTGAAGCCCCAGAAAGAAACAATCACGAACGCTCCAACAACACCAATACAGAAGAACATAATTAACCATAAAGACAGCTTTTCAAATATTACACGATGGATGTCACGACGGATGGCGGCGCTGTCGATTCTTTTCATCTGGAGGTGAAGCCAGAATTTTTCCTGCTCGATCCTGCTTGGAAGTTTCGCTACCAATTGGGAGATGATCGTGTGAGCCATGCCAGCCCATAATTGTTCGCAAGTTTGGTACTTCCAAGCATTGAACCAGACGATGGGGTTGGTCAGTTTATGAACAGTTGGTTGAGTTCCACTATTTAAGAGTTGAAGGAGAGTGTTGATCGTAAGCGAGGGATTCCTCGTTAACTTCATATCCACTGGTTCATCAAGCCGTCGGTTATGATTTAACCATTTCATGATCCTCTGCATGATGCTTTTTTTTGCAAGTACTGATTTAATAGATAACTTTTGATTATTCGACTTTTCCGTTAGCTTCTTTCTTCCGAGTTTTTCCATTAACCGATGTATCATGGTTTTTTTAGTAATGGCTGGTTCAGCCGATAACTTTTGATCAAGAAGGACGGCGGTTCGGCGTTTTTTCCCCAATTCTTCCATCACTAGGTGCATGAGGGTTGTTTTGCCCTGACCCCATGGCGCAAGAATACCAACTGTTAGTGGCGGCTTTGTCTCCTTGTGCAAAAGAAATTCTGTGATGGCCTTCGCATAGAGTGAATACCCAAGCTTATCCTGAAGAGTCCATAAATCCGCATGAAGCCTAGCAGTCACTTGAAATTCGGCCGTGCCTTTTCCAATAGACGGACCGACCTCTACTCCAGCAGATGCGTCACTCTGATTTTTGGATTCCTTCTCACCTTTAGGCAACTTTTTCGAGGTATTCGATATATTTGATATTCCCGGTTCGGCTCTATTAATTTTCTTTTTTCTTCCAGATATCTTTTTACCAGCGTTTTGAATTCCGATTACTTTGCTCGAGTTCAAATATTTTATAACCCAATCATACGATATCCCATGATTATAAAGGATCTCCCCTACTTCTGTCGAGGTGTTCAATAGAGACAATAAGAGGTGGCTTGTATCAGCTAACGTCGCCCCGATTTTTTGTGCCTCGACACCGATATTCTGTATGACATCATTCGTTTTTTCTACTGCTTGTAAAAACACAGGTTGTGTAAATAGGAGCGCGCGTTTAAGATATATTCGTATTTCATTATTAATTGCACCGATTTCATTCTTAAATAAATCATTAAGAATTGTTTGGATAATCTTATTTTGGGAATCCATGAGTAAAAACCAGAGATGTTCGGGGAGCACACTTCTGAAATCGTGTGCCCGTGCATATTCCCAACTCTCATCTATTATTGTTCGTAATTCATCCGAGACCGGATAGGAAATAATATAATTTGCAATTCTATTGTCATCCTGCGTTTCCCTCTTTTTGTCGGTTTTAATTTCCGTGTCTGATATTTTCGATTCTCCTTTAATTTGTTGAAAAAGTTCTTTCCCTTTTTTATCATCAGGCACAGAAATAATAAAATCAACTTCCATCGGATAATTCGCTAAGAATTTATCGACCACACGTATTGTTATCGAATAACTTTCATCTAAGGTAAGGCCGCCTGCACCGGTTCCCATCAATGGTAACCATACTTTTTTTTTGTAAAACTCATCCCGGAATTCTGAAAGTGCATCAAATAAATTTCTCTCCAGGTTGGTGCGTGTATCTCTCTGGCCTATAGTTACTACAAATAATATCGGTTTTCTATCTCCGGTTGGTATTTGACTGAAACCATAAGTCAACTGATCTCTGTTGGGCAATGAATTAATATTGTATCCATATTCATGCATTACGAACTTATTTAAATTACCAGGTGTCCCTTGATCGTCAATGGATGCAATTGCTAAATCCGCTTCATTTGGAGAAATGCCAATTTCTACTTTATAACGCCCGTTGTTTTTTTCTTTCGATTCCATAATAGTTACTTTCGAAAAATAATACGGATCATCGTGCTATCCTGGTAAATAGTTTTACCCCTCCACCATCTCCCACACAACCTGGGTAAGGGTGGTAATATTTCTTTGCAAACCAAACTCCCTCGCAGCATGAATTCTTTACCTTATCTCCGCCAAGCTCTCTTTGATGTCTTTCAATTCCTCTCTTGTCAATCCCCATATTTCCGCTGATAGCTCATCTATCTGTTCTTCGAGATCGCTTATTGCAATACCCAGTGCTACTTTTTCATGACAACTTTTTGATAGACGAGCCAAATCGAGATGAATTCTATTGTTAGGATCAAATTTATGAACTTGGATGTTTTCAAGAATATGCGTGCTTTGTTGTGTTGCAATAGTGTAGGATTGAACTATGAACCCGGAGATAGACGAATTGAGAATTGCACATACATAATGAGCTTCCGTTTCATTTTCAAGAGGGACAAGCATAAGTTTATGATCAGGAACGATCACCTTATCGTTTGAGGTAGAAATTACAGCACATTCAAATTCGCTTGATTGTTCTTTCCAAACAACTTTGAAGGGTGCAAAAGTTTTATCACTTACATTATATATAGAATAGAATGGTTCGCCTTCAAGGTATTTCAGATAACCACTTCTCTTTGCCAAGAGTTTTTTAAAATTGGAAAAATAGCTCAAGGTTTTTGGAGCTTTGCTTTCCATCCATTCTAATGGATATCCAGTTCTAGTTTTTGGATCTTGAGAAACAATGATTACTGAATGGGATAGACTATACCACCTTTTTATTTCTCTTCCACGTAACAATGGAAAAACCAGAGTGCTTTCAATCTCGACTTCAATCTCCTCAACTTCCGTTTTACCTTCTTCGTTTAGGTTCTTAAATTTCACAAGGTCTGATTCAGATCGTTCGATAGTTCCCCAATAAACTCCATTCAACCAAGTACAACTTCCAGCACATGCTGAGTACGAGGCACTTCCAATTACTTTTTTTATTGCATTCAGTGCTTTGGGTCTTGCAGAAATCCATGGTGAGGTATTATGACCAATAGGTTGCGCCTTTAGATGAAGACGTTTAGTTGTTAAGCTTGTTTCTTCAAGTGTGAAATCAAGATCAATTTTTCCTTTTTCTTTTTTCATCCACATAGTGTACGGAATAGGATAATTTGTTTTTTCTCCTTTGGTAATAAGGACAACCGAAGTTCGATTCGTGGCTCCTTCAAATGGTTGTAGATCTACCATATCATCTAGGTGGTCAATACGAAAACATGATCCTTTCTCACCGAGTTGAAATTTTCTAAAACCATCTCCAGCACCTTGAGTCTTAAAGACTGTCTGGGTAATGACAAAACACAATTTCCCCCTATGCTTCAGATATTTATCTATTGAAACATACGTCATCAACATCGAAATATCTTTTTTGCCGCCACCTAATCGTGCCTCTTGCCCTGAAAGTGAAAACAATCCATATTTCTCCCAAAGAGGTTTCGTTTCATTTCTATATTCATCAGGCAACGATTCCCAATTCACCCAAGGAGGATTGCCAATTACACAGTCAAATTGGCCGACGAATAATGGGGCAAAACCGTTTTTGATGATTCTGCTCCAAATACCATTGATCCCTTTCTCATCAAGCTCTATTAGTTTATCAAATGTTGCTAGCAGAAATAACTCTGAATCTTTAAACTCTTCATCCGTTAAGTCTAACTGCTTTTTTACATCGTCGGCAAAGTCCTTGGGATTCTTGCGTTGTTTAACACCATCTTCTAAAAGATTTGTCAGTTGTTGTATGCGCTGTTTGCCGATGATTGAATGTGAAAAGTAAAATTTACCTACGGTAGTTTTAATCTCATATGGTTCCTTCTTTGGGAACAAAGTCATTTCACCGGCAATTCTCGCTTCGGGTGGTTTAATGCTATCACAAAGATACACTGGTATAGTGATAGAGCCTGTATGGTCACGCAGAAGATCTGCTACAGCAAGCAGATAGTTTGTCCTTGCTGAGATAACAGCCAATGGATTAAGATCAAATCCGACGATGTTTTTTGTGATTGCATCAAGAGTTTCCCCTGTTTCCTTACCCTGCCGGAGAGCATTTTCTTTTGCTCTTTTAATGGCAAGGATTAAAAATGTTCCCGATCCACAACCTGGATCCAAAACACGTTTTTTTAGTAATTCCTTATCGTTCACCCCATAACCAACCTGATCCAAACAACGTTCAGCAAGCCAATCAGGAGTATAATACTCTCCAAGATCATGGCGTATTTTCTTCGGAACGAGAAATTGATAAAGTTTCTTAAGAATATCCCTCGTTTCATCCGGCAATAATTCCATCGTTTGGGGATCGTAACCATTGAGGCGCTTTATAATTTCCTTAATTGCTTCTTCAATATCCGAATTCCAATCATTGAGATACCAAGAAAGCAAATCACCCTCAAGAAAATTTCTAATGCGTAATAAATCTTGGAATACTCCACCTTCTTCTACTTGTGCAAGCTTTGTTTTCAATTCGTTTGTATTGAGCAACTCCCATTCTACTAGAGGCAATGCTCCGAATCCAATCCGCACATAGTATCCCACTACTTGATATGCGAGCAGTTTCATAAGGAGAGCGTAGTAGGTATCCAATGCATAAAAAAATGCAAGATGCCTGAATCCTTCTTGCTCCTTCTCATTGAAGCCATATGATTGAAAGAGTACCTTATCATCAAATTTCTTTTCTTCAATTGAACCGTGTACTTCTGCATACTGTACTGCCCACTGGTCGAAGAATACTTTTACCTTAGGATGTACATTTTTTGTAAGGGCAAAATAAAAAGCTTTTATCGCACGGGTGGCAATTCCTGTTGAACTTGTGCCAACTGCAAAATCACGAATCAAGAACTCTGGAATAAGCGCAGTCTTGCCGGTGAGTGATTTGAGTGTAAGGAAAAATCGCTCGACGCTTTTTTCATTGACTGGAATGGGCTCTTCAATGATCCATCTGCGAATCTTACGTATAAAGAGGAAGTAAACACCATCAAACGCCACACCTAGAAGACGTTCCTGCTTCCAACCTTCTTTCGCAGCAAGGTCTTCGATATATCCTTGTACTTTGGTTATTACGACTCGGTTCTTCGCATTGCTCGGTTTAATAATGCCGGGTTTTTTGTATTCTAAAATTAATCTATTGAATACCGTGTCTGGTGTTCCATTAGCAAGAATAAGTTCATCTCGTGCAATAAAACTGAAATCTATTTGTTGTGTTTTAAGGAATTCTTGCCAGAGTGGAGTTACTAATTCACGTAGTTTTGCTTCAGGATGGTGAGCGGTATTTCCTGCATCTTTTGCGGCCTTGTTTATTTTCTTAGCTATGTCTTTATAATCAAGTTCCATTTAAGGCCGTCTATTTTGAATAACTCTTTGGTTGGATGCCATCGGTGAGCCACTCAATCCCCAATCAGCATTCGTCAAAATGTATGCAAAACCTCATTGAATCACAAGAAAAGAAAAGCGGATAGTGTCTGACACCTATTGTTAGATTTGGATAGATGGTGTCTGACACTTAAGTTTGGTGAGATGACAGGCACTTTGCTTGGCTCATTCAACGGTAAGTGTTAGACATCTTGCTGATCGTATCTGACATTTAAACTTGCTGCTTTAGACATCAGACACTTTCCGTATCAATCCGCAAATATGTGTCAGATGTCTTTCAGCCGAAGGCCTGATAATATCACGCGCACAGCGCGTGTCTAATCAAAAATAAAAACCCCGACGTATTAAAATACACCGGGGATGAGAAAGACCAATACATCAACTAAGAATTCCTTAATAGACATCCCACTTCGTGGGGCGCATCCGGGGAACTTTATCTCAAAGATAAAATTGTTTTTCGCTTCGCGAAAATGTTATAGGCCTCCGGCTCTTTTTAAAATGGTTAGCCTGCAACTAAAGGAGTTTAAAAAAATGAAGATATAAAAACAACAGTGATATTCCACCTAAATTCTAACGCAATACAAGCCGTAAAACGACGACCGAGACTCTTCGGCAAATGCAAAAGCTATTTCGACTAAATTTTAAGAAGCTTCTTAAAAACCTTGGCCGCTCTATCACAATCAGAAAATAATTTCTGAACTTTATGTCGGTCGTTCGCATTGAAATATATTATTGAATTGCATTTTGGGCACTTTGTTGATTTATTTAAACGAATATAAGAAAGTTCAACCATGAATTTCTTTTTGCACTTTTTGCAGGCAACATCAGCTTCTAATTTTTTCATATTGCTTCCTCTTAAAATAAGGTTGCGGGCTAATATATTTTTAGATAGTCTTAGTCTATATTTTATCCATAATAGTATGATATATAAACTTTGTCTATGTTTTTGTGATATTACACACTATATCCAGTTCAGGTGGTATACCAAGTACGTGATGCTGCCTACAGAAGATGCTTTATTCTCTTTTAAATAGGCGCTATCCTAAGAATAGGGAATTTGTAGTTATTGGGAATACCTCACGCGCGAGCAATATGTTTCTTCTTCAATTTAAAATGAACTACAATATCAACATCGCATCGCCGTAGCTATAAAAGCGGTAGCCGTCCTTAATGGCTTTTTGATAACCCCGCATAAGAAATTCGTGTCCGCCGAACGCTGATGCCAATATCAAAAGCGGTGATTCCGGCAGATGGAAATTCGTGATCAGCTTGTCGGTGATCTTAAAATGATAAGGCGGGAAAATAAACTTATCGGTCCACCCTTTCGCCGGATTCACATGGCCGTCAGCGGTAACACTGGATTCCAGCGCACGACACGTGCTTGTACCGACAACGAAGACGCTATGCTTTGTGTCAGTAGTCTTGTTGATGATATTCGCCGTTTCGTTTGAAATCTCGAAATACTCAGAATCTAATTTATGCTTATGTAAGTCTTCCACTTCTATAGGATGAAACGTACTAAGACCGACATGGAGAAGCACAGGCGCAATCTTCACTCCTTTCGCTTCTAACTTCTTAAGAAGCGCTTTTGTAAAATGCAGCCCTGCAGCTGGTGCGGCAACAGCGCCAATCGTCTTCGCGTAGACCGTTTGGTAGTTCTCCCTGTCTTTACTTGTTACTTCGCGCTTGATATAGGGAGGCAATGGTGTTACACCTATGCGTTCGATGATTTTGAATAAGTCCGTGTCATGATTAAACCGGACGGTGCGACCGCGTGATGTCGTGTTATCGAGCACTTCACACCAAAGCCTACCTTCATCGAAGAAAATCTTGTTGCCGACGCGCACCTTACGAGCAGGATCAACGATGACATCCCAGATATTTTCTCCGCTATTATTCAGTTTACGCAGAAGGAGGACTTCGATATTCGCCTTTGTTCTCTCTTTTTTCCCGAACAAGCGAGCTTGAAACACTTTCGTCTCATTCACTACCAGACAATCGCCTTTGGAGAAATAATCGATGATTTGATAAAATTTCTGTTCTTTAATGGAGTCATCGCCGCGATTGAGTACCATAAGACGTGAATGATCGCGTGGATTTGCAGGATGCTTTGCTATCAGCTTTCTTGGAAGCGGGTAGTCGAATTCGGTGAGCTTCATTGCTTAATTTACTTTCTTATGAAATACCAGGCAAGCAGCTTTGGTATGATTCAATGTAGGCAACTAAAGTATTAACCACAACAAAAACCCTGACGTACTACCAAACGCCGAAACTTTTATTGTTTGAATTTTGCAAATAGATTCGTTTCTTCTTACCATTAACCAGGATTAAGAATAATTCACTCGTTCAACCTTATAAAGGATACTTGCAATGGAAACTCAAAATTATGCAAACCACCGTCGATATGTTCCTCTGTATCACGGGCTTCTCTGCTTCTTGCTTATCATTACCTTCGTTGGTTCCTTGGTCAATTTGTATCTATCCCTCGGCGACCATCAGCGCATCTACAGTGCGTCACTGATTACTGTTCTTACATTCTGCGGACTCATCCAATTCTGGTATAGCAGAGCATTCGCAACAACGGTACAGGATCGAGCGATACGTGCTGAAGAAAATCTGCGGCATTTTGCGATGACAGGTAAATTACTTGATCAAAGATTGAAGATAGGACAAATCGTTGCGCTGCGATTCGCGTCAGATGAGGAATATTTAAATCTTGCCAAGAAAGCCGTTGAGGAGAACCTCTCTCGCGAGGATATCAAGAAGGCAATCAAAACCTGGCGTGCCGATTATCATCGGGCTTGATCCCAGGCATTGCAGCAGTTTCACATAACTGGAGATTAGCTCGTCATCGCTTCGTCGTGGATGTTCTCTCGATAGATGAATCGGCACCGGATCGGATTCGGTCGTCGACAATTGTCAATGAATACTCGCATCCCGATAAATCGGGACGCATCGGGAAAATTTTATCTACTTGACTTCCGCAAAGATAATCCCGTTAATTCTGAATTAACTTCTTCAACGCATTCCAATCTATCAAAGACACTTCTCGTATCAATCCGCAAATAAGTGTCAGATGTCTTTCAGCCGGAGGCCTGAGATAGTGTCTGACACACCTCTTGTTAGATTTGGCTTGAAGGTGTCTGACATTTAAATTTGGTGAGATGTCAGGCAATTCTCTTGGCTCATTCAACGGTAAGTGCCAGACATCTTGCTGATTGTCTCTGGATTCCATAAAGGAGCATGCCGGAGTGACAATGGAACTTGGTGCGTGCCGGATATTTTTCCGACTTACTCTAAGTATTCCTCAAACAGCGGCTGCAGCTTCCGACGGATACGCTTCTTTGCACTCTCAACTGTTCGTATGTCTAATGTTAGGGACTTTACTACATCCCTGTTCTTTGCCCCCTTGGTAAACTCTAAGAAGATTGCCTGTAATTCTTTTTCATGCCGCAGTTTAGATAGGCAATTCTCAATAAATTCCTTGTCGTCAATTCCGAACATTCCCGGATCGTCCCCACTACTACTGTCCTCATACTTGAGCCGGATAGTCGGTTTCTCTGTCTTGGAAATATTTCGCACCTGGCTGACAATAACTACAAAGAGGTATTTGTTTATATCGGGATATTTTACTTTATCCCATACCCGCTCCCCTGTCAGCAGCTTCAGAACGACCATGTTGAAAATATCCTGAGGCGAGTACAAATGATGCAGCTCGTACTTTCCTAGATTGTTCTGTGCAGCATGCAGCAATTGGTTAAACGTCCTACGGTCACGTAGTAATAACTCTGTTATCGCCTCCCGTATTTCGGCAGTAATATCCAAAAGTCCTTCCCTTTGGTAATGAATGGTGCTCCGTCCGTAACAATTGAGAAATCATTGCCCTGATCAGCAGGGCAGGTGGTAATGCATGGTTCATGCTATGGGCATCCTGAACGTTGTCAATTTCGTGCGAAGTTGTATCGAATACGTTGTTCGGTTTACTGGTATAAACTCTTTCCTCGGTTATAAGGAATACTATTGAAAAAACATTTTTTGCCATGTATACGAAAAATAAATTTCTTTTTTCAGGGCAAAATTTATGCGAGTCATAGTATTGTAAGAAAGGGTTAACTCCTTCGATGATACTTTCTTACATCATAGTCCTTCCACCAATAAACATAGGAAAAATTTATGACATTTTCTGTCTAGTTATATCGTATACAGTCGGATCGATATTCCTCATCGTATCCTCTCTCAATTTAATTTCGGTCTCGATTCGGTTTTGTTTCTCGTTTCCTCCATATCCGTTTCCCGTTCAGTTCTCGTTTCATCCTCGTATTGCTACCGTTCCATTTGCCTTTCATGCTCGATTACATCTGCTTTCATGCTCGTTGCACATTCGTCCTCCTCCATGTATGAGTGCAGAATACTAGGTGTTAGCCGAGTATTCCGTGTAGACGAAATGTATCAAAGCCTATTGAAATGTCACCTTTCGACAGGCTCAAGGTGACTATATTATTTTACCAATAAATGGAGACTTATCATGGCAACATTATCAAAACAAGTCCTTGGCAGGATCAGCGGATCTGTCGGGGATGTTACCTTCCGTCAAAAGAACGGAACAAATTTTGTTTCGGCACGCCCTAATTCTTATACTCCTCCTGGCGACGAGGGTTCAGTTCAGCGAAGAAGTAAATTTGCTTATGCATGTAAACTTGCAGCGAATATAATTTCGATCGCTCCTCTGAAAACGCTCTGGGAATCAAAATTGACGAATGGGGAAACGGCGTATAACAAGATCGTCGGAACGAATTATCGATTTGTCGGTTCCGATGCACTTACCGACCAGACCTTCCTTACACCAGGTGTTGGCTTCAACGTCCAAACGACAGCCCTTACCATAGGAGCGAACAATGTTCAAGTGATCGTTGAATCCTTGGGGTCAAATGCTGGTATCGATGTGAGTATAGAAAAGAATGTTCAACTCGTTTCCATTGTGTCACTGAGCAGTCCGCTCGATGGAACAGTTGAGGCATTTTCTTTGCTTCCTCTGCTTTCACCGATTCAACCGCTTACTCTGGATGCGGCAATGACATTTTCTCTGTCGTTCAGTAGTCAGACTCAGCAGTTGTTTGCCAAATATCAGGTGCATAAGCTGCTCCTGGCGTTGATTACATTGAATGCAGATGGAAATGCGGTCAAGTACTCAACCACGTTTCATGGCTGATGGCAGGCATACCTTCCGAAGTGATGGAAGCCTGAGAATGATGCATGCGAAGTGTGCTTCTCTCTCCACTCTCTTCGGAAGGTTGTCCTTACAATCCCAATTTCTCCCGATCCTTCTTCATCGCCTCGATAACGAACTTAATATGTTCCTCAAGTGGAATAGCTAACTCTTTTATACCCATCTCTATATCTTCCCTACTTACATTCTTTGCAAAGGCCTTGTCTTTGAGTTTCTTCTTCACGGATGATACTTCGAGGTCCGCAATCTTATTTGGTCGGATGACTGCAACAGCAGTAATGAAACCGCAGAGCTCATCGCAAGCGTAAAGAACCTTTGCCATCAATGATTCACGCAGAACATTTGTAAAGCTTGCGTGACCGAGTATTGCATTTCGAATGTCATCAGAATATCCCTTTTCTTTGAGAATCTCAGATCCTTTCATTGGATGCTCCGGTATCGTTGGATACTTTTCATAATCAAAATCATGGAGAACACCGACTATTGCCCAGGTCTCTTCATCCTCTCTGTATTTTTTTGCATAGGACCTCATCGCAGCTTCGACAGCGTACATATGTTTCCGAAGTGCATCACTTTGCGTGTATTCGTGCATTAAATTGAGTGCATCGGTGTAAGTCATTAATATTCCTTTCATTAAATATTAATCTTTGGCAGGTTTCTTCTTGGATAATCGTGACACAGTAAGTTGAGCAGATGGACATAGATCGGCAAGAATACATACATCACAGAGAGGTTTGCGGGCTTTACAAGTCTTACGTCCGTGCAGTATCAATAAGTTGCTGAAGCGGTACCATTCTCTTTTTGGTACAAGATTCATCAGGTCTTGTTCAATTTTGTCTGGAGCATCATTCTTGGTCAATCCAAGTCGATTTGCTAATCGAATGACATGAGTATCGACCACAATTCCACTTTGAATGCCGTATGCACCTCCAAGAACGCAATTTGCTGTCTTCCTCCCCACACCGGGAAGAGATATCAACTCATCCATTGTCTTAGGAACTTGGCTGCCAAATTTTTCTACAATCATCTTGCTCGCATCGATAATATGTTTCGCCTTCATCCGGTAAAAGCCTGTTGATTTTATTTCTGCCTCTAATTCGCTTCTATCGACTTCTGCGAAATGATTTACTGAACGATACTTAGCAAAAAGCTCCGGAGTAATCATATTAACACGAACATCTGTACATTGTGCGGATAACATGGTAGAGATAAGGAGCTGTATTGGATTAGAAAATTCCAATGCGGTCCTCGCCTGTGGAAATTCTTTTTTAAGACGAGTAATGATAATGCTTGTTCTTGCTTTCATCGATTCTCAGACAATTTCCTTCGCCAGCCAGATTCCTGCTCCCAGTGAATTGGCAATAAGATCTTTCCCTTTGACAAGTTTTTGAATAACAGTAATTGCCGCACGCAACGTTGAACGATCTTTTGTTCTGACGCGAAGAATATATTCCTCACCTATTCCTAGTCCAAGTTTTTTTTGCCAAACAGAGACGTTTAAATCGTGTATCTCCAAACGAAAAGTCTTCATTGCTTCGAATAATTCATTATGGAATAGCTGGTATAATTCTTTCCCTTTAGCGAATCTCACTTGAAGCTCAAAACGATCTATATTGTTCTCAAAACTGCCATCCAAAAATAAAAGATTGTACAATGAGCAAGAATTTATTGCTGATTGGTCGATCTTTGTTCCATGCGAAGAATTATAGATACCTATGCGATTGCGCACTAGGTACTCAAAAATGTCGAGATTAGAGCCTCCTTGTATGAAATACAGAGACTCAAAGACAGCAGAGTTGTTTCTGCCAACTTTAAATCCCATGTCTTGGAAGAATGATCGTCCTCCAAATGCTCTCGCCTTTGGAATCTCTACTTGCGGTGCTTCTATGAGAAATCTGCCGTCATATCCTTCCATTAATCCATACTGAGTTTTCGGTAAAAGTTGTTTTGCCGTTTGCCCAAGTTGATCGCCTATGATATGTTGAATCTCGCTCGTATCCGATTGGATGGGAGTTGATAAGAATTGCGACAGATTCCCTCTCGTTGTTTGAACTGTCTTAGCTGTCAAATCCGACAAATAATTCTGCCATATCGATTGAATCTTTTCTGACTCGTCCTTTAATTCAGTCCGAAACTTCGTCAATGACTTCGCATATTCTTTTGTAGTGACAATTTTGCGGGGCTGATGAAGTACAGAATAAGCAAGAATCGGAATATCAAGAGAAAGCACTTCGTAGACGCTCATTGTTCTTCTCCCTATCTTTTATTTTTGAGATAATTGGAAACTTGTTGAACAGTCCAGGTATTGACAACATCTTTTGGCTCAAGCCAGCCCTTACGAGCAATTCCTACTCCATATCGTACATCCTGAAGCCCGTCAATACTGTGGGCGTCCGGATTGATAAAAATAGGAACACTTTTTTCTTTTGCATACTTCAGGTAGCGCCAATCCAGATCAAGCCGCATGGGATGTGCATTAATTTCAATTGTCTTTCCATAATCGGATGCCGCATTTATAACTTCCGCCATATTCACAGGATATCCATCGCGCTGGAGCAGCAGTCTCCCTGTCGGATGCCCCAGGATTGTTACGTATTTATTCTTGAGAGCTTTGATAATCCGTTTTGTCGCTTCTTCTTCAGTCATTTTGAACTTGCTGTGGATGGAGGCGACTACGTAGTCGAATTCCGAAAGCAATTTATCATTGTAATCCATAGAACCGTCCGATAGGATGTCGCATTCGACGCCTTTGAAGACATGAAAGCGTTCGTTGCGTTCATTCCATTGGTCAATCTGCTTCATTTGCGCACGGGCTTTATCAGGCGACATACCGCCGGCGTACGCTGCAGCCTGGCTATGGTCAGCGAAGCCGATGTATTGCCAGCCCATTTTTCGCGCAGCTGAAACCATTTGCTCGAGCGAATTGAGGCCGTCGCTCACAGTTGTATGACAATGAAATGTACCACGGAGGTCGCTCAGTTCAATAAGCTTTGGAATGACATGTTTTTTTGCGAATTCAATCTCACCTGTATTCTCTCGAAGTTCCGGTGGAATGTAATGAAGTCCCAATGTCTTGTAGATTTCCTCTTCGTTATTACAAGATGGGACTTGTTTCCCTGTTTTTGTTGATTTGGATTCTTCAATTCGTGTGAAACCATACTCATTGAGACTCAAACCGTGTTTACGTGCAAGTGACCGCATCTCCACATTATGTTCTTTGCTTCCAGTGAAATAATTGAGCGCAAACGGATATTCTGCGTCTGCTACAATCCGAAGGTCGCATTGTATTCCATTCTTCAGGATCACAGTAGCTTTTGTGTCGCCAGTTCCAATGATTGATTCGACATCTTTCTGTTTCGTAAAAACCGACATAATATCAGTCCGTGCCCGATTAGATGCGCTTATCAAAATATCTATATCACCAATGATTTCTTTCCGCCGCCGGAGACTGCCTGCATAGTTACATTGCTTTACACCTTTTATTTGCTTCAGCATAGCGATCATATTCTCCGCGGATTCAAACGCTTGAGGATAGAGGTGCTTGTCGCTGCTGCGTTCAAGAAGAGTTATATTTTTAAGAATGTTTTCTTCGGTCTTAGCACCAAATCCTTCTACCGAACGAAGGTGCTGCTTCTCGCATGCTTCTCGTAATTCAACAATAGACTTGATATTTAATTTTTCGTACAGAATTTTTATCTTCTTCGGACCCAAACCTTGTATGCGAAGCATCTCCAGAACTCCAGCTGGGACTTTAGCACGGAGTTCTTCATGCATATTGGTTTTCCCAGTTTGCATAAGTTCCGTAATAGTGTCTGCAAGTCCTTGACCAATTCCTTTGATCGATGTCAGCGATCCTTTCTGAACAAGTTCATCAAGGTCATCTGTTAATCCTCCGATAACTTGCGCGCCGTTATGATAGGCACGTGAACGGAAAGGGTTCTCTCCTGTCAATTCAAGAAGAGTCCCAATTTCATCCAATATCTCAATCACACGCTTTGTTTCCATTCAAGCCGCTTCCATAGTGTCCGAATTTGTTCGTACGGCAGCATATGCGAGAAGATCTTCCTTATATTGGTATAAACGCTGCACTGCTGGAACCAGATCGATATACTGCATCATCTCCTGCCGCACCTTCGATGCACCGTATAATCCTTTGAGATAACCGCTGTAATGCTTTCGGAATTCAATGACACCTTTCCTTTCACCTTTACATTCTGTTGAAAGAATAAGATGCTCAATCAGAACACGGAATCGCTCTTCAATTGTGGGCTCTGGAAGAAGTGCATTTGTAGCGAGAAAATATTTAGTTTGTTGAAACAGCCATGGATTATCGATAACGCCGCGCCCGATCATCACTCCATCGCATCCTGTTTCCTGAAATGTGTGAACGATTTTTTGTGGCGTGTCTAAAGAACCATTGGCAATAACTGGAATTGAGACGGCCGATTTCACTTTTGGAATCCAGGAAAAATCCGTCTCGCCTTTATGTGCTTGAGATCGTGTCCGGCAATGAATCGTGAGTGCAGCTGCACCGGTTTGTTCAACCATTTGTGCGATATCGACAATTTTAATTGATTCAGCGTCCCATCCGAGACGTGTTTTTACAGTTACCGGCAGTTTAACACTCTTTACAATTGCAGAGATGATTCGTTCCATTTTTGGAATATCGCGCAATAATCCGGATCCCGCCCCGCATCCAACAACATTGCGCACCCAGCATCCGCAGTTGATGTCGATGATATCCGGCATAAGGCTTTCGGCAATGCGCGCTGCGCCTTCCATAGAAGATTCTTCACCGCCATAAATTTGAATTCCAAACGGCCGTTCTTCTTCACGAAAATCCATTTTTTTTATAGTCTTTAACGAATTGCGGACAAGCCCTTCCGAATTGACAAATTCTGTAAAGACAATATCGGCGCCCAGGCGTTTGCAGACAATGCGGAATGCCTGATCTGTCACGTCTTCCATTGGTGCCAGCAACAAAGCTCTTTCTATATCGATTGTACCGATGCGCATAAATATCTTGTGGTCAAATATACAAAAACCACGAAGCAGTTACAACGAATCCTATCGTCTTTACTAAATAGAAAAGGCGGTTTAAGCCGCCTTTTGTTTTCGATTTAACTTTGACGGCTTCGAAAATAATCTCGGAGCCGTTTCAAGTTGCACTGTTAATCCATTACCATTTACTCGACTCCATCGTCCCGAAAGACTTTGTCTTTCGGGACACTTCCCCTCACTGAGGGGAAGAAAAGAGGATCTCAGATTGATTTAAATTCTATTCCATTATCCAAGTCAACGGCGGCACATAGCCGCCTTTTCTGAGAAAACACAATCTTAACACGGTTAAGAAAATATTATTATTTCTTTTCTTCCTGCTTCTTCTTCTCTTCGCCTAACTTGTTCACTTTACTGATAAGCAGCATTTTCATTCCACCTTTTTCATACAACCGTCCGGTAACTTTGACTTTCTCTGCGACAAACGGAATCAATAATTCGTTTGCGCCAGCCATCGCTTTTTTGGACTGTCCTGCTAAATAAAGTATTCCTGTTTTATCTTCAAGAATGCTTAACGGAATTCCTCCTTTGGCGCACTTGAGTGCACACTCTTTGTGTGAAAGCCCTTTGCCCGGTCCAGTTAAACCGGTGATGTAGCATTGCGATTCAACGACTTCGCCGACAATTGTGATTTGTTTTCCATTCTGTTGTGCCAACGCAAATCCGCCGACAATAAAAACAGCCAATGCTGTGATAAGTGATTTCTTCATACTGTGTTCCTTGTGATAAGTTGATGATTAGTTAGATTGCATAGAAACTTCTATCAAGACTTCTGTACTGGATTGCTTCGCTTAAATGTTCCGGATGAATGTCAGGGTTTCCACCAAGTTCAGCAATTGTGCGAGACACTTTGAGAATACGGTCGTATGCACGAACCGAAAGTCCCAGACGGCTCATCGCTATTTTCAACAGCTCCGCTCCCACTTGATCTATTTGACAAAATTCTTTTATTTCTTTTGAATCCATATCCGCATTACTAAATAATCCTTTTCGTCCGTTGAATCTATTTGCTTGCACAGCACGAGCAGCTATGACACGCTTGCGAATGACACTTGAATTCTCTCCAGTCCTCTTTGACGCCAATTCGTTGTACTTCACCGCCGGCACTTTCACATGAATATCAATTCGATCCAAAAGCGGGCCGGAGATCTTGCCGACATATTTTTGAATCTGACCAAGATTGCATGTGCATTCTGCTGTTGAATTTCCATAATTCCCGCAAGGGCATTCATGCGTTGCCATTCTGCAAGATCACTCTGACCACTTTAAAACCTACGAAAATATCACAAAATCCACAAACCTGGGGTAAACATATTAAGAAGCGAAGAATTGAACTTGGGCTCTTTCAGTCCGGAGTTGCTAGAGTTATTGGCGTCAACACATCCACCATAACTAACCGGGAAAAGAATCACAATGAACCTATGTTGTGGATGATACCAAAGATAATTGAGTTTCTTGGTTATAAACCAGAACTGTTATCAACTCAAACGCTCGGAGAACGAATCAGAGCTTATCGGCGCTTACTTGGTACAACTCAAGAAGATTTAGCTCGGCAATTGAAAGTTGATCCAGCGACATTAGGAAGATGGGAACGGGATGAATGTAAACCGATAGTTCTTCCTCAAAACAAACATTATGGAAAAAAAGAACCTCATATCAGTATCTTTTAAGGGGTTAGTCTCCAGTATTAGAAATTATTATACAATATGTATTAAAGTACTGCATCGTTCGTCGCCAAATAAAAATGCTTCTTTAATTTCTACTCCAACCTTCCGTCCCAATAGCTTCCCGAATAATTCCTGTTGAAAATTCTTGCAGCAGTAATTACACAGAGATTTCGGCGGCTGCGGAGTATCGGCGAACGCACAGGCACAACCATTTACTTTTTTACCAGTAAGTGTGAGAACCGTGCGCTCTTCATCAAATTCCAATGTTTCGCAGTATTTTGATTTTTTTTCAATGTTCACTCTGTCCAAAAACGTTTGTACATTTCCGGAAAAACTCCCAATCCATTCATCAAGTTTCCTGGAATAAAAGCATTCATATCCTAACCGGCTGAAAATGTTTTCTTTTATCGTTTCACTTTGCGAAGAATCAATAAATTTTATAATTCTTTTGACTTGTTCTGGGTTCATCTCTTGCGGAATGTTCTTTTTCATCTTCGCAGGTGATCCCGTTTCTCCACTATTGCCGGATAATTGTGGACTAATCAACAAGGACAAGACGGCACATGCGCAACTGTCTCCTGATGAAATTTCTTCTTTCCATAATGTTACCTGTTCTTTGTTTTCAAGAATTATGATTTAATTTTAAATTTGCATATTTTGCCCCCTGAGAATCGTCTCAATATGCCTAACTTTAAACCGGCTTATTGAATACAGTTTCGAGCATATACTTTTGTCAGACTAATGAACAGTAGCAGTATTATTTTGGAGTAATGTCCACACTTACATTTGGCTAACGACATTTTTTAAATTTGTGTTAAGGTATTCTGTGCATTTTGTGCATAAATAAAGCTGTTACATTCCAATCGCAATAAAAATAAGTATCCTTTTCAATTTAGTTTCCATTCTTAATTCTCTTCAGTTAGTTAATGCCTCATTACCTAATCAGGATCATTTTCTTTTGAAGATTCATTTCATCTGTTGAAAGCGAATAAAAATATATACCTGAACCAACCGGATTATTGAAATCATCCATTCCATTCCAAGTTGTTGAATGCTCGCCTCCACTTAGATATGAATCAACCAGCGTTTTTACTTTTTGACCGAGCAGGTTGTAAATAGTTAGTTTCACATTGCCTGCAGCGGGTAAATGATAACCGATCATTGTAGTCGGGTTAAACGGATTAGGATAATTTTGTTGTAAATGAAAATCTTTCAGAAAAGATTCCGTTTCTTCAACTGCTGTAGATATCTCAGGTTTCCAAAAATTTCCCGTCAGTGCAAGCATATACAAACAACGGAGGGAAAGATTGAAATATTGATTATCGTTGCTATTAATCTCAATTGATAATAATCTTTGGGCAAAATTATTTACTATCGACTGGCTGTTGCTCATTGCTCCCACTGCAAAGCCGCCTACAAAAGCGCTGTTGTTATATTGTCCTCTCGGTGTGCCATCTAAATTATATCCATCTACTATATTACTTGCACCTATAGAATTAGCAAAGTTCGTAATCTTTGTACACCAATATTGAGCAACCATATTACCATTCCAGAGATAATCCACAGACATTCTCCAGGGAGTCCTGCAGGCGTCATAACGATAATAATCGACTCTTCCTGAAGTTGGATTTCCTCCGGGAATACCATCATACGATTGCCAATCCGGGACTAATCCCGTACTATTATTGGCGCTATTAAGTAATATCGTATAAGAATCATCTGCAACAGTGTCCCAGAAAGGATCGTTCGTTACTTTTCCAAAGATGCGAAACAATGCAGGATTATAATATGATATATCTGTCAGACCGCAGCCGCCGAATTGACCGCCAGGCTTCATTGTATTAACACTCGCACAATTGACGAAATAATGGGCTTTCAGAATTGAGATTATATTTTTTGCTTCATCAAGATAATTTCCTCCCCACTGACAATAAGCAGCTATCAAAGCAAATGCCGCATCTAAATCACCATCAGTCGCACTCCCCGGATCAAGAATACCATCGCTAGTTACTTTCCATGCCATTAAATTATAGGCTTCTGGTGTCCTTTTACTTTTATAGAATTGAAGCAACCCGTCAAAATATACTTTCTCCCCAAAATATGCAGTCAACAACATTCCAAACCCCATTCCTTCTGAAATGGTGATCGTCGTATCATCGCCCGCAACTCGGTACATTCCATTAGAGGACTTGAGAAATAAATTTTTCCATCTACTATATGCATTTTGTATAACAGTTGCGGAAATTACGGAGGTTTTATACCCATTCGAATAATTCACATTTTGAGGAAAAGGCCTGACCTGATTAAAAACGCAACTTACAGAAACAACAAAGAGTGCGGCAAAGATTAAGATATTTTTCAAGATTAAATCTCCTTGAATATTTTAAAATAAATAATCTCTCACTATTTAACCCAAGCAGCTTTTACAACTTCATAGAAAGCCAGTTTAGGTTTTAAATTACGGCCAAACAACAAAGGATAATTTGTACACACCTAGACGGGCCAATAGTTTAACAACGATTGGTCATCGTGAACTCTCCAGAAATTTGCGCGTTCCATTATACCTTCGGTTTTTTATTTTATAATTTTGAATTTTTAGTCATTAATTTAAGCACTTATTTTAATCTCAAACCTGCAGGTTTTACCACCCCTTAGAATAGTCTCAATATGCCTTACTTCAACAGGTTTATTAAAAACAATCTTGCACATAAACTTTTGCCATCCCAATGAACAATCGCAGTATGACTTGGGCGTAATATCCATATTTACATTCGGGCATGGGCATTCTTTTAAATTCGTGTTGAGGCAAACAATTTACTTTTCCCTATCATAGTCCAAGACTTCACCCCAAATGGTGTTTACCTTTTTAAAATAGCCTTTGGGATTCCCCTTATTTTCAAGAGCAATATACTCGATTGATTGAGCGCATCTAATGCCAAGCTACCGTATTATCTTTTTATATGCTTCCTCGTTTAATTCTATTTCCATTATTTGCAGCAGCCAATTAAATCTTTTCTGTGTAAAATTCTTTTTCCATTCGCAATCTTTTGATTTAGAAAAACCACCATCCTGAGCCTTTAATTTTTCATTGGGAAGCATGGATAACCCAACACACGAACAGAACCCGTAGCTGCATATATTTCTTAGAAAATCATTTCTTTTCATATTCATGTATTAAATAATCCTTAGTTACCATTTAAGTTTCCCATTATAATTGCAATAATTAATTAAGAAGTCAGTGAAATCATCCATTATTTTTCCCCAGTAGTTTTAACTACAGCAAAAAATGCTGGCTTGGGCTTCAGTTCGCGGTCAAACAGCAAAGGATAATCAGTCCGTCCCTTAATCGGCCAATTGTTTAGCCATGATTGCCCATCGTGTACGCCCCAGAAACTTACCCGGTTGATTTTATCAGTATGCTTACAAAAAATTGAGAATAATTCCCCGTAACGTTTAGCAAGTTTTTCCTGCATCTCAGCGGGCAGCGCATAGGGATAAGGATTAAGCTCTTCACCACTGTTTTTTTTAGGCAAGACTGTAATATCCATTTCTGTAAACATCACCTTAACGCTGGACTTGGTAAGATTAACAATACCATCTTCTACCTCATTAAGTGATGGATAATCAAGCGACCAGTGTGCCTGCACTCCGATGCCGTCGATTCGCCCTTCCTGTTTTTTGATGTCGCCGACCAGGCGAACAATTCTGTCTGTTGCTTCTTTCGTCAGCATATCGTGTCCGTTGTAGTACAACTCGACATTCGGGTCAGCCTGGTGGGCATACTCAAACGCCTTTTGTATGTAATCTTCTCCGATGATTTCAAGCCATTTGGTTTTTCGCAATCGGCCATCCCTTCCAATGGGTTCATTGATAACTTGCCAGGCGTTTATGCGCCCTTTATATCGACCGACTACGGTGAAAATATGTTCTCTAATTCGTTTCATCAGAGTTTCGCGATCGACTTTATTCCCAGCAGAATCCTGAAATACCCAGCCAGGAACTTGGACAATATCGATAAGAATATGTCCAACGATGAACATTTTATTCTTTTCGCCAAATGCAACAAACTTATCTGCCTGTTCAAAGTCGTACACATTCGGTTTTGGATGTACCGTTTCCCATTTCAGGCAATTCTCAGGCGTGATTGAATTGAACTGTGATTCTATAATAGAAATTACATTCGTGTCTTTGCCTGAGATCTGATCGTAACTCACAGCGGCGCCTATTAAAAAATCCTTCTTAAACACATCTTTCAGTGTATAGACAGGTCCGGCAGGATCAGATGATTGACACTTTCCTGAAAACGGTATGGATAGAATGCTAGCGAATAGTATGATAATAAGAAAAGGCAGCTTTTTCTCCATATGATTAGTTTTCACTTCGTTTGACATTATTTCTCCTTGATCATAGGACAAATTGTTTGCTTGAATAAATAAATACAAATGTAATTAGGAGTCGCTTGTCCTGAAACTCTATTATGATAAGTGGTTAAATAAAATGATAAGTGGCAATTATCAGCCAGATGAGAAGAGGTTACTTTAAGCGGTCTTTAATTTTTTTAAAATATCGACGGCTTATTTCGAGCGGATTGCTATGATTTTTTAGATGGATCTTATAGTTTGAACTCACTAATCTTTCAACTCTTTCAATTGCTTCTACGTTAATTATTGAGGAATTATGAATTCTTAAAAAATAATCGGTAGGTAATTCCTGCTCCCAGCGCTTCAAAGGTTTAAGTATTAAAAATTTGTTTTTTTCTAAAGTTATCACTTCGGAGTAGTTACCTGCAGATGTAATGGAGGCTATTTCATTCAATCTGACAAACCTTGATGTATAATTATTAAGTTTTACATAAATACAATCAGAGTAATCATATTTCTTTTTTGATGCTTTGGGTTTTGTCTGTTTTAGTATTCTATCTATTGTAACCCTGAGTCTTTCTGCATTAACCGGTTTTAACAGATAGTCGCATGCGTTGACTTCAAATGCCCGGATTGCGTATTCATCGTATGCAGTTACAAACACCAAGTGAAAATTGGTTTCTACTTTTTCTAAAAGATCAAATCCTGTCTCGCCTGCAAGCTGTATATCAAGAAAGAGAATATCAGGCTGTAATTCTTTTACTGCCTTAATTCCGCTTTTGCACGAATCTGCTTCTGCAACGACCTCAATTTCTGGATAATCATTCAGTAAATCGGTCAGATTCTTCCTCACGAGTCTTTCATCATCGATGACAATTGATTTGAGTTTTTTCGTCATACTATATTTTTGATATGAATGGAAGCATGCACTTTGCCTTTTTCTTCAACAAGGGAGAAGGATGCATTATCTCCGTAAATAATATCCAGCCGCCTTTTAAGGTTTTCGATTCCCGTGCTAGTGCTGATTGTGTTTTTTGCTTCTGATTCTTCGGGTAATAATTTCCCTGAGTTTATTACATTTATCTGCAAATTATTACTCTCCTCAAGCATAATTTCAATTTTTATCTGAAGTGTTGACGAACTTGTTTTTATTCCATACTTCACTGCATTTTCAACTAAAGGATGTAGAATAAAAAAAGGTACTTTGAGTTTATCAACTTTTGAATCAATATTGTATTCGATTTCCATTTTTTCTTCAAATCGTACTTTTTGAATTTCCAGGTACTTTTTTACGGCTTCTAATTCCTTGAAAAGTTCGACTGTCTCACCTTTTTTATTATTAAGTGTAAATCTGAAATATTCCGACAGACTCATTAAAACGTTCTTTGCCTTGCTTTTATTTTCGTCAATCAAAGACAATACGGATGTAATAGTATTAAAAAGGAAATGCGGATTTATCTGGTACTGCAGCATTTTTAACTGGGCTTCATTTGTCAGAAGAGATGCTTTCAATGCTTTTTCTTTTTGGTTTTGAAATTCCAGCCAAAAATATGTAACGAGATAAATAACTGTAAAAAGTAAATATGCTTCAAAAGTAGAATTAGTTCTTTCAACAATTTTGGCCCATGTAACAACTTCATATCCTTCATGCCAAATAAAGTATTTAATAATGGTCGGCACTATTATATGAATTGTGGGCGAAATAACGACAATAACCGAAGCAATAAGACCGAAGTATAAAAATTTATGCTGCTTTGTCATTAAATAATTATATAAATGAACAAATGGAATTCTTTCAATAAATAATGAAATGGTTCCAATAACCATCCACTTTAAAATATAATCGGTTTTCTCAGGTTGCCCAGACAGCCAACTTGCCGTAATTGGCAACTGTACGAGCAATACTCCAATTGCTTGAGTTATATAATGAGTGAGATATTTTTTCACATTATAGTTTTTTAGTGACTCAATAAAGAAGTTTATCCGCTATTTAGAATAGTAGTCATAGTATATAAAATAATTTTTAAGAATGTGGATAATTTTTCGAAGTTCACTCTAGCTATAGCAAATCCTTTGATTTCATTATTTTCATCGAATCTATGAACGAATGTATAAGCTAAGCAAGTTTTGTAGTTATTCCGTGTAACTTGACCTGCCCCCTAATAATGTGTAATGATAAGTTAGTATGTTTTTAATATCAAGCATTGGCTACCTGATAAGGGAAAAATGTTTCTGATGCTAGTGGACGATATCCCAAGGCACTGTGGTGTGGCCTGATGGTGTTTTATTGTTTCCTCCATTGTTCTGTAATCGCTCTTGTTTCGATTACTGTATCAAAGATTTCTCCATTAAGTAATTCATCTCTGAACTTTCCGTTAAAGGATTCAATGTATCCAGTCTCTCATGAATTGCCGGGTTCGATGAACACTGTCTGTACACCTAAATCTTGAAGCCAGTGCCGTATGAGTTGTGCGAGGAACTCAGATCCATTATCCTACCGAATGAGCTACGGCGTTCCATGCCTATGAATACATCGGCTAACGTGTCAATCACATCGTTAGCTGCAATCTTTCTGTCGACACGAATAGCCAAACATTCTCTAGTGTATTCATCGACGATGTTCAACATTCGTATGGCTCTACCATCACTCGTGCGTTCAGCAATAAAAACATAGCTCCAGAAGCGATCCTTACGTGTTGGACTCAGTCTTTCCCGTCAGATTATGCACCTCCATCATGATCCATTTCAGCAATTTCAGAGTCAGGTCAACATAATGTATTTACTGCGAAATTTTAATGATATTTACAATCAAACCGCATAGAAATTTCTATCGAGACTTCGGTACTGGATCGCTTCGCTTAAATGTTCCGGATGAATGTCAGCGCTTGCACTAAGATCAGCAATTGTGCGAGATACTTTAAGAATGCGGTCGTATGCGCGAGCTGAAAGTCCCAGACGGTTCATCGCCATCTTCAGCAGATCCGCTCCAGCCTGGTCGATTTGACAGAACTCTTTTATTTCTTTTGAATCCATATCTGCATTACTAAACAATCCTTTCCGTCCGTTGAATCTCTCTGCTTGCATAGCACGTGCCGCTATCACCCGCTGGCGAATTACACCCGATTTTTCTCCAGTCCGCTTTGATGCTAATTCGTTGTAATTCACTGCCGGTACTTCCACGTGAATATCAATACGATCCAAAAGTGGGCCAGAAATCTTGCCGACATATTTCTGAATCTGAACAGGAGTGCATGTACATTCTGCTGTAGAATTTCCATAGTTGCCGCAAGGGCATGGATTCATTGCGCATACTAACATGAAATTTGCTGGAAAGTCAACCGACATTTTCGAACGACTGATTGTAACATGACTATCTTCCAATGGTTGACGCATCACTTCAAGAACACTTCGTGCAAATTCCGGCAATTCATCTAAGAATAAAACGCCATGGTGCGAAAGCGAGATTTCTCCAGGCCGCGGAATTGTGCCGCCGCCTACTAATGCTGCGTCAGAAATTGTATGATGCGGCGATCTGAAAGGACGGATAGAAACGAGAGCGGAATTTAACGGCAGGATTCCTGCCACAGAATGAATCTTTGTTGTTTCCAAGGCTTCATCAAATGTCATAGGTGGAAGAATGGTCGGCAGACGTTTTGCAAGCATCGTCTTTCCGGAACCAGGCGGTCCAATGAGCAAAATGTTATGCCCTCCGGCTGCCGCTACTTCCATCGCACGTTTCACACTCTCTTGTCCTTTGACATCAGCAAAATCAACAGCATACTGTTGGTCTTCAGAAAATACGTCATGCATATCCACGCGAAATGGCTGTAGCAAACGATGTTCTCCAGAAAAGAATTCTATCGACTCGCGCAGATTTCTCATCGGATAGACTTCTATGCCTTCTACCATTGCGGCTTCTCTTGCATTTTCTTCAGGCAGCAAAATACCGCGCTTCCCTTTTGTTCTCGCTTCCAAAGCAATTACCAGAGCGCCGTGCACTGGACGTAATGTACCATCGAGCGCTAATTCACCTAATACAACAAATTTATCCAGTACTTCAGACTTGAGTTGACCTGATGCAGTAAGAATGCCAAGCGCTACCGGTAAATCGTACGACGATCCCTCCTTTTTCACATCAGCAGGCGCAAGATTCACAGTCATTTTTCGATTGGGAAATTTAAAATCAGAATTTTTAATCGCGGCTGTGACACGATGAATACTTTCTTTTACCGCATTATCAGGTAAGCCGACCATGAAGAACTTTGGAGACCCAAGATCAAGATGTGTCTCTACCTCTACAAGGTAAGCATCAACTCCGAATGTCGCGGCGCTAAAGATTTGGGAAAACATAGTGGCAGATAGTCCCTTGTAAAAAAATTATTTTTATTGAAATAATGCTAAATAAGATCTGGGTATCTTTTATCTGTGATTCCGCAAAAACTCCAAACGCTCTTTCAACTCCTCTGTTGATTTAAGAAGTTTCTCTTTGCCAAACAAAGCTTCTTCTTGGCTTGAAAATACCAGCAGATACTCTTTACTCATCACAATGGCTTCTTCCGGACAGACCTCTTCGCAGAAGCCGCAGAAGATGCATCGCACCATGTTAATTTCAAATTTTATCGGATACCGTTCTTTGTCAAGTTCTGTTTCTGCCGCCTGCACTTCAATTGCCAGCGAAGGACATACGCGTGCACAAAGTCCGCAAGCAACACAACGTTCAACTCCGTTTTCCGCAACAAGCACTGGTCTGCCGCGAAATGAAGAATCCGGTTTGAAACGTTCCTCCGGAAATTGAGACGTGAATGTCGGCCGGAACATTTGCCTGATCGTCATCCGAAGTCCTTTAAGGATTTCCGGAATGTACATTTTCTGCCAGAGGCTGAGATCCTTCTTCCTGATTATCTGACTGTATAAACTCATTGTTCTATTCAGCCATTACAGAAGGAATAAGATTACGATACCGGTAATTAAGAAATTCGCTATCGCGATAGGCAGCATCACCTTCCATCCAATACGCATCAATTGATCGTAACGAAAGCGCGGAATAGTCCAGCGCACGATAATAAAAAATAAAATAAGCAAAATGACTTTTGTAAGAAAAGTTAGTATTTGCAAAAGACTTACTACCAGCGGTGACAGACCCAAATGCTCGATATATGGAAGATGCCAGCCTCCTAAAAACAACGTCACTGTTACTGCGCTGGATGTAATAACATTAGCGTACTCGGCAAGAAAAAAAAGACCGAACTTCATTCCAGTATATTCTGTGTGATAGCCGCCGACTAATTCCGGTTCTGCTTCAGGTAAATCAAATGGAAGGCGATTTGTCTCGGCGAATGACGCAATGAGAAATGTAATGAAACCCAACGGCTGAAGAAAAATATTCCACTTCGGGATTACGCCCCAGAAGTACTCCGTCTGATGGAGGACAATTTGATCCAAGCGGAGTGTGCCGGAAATCATCAACACACCGATGAGCGACAATCCCATCGATAATTCGTAACTGATCAATTGCGCAGAAGAACGTAATCCGCCCAACAGTGAATATTTATTATTCGATGACCAACCCGCAAGACTGACGCCATATACACCGATAGACGTAAGAGCGAGAAGATATAGAATGCCGATATCAACATCTGCAATTATGAGTTTTATTTGCCGTCCGAATAATTCAATTGTATTACCGAATGGAATAATCGCAAACGTACTGAGAGCGACACTAATGGAAATGATCGGTGCAAGGTCGTGAATTAAACGATTTGCTTGCAATGGAACAATATCTTCTTTCATAACAAGTTTTACGACATCAGCGAACGGTTGAATGATTCCGCCTGGACCAACGCGATTAGGACCGAGCCGCTCTTGAATAAACGCACTGACACGGCGTTCTGCAAGAACAGCCATAGCGGCTCCTAAAACCAAAACTCCAAACATAATGATGAGAATCTTTGCGAGAAGTATCAGTATTGAGATAAAATCCATTGAACTCTCTTATAAATCAAATATGATTTTCTTTTTTCAGGGAGACTCCGTGACTTCCTATTTTGGAGTACGACAATCCTTTAAATGCCGGAACGCGCTCGGCTATTTCCTTGAATACTTCTTCTGCCGTAGCATACTTCATTTTCACACCCATCGCAGTGGCGACTGCTGCAACTATTCTCCAAGACGAGCGCGCATCGCGTTTAGTTCCTTTTCCCCATGTATCATTCCGCGCTGCAAATTTATCCCAACGGCTCATTGCCATTCCATCAGGAGCACGTTCTTGTTCTATCATTGCAACCGCGGGCTGGACACGTTGAACGCGTCCATTGAAATTTGTATATGTTCCATGTTTTTCCGCAAATGTCGAAGCAGACAGAATAACATCAGCTCGTTTCGTCGTTTCATTCTTTGTTGACGAATGAACAATCAACATTTCAAGATTTGAAAGAACTTCGGCTATCCGAGGATCAGCTGCAATATTATCTTCAAGCACATAAAGCACTTTGATAACGCCGCTTGTAATTCCCTTGAGGATGTGATCGATACCCTTCGTTCCATTCTCTCCCGCCACGCCAACAATTGATGCACCAAAACTATTTGGCGTTTTGTCCGCACGGATCAACAAGTCGTCGTCATCTCCGGGTTTTGTGTGCTGTAAAAAACCAATGTTCTTACTCCCTATAGCTTCTTTGAAAAATCGGGCTAAGATATAGTTGTCTTCATTGGTACAATATGCCGATCCAATACCTGCGATTTCATGTTTCCGATACGTGTGCAGTTCTGAAACAATTTTGGAAATTGCCTCATCCCAGCCGACTTCCACATGCACACCATCTTTTCGGATCATAGGTCCGTTAATACGATTCTCACTCGACACAAATTTGAAGGAATTTACCCTTCCTTCGTCGCACATCCAAGAAGAATTCACTTCTTCATTCTCCCGTGGAGTGAGCCGCAAGATTTCGTTGTTACGTATCCACACATTCGTGTTACATCCCCGAGCACAACCGATGCAAATACTTTCTGTTGACGACATTTCCCATACGCGTGCTTTAAACCGGAAATCACGGCTTGTCAGTGCACCAACAGGACAGATATCAACTACATTCATTGAATAAGGATTGTCTAATTTCGCGCCGGGGAAAGTGGTAAGGATGAGATGCGTGCCACGTTCAGTAAACGTAAGCACTTTTTGATGAGCAATTTCTTCTGAAAATCTGACGCATCGAGAACACATGATGCAGCGTTCAACATCCAGCATTATATGCGGACCAAGTTCTATTCGTTTGGGTTTATGGATTTTGTCTTCTTTGAATCTACTGGAACCAATACTATACTTGTAGGTGTAATCTTGCAACTTGCATTCGCCTGCTTCATCGCAAATCGGACAATCCAGCGGATGATTGATCAGCAAGAATTCCATGACTGCATTGCGTGCCCTTACTACTTTCTCACTCTTTGTCTTAACCACCATGCCATCTGCAACTTGCGTTGCACAGGAAATAACGAGCTTCGGCATCTTCTCAATTTCTACGAGGCACATTCTGCAGTTGCCGGATATGGAGAGTTTTGGGTGCCAACAGAAATGCGGGATTTCAATTCCGTTCTGAGATGCTGCTTGAATGATCGTCAGTTTCGGATCAACTTCTAATTCTTTACCGTCAATTGTAATCTTTATCATGACACTATATATCTTTAGATCTTTTTATTGCTGGAATTTATGCTGATATACTTCGAGCGCTTTCTTGAGTATGACGAGTGATCGCTTAAGATCATCGATCTTCAGCATGAACGCTAAACGAACTTCATTTTTCCCTTTGCCTGGCGTTGCATAGAATCCTTGTGCTGGTGCAAGGAGGATGGTTTCGCGATTATCTTCATATTCTTCAATAAGCCATTTGGAGAAATGCTCGGAATCTTGAACGGGCAGGCCTATAGTGATGTAGAATGCTCCCTCTGGTTTGTAAAACGTAACACAAGGAATAGATTTTAGTTCTTCACATACCACATCACGTCGTTTTCTAAATTCTTCAACGAACGGTTGTGTATAAGGTTCCGGATTTTCAAGAAGCGGGACCATCGCTAATTGTTCAATCGTTGCTACTGAAAGCCGCGCCTGACAAAACTTCAATGTTGTAGAAATAATCTCCTTGTTATGACTCGCAAGCACACCGATACGAACGCCGCACACATTGAATTTTTTTGAGCAGCTTTCGAGCACAATTGCACCATCCCGCGCTTGAGGAAAATCTGCAATGCTTATTGCTTTTTTCTCATATGCAAACTCGCGATATGTTTCGTCGGAGAGAACGAATAATCCATGCTTTATCGTCACATTGACAAGCCGCTGAATTTCTTCCCGACTATAAATTGTTCCAGTCGGATTGGACGGACTGCAATACAGGATCGCTCGTGTCCTATTCGTGACAAAGGATTCTATCACCTCTTCCGATGGAAGGTGGAAGCCATTTTCTATCGATGTGGAGATAGCTTTGAGTTTCACATTCGCGATACCTGCAAAACCATTGTAATTTGCATACGTTGGTTCGAACACTATGATCTCGTCATCTGCGTCGCAAACAGCACACATCGCTAAGGTAATCGCCTCGGATCCGCCAGTTGTAACAATAAGTTCACTTTCATCAAAGAGAATTCCAAAATGATTAAAATATTTTTTCCATGCCGTGAGTGATTCCGGCAAACCGTTGGATGGTGCGTATTCAATTGTCTGACGTGAAAAATTATGTACCGTTTCTAGCACCGGCAAAGGTGTCGGTAAATCCGGCTGACCAATATTCAAATGATAGACATGGATTCCCTGCTTCTTGCGAGCCTCTGCAAGTGCTGCAAGTTTTCGAATAGGAGACCCTTGGAGCTCTCGTCCTCTTCGAGAAATTGAAAGTGCAGTTTTTGCAATATGTACATCAGATGTTTTCATAAAAACAAAATTATGTAATTGTGATAATATTATTTTGTCGTAGTCTCGTGTTTGCCATTCGGATGGAAGATGACTATTGCGAAACGATCTTCCTTAAATAATTCTTCCGCTGTCTCTTGCACCTCTTCTCGCGTTACAGCACCAATCTTTTTAATTATTGCGTCAAGTGCAATGAGTTCTCCGAAATACAACTCAGAGCTTCCTAATCGTATCATTCTGTTGGGTATGTTCTCCATACCCAGCATCATATTTCCTTTTAACTGTGCTTTCGTGCGTGTAAGTTCCTGTTTTTTGATGCCTTGCGTGCGCAATGATTTCAATTCTTTCCATACAAGGTCAATGCATCGCTGAACGTGAGAATTATCGGTGCCGATGTACACACCGAAAGCGCCTGTATCTTGCATCATATTGTTGAAACTGTACACTGCATAAGCGAATCCGTATTTTTCCCTTATGTTCTGAAACAACCGGGAGCTCATTCCATCACCTAACAGTGTATTAAGCACCTACATTGTGAAACGTCTTTCATCCCGCACATGAAAACCGATTGTCCCGAGACAAATGTGCGCTTGCTGAATCGGCTTGTAGTATTCGCATAACACAGAACTCGGCTCTTCAAAGACAGATTGAATGTGGTCTACTTTTTTACTTGTGCTATTTGCACTCTTTTGGATGTAGCGTTCGATTAATTCCACAACATCTTCATGTTTAAGGTTGCCGGCTGCGGCAACAACGAGATTGGCAGAGGTGTACTGTTCCGTTCTATATTGAACAAGATCCTTGCGTGTAAATGAAGAGATCGATTTCGCAGTGCCTATGACCGGCATTCCAAGCGGATTGGTATTGAAAATGGCTTTCTCAAAATAATCTTGGATAATATCATCCGGATCGTCTTCTGCTTGCTTCAACTCTTCAAGAATAACATTCCTTTCCTTCTCTAATTCTTTTCCTGGAAATGTCGGCTGAAACACCATATCGCTCAACACATCTGTCGCTAATTCAAGATGTTCATCGAGAACGCGTGCATAGTAACACGTGTGTTCTTTGCTGGTGAATGCGTTCAGGTAGCCGCCAACTGATTCGATGCTTTGAGCAATTTCCTTAGCGTTTCGCTTCTTCGTTCCTTTAAATACCATGTGTTCGATGAAGTGAGATATCCCGTTGTTTGCAGGGAACTCGTTTCTTGAACCTGTTTCGATCCAAAAACCAAGCGACAGCGAACGTACGTGTGGAATTTCTTCCGTAACAATGCGAACACCGTTCGGAAGAATAGACTTTTTGTAAGTCGATTCAACTTTGTGTATGAAAGAAGGCGAAACTGATCGCCTTATGGTTTTAAGCTTTTGTTGTTGATTCACAGAACCCCGATGAACAACGAATGGTGGTTTTTGATGAAAATAAATTTCTTTAATGAAGATATTGGAATTTTGGCGGAGAGTCAAGAAATGCAAAAATGACGCTAAACGAGTATGTCTATCATCGTTTGAGGAATAGAATGCTTTAAATACGTTTATTATATTTTGGCAGCCGTCGCTTTCGCTGCAATCATCGATTTTATTTTTGTCACTACCATATCAACTGCAACAAGATTATCTGCGCCGCGAGGAATGATAATATCTGCCCAGTGCTTGCTCGGTTCAACAAATTCAAGATGCATCGGTTTCACTGTGCTGAGATATTGGTTCATCACCGTTTCCACAGAACGCCCGCGCTCAAGAATATCACGGCGTATTCTTCGAATCAAGCGTTCATCAGCATCGGTATCGATAAATATTTTTATATCCATCAGCTCGCGCAATCGTTTTTCAACAAAAATCAAAATACCATCTATGATGATGATGTCTTTAGGTGCAATTTGCTGAGTCTCAACCATTCGGCGGTTTGTAGCAAAATCATAAATTGGTTGATAAATAGTCTTCCCTTCGCAGAGCTGCCCGATGTGTTGGATTAAGATATCCGTTTCAAGGGAGTCCGGGTGATCGAAATTGATTTTATTCGGAGTAAGCCCTCCAAATTTTTCAAGATCTTTATAGTACGAATCGTGTTGAAGAACCACGATATGATTTTTATCGAAACGATCCAAAATTTTATTTGCAACCGAAGTCTTTCCAGAACCGGTGCCGCCTGCTAATCCAATGACAAGTGGTTTCATTTATTTTTCTTCACGATGGTGGAATAATTTGTCCCAATATATGTGGAAGATTTACGATTTCCAATTGCACTAATATAATTTATAGCGGTTTATTAAGCGTGCCTTGGACGTTGCATCAGAAGCCATTATTTCCGATTATACTCATGTGATGGAAATTTCAATTATTATTAATTTTGTTCTCTTCCTTGCGACTGCTTTCTATCTGCTCGTCCATTTTGGTTTGATAATAGGTTTAAAGCGATTGGACGACTCAATAAGCAATGAACAACCTTTTGTCTCTATCATCGTGGCGGCTCGTAATGAAGAAAAGAATATTTGTCAGCTTCTTCAGTGCCTGACTCATCAAACGTACTCGCGCTGCGAAATTATTATTATAAATGATCGTTCCACAGATAAAACCGCTCTATTGGTTGCCGATTTCCAGAAAGAATATTCCAATATCACGCGCATCGATATCACAAGTCCTCAAGGTGATATGCCCTCAAAAAAAAATGCTCTCCAGGCCGGTATCGAAGTAAGCAAAGGTGAAATTATCTGCTTTACGGATGCAGATTGCTTTCCTGCTTCTGAGTGGATTGAAGAATTGGTCAAATCCTTTCAATCGGATGTGGGGCTTGTGGCTGGCTATTCACCGTATCAAATTCCCAATACTCAGACAACTACGTCTGGATTCTTCACTTCGTTATTCTTCAAATTCATCGGTTACGAAGAATTTCGTGCTGCAATTTGGGCGGCTGGCTCGATTGGTTGGAACATCGGATGGCTCTGCACAGGACGGAATCTTGCGTACAGACGAAAAGTCTATGATGAAGTGAATGGATTCGAGAAAATTAAAATGTCTATTAGCGGTGATGATGATCTGTTTTTACAGCTTGTGCGCAGGCAGACAGACTGGAAGATTCATTATGTAAAAACACAGGGGAGCTTTGTTCCGACTGTCCCACCAATTAACTTTTGGTCGTTTGTAGAGCAGCGTAAACGGCATTTCTCAGCCGCTAAATTCTTTACTTTACCGATGATGCTGTTTTTTTTCTCGTATCATTCATCAAATTTATTGCTCTTGATCTCTCCTATTCTGTTCATGATGAGTATCGTATCTCTGCCCGTGCTAATCGCAGCATGTTGTTCAAAAGTATTAAGCGACGTTCTTTTGTTCAAATATTCTCATCATACATTTGATGCGCATAATTTCCGCCGTTCATTTTTTCTGATGGAAGCATTATACGTTCTTTACAATTCACTTATCGGCCCGCTTGGCTTTTTCAGAAAGTTTGCATGGAAACAAAGTTAAACACAACAGATGCAAACGAATCTGGAGAAATTTGGAAGAAACTCGTCTCTATTGCAATTCGCGTTATTGTGAGCGTAGTGGTTCTGTACTTTGTTTTTTCCTTGGTGCAATGGCAGAATGTACTTGTTGCTTACAAGTCTGCTGATAGTAGTTTTATTTTTATTACGGCTTTACTTTTGTTTGTCAACATAAGTATACGCACTTTCAAATGGCACACTATGCTTCGTTCAGTCAAAGATATGCCAACTTATTCAGAAGCATTTGGCTCGGTTATGCTTGGAATTTCCCTCGGTTCATTCACGCCAGGTGAAATAGGTGAATTCGCGGGCAGAGCATTGCATATCACCGATGCAAAACGATCTCATTTGGTTGGATTGACACTTCTAGATAAAGCGCAGATATTCATTGTTACAAGCTGTGCGGGTATTGTGAGCCTCTCATGTTTAACATCCAACAATACTTTTTTTATTGCATTAGTAACGATAATCATAGTATTCCTTTCTGGTATTTTTCTCATGCGCTTGAGAATGATTGCGATAATCGGTCATCGTCTTAATGCTTCTATTTTCAAGAAATCCTGGCTGACGAGAGTTCTTGATGGGTTTAGTCTTCTCAAACCCCAGCAATTGTTCACTACCGTACTGTACACGCTTGTTTTTCATTTCGTTCTAATCCTGCAAATGTTTTGCCTCATTAATGCATTCTCCAAAATCAGTCTTATACATGCTTTCATTGGAACAAGTGCGATGATGTTTGTAAAATCATTGCTTCCGATTTCGATAGGTGATCTCGGTGTTCGAGAGGCAGGATCGATTTATTTCTTTTCGATATATGGCATTTCCCAAGCCGCAGCTCTGAATGCATCGTTGATACTTTTCTTCATCAATATATTCATTCCTAGTATTATAGGAACTTACTTTATAAGACATCAACAAATTTCAACTTTTAAACTTATGCAATTCTGGAAAAATAAGACAACTATCCAATGATTGAAATTATAGCACTTGGACTGCTTACGATTTTTACGATTTACTACGTTTATTTTATCATGCGTATTTGTATTGGATTACTTTCGCTTCAAACTGCCCCCGCGGCAAGTATCCAACCTATCGTTACTGTTATCGTAGCAGCACGAAACGAGGAAAAATCTATTAGCCAATGTCTTCAATCGCTTGTTCAACAGACTTATCCAGTAAATAAATATGAAATCATCATTGTAGATGATGGCTCCACAGATAAAACAGCACCTATCGTAAGATCTTTTTCGGAACGATGCACAAGCATCCACCTTCTTTCGTTGCCTGTGGGAGCAGAACGAGGCACCAGCCGCAAGCCATTGGCAATTGCAGAAGGTATTTCACACGCCACAGGAGAAATCATCCTTACGACAGATGCCGATTGCATTGCGCCGCCGAGATGGATTGAAATCATGGTCAATCATCTTGAAGAAAACATTGCATTTGTAGCCGGACCTGTTGCAGAACAATCTTCTAAAAATTTCCTCTCTCAACTTGAACGACTGGAATTTCTTGGACTTATCACAACGGCAGCTGGATTAATAGGATCAGGAAGACCTATAATTTGCAACGGAGCAAATCTTGCTTATCGGAAAAACGCATTTATTTCTGTGGGTGGCTTCGGTGCAAATGGGAGCTCTAATGATGACGAGTCGCTGATGAATAGAATGGTTCAGAGAAATATTGGCAGAATAGTATTTGCACCCGAATCGGATGCCGTGATTAGTACGCGATCATCAGACACAATAACCTCGTTTCTTAAGCAGCGCATTCGCTGGGCAAACAAACGCGGCCATTACGAAGATAAATCAATTCTTTTTACACTCGTCTCTTTATATATTTTTTTTCTAAGTCTTACTTTAACGACATTATTAATTCCTTTAGAGCCTCAGCTCATACTGCCAGTCATTCTTGCATTTGGAGGCAAGGCATTTGTTGATTACTTCGCACTTCGTTCAGGTGCACGTTTATTTCTCCAACGCATTTCAGTTTTCCATTTTCTGATTGCAGAGCTTTTACACGTTCCGTATATTGTGATTGCAGCAGCAATAGGACAGATAAGTTCGATGCAATGGAAAGGGCGAACAATTAGACGATGAGTTGGGACATTCAGATATTAAAAAGGCTTTTTCCATCGATTCTTTTTAACATAACGGATGAAAGCGTACATCTCACTTTTGATGATGGGCCTCATCCTATTGCGACCCCTCTTATTCTTCAAGAATTAAAAAGACACAATATTCGAGCGACTTTTTTCCTTCTTGGGCAGAATGCGCAGAAATTTCCTGACCTCGTTCACCAAATTCACACTGAAGGACATCAAATAGGTAATCATTCTTTTACTCACGACAAGCTCATTTTCAAGAATAAGGCATTTATACAAAATGAAATTTTAGAAACCATGGAACTACTGGAAAAAATTATTGGCCCGCACTCTCAATATTTTCGACCACCCTATGGTTATTTCAATTGTACTATTTTGAACGTGCTCCGTGAACTAGGATTGACTTGTACCCTTTGGAATGTTGACAGCAAAGACTACAAGTTAAATTCTGTTGCTGAAATTTCACACCGAGTCATACCAAATACAACAAATGGCTCTATTCTTCTCTTTCATGAAAACAATAAAATTTCCTTGAATATCCAGACTTATCTTCCGATTCTCCTCGATATTTTGATTAATAAAGGATTTAATTTCAAGACGTTACCAATATGACATTCCAAACTTTTCTTTTTATTGTAACGATTTTATATGTATGTCAAGCAGTTGTATTTTTAATTGGCTTGAAACGTAATCGAGATCAATTGCAAAGTTCGGCGAAGCTCTCTGTCTCCGTTATAATAGCTGCACGTAACGAAGAAGATAATCTTTATGATTGTCTTGAGTCCGTTGCAAATCAAATATATCCTAATTCCTTATATGAAATCATTATCATCAATGATGGATCAACTGATGGTACTGAAACAATATGCAACGATTTTATTAAACGGTATCCGAATATCAAATCGATTCAAGTTAAAGATGATACAATTATTCGTGGTAAGGCAAATGCCCTCGCTCAAGGCATCGAAGCATCAGGAGGAGAGATAATTCTTATCACTGACGCGGATTGTACAGTTCCAAAAACATGGGTGGAGCAGACAGCAAATCGATATGATCCTGAAGTTGGGCTCATAGGCGGATTCACACTTCAAAAAGCCACGACACCGTTTGAAGGAATGCAATCATTAGATTGGACATTCATACTTGGCATGGCCGCTGCGACAGTTGGATTAGGCAATCCGCTTGGAAGCATAGGGAATAATCTTTCATTTAGAAGGTCAGCCTATGACCAGGTTGGCGGATATCGAAAATTAAAATTCAGCGTAACAGAAGATTATACAGTTGTTCAAGCAATAGTTGGTTCCAACAAATGGAAATATTTGTATCCTATCGATTTAAAGCATCTTGTCGAAAGCAAACCATGTCCAAATTTCCAATCGCTTATTAGCCAAAAGCATAGGTGGGGCAAAGGTGGACTTGATATGAAGCCGACGGGTCTTGCAATTATGCTCATCGGTTTTTTGATGCACCTTTCTCCGTTTGTTATGCTCTTCTGGGGTGGAGTATTTCAAGCTGCTGCCGCTTTAATGATTAAATTCATAGCTGATTACGTATTCTTATATCAGATTCTTCGCCGACTTGATCGAAAAGAAGATCTGCGGTGGTTCTATTGGTTTGAAATTTATTTCATAATCTACGTTTCTCTTCTTCCCTTTTTAGTTTTCTTCGGTGGAAAAGTGAAATGGAAAGGACGCGAGTATTGACTCAGCTTCCGTCCTTCATCTTGCAATTGGTTCCTATTTTTCTTTACGCTGAAACACATTATCGCTTTCGATATTTTTTAAGTTTTCTTCGTAAGCATGAACCGGAAATAATTGCTGATGCTCCGCACAGACTTGAACCAAATTCTCCGTTACCTATCCTCATTCTTGTGAAAGATGCTCACCTCTTCCCTACAAAATTGAATGGCATCAATCTTACAATTCGATCCGAAGGATCGATTGTTTTTGAAAAGAAGCTCTTGAATTCATCCATAGATATAAATCAAAAATTATGGTGGCGAGTTTTTGATATTCCAACTACGATTTTAGCTGGAAGTATTGAATGTGATGTCGTATTTGAACTTAACTATAATGGTCGAAAGCGATTTTACCATAATGATAATCATAGAACATCGTCACATCGGCCGTTGAAAGTATTTATATCGTCAACTACTCTTCCGAGGTTCGAACATTTGTACTTTGGAGAGTGCCATTCACATTCTAGCTATACAGATGACCAAGTGGAGTTTGGCTCGCCTTTAGGAGCATCGGTCCAATTATGTCGATCATTTGGATTGTCGTTCTTTTGTGTGACGGATCATTCTTACGATTTGGATGACAATGTTGATAATTATTTATTAAATGATCCAAATGTACCGAAATGGCAGCAGTTACGACAAGAAGTCGATGATCTAAATTCGATCCTTTCAGATTTTATGGTTATTAGAGGAGAAGAGGTAACGTGTCGCAATTCTGCCGATCAGAATGTGCATCTTCTTCTTCTTGGCAATAGAAAGTTCTTTTCCGGCAAGGGAGATGGAGCTGAACAGTGGCTCAAAACTCGAAGTGAATATGCAATCAGTGAAGTTCTCGAAGAGAAAGAATTATCTACTCTTGCTTATGCTGCTCATCCGCTTGAGCCGGTTTCATACCTCCAACGAATGCTTTTACATCGTGGCAAGTGGCATGAACGAGACATTGCAATTCCGAAATTGTCAGGAATTCAATTTGCAAATGGACAATTATCAAATGGATTTATGGAAGGATATCGTTATTGGATCAAAGAACTTCTGCAAGGCAAACGACTTTTCGCCTTAGCCGGAAATGATGCACATGGTAACTTCAATCGATTTAGGCAGATTGGTATTCCGTTCTTGAAGATTTATGAAATGGATTATCAAATATTCGGCAAAATGAGAACTGGTGTATTCCTTGATTCGCTTTCCGAAGACAATGTTTTAGATTCAATTCGTTCAGGTATGTCAATTATAACAGATGGACCTGTTGTTAATCTACGTGTGGTTTCTTCTATGCACGAAATGAGTTCCATTGGACGTAATTATCTTGGAATGAGACACACGGTTCTGCTTGAAGTACGTTCTTCAACTGAATATGGTTCAATCGACTTACTTAAAGTCTTTAAAGGCAACATTGGTCAAAAGGAAGAAGATTTAATTTCAGAAAAATATCTTAAAAGTTTTGACATAGATCGAAAATTTTCATTTGAAACTGAATATGAAAGTTACATACGTGCAGAAGTGTGGACTTCGTCTATGGATTCATGTGACGGTCAACCACATTTTTGCATGACGAATCCTATATGGTTCAAACGAGAATCATAATTGTGATTATGATTTTAAAGTGAAAGAAATTTTCGGTATTTTAAGAAAACATTACTAATAAGCGGACAATGGAATTCAATCAAGATCCACCAGTAAATAAGTCAAAAACGAGAAGCTGGAATTTGACCTTAGTACTCAGGTTATTATTGCACTTAGGTTTATTTTTATTGACTTTCTTTACAACAACCATTGCAGGAGTTTTGTGGCTCAATAGGGATCCATTTGAACTCAGCAACTTTCATCTTGGCATTCCGTATTCTGCATCCATCCTGTTTATTCTTGCCTGCCATGAATTTGGACATTATTTTGCCTCTCGTTATCACCATGTGGATGCTACATTGCCGTACTTTCTTCCATTTCCACCTATTCCAGTTCTCCTTCAACTTTTTTTGAATTTCGGTACATTCGGAGCAGTTATCCGCACGAAGTCAATTGTCCCATCAAAAAAAGCAATGTTCGATATTGGAGTTGCAGGCCCAATTGCCGGATTTTTCGCTTCTCTTTTAGTGCTGACTTATGGATTTCTTCATCTTCCATCCCCTGATTTTATTCTCACCATTCATCCTGATTATGATTTTGCTTTGAACGCATCCGTAGCCGCCCAGGGCGTACCGCTTGCCTTTGGAAATACACTTCTATTTTCGGGATTGCAAAACTTATTAACTCATCCTTCAATACAATTTGTTCCGCCAATGAGCGAGATTTACCATTATCCATTTCTTTGCGCTGGCTGGTTTGGATTGTTTGTCACGGCACTCAATCTCATTCCGATGGGGCAGTTTGATGGCGGGCATTTAATTTACGCGATGTTTGGCAAATTTCATCTGCGGATTGCTCAAACATCTTTCTATGCTCTTCTCGCTCTCAGCGCGCCTTCACTTTCTGATGTCCTGCTAAGAACACTGTTGGGATTTGTTTATAAGCATGACGTAGGACAGATTGTTCCTTTCGCTCAATATAGCTGGTCTGCATGGTTCTTATGGGCAATGATAGCTCTCTATGTCGTAAAATTATTTCATCCACCTGTCGCTGATGAGACACCCCTTGATAGACGGCGAATGATAATTGGTTGGCTTTGCATAGCTATCTTTTTCCTTTCCTTTTCGCTGAATCCATTTACACTCGGATAATAGATATTTGAATCTATTTTCGTCGATTGATGGATTGTCAAGTTTTTTAACAGGAAATGATTTAGCAGAACGTTGTATTTTGATTGCAAATAAGACCCAAATCTTTTTTATTTAATACTGTTGATTGTTTCAAAAATCTTTTATAGCTTAGGACAGTCTAAAAAACAACTTCATTAAAAAGGGCTGACCGATAGACGATTGCTATTTTTTTAGTTATTAACAAAAAACAGTACGAAAGCAATCTGTGCGCCAGCTTCTTCTCAGAAATAATTTTTTCTTATTCATAATTATCCTTAGTCTTCTCTCAATTTCTGGATGTGAGAAGAAATATACTTCTATTGTAGATTCTACCGGTAATGCCCCAATAATAAACGACGCTAGCTTTTCTGTCTTTGTTGTCAATACCGATACGATCTACACTGCTGGACAATCATTACACAACCCTAATGATACATTAACAATCAGAGGAATTGCAAAAGTAAGGGCTATTTCTTTCGGTGACGAAAAGGAAATCTCTATTGTTGGATTCTCTGTAAACGGCTTTAATTTCTCGTCTTCATTGGCAGAAGGTGTGCTGCATGACGATGGAGTATCTCCAGATGCGAAAGCAAATGATAGTGTTTATTCTGGATATATTGAATTTCAGATCCAAAGAGTTGTTGTCGGAACATTTTCAATAAATCTATGGAGCGAAAGCACGGGTGGTTATAAGAGCAACACTATAATCCTTCCACTGCAAGTTGTTCGATCAAACCGTCCACCCATCATTTCTGACCTTATTGCCCCCGATACAGTTGACCTTGCGATAATGACTGAATTTGAGATTAGCGTAAAGGTTATTGATCCTGATGGGCAAAACGATATTATGTCCGTTTCTCGATTTACACCAAGCGGTAAAATACTACCCTTACACGCGTTAAATGATAGTACATATGAGGAGACAGTAAGTCTTACTGCTCCTCCTCCAGCTCTTGGTTCATATCTATTTCGTTTTCGCGCAGTCGATCGATCAAATGATTCAAGTAATGTTTTAACGCATACTATTGTCGTCATAAAGACTGCGGCTATTGAATGAGAAAAACGCTTCTAATATTTTGGGGAATTTGTTCTTGTTGTGTAAATACTTTTGCACAATTACCAAAAGCATACAAATTTAATACAGGATGGGTCAGTTCGTTACCGCTAACGAATTCCATTAATGATGTACTCGTTCGACAAGATTCTGTTTGGTTTGGAACTGTAAGCGGATTGAGTTTGACAGCTAACGGTGGAAAAAGCTGGACACATTTTGCAAATACTGGCACGTTCGATAATAAAGGCATCTCAGCTATTGCTATAAAAGACAACACTATTTGGGTTGCAGCATATTATTTTACAAAGCTGGACAACGAATCAATTCAAACAGGCGGTGGATTACATTATTCTACTGACCGGGGTTTAACTTGGTTATTTATTCCTCAGCCAACAGAAGAGAAGGGTAAAACAGTAGATACTTTGATGTACGGCAATAACAAAATACGTACATTGGATGTTACTGTTACACCAGAGAATGTGACTTTTGATATTGCTTTAACGAATAATACCGTATGGATTGCAAGTTGGGCAGGTATGCTTCGCAAATCAACTGATCTTGGTAATTCATGGAATAGAGTCATCCTTCCGCCTGATAGTCTTGATTCTATTAAGCCGACAGATTCTCTGAATTATGCTTTTGATCTGTCAAATTCAGCAGGACGATTAGGACTGAGTGCAAACAATAATCATCTTCTTTTTTCTGTCTATGCAAGCGATGATTCTACGATATGGGCAGGAACGGCAGGTGGCATTAACAAATCCACTGATGGTGGAATAAGTTGGCGAAAGTTTTCTCATCAAAATCAGATCCATTCCATTTCAGGCAATTGGATAATAGCAATTTCAGAACAGCTCTGGCATAATAAAAAAATTATATGGGCATCAACATTGAATGCTGTCGATCCTGATGAGACAAAAGGTGTTAGTTTTTCTGAAGATGCCGGTGAAACTTGGAAGACCACCTTACTTGGCGAGCGGGCAAATAATTTCGTTTTCAAGGATTCGATAATCTATGTTGCAACCGATAATGGACTCTTCCGATCTTCCGACTTCGGAGAAAGTTGGATAAGAAACGGTACTATTTATGATCCAACGAATCTTCAACGCTTCGTTTTATCTGAATGCTATGGTGTTGGTGTAAAGGGAGATACCGTCTGGTATGGGGGATCAGAAGGAATTGCGTATACCTTAGATTCACATACTCATCAATTTGGTTCTGAGTGGCATATTTTCCGCACTGCCGAACAAGTCGGGACTAAAAATATTACTTATGCGTTTCCTAATCCTTTTTCTCCCAGTAATGAACCAGTGCGTCTCCACTACAGTGTAAGCACCGATCATTCTGTGACGCAAGAGGTTTCAATTCGTATCTTTGATTTTGGAATGCTTCCTGTCCGTACGCTCATTCAGAAAGCATCGCGAATGAGCGGAAAAGAATATGATGAAATCTGGGACGGCAAAAATGACAATCGCTCTATAGTGACAAATGGTGTTTATTTTTATCGAGTGGAAATTGGCGATCAGTCGCCTATGTGGGGAAAGATTTTGGTGTTGCGATGAAAACATTTTCTCGTACTCTCATTGCAATCATTCTCTTGTCTTTTAGTATGTCAATAGTTGTTTTAAGCCAACTGCAGAGCAGCTCTTCCATCGGCGGACTTGCCGGCGCGCCGATGCGTATGGGATTTGGCGCACGCGGAATGGCAATGGGAAATGCGATGACTGCGGTCATTACCGGCGATGTGCAATCTTATTACAATCCAGCAATCGTTCCATTTGAATCCGAGCCAACTGTTGCTGCAACGTACGGAGTTCTCTCTCTCGATAGAAAACTCAACTTTTTAAGTTACACAAAAAGTTTAAAACCGAATGCTGGATTTTCCTTGTCCATCATTAATGCAGGAGTTGGAAATATTGATGGTCGCGACTATGACGGTATTCATACGGAAACCTATAGTACATCAGAAAATAGTTTTTTATTCTCCTTTGGATTAAAGCCAACTTCCAACTTTGCTTTTGGAGTGACTGCGAAGATTCTTTATTACTCTCTTTTTGCAGGAATAAAGAGCACAACCGCCGCAATAGATATTGGCGCAATCTATTTGCTCTCACAACAACTTACGCTCGGAGTAGTCGTGCAGGATATTACCGCGAAGTATAAATGGGATACATCTACGCTTTATGGACAACTCGGTAATGCTTCTTCAGATTATTTTCCATTGCGAAAACGCGTTGGATTAAGTTGGATGCCCAAAGATTATCCAATTATATTGTCAGGTGAATTTGAATCTATTGGCTCTTCGCTTTATGTTCGTGCTGGTTCAGAAATTGAGGTGTATGATGGCGTGCATATCCGAGGCGGCATTGACCAAATTGCAATGAATGCAGACCTGCCTGCAAAACCGGCAATAGGAATATCCGTACAAACTAAGGTGGCAAATTGGACGCCTTCATTTGATTATGCATATATATTTGAACCATACAGTCCAAGTGGTATCCATATTCTCTCATTAGCGCTGAGATTCTAATGAAACATAAAATTATTTTTTCATTGCTTCTTTTCCCTTCACTCCTGCTTTCGCAAGGAAGTTCTCGCGGCGTTGTTAGTTTAAAGTTCCCAACAACGCCATTCGTTGCTGCTACAGGTGAATCTTTTGTTGCAGATCCAACAGCACTTCAATCGATTCTTATCAATCCTGCGAACATTGCTTCTAGCGAGGGCTATGGAGTTTTGTTCTCGCATACAGAATGGATTCAAGATATTCGAACGGAGTACTTGTCAATAGCCGCTCCTTTTAGTTTTGGCTCTTTGTCCCTTTCTATTGGAAATACCAGTGTGGATGGACTCGAGCTGCGTACAATCCCTGGCCCAGCTATAGGAATCTTCAATGTGCAATACACATCCTTTCAGTTGACTTATGCCGTAGAATTAACTCAAGACATTCGAATAGGCATCGCTCCTAAATATCTCTATGAAAAAATATTTGTTGACGAAGCAACCGGTTTTGGAATTGATGCCGGTGTTCTTTACATGCCGCCGATCGACGGTCTTAGTCTTGGTTTTTCATTGACAAATTTAGGTTCGCTTTCAGCGTTCCGAAACGAACGAACAGATTTGCCCTCGCAAATCCGCTTTGGTGGAACATATTCATTCGATTTAGATAAAATAACTTTCCGTGCAGCTACAGCATTTTCTTCAGAACTTGGAACATCTTTTAACCATTGTAGTATTGGCGGAGAAGCCATATATGATCATACATTCACGGCACGTGTTGGTTACCAAACTGGAATTGATACACGCGGATTTTCTGCGGGGATAGGAATTTGTTATCGTTTCGTAACGATCGATTATGCATTTGTTCCATTTTCTTTGCAACTAGGAAATTCTCATCTTATTTCAATTGGGTTTGTTCTATAAAGGATAAGGTGGAATGAAAGTATCTGGATTCACGTTTGTACGCAACGGTGTGAAGTATGACTATCCTTTTATTGAATCCATCAGCTCTCTCCTTCCCTTATGCGATAAAATTATCGTAGCAGTCGGTCAGTCGGAAGACAATACTTTAGAACGCATTAAATCACTTCATGCACCTAAAATTAAAATTCTTGAAACAGTCTGGGATGAATCAATTCGCAAAGGCGGAACAATTCTTGCCCTACAAACAAATCTTGCGCTCGACCAAATTGCAGGTGATTGGGCAATATATCTTCAAGCAGATGAAGTGTTGCACGAACAGGATTATGTAGTAATTAAAGAAGCAATGTCGTTTTATAAAGATGCAAGAGAAGTTGAAGGGCTTCTTTTAAATTATAAACATTTCTACGGCAGTTACAATTACATTGGCGATTCACAGCGCTGGTATCGGCACGAAATACGAATTGTACGTCCCAAGATTGGAGTTCGTTCATGGGGCGATGCTCAAGGTTTTAGAATCAATGGACAAAAGCTTCACGTGAAGTTAATTGATGCAGCAATTTATCATTACGGTTGGGTAAAACCGCCGGATATTCAACTGTTGAAACAAAAAACTTTCAACAAGTTCTGGCACTCTGATAAATGGGTCGATCAGTACGTAGGAGTAGTAAGCGATTATAATTACGGACAAAGCGGCAAATTGGCAAAATATGATGGTACACATCCTTCTATCATGACAGAACGAATTCGTAATCAAAATTGGCATTTTAAATACGATCCGTCAAACGTTCAACAACCATTAAAAGAAAAGATTCTCGATGGTATCGAATCACGATGCGGCTGGAGAATCGGCGAATATAAAAATTATATTATGATTTAATTTTTTCTTCTTCTATATAAAAACGATGTGAGGCCATTGTGAGCCCAGCCATCAGCCACCACCCCCAGCAATTAGCAAATGTTCCATAATAGTTTTGGAAGAGCCCGCCGATCATAAAACCAATAATCGCTAATGTACCACCAAGTGCAAGTTCTTTAAGAAATGGATTAAAAGAATTCTTTTGAGTTTTAAATCCCATTTGTATAATAACAAACCATATGGATAAGAAAGCAATGAGACCCGGAATCCCGGATGAAATAAGAACCGTAAGATAATCATTGTGAGGATGTGCTGTTGTATCATAATACCCGTCAACCTTATATCGATCAAGGTAATAATCGAAGTTGTCCTCTCCGATTCCAGTCATCGGAAAATCTTTTGACATATGTATGGATGTTTTCCAGAGATTCAGTCGGGTCTGATTTTCTGAAGGCAGAACGCTGGAATATGCACGATCTCTTATCGTGGGAATAAAGATGACACATAAAAGAACAATAACAAGAAATACAGTAATGACAATACTGCCCATGCGTTTGCCTTTTACAAAGCCGAAGATTGGAATAACAACAGCGAATGACAACCAGATGCTTCTTGCGAAAGTTCCTATCGCTGCCGAAAAGCTCATGAGTGCTACTAAAATATATTTCCACCGATTCTTAGCAATTCCTGATTGAAAACTGATACAAAAGCTAACAAAGAAAACAGACATAATAAATCCTGCAAACGTGAGATAAAATCCGTTGAAACCAACTGCACGGAAATAGTTTCCCATATGGGCAAGTGTCTCATGTCGATGTAATTGATATCCAGAGAATGTCTGCCAAATGCCATAGAGAGCAGATACCGAAGCCGAAAAAAACCATAGATGTAATATGCGTTTTAATACTTCAACATCATCGATGATGAAATAAACAAACAGCATAATAAACATAGGCCATTCATTATCAGCTAATGCCCATAGACTGTGTCCGGGTCTCGGAGAAATGCTGGATGCAATTATATTCCAACCTATGTAGAATAAAAGTGGAATGAACAATCTTGTTGGATAATACTGCCAATGCTTGTTGAATATACCTTCTAAAAGCCACCCTAAAAAAGTAATCCCTATGGCAAACTCAGCAGGAACAAATGAAATAGGAATGCTAAACGCAAAAAGATAAAGTCCAAAACGGCTCATTGCCTTTGGGAATGTTGCGCGATAGTCGATTGCCTTCATATGAACTATTCTTTCTTGAAAATAAAAGGATGAAGTCTATAATAACATATTTATTTATTCATTGGCTCTCTATTAAGTCCCATCATGAAATCATCGATCGCATTTATCATTTCCGGAATAGGAATCGCACTTGTTGGTTCATATTTAGATGAAACAACAAGACGATTATTTACTTGATGGGGCAGCCATTCATGAACATCCTGCATCTGAGTATAGAATCCAACAACAGGCGTCTTTGTTGCGGATGCAAAATGGACGATGGACGTATCGGGTGTAATCACTGCAAGAGCGCCTTCAATGAGTACAGCAATTTCGAGCAATGAGGCATTCCCTTGATCTGGAAATGACAGACATCTTGAGTTCTTAACGAGTTCTTGTTTTACTGAAAGCATCAAAGAATCATTTGGAGCATGCAGAAGAAGCGTTCGAAATGAAGTCTTCGAACCGAGATGATCTCCGATTGAATAAGCTTGCTTAGCTGAAATTCTTCTTACTGAATCGTTCGCTGAAAGATTGAACACAACATAAAATGATTTTCCGATAGCAGAATATTGCCTTGGTCGAAGATTATATGCTGTTAAGTACGCCGTAACTTTATTTCTTGTTTCTTCATTAACGAAGATATTATATTTCAATTGGTCAGGTATTAGTTTAATATCGAAGACTTCTTTTATTATAAGCACAAGAGTTTCGAGCATATGGCTTGTGTTTCGAGATATTTTTAGAATTCTATTAAAATAGAACCTGTATTTTTCATCACCCTGTCCTATTTTAATTCCCGGTGGAGATAGTATATTCGACAATATACCGCCGCTAGTAGTTCTGTTGAAAATTAAGTTCAATACTACTTCATATTTATTTCTTCTTGCCTTCAGGATTTCAGTAATCAACTTCACCCAGTTTGAATGAAGCACGTACACTGTATCTACGTAAGGATTGTAGCGAATAATTTCTGCATTTGTTTTACTCGCAAACACTCCGATCTTTAACGCAGGATTTAATTGCTTCAAGCTCTGAAAGATCGGTGTTGTAACAATCATGTCTCCTATTCGATCGTATCTCAAGAAGAGTACGCTGTTAACAGTCTGGATTTCAATTGGTGAGTCTTTTCTTGGGTTATGAAATATCAATCGCAAAAGAGGATAAACAATTCGATGCCTCCACCAATATTCTAATTTCTCAATCATACTGTTATCTGATATCCTGCACTTATTCAATGTTCTTTATGCGATAGCGGTCGATGAGTTTCTTTAAAGTTGCTTGAACATCCGTAACTGGAATTGTTGATAAATCATCAACATCAGTAACGACAACTTCGTAATCTGTTCCATATGGTTCCCAGATACGCAAAGCTTTATCAGATTGAACGTAGAGCACGACCGACGGGATGTTAAATGCCGACGCCAAGTGAATAGCAGATGTATCTGGCGAGACAAGGAAAGACAGTCTTTTAATAAACGCTGCAAATTGATCAAATGTTTTTGTAATTGGAGAAAGAATTACATTTTTATTGTCTTCCACTATCTTAGCCGCTTCCTCTTTATCAGATGGCTGATACAAAAGGATTGGGCATAGTTCTGGATATCTCTCTGTTATGAAGGAAAGCAACGCACGGTAATTTTCAATGCCCCAAAAGCGAGCCTTCCCTCCTGCAGAAATATTTATGCCAATCAATGGATGTTTGCATAGTTGATTCGCGGAAAGAACCTCTTCTACAAAAGCATCTGATTCTGGTAAGGTAAAATATCTGATGTAAAAGTTCTCGTCTTTGGGATCAATGTGAAACGGTGTTAACAATTGAGCAATTCGATCGACAATATGTGTTTCACGTCGAGAAAGCATAGGTACTTTAATGTCATAGACATAATTATTGTCTTTGGCAATGCCAACATTCCATCGAGCTCCAGATAATAAGCAAAGAATAGTCGACGTCACTGATGGGTTATCCATCATATCTACGACAAAGTCATATTTCTCTTCTCGAATAGATTTCACTAATGAAATCGCTTCACTAATCTTTTTTTGATAGATCCATCGTTTGCGTATTAACGGGTCATTTATTAAAACAAAATGATTATTCTCACTGAGAAGAACATCAATAATGGCTGAAGGATAATGAGCTTTGACTGAGGCAAATATTGGAGTGGAAACGAGGACATCACCAATTCTATCTTGTCGAATGAAGAGAATTTTACTAGAATTAAAATCAATAGTGTTCGATGGTAGATTTCGTCTTCGAATAAAGAATCCGAACACAAGAATTAAGAAGCGACGCAACAATATCTCAATGCGCTTTAGAAATGAGTTTCTCATTCAAGCAGGATTTTCATCAAATTGGAGTGCATGGAGACGCCGATATAATCCGCTTTCTTTTGAAAGGAGCTCCTCGTGCGTTCCTATTTCAACAATGCGACCTGCGTCAAGCACAATGATTCTATCACAGTGTGCTATAGTTGAAAGTCTGTGGGCAATGATAAAAGATGTTCGTCCTTCCATAAGCCGATCTAGCGCATCTTTCACCATTAATTCAGATTCCGTATCTAATGAAGATGTCGCTTCATCTAACAACAAAATACGCGGGTTGCGAAGGATTGCCCGTGCGATAGCAATACGCTGCCGCTGACCTCCGGAAAGCTGCAATCCTCTCTCACCAACCTCCGTGTCATATCCATTTTCCAGTTTCACGATAAAATCATGTGCGTTTGCATCTCGTGCAGCTCGCAGAACTTCTTCTTTAGTCGCTTCGAGCCTGCCATACTGTATATTAGTAAAGACTGTACCTGAGAAAAGAATTACATCCTGCGGAACAATGGCTATCTGACTTCTCAGTGAATATAGATCCACTTCTTGTGTGTCAATTCCATCGATATAAATATTTCCTTTTTGGGCTTCATAGAATCGTGGTATCATATTGATAAATGTACTTTTCCCTCCACCGCTTGGTCCGACCAGCGCTATCTTTTCGCCGCCTCTCACCTGCACATTGATGTCTATTAATGCTTGAATATCGTTATTATATGAAAATGACACATTTCGATATTCGACGGTTCCCTTTTCAATCGTAAAGGAATGAGCTGTTTTTCTATTTGATTCTTTGGGTTGGTCTAGTATTTCGAAGATATAGCCCGCAGAAACAAGAGTTTTTTGAATCCTTGCTGCGCTCTCACCTAAAGCCTTTACTGGTTTTGCTAAGTTAATCATCAAGATGAGGAAAAATAGCATCATCTCGATTGTCATTGAACCTTTAATAAAAAGATATCCGCAGAAGATTACTAACAAGGAAGCGGCTGTCGTATTAAATAATTCATTCGTTGGACTCAGCAGCGCGGTGATACGAACAATTTTCATGGAATAATGGTAATTGGATTCTACCTTCTGTTTGAAAGATTTTTTTTCCTTTTCCTCTCGCGTGAACGATTTCACAATGCGTATTGCTGATATACGTTCTTGAATAAACGCAGAGATTTCTGCCAGCGTGTTTGTGAGTGCATGGCTATACGATCGAATCTTGTCACCGAATTTACGTGAGATCTCGCCTGAAAAAGCAAAAATAAGAATTGTTACGACGGCTAACTGCCAGTTTGTATAGAACAATGCTGCTGCATAGACAAATGTATAAACAAGGTTCTGCGCCATTTCGACGATTAGGTTGATGGATTGTTCAATATTGTTCACGTCGTTCGTAATGCGCGACATGATATAGCCTGTTTTATTCTCGTCGAAGTACTTAATTGGAAGGACAACAATACGATCGAACAATTCAATCCTAAATCGCATCATAATTTTTTGCTGAACAGAGCTCATGACATATTCGCGCACATACACGAAAGTCACTTTTATCAGAATGATGACAATAACAGCTAGAGCAAATTTATAAATCAGCTCGAAACTCTCTTGCTGCCCATGTATTGTGAACGAATAAAGAAGTTTATTGAACAGGTTTAAAGGTACTGCTACCAGTATTTCTTGCCCTAAACGTACTTGCTGGCTGATTGTCTGCAGGATTTCAAATAGACGAGCAATTAAATACGCCGAAACAGTATCTGCGGAGCTCATAATGGCAACCGATACAAGACCGGCGACAATCCGCCATTTGTACTTTAAAAAATATTTAAGAAGTCTAAAAAAAGTAACTGATGGACTCATATTATTTTTAACGTACGATAAAATCGGCCGAATCGCAATGTATTGAAAAACCCATCTTAATGTTGTAAAGCATCGACCGATGTATTGCTTTTTGAATCATTAAAGTATTCTGTAATATTTTTCGCAACTGATTTGCCGACAATAATAGTGAGCTGGTCTTCGGTAGCAACGCGAACACCTTGAATAGAACCAAATGTTTCTAGTAGCTGTTTGGCTCGTTTTTTTCCAATACCTTGAATCATATCAAGTTCTGTCTGTATTATTCTCTTTGTGCGTATAGAACGGTGAAACGTGATTGCAAAACGATGCGCCTCGTCTCTAAGTTGCTGCAGCAACCGAAGCCCCGATGAAGTCCGAGGCAATTGAACTGGTTCGTTCTGATCTGGGAGGAATACTTCCTCGAGCCGTTTCGCCAAACCAATAATTGGTACTGTAGTAATTCCTAATTTATGCAGCACTTCGATGGCACTGGAGAGTTGTCCTTTTCCCCCATCCACTATGATGAGATCGGGAAGTACGCTCTTCTCCGCAAGAAGTCTTGCATATCTACGCTCAACGACTTCTTGCATGCTGGCGAAATCATTTGGGCCTTCAACGGTACGAATTCTGAATTTTCGATATTCACTTTTCTTTGGTTTGCCATCTTCAAATACAACAAGTGAAGCAACCGTGTCCGCTCCTTGAATATTCGAGATATCAAAGCAATCAATTCTTCGCGGTGGTGTAGTTAAACGAAGATCTCGCTGAAGAGCTTTAACTGAATGAGGTACGATATCTCCGCGCTTGAGCCTCATTAATTCCAATTCATTCAACCAGAACTGTGCGTTTGTACGTACAAGAGCGACAAGTTTTGCTTTATCTCCCGACTTTGGAAATTGCAGATTCACCGAATGGCCGCTCTTGTTTTCTAACCAATTTTGGATAATCGCAGTGTTACTTATCTCAGCAGATAAAAACAATTCAGGCGGAATATCCTCTTGTTCAAGATAATAACGCTCAAGAACAGCCTCTAATAGCTCGCCAAAGGGCTTTCCAGAGGCATTTGAGAGATAACTATGTTGGCTCCCGATCATTTTACCTTCTCGAACCTTGAAAATCACAGCGCATGCATCGTCCTCCTTGGAAACAAGCGCAATGATATCACGATCTGTTTTTGCCGCATCTACAATCTTTTGCTTTTCTGAATACACACTTAGTGCATTCATTCTATCCCGAACTACAGCCGCTTCTTCAAATCGTGATGCATCGGCATGAACATCCATTTCTTTCTTCAATGACTCAATGACACTCTTTGTTTTTCCACGAAGGACTTGTGCTGCCTGATCAATCAACACATTATAATGTTCTTGAGAAACATGTGCTTCACATGGACCTTCGCATTTTTTTATATGGTAATCGAGACATACTTTAAATTTATTTTTCTTGATTGATTCTTCTGTTAAATCAAGACTGCAACTGCGAACCATAAAAAGATCTCGCACTGTCTTGAGCGCATTCCTCATGGATTTTACATCAGTATAAGGACCGAAGTAGCGAGAACCTGATGTTTTGCGACGGGTTACATATATACGCGGGAATGGTTCTTTAGTAATAGCAATGTATGGATAACTCTTGTCATCTTTGAGAAGGACATTATAACGCGGCTTGAGTTGTTTGATTAGGTTGGCTTCAAGAATAAGCGCTTCAATCTCGCTGTCAGTAACGGTAAGTTCCACATCAGCAATTTTTGAAATCATCGCATCGATTCGCAGATCAAGCAATCGAGATTTGTGGAAATATTGTCGAACTCGATTGCGTAAGTTTTGTGCTTTGCCGATATAGATAACCTTACCATCCGTATTTTTAAATTGATATACGCCTGGCTTAGTTGGCAGCGCTTCGACCTTTTCGAGCAAAGAAAGATCTATTCCTGAAATTGTGATTATCGATGTATCTATTGTATCAGACATAAATATATTGTGATTCTAACATAAACAAGACATCACGATTAATGACATCAACCTTAAAATAGCTCAAAGATATCCTTTTGCGGCTCCTCGACGATAAAGAGCAAAGATATCACCTATCGTTGCAAATGCAACACCGATCAAGACCAGTGTTGATCCTATGTACACATCATCTGTGATTTTTTCTCCCAGCAATATAATACCTATAACGACAGCCATGACCGGTGTAATGAATGCTGAAAGAGATAGAATAACAACTTCAACGTGTTTCACGAGCCAGAAGTAAATCACAAATGTAATTACGGTGCAGAAAATGGAAAGATATAAGAGGGATCCAATAGTACTTGCATTGAAAAATAAGTTTGAATAATCTTCAAAAATAAAACTCGCTACAAATAATGGCAATGCACTCAAAGACATCGAACAGAAATTTAGCGTTACAGGATGTGCATTTTCGCCTAATCGACGAAGGTATACTAAGCCAAACGCCTGAATGATTGAACCCACGATGATAGCTGCCATACCATAAAACATTCTGATACTGACATCAGAAAATCCATTATTGAAGATAAATATCACACCAAGAAATCCGATCACTATTCCAATTATTCTAGCAGGTGTGATTTTTTCGCTTGGAAGCAGAAAATGTGAGACTATTGCAACCCAAAAAGGATAAGTAGCAAAGAGAACAGAGGCAAGTCCAGAACCCACTTTAAGTTGCGCCCAATAAATAAGTACAAATGGAACTGTGAACGACGTTGAAAACATAATGAGTACCAGCATCCAAAACTTTTTTTCCCTTGGTACTGTAAGACGTTTCATAAAAACAATCAATCCGAGGATAATACTTGCAAGAGTAAAACGAATTCCAAGAGAAAGAAGTGGAGGGATTGATTCGATATCAATTTTCACTGCCGCCCACGATGATCCCCAAATAAGGCAAATGACAGCAAAGCCGAGCAATACTTTTAGACGAAGCGACATTTGTTGTTTCAATTATTTCTTACTGTTATAACCGAGTTGGCGCAACATAGCTTCACTCTCTCGCCACTTTTCCTTCACTTTCACACGAAGTTCAAGGAATACAGGGCGTTGTAGAAATTCCTCTATCTGGATTCGTGCAGATGTTCCTACACTCTTAAGCGTCTCCCCTTTCTTGCCGATGATTATTCCCTTTTGTGAATCGCGTTCTACGATAATGTCGGCGCTGATGAGAGCTTTCCCTGTCTCTCGTTCTTTGAATTCACGAATCTCTACCGCTGTGGAGTACGGAATCTCTTCGCTAAACTTTTCAAACAATTGCTCTCTTATAAATTCTGCAACGAAGAACCGCTCAGGTGATTCGCTTACGATATCTGGAGGGTAAAAAGCTTCATGTTCCGGTAAGTACGTAATTAACGATTGTACTATGGCATCCAAATTATCATTTCGCAAAGCTGAAATAGGAATAATCTCTTTGAAATAATTTGATTTAGCGAATGTTTCTATAACCGGTAATAAATCAGCTTTATTTATTTTGTCCACTTTGTTAATTAAAAGAAGTACAGGTTTTTCTTTGCACAACTGGATAATCCGTTCGCTTACTTCTAACGGTAATTCGATTCCGCATGATGTTTGTGTCATTGCGAGAACAACATCTGCTTCTGCAAGTGCGGTTTCGGCACTCTTTAGCATTTCTTTGTGCAGAAGATATTTTGGCTTAAGCAATCCCGGTGTATCAAAAAAAACAATCTGCGCATCTTCTCTGCTAAGAATTCCGAGCACACGTTGACGAGTGGTCTGAGGTTTATTTGTAACGATTGAAATCTTTTGCTCCAATAGAGCATTTAAAAGCGTGGATTTCCCAACGTTTGGTTCGCCGATAATAGCAACGTAGCCGGCTTTAAAATTTGGTTTTCTTGTTTCCATCTTTCTTGACAAAAAAGCGCTCAGTCAATTTATTGACAGAACGCTCAATGGATGCATAATAAAATTATCTATCGATTCGATTTACTATAATCACACAGCATCTTCACCCGACTCTTCAGTTCTAATTCTAATAACATCTAACACAGGCGAAATAAATATTTTTCCATCTCCTACCTGTCCACTCTTCGTTACCTTGACAATTGTCGAAAGAACTTGATCCAGCATCGAATCCTTTACTATCACTTCTAGTTTGATCTTCGGCAGAAAATCGACTTTGTATTCTGCGCCCCGATAGACTTCAGTATGTCCTTTTTGTCTGCCATATCCCTTGACTTCAGTCAATGTCATACCTTTGACGCCGATCTCGGATAATGCTGCATGCACGTCTTCCACTTTGAATGGCCGAATAATCGCTTCAATTTTTTTCATCGCACAATGCTCCACATAGCAGATTCCTATTATCCTCCGTGACAATTTTTATACTTCTTGCCGCTTCCACATGGGCAAGGTTCGTTTCTTCCTGTTTTAGGACCAACACGTATTTGCTGTACTCTCTGACCGCTTGCAGGTTCCTGTGCTCTCTGCCGTTCATCTCCGGAAGCGGCAGGTTCTTTGTTCGCAGCAAATCCCGCACCTGTTGCAGAGTCGTGAGTCAATACCATATCTTCATGGCGCGTCTGCCGTCGCCCGCGCTGCATTGGCATTTGCTCTGGTCGTTCTGGATATAATTTGAAAACCATATTGAGCACATCGCTTGCAATAAATTCCATTAACTCAATAAACATTTTAAAGGCTTCACCTTTGTACTCAACTAGCGGATCTTTCTGTCCATAACCGCGTAAGTGAATGCCTTCCTTAAGGTCATCCATCTCGCGAAGGTGATCCCGCCACTTGTTGTCAATCACTTGAAGCATCGCCATTTTTTCGAGCATCGTCATGAATTCGGCGCCGATTTGTTCCTCTTTACGGCGATAAAATTCTTCCGTCGCTTTTATGATTTCATCTGCAACACCCGTTTCGCCAAGTGTTTGGAACAGCTCCGGCGTCAGATTCAAATCAGTAAGGAAGCGCCCCCGGATTTCATTCCGAAGCCCCTCGAGATCGCCCTCGGAATAATATGCTTGTACCAATTTGTCGATGCTATCCCGCACCATGTCAAAAATATCGTCTCGTAAATGTTCACCTAATAACGCATGACGCCTGCGGGCATAAATTACTTCACGCTGTTGGTTCATCACGTTATCATATTCCAACAAGCGTTTGCGGATGCCGTAGTTGTTCTCTTCAACTTTTCGCTGGGCACGTTCAACAGACTTTGTGATCATCGGATGCTGAATAACTTCTCCTTCCTGCAAGCCCATCCGTTCCATAATTTTTGCAATCCGCTCGCTGCCGAACAAGCGCATTAAATCGTCTTCCAGAGAAAGATAAAATCGTGATGAACCAGGATCGCCTTGACGTCCTGCACGTCCGCGTAATTGCCGATCAATGCGCCGCGCTTCATGACGCTCGGTTCCTACAATATGCAATCCGCCTGTATCTTTAACTCCTGGACCAAGTTTGATATCTGTGCCGCGTCCAGCCATGTTTGTAGAAATTGTTACAGCGCCCGGTAATCCGGCATGAGCAACTACTTCTGCTTCGCGTTGATGCTGTTTCGCGTTCAATACGTTGTGTGGAATACCTTTACGCTTAAGCATACGGCTGATTGTTTCTGAAACATCGACGCTAGTGGTTCCGACTAATATAGGCCGCTGAATTTTTCGCATCTCTTCAATTTCAGCAATAACTGCGTTATATTTCTCTCGCCTCGTCTTGAAAACTTGGTCATCATGATCTTCGCGAATCATAGGTTGATTTGTCGGAATGACGACAACATCGAGTTTGTAAATATCATAGAATTCGCCCGCTTCTGTTTCGGCTGTACCCGTCATACCGGCAAGTTTCTTGTACATTCTAAAATAATTTTGAAGTGTTACGGTCGCGAGTGTTTGAGTATCGCGTTCTACTTTGACGCCTTCTTTCGCTTCTATAGCTTGATGTAATCCTTCTGAATATCGTCTCCCGGATAAAAGACGGCCAGTGAATTCATCCACGATCATAATTTTGCCATCTTCGGAAACAACATACTCAACATCTTTCTCGTAAAGAGCGTATGCTTTCAGAAGTTGATGGATGGTGTGAATTCGATCATTTCGATCTGCAAATAATTTGTTTGCGTCGTCTTTCCGCTTTTGTTTTTCTTCGATCGAAAGCGATGCATCGCCTTCGATCATGCTTAATTCTGTCCCAATGTCAGGAATGATGAACAAATCCTTATTATTGCCTGGATATTCTTTTGCAAGAAATTCTCTCCCTTTTTCTGTGAGGTCAACGAGATGTGATTTTTCATCAATGCTGAAATATAATTCATCGTCAATCTCATGCATTCTTGCACTTTGATCCTGCATATATTCATGTTCGGTTTTTTGCGTGAGCGTTTTGTTCGATGGCTCGGCAAAAAGTTTTAAAAGTTTTTTATTCTTCGGCAGCCCGCGTTGCGCCCGCAGCATCTGAACACCGGCTTCTTCAGCTCTGTTTTGTTGCAGGAACAATTCTGCTTCAGAAGTAATCTTTGCGACATAATTCTGCTGTGCCCTGACTAATCGTTCGATATATGGTTTCATTTCATCAAACTTGTGGTCTTCACTCGCTACAGGCCCGCTAATAATAAGAGGCGTTCGTGCTTCGTCAATCAGCACAGAATCCACTTCATCTACGATGGCGTAGTTATAGGGGCGCTGAACCATTTCTTCTGCATTCACAACCATATTGTCGCGAAGATAATCAAAGCCGAACTCATTATTCGTGCCGTATGTTATATCAGCAGCATATTGAATGCGTCGCTGGTGAGGATCCATGTTTTGCAGAATGCAAGCAACCTTCAATCCTAAAAATTCAAATACTTTGCCCATCCACAAACTATCACGAAGTGCAAGGTAATCGTTCACGGTAACAATATGAACGCCGCGTCCTGATAGCGCGTTGAGATATGTTGGCATCGTGGCTACAAGCGTTTTTCCTTCACCTGTCGCCATTTCCGCAATTTTTCCCTTATGCAAAACAACCCCGCCCATCAGTTGAACATCAAATGGTACCATATCCCATACAACTTTATTGCCTGCAACATCCCAAGTTTGTCCTACAAGTCGCCGACATGTATCTTTGACAACGGCAAAAGCTTCTGGGAGGATTTCATCCATGACTGCTTCAATCTCCTCGTCAAGTCGTTTATTCAGTTCGTCAATCTTGGAATACAGTGATTCATGTTCTTCAAAGGATTGCGATTGCTTCAGAGTCACCTTGATTTGTGCAATTTCATCTTCAATATCTTTGGTCCGCTCGTGTATTCTCTGGCGAAACTCTGTAGTTTTTTCGCGAAGTTCTTCGTCGGTAAGTAGCTGGAGTGAAGCGGTGTGTGAATTGATCTCATCAACTATGGGATATAAATCCTCTACATCTCGCTCGTGTTTAGAACCAAAAAGATTCTTGAAGAATTGAAGCATACTTTCATCCCAATAATTTTGCAGATTTCGTAGTCAATATATTCATTTTTCGATGAGATAGCAAGGTAACGCAAATTGTAGCGGTTCTTGCATTTTAGACGTTTTAAGATGAAATTCATTCAGTCTATGATCAACAAAAAACAAATTTATCCCGTTAGAGAATACCTTTCGGCTTGCCGCGCGATTATACAATATTTCACTGGCACGGTGTCTAATACTTCGTGTAAGTTTTCTAATGGAATTTATCTTCTCATATTTATTCTTGCAGGTACACTGCTTGGGTGCGTTGCAACTCGTCCAATTATCTCTCCTCCAGTTATTTCTCCTCCAGACCCATTGAAGATCCTGCAAAACAACATTAACTCTATTCTTTCTGATTCCATTTTCGTATCTGCACATGCGAGCATCAAGGTTGTATCACTCGATAGTGGAAAGATTCTCTTTGAACGTGAGAGCAAAGCGCTGATGAACCCAGCTTCAAATATGAAACTGATTACATCTGCCGCCGCTTTATCTGTGCTCGATACAGGATATCAATTTAAAACCTCTGTGTATGTGGATGATAATACAACAGATGGCGATGTCGCCCAAAATATTTACCTGAAAGGATATGGTGATCCGAATTTAACAACTTTAGATTTAGATTCTTTGGCTTTTGCAGTCCGTCAACTTGGAATAAACACTATTGCAAATAATATCATAGTTGATGATTCTTTTTTTGATGATAATTATTGGGGAGCCGGCTGGACGTGGGATGATGAGTCTGACCCTGATGCTCCATATATTAATGCACTTTCTGTCAATAAGAATTGCGTCAGGATCAACATCACAACAGATTTAAAGAATATTTCAGTCTCTCTGGAACCAATTACCGATTTCGTCACAGTCTTGAATAAGGCGACAATTGTTCTTGATAGTATTCGTATACCATTGAGGGTCAGGCGCCTATCCTTGAGCAATGGAAATACTTTAGTAGTCGAGGGAGATATTTTTCCTTATAATCGAGTTACGCAAAAAATATCTCTCCGCTGTCCCGAAATCTATGCTGGGACACTCTTCAAAGAATCTCTTCGACGTGCCGGCATTTCGGTATTTGGAGACGTTATGAACGATGCTGTTCCAAACGGAATACATGAAATTGCGCAACACTTACAACCGATAAAAGAAGTAATCGAAAACATGAATAAACAAAGCGATAATCTTTCTGCGGAAAACACACTCAAAGTTATAGGAGCTTTAAATAATAACATCCCCGGCTCCGCAAAGAGTGGAGTGTTTATAGAAAAAAGATTTCTTTCCATCTTGGGAATGGACACTGCGAAGTTTTCTATTGTTGATGGATCAGGTGTTTCCCGTTATAATCTGCTAAGTGCCGATCAACTTGTCCAATTTCTTGCTGCAATGAAGAAACAACCGCGCTTGTTTCAGATGTTCTATAATTCCCTTCCCGTTGCCGGTGTTGACGGAACATTAACAGATCGAATGAGTAATTATCCAGTTGCTAACAATCTACATGCTAAAACAGGAACTCTTAATGGTGTCAGTTGTTTATCTGGATATGTTCAGACTCGCGATGGTGAGATGCTAGCATTTTCAATGATGATGCAGAATTTTATTACTGCTGCTGTTGATTATCGTCAAGTACAAGATAAAATTGGCGCTATGCTCGCCGGATTCAGTAGAAAGATGATCACACAAAAAGGTCCGACAAAATAGAACACGCAATGACTATTCTCAAAATCATCTCCTTTTCTCATTCACAATATTCTATACATGAGTAAAACTATGAATCAATCGAACGTATCTTCATTTGGATTGTATGAAGCAACTCGTATTCTTGTTCCTGGTTTCTATTTTGCCTCGCTTTGCGCTTTGTTCTTTTGCGCTTTTTTGTCTCGCTTTATTCCTCTTCCCGTCGATCATGGTTATTTTATTATCCTGTTTTTATTCCTTGTCATTACCTCCGGATTGACAATGTATGCGAAGGAAACAACCAAGCGACGGCGTGCTTTTATCGAAAACCAGCCAAGTGCATTCCTTCAAGATATTGCCCGTCGTCACTCTGCCACACAGATGTTGAACGAAGCCGAAGCTCGCCAGTTGTATTTTTATATTCTGAATCATTTTATTCCATCCGCATTTCACGAAAAAGTGTTTTTCTTCGGTACCGTATATCATATTATGATTCAAATACGCCGAACATCATTTTGGTTTGCCATTCTTTCGCTCGTTTGTCTTGCATCTCAAAGTGCTACAGGTGCTCCACTAGTGGAACAGCAAGGACTGATCTCCTTCTGTGTACTCACATGGTTAATTTATCTGCTGAATGTGAAATACAATAAAGCAGACAGAAAGATGCAGGAGAATTATCAGGATCAGATATTCTGGCTCCAAATGAATGAAGACCTGGTTCAGGATCTTTTCAAGAAATATGAGCTTTCAAAGAAAAGTACTGCGTCATGAAAAAACGAATGTGGTTTCAAGCAATCATTCGGATTGATGAAAAGTATCAAGATTTACTTATTGGCTTGTTAGCTCTCATTGGCTTTACGGGTTTTGTCCAGGAAGAAAAGAATCTTCAATGTATTATCCCTAACCAAAAATGGAATAGTACCTTAAAAAATAAATTCGAATTAACACTATTAAATTTTAAGACCGAGTTTCCCTCCCTTGATCTTTCATACTCCGGTTCAATATTGCGCGAAGAAAACTGGAATAAAAAGTGGGAAAATCAAACAGGAATTGTCGAGGCAACGCCTCATATCATTATTAAGCCATCCTGGAAGAAGTTACCGAAGCGCCATTTCAAGAAATTGATTCTTCATATCGATCCAAAAATGTCTTTCGGGACAGGACATCATGAAACAACGCGATTAAGTCTTAGCTTGCTTGAGCGATTTCTCGAGCCACAAATGAAAGTTCTCGATTTCGGTACTGGTACGGGTGTTCTTGGTATTGCCTGTATCAAACTGGGGGCACAATCAGTGTTTGCAATTGACAACGATGTGTGGGCAATTGAAAACACTAAAGAAAATGTGAAAAAGAATTCTGTTCATAAACGAATGATTGTTAGATTAGGAAGCATCAGCATTATTCCACGACACCATTTCGATCTTATTGTAGCAAATATAGATTTCCGCACAATCTCACGATTCATCTTATCGCTTACCGCACGGGCACGAAAGCAAGGCATAATCATTCTTTCCGGCATTCTCACAAGCGACCTGCCTGTATTGCTCAATTTATTTGCAAAGAATGCGCTCGTTCCCGAAGAACTTGTCAATGAGAATGAATGGACTGCGGTAGCACTGCGTCGGATGTAACAATGCGTCTCGCTTCATTAGATATAGGAACCAATACCATTTTGATGCTTGTTGCCGATGTTCAACGCGATGGTGCACTGTATGTTGTGAGAGACGAACATTTCATCGGACGGCTTGGTAAGGGCGTCGATGAACATGGGATCATTTTAAGAGAGACCTTCCATCGAGTTCACGATATCCTTTCTCAGCTCAAAAGCATTGCTGACTCTTTTAATATTAAACATTTTTCAGCTTGTGGAACGAGTGCGCTTCGTGATGCTAAAAACCGTCAAGAGTTTATTGATTTCATGAAAGAAAAGCTCGCACTTGAAATAAGAATACTTTCTGGAAATGAAGAGGCAGAATTAACATATCTTGGCGCTGTTTCTGAATATCTGACGCAAGCTGATTCTGAAAATTATGCAGTGCTCGATATCGGCGGCGGCAGTACGGAGATTGTAGTTGGTTCGGGAACACGAGTAGCATCATCTGTCAGTATAGATATTGGAAGTGTGCGGCTTACAGAACGTATTTTGAAAACAAATCCTCCTGACAGTATCGCACTAGAGAATGCAATCCGGATTGTTCGAGATCATCTTCAAAATATTTTTCCTCTTTCGCCAACAACAAATATTATCGGCGTTGCGGGCACGTTAACAACGTTAGCTGCGCTTGATCTTCGGATTCCAGAGTTTGATAGAAATCTCATCAACCGGCATGCGCTTACGATAGAATCGATCGATAGAATATTTCAAGAGCTCAGACCGCTCACGCTGGATCAATTGCGAAATTATCCGCAAATACATCCATCGCGTGCAGACATTCTTCTGGCTGGAATTATTATTCTTAAAGAAACATTGAGGAAAATGAACTTATCAAAAATAACAGTAAGTGATCGCGGATTGCGCTATGGCATTGTGATAAAAACTGCGCATACTCTTTACAACGAGTCCCTCTAAATCTTTTCTTCTATCTCTGTCGATTCCAACGATCTTTTGCAATGTCCCGCATTATTTCTCTAAGATTTTTATTGAAGTTTCGTTCAAATACCACGTATTCAGCAACCTGTTTTATTGAAATGACATCCTTAAGTTCTTCAAGAAATTTTGAGCGTGTCTCTGCGATTTTTTCTTCACACATTCCAATATCTTTTATCGCCCGCTCTATATCTGCATTATTTGCACTAGATCTACTTAACATTTGGAGCTGATCGATGAGTGTATTATGATCCTTTTGGATAGTGCGCAGAGTTTCTACATATTTATTATAGCGAACAAAAAATCGTATCGAAGTTTCTTCATCCATCTTCACCACTTCCATAAGACGCACTTTTTTGAATTGTTCAATGCGTTCTGCGGCAGGACCCCGTTCCGGGAGTTGATCTTGAGCACTAAGATTTAAGGATATCACCAACGTAAAGATAAAAACAATAGAAACTGCATGCATATATTTCATAGCATATTCCTTTCAGAAAGTCCGGATAATACTTGGTCAACTTGTTCTCCGTTTAAATCAGAAATCATCCCTTCAAGATCCATTTCCGCAACTTCTTCGTTCTCGATTTGCTTTGCTAGTGCCGATTTCAGGAATCGATCTCCTTGCATATGCTCCGCAACACCGGCAGCAGCAACTTCTTGATTGGGCGATAGCGATAATCCTGCGTATTCCCTTTCAACAGCTTGCACTACTTCATCCTCATTTAAGTCCTTCACTGCTTGACGCAGCGCTTCGGTTTGTTCAGCCTCTGATAAAGACTCTTTAGGTGTTTTAATTAAAATAAACACAAGTAAGACAGACACTGCAATCGGAAGAATAATCTTCACTGTACCATAACTATAATCCCAGATAGGCCGTTGCTGAGAAACAAGACGTTCCCTGACTCGTGGAAGAATGGTAGAATAATATAGAGACGTCGGCGCTGTATCGTGGTTCTGTTTTAAAATTGTTTCGGTTGCCAACAATTCACTATACTGGTTATTGCACTTAGAACATTTCTGTAAATGCTGCTCTACGCGCTTGCATTCCTGTGCATTCAATCGGTTTGTAATATAATCCATCAAATCATATTGAACGTGATCTGTGCGCACGATTTACATATTCTCCGATTTTCTTTACTGCATGAAAATAATTAGCTTTGAGTCCGCCTACCGATGTTTTTAAAATGAGTGATATTTCTTCGTACGATAATTCTTCATGATACCTGAGGATGAAAACAGCTTTTTGTTTCTCTGGAAGTTTTGCTATTGCTTCTTCTATCAGTTTCTGTTGTTCATCTTTTTCGAATATTGCATCAGGTTGTTCATTCTCATCGTCGGCAGTTTCAAAGAGATCGTCAATCCGGATAAAATCTCTGATGCGCTGTTTTCGAAGCGCATTCAGCGCTACATTGACTGTAATTCGATACAACCATGTATAGACACTTGACTCTCCCCGAAATTTTTTTAGTGCGCTATATACTTTCGCAAAAACTTCTTGAACGATATCATCCGCTTGATCATGATCGTTCACGAACCTGTGCGCAATCCAATATACTTTTTCTTGATATCGTCCTACCAACTCGTTAAAAGATGTCTCATCGCCATTCTGGAACAATTCGACAAGTCTAAGGTCATTGGAATCAGTCATCTATACCAAATCATTTCAAATATTCGACAATTATATTTGTCAAAAGTTTAATGGAACCATGCAAAAAGCTGCTTGTTACCATATCCCAACGCCTGCCCCAAGAGTAAATTCAAACTGATGAGGACGGTTCTGTGCCGGATTTGCTTCATCTTCGATTTTATGTAACCGCGCTCTAAGATTGATAAAGACATCGCGAAGAGGCTGATATTTCGCAGTGATCCCGACAGAACGCTCTATATGCAACGGCCCAAACAGAAAACTCCAATTTCCCTGATTATCGGTATACTGATCGCTAAGAGAAAGCATTCCTCCCTTTCGGAATATTTCACCAAACGTCGTGAGACGTAAAGCATGCACAGACGATAAGCCGACTTCAAAGAACAGGTCATCGGCATTCTGACCCATCCAACTTCCTAAAATAAATCCATTGTTTGTGAACGTTGTCGAAGGATAAGAATGATTATATGTTGCTGGATTGACTCGAGTGTATTCAAGTGTCATATCGAAATTTGTAGCTGGAATATCAAAGACTCGAATGCCTGAAGTGAACGCAACTTGCCTATGCGACAGATTCGGATCAAACAACTTGTCGGTGTTCAATTCATCAATAAACAATGATAGATACGCATTCACATTCTTAACGACATTGAGATCAATGCTGCCAAATAATTGGCAATTATCTTTGTCACCATTATAATGTTCGCCTGCTTTAAAAAACATTATAGGAATTAAATACATCAATAACGGTCCTCGATCGCTGTACACAATAGATTCACCAATAGAAAAATCAACACCATGCCATAATGATATTTCTAATTGATGCGCAGCAATATATTTTGAATGGTCCACCTCGCGGAATGTCGAATATCCTTGATTGGGATAAGTAACTAAATAGGAAAGGGACGAATCAACAACGTTTGAATTTAATTCTCCATGAAAATAAACGAAATTAATATCTTTTGAGATAGGAACACGCAATTTAATTTGCGGATACGATGGGGCATTATCGGAAAATATGACTGTGCCGTTTCTTCCATAACCCCATACATTGTTCATCTTTTCCAGAGACAGTGTGAACGATCCTATTTGCCAGCTAAACTGCGCATTAATTTCATCATACTGAACCTGATTCGTTCCATTTATTTGCGATAGAATGACGCCGCGTGAAGGAGTCTTTACACGTTTATAGTATTCAATATCCGTACTTGAAAGACCAGGAAAATGATCGAGTTGATTATCGTTGAACCGGCTGTAATTAATATTGTCCCCCTTTTCCAGATTATCGACAAAATTAAAATAGAAACCGACAGAATTATACATATAACCATACATCTTCAATCCTTGTGAATGATTGTTGGTTGATTGATCTTTTGCAGATATTTGGGAGAGGCTATAATCAATATCAAGATTCAACATTCCTTGTGACAGCTCGTGCGAATAGATATGCCAGCGTGATTCGTCTGGTTCCGAATCTCCGGAAAGCTTCAGAATTTCATAGTGAAATTCAGTTTTTAGAAATTCAAATGTCTCGCGCTCCATGCGGGTCATGTCATCAGCTCGTTGTTCCAGCTTATGTAGTACTGTTGCTATTTGCATACGTGATAACGGTTTTGCAGCATCTTGATAATCCGTAAAAAGTTGGCGTGCTTCCATCCTTTTAAGGAAATCATATACCTCATGCTGCACCGGCACATAGACAGATTGAGCATGAACCTGGTATACGCATGCCGCTATCAAAAATAATAATAGGAGAGCAAATAATTGTACTGTTCTTTTTAATTTGCACCGCATTATATTATTTAATGATTCTGCCATAAATCTTTCCATGAATTCATTTCCTCAACTTTTGGATAATACTTCGATGCTTTTCCTGTTAAAAGGTATTTTATATCAGAATAGATATGGAACGTAATTGTCGAGAGTAAATGTTTTTCTAACCGCCGAGTCGATACAAAAGCGCAGGCATTTTTATTTATTCGACATATACCCAAGCGAGATATTCGTCTACTCAAATCAAGATCTTCTACAATACCAAAATCTTCACGGAAACCCCCAATCTTCTTGAATGCTTCCCTCCGATACACTGTACAAATTCCAGGAAATAATGATACTCCAAAAAGATGAAAAATGCGAACCATACAGTACGTGCCTCGATACACAAACCGTTGCATAATTCCACCATCGCTTGGCTTTGCGATGCCCGTCATACCAACTATTGTCGAACTTTGAAATACTTGATGACAATGAAAAAGGAAATCTGATGACAGAGTCACATCTGCATCTACAAACACAAGAATATCTCCGCACGCACTCTGTGCGCCTGCATTTCTGCCGTATGCAATTCCTCTTCGATCATATATAACAACTCTATCCGCATATTGGTGTGCCATCTCAACAGTATGATCTGTCGAATGTGCATCAGACACAATAATTTCGTACTCCGTTCGCTTATAATCCTGCTGTGCTATAGAGCAAAGACATTTTTCGATACATCCTTCTTCTTGATATGTTGGAACAATAATTGAGAATTCCATTTCTTCGTTCTACCTAGATATAATCCGATAATGTAATTCGTACTGGAATATGGTCTCCCAGCGAAGAAGCGTCAAGACGAAATCATTTTCTATCACAATATCTAATGAGTACATTCATATTGGTGTTGTTGACAAATGAAAATATAATTGAGGCAGACGATTAATTTGGATATTCGTTCATCAACCGTCTTATACACTTAGCTTCGCTTTGAAATAATTCAGAGTTTTCAGCAAGCCGTCATGTCTATGCACTTTCGGTGTCCAGCCAAGTACTGTTTGCGCTCTCGTAATATCCGGCTGGCGTACTTTTGGATCGTCTTGAGGAAGGTCTTGAAAAATAATTTTACTGCGGCTCCCCGTCAGTTGGATTATTTCTTTTGCAAGTTCCAGTATTGTTACTTCTTCTGGATTCCCAATATTCATCGGTGCGTCATAATCCGACATCATTAAACGATAAATACCGTCAATCAAATCTGAAACATAGCATACACTTCTTGTCTGGCTGCCGTCGCCAAAAACTGTCAGGTCTTCATTTCGCAGCGCCTGAGACATAAATGCCGGTATCGCTCTTCCATCATTAATCCGCATGCGCTCGCCATATGTGTTGAAGATACGGATAATCCGAGTTTCTATTCCATGATACCTGTGATATGCCATTGTCATAGCTTCAGCAAAGCGTTTCGCTTCATCATAGACACCGCGAGGCCCAACGGGATTTACATTCCCCCAATATTCTTCAACTTGCGGATGAATCAATGGATCTCCATAGACTTCTGAAGTAGAAGCGATAAAGAATCGTGCGCCTTTTGCTTTTGCAAGACCAAGCGCCTTGTGAGTTCCTAATGAACCGACTTTAAGTGTTTGGATTGGCAGCTTGAGATAATCAATTGGACTTGCCGGAGAAGCGAAGTGAAAAATGAAGTCTATTTTACCGTCAATAAAAAGGTAATTTGTAACATCGTAGTTGACAAAACTGAAATGCGTGTTTCCTTTCAAATGAGCAATGTTTGCAACATCTCCAGTGCTAAGATTATCGAGACAAACAACGTCGTGACCTTCTGTAAGAAGTTTATCGCATAGATGTGATCCAAGAAATCCAGCGCCACCGGTTACAAGTGATCGAATCATCGGTTCTCCAAATACCATTGGATAGTTTTTCGTATTCCTTCACGCAAAGGGGTTCTGGCTGTCCAACCAATCGTATTAATTTTTGACACGTCAAGTAATTTGCGCGGCGTGCCGTCGGGTTTCGTCGTATCGAATTCGATGGTGCCGTTAAAACCGACTTCTTCTTTGATCATGTTTGCAAGTTCAAGGATTGAAATATCTTTTCCTGTCCCGATATTCACAATCTCGCCATCATCATAATGATTCATTAAAAAAACGCATGCATCTGCAAGGTCATCAACAAATAAAAACTCGCGCTTTGGCGAACCTGTCCCCCAGACATTCACAGATGAGGCTGATGCTTTGCGTGCGTCCGCAAACTTACTGATAAGCGCCGGTAAAACGTGAGAACTCTGCAAGTCGAAGTTATCGTGAGGTCCATACAGATTTGTCGGCATGACAGAAATAAAGTTCGTTCCATATTGCCGGTTATACGCCTGGCACATTTTTATTCCTGCAATCTTCGCAATTGCGTATGGCTCGTTTGTGGGTTCTAACTTTCCATCCAGCAAGTACTCTTCTTTCATCGGTTGTTGAGCAAACTTCGGATAGATACAAGAGCTTCCTAAAAAGCAAAGTTTTCTTATGCCATATTTTTGCGCCGTATGCACAATGTTGCATTCTAATTGGAGATTCACATAAATAAAATCTGCAGGATACGTGTTGTTTGCTTGAATTCCGCCGACTTTTGCAGCTGCTAAAAAAACGAAATCGGGTTTCTCCTGTTTGAATAATGCTTCTACAGCAGACTGTTGTGTCAAATCGACTTCATCTATCGTGCGCAGGATAAATCGAGAATATCCTTGCGCCTGAAGCGAACGCAGAATAGCTGAACCAACTAACCCTGTGTGGCCTGCAACATATATTTTAGAATTTTTGTCCATAGAGTAAAAGTTCTTAGTGCTTAGCTTAATTGTTCGTTGTTTAGTTATCCTTGTACGCGGCTATTTATGCTTTTTGCTTATTAATAAGTATTAGATAAAAACCACCTATAAGATTCTTAATATCTATTGTTACTGCGAATAATTCATCAAACTCATTTTGATTAATATATCTGCAATCAATGACTACATACAAGAGCGATTGGACTTCGGAAGTTGATCTGTAAGCGTAATTCAAAATGAGAATAAAACTTTTCTTCGAGCCCGAATCAAATCCATCCGCGATATTTGCCATAATTGAAACTGATGCACGTTGTATCTGATCTCTTAATCCAAAATCTTTTGCTATCCCTCCTTTGGTCGTGAGATCATATATTCGCTCTGTCAGCTCTCGTGCCTTTTTCCATGATTCAATATCTTCAAATCGTTCAATCTTCAATTTTTATCATCTTTCTAACTATGAATCTCAAGCCACGCACTATCAACTAACCAACTACGAACCAAGAACTAAAAACCTCTTCGTTTTACTTTTTCAAAATCTGCCTTTGCCATCATCTTTGCTAATTCTCGGAATGTCGTCTTCGGTGTCCACCCCAATTTCTCTTTTGCTTTAATGGGATTTCCAATCAGCAATTCAACTTCAGTCGGACGATAATATCGCGGGTCCACTTCTACGCAAACGCGGTTATCTTTTTTTATTATCCCTACTTCTTTTTCTTTTTCACCTTTCCACACCAGATCCATTTCGAGTTCGTTAAAGACTGCATCAATAAATTCTTTAACAGAATGCGTCTCTCCCGTCGCAAGAACAAAATCCTCAGGCTTTTCTTGCTGAAGCATGCGCCACATACCGTCGCAATATTCTGGTGCGTATCCCCAGTCACGTTTTGCGTTCATATTTCCAATCGTGAGCTTCTCTTGTAATCCTAATTTGATGCGAGCCGCTGCAAGTGAAATTTTTCGTGTAACAAAAGTTTCACCGCGTCTCGGTGATTCGTGATTGAATAAAATACCGTTGCAGGCGTATAATCCGTATGCTTCTCTATAATTAATAATAATCCAGTACCCATATAACTTTGCAACACCGTACGGGCTACGAGGATAAAACGGCGTTTTTTCTGTCTGTGGAACTTCCTGCACTTTACCGAATAATTCGCTTGTCGATGCCTGATAGAATTTAGTGCGAAGTCCCGTTTCACGAATCGCATCTAAAAATCGCAATGTTCCAATCGCATCCACTTCGGCTGTGTACTCTGGAATTTCAAAAGATACTTTCACGTGGCTTTGTGCGGCGAGATTGTAGATTTCATCAGGTTCAATTTTTTCTAACAAACGGTTCAAATTGCTTGTGTCCGTCACATCCCCATAATGCAGAAACATCCGATTACCGTATATTTTGGGATCGTTATAAAGATGATCAATACGCCCAGTGTTAAACGAACTGCTCCGGCGAATGATTCCGTGCACCTCGTATCCTTTTTCAAGCAAGAGCTCCAAAAGATAGGAACCATCCTGACCGGTAATACCGGTTATAAGTGCTTTTTTCATGGTAAGATCAGTAAATAGTAAATCATGAATAGTTAATTATGAATCGCTAGTAAGCAGCCGACATATCGACTCTACTTAACTGTGATTTTAAATCATATTTTTTATCCAGTGAAAATATTTTTCATTTCTTCATTTAGCACTACAACCAAGAACGACTCATCTTCTATCTTTTACTTTCTACCTTCACCTTCTACCTTTTAGCATCTTCCTGCTTCTCTGTTTACTCTTCACTGTTCATTGATTTCTGTTATTCCGTTTTTCTTCCCATTCCAAAATATATAAATCCAGCTTCTTTCAATTCTTTTGGATCGTAAATGTTTCTTCCGTCAAAAATAACAGGCGTTTTCATCAGAGACTTCATCCGCGGGAAGTCAGGCTTCCGAAACTCATTCCACTCCGTAATAATAAGCAACGCTTCTGCGCCTTTCAAGGCATCGTAGCTGTTCTCAAAAAATTCCACTCCAGTGGGGTATAGGAGTTTGGCTCTTGCAAGCGCAATAGGATCATGTGCATGAACGCGCGCGCCCGATTCTAGTAACGCGTTTAGTACTTCAATGGATGGCGCTGCTCGCATATCGTCCGTTTGCGGTTTAAACGCTAATCCCCATAAAACAATAACTTTGTTTTTTAATTGCCCTTTATAATAGCTTCCAAGCTTTCGCACCAATGTTCTTTTTTGTCGTTCATTAACATCATCGACTGCTTTAAGAATCTTCAAATCACATTCGTACTCCTGTGATGTTTTAATAAGCGCTTTTACATCTTTCGGAAAGCATGATCCACCATAACCAATTCCGGCAAAGAGAAATTGATTGCCGATCCGTGGATCGCTACCAATTCCTTTCCGTACCAAATCTATGTCTGCGCCGACTTTTTCGCAAAGATTAGATAATTCATTCATAAACGAAATCTTCGTAGCAAGAAATGCATTCGCGGCATATTTTGTCATTTCTGCGCTTCGTTCGTTCATAATGAGAATAGGATTTCCTGTGCGAACAAAAGGAGCATACAAATCTTTGAGTATTGCGATTGCTTTCTTACTGCGAGTGCCAATAATAATTCGGTCGGGTTTCAATGAATCTTGTATTGCCGAACCCTCTTTCAAAAACTCTGGATTTGATACAACCTCCACCTCATATTCACTTTTTTTGCGTATTACTTGTCTAATTCTATCCACAGTCCCTACAGGCACGGTGCTTTTACTCACTAGTATCTTGTCTTCATTAATCAATTCAGCAAGATTCTCGGAGACTGATAAAACACGAGAAAGGTCAGCAGAGCCATCTTCCGACTGCGGCGTTGGCAGGCAAAGAAATATTACTTTTGAGTTTTCCACTGCAGACTTCAAATGCGTCGTGAACTCTAATCGCCCATCTTGAGAATTACGCCGCACTATTTCTTCCAATCCCGGTTCATAAATCGGGATAACGCCCTTCTTTAAACCGTTTATTTTCTTTTCATCCACGTCCATGCAGATAACATTGTTCCCCGTATCGGCAAAACATGCGCCTTGCACAAGCCCGACATAACCGGTTCCGATTATTGATATTTTCATAGTAATAAGTTAAGAGTTAACGGTGAATCGTAAATTGTGAATATTGAATAGTGAATAGTTTATAACGGTCGACTTAATGTTTGAACAAGGGAGACGTTGTTATCTCAAAAAATGATATTGTTTTAATAATATTTACGGAATAATTGACAGAAAGTAAAGGTGCAGAAGTGCGCAACGTGAAGATAGTGAATGGTTAGAATTAAAATCAAATAGAGAATTGTAATTATTGAATGGTTAATATAGTAAATCGTCTTTCTTGCTGCTTCAAATAACATGTTATCTTTATTGACATCATATTATCCTATTTGTATTGAACAATAAGTACTTCCCCGTGTTTCCCATGGTCACTTCACATACTTGAACTCTTTTTTCAACATTTTCCATGTCTTGCGAATTTCTTCAGAAACAACTTTTGTTGCTGCAATGGCTGGCATGAAATTCGTATCTCCATTCCACCGCGGAACAAGGTGGAAATGTATGTGCTTATCAATTCCCGCTCCTGCAGTTCTTCCTAAATTTGCACCGAAGTTAAATCCTTGCGGCTTGGAGATGTTTTCGAGCGCCTTAATACATTTTCCAGTGACCAGCATAATCTCTCCATACTCTTCGCCAGTAAGTTTTATAAAGTGAGATGTGTGCCGGTACGGGACAATCAGCAAATGTCCGCTGTTGTACGGATATCTATTCATCACAATAAAGCAGAATTTTCCCCGCCATATAATGAGATTTTCAGCATCCGTAGTTTCTTTAAGCATACAACAAAAAAGACACGAACTGGAATGCTTTTTCTCATGAAAAGTTTTGATATACATTGAACGCCAAGGAGAAAAAAGATGCTTCATCTTAAGACCAGTGAATAGTAAATAGTACTGAATGCGTGACGATTAAACACTACAACAAATTGCCACATAGACTCTTCACAGACAATTTATAGAACAAATGCATTTCAATCAAGCCCGCAAAATCAAGCAGTGGTTGATTATTGCGTGTAGAGTTCCGTCCCCGACTGGATATAAGTTGAGTGTTTCACTAAGTGAAGCGTATCGAAGCTAAATTCTATAATTCGTATTTAATTTGAAGTGTAGGTACAAACTCTACCAAGTTTCCATAAACTCTTCTTGATTGAATATGTCCTTGCAATTGAATTTTATGATCGATCTTCGATGCATTCAAAGCTGCTTCAAGCGCGCTAAAAACATGGTTAGCTACAATAATATATGAAACTGTAGTAGCAATATTATACGAGCTGTTTGCATCCCCTCTCATATGACTGTATGCAATAAACTCCGGAGAAACATTGCCTATCCCGTTATTTGCAATAACATCTGCCTTTGTATATGCCGTGGCATCATCCCAGCCACCGCCAAACTGTGAATATTTTCCGATCATTTCATAATATTGCTGATCACTGTAAGGTGCAAGTTGGTGCGTAAAACCTGTAGGTTGATTCGGCCCCCCCGCTATAGCATTCTCAACAGCGTTTAAATCGTTCCAATTAACTCTTTGCCAGGGTTTTAGACTCTGGTTTGGATTGATATTTATTGACTGACTAAAATTTTTATTGATCCAATCAGCATAGCTCACCACCGACCAGTGCTCATCTGCAAATTGCTGGAAGGCATCTGTTCGTTGATTTCCCTTTTTCTCATACGCAGCATAGACAACCCATGTTAAAACTTCTGCACCAAAGAACGCTGCACTCTGCCAGTAGCTTTTCGTATAGAATTGTCCCGCACCCGGTATAACAGCAGAAAACAATCCGGCAGCCAATGGAGAATATTTACTCTTATGAACTACATTACTCTCGTTATTGGAATTATCGAAGCCGTCAATCTTAGTAGTTGTCTGCATAACGAAATCGCTTTGCAAACTGCCTGTCAAGAATGTCTTATTTGCCTTATCTGTGGATGTATTAAGATATTGGCTTTGTGCTGTATCGGCAAGAAAAAGTGCAAAAAGTCCAGCTAATACAATTCGATATTTCATACTTACCTCAGTTCGTAACATCCGTTACCTCATAAATTGCCGCGGCATGATGTCGTTCAATTCAAATCCGAACAACACGCCAAAATAGAAACGCCATTCATGCCCGTACTGGACAGTGGTTACATTAATATCTTGTACATTCCGGGAAAATTGATCTAAACCATATGCACACGAGAAAAATATTCTCGTAGGATATGCGTAGAAAGAAAACGATTCCAATCTCAATTCGAATCCTACATCTTGTTTCCAAAAATTATCAGACGCCGATTCACGAGGCCATGCATTTCCTATATCATAAAATACGGAGCCGTAGAGTTTGGAAAAATATATTTGAAGAACTCTGAAATCTAATTTTGTTGCAATGGGGAATCTATACGTTGCATTAAGTGTAACTGTTTTATTTCCTCCGAGTGCATAAAATGAATAACCGCGCATTCCAATTAAGCCGCCTGCATAGTAATCGAAGAACTCGTCAATAGTCGGTCCAAGTATATCAGAGGCATTCAATGTGAACGAAAGCGTATGCTGAGGGAATGGCAGAGCGATGTGTTCATTCCAACCCAACTCAAATCTTGAAATATTATACGGAGTATAAATTGATGTACGTAATCCATTTTTATTCTCTGTTGAATCAGTAGGATTAAATTTGTCCATCTCAAAGAAATATTTCAATGAAAATGACCTTCCGATCGGACTGATATCTTTATCCAAGGTTCTTAGAATACCATCATACTTGAGCTGTGCCGTGAATGAATTACCGATGAAATACGTCGACCTTGATGCGGGAATAACACCAAATACTGGATGCTGCCAACTTCCAAAATCCTGACTGTACCGGCTCAATGCATAAGCTAATATCATTTCATAATTTTCTGAAAATACTTTTTGTTTGAGTGAGAAATCGAATTCTAATAGGTTATAAGTTACTTCTGTTTTAAATGTCTGCAAACTATTGATGTAAAGATCGAAAGAGATATCTCGCTTTCTAGTGATATTGTAGAATTCAAACGAAGCCGTCGGCGCTAAACCTAATTGATAAAGAATCGGCAGCCGATCACGGTACTCCATATTAAAAAATAAATCTCGTTCTAATTTTCTATTTATATCGGCACCGCCAAAGATACTCATTTTATCAAGCACATCGGAGGAAGTTACATATACTCCCGGCTTCACAACGTCAAGCCCGCTGCTGTTTTTATTATACGTGTCGATACGAAGCAAAGGAATTAGTGTAAGGCTGGTGAACACTGAGCGATAAGACTTCGCTTGTGGTAGCAGTGATTTATCTTCATAAAGAGAATTTCCAATTGAAGGTGGCGATGAATGCTCCCCTGCTTTCGCTTCAATCAAACCGATATAAAGATTCTGTGTGTTTAGCTTTATTCGCATAGAATCTTTTTCTGAAGCTGATGGTACCGGAACAATAATTGAATCTTGATGCAAGAGTGCAATTTTATATCCTGAAGACGTATACGTCATATATACCAAGTTGCCTTTTTGATCAAGTGTTGGATGAAAAGCGCTTCCGAGAACGCAGGTTACCTGCTGTTCAACATTTGTTTTGAGATTGATCGAGTAAATATTAAATATTCCGCCTCTATCCCAAGAATAATACAGCATTGAATCTGAAGCGAAAAATGGATTTCGACAATCACCTGAGTGGGATAAGAGTTGATAATTTTCTCCATTAGAATCGATGAGAGCCACAGATTGATTATGTCCTATCGAATATCCGAATGCAATTTTTTTTCCATCATTTGACCAAACAGGAGTATAGACCTGTTCGCCGTTACTAAAATGTGTTAACTGAGAATTATTTTTCCCATTCGTATCACAGACGGCAAGATTCAGTGTCCCGTTGCCTCCAAACGTATAGACAATATGTTGCCCGTCGGAAGATAATTTGGGGTTAAATGCACGCAGGCCATGTGTTAAACGTTCCTCTTTTTCTGTTGAAATATTGTACTTGAATATATCACTGTATGCAGACCAGTGTGGATTTTCGCGCGTAATTCGTGCGTAATAAATATTCTGTGCGTTTGGAGAAAATGAAAGAGTTGAATTCGCATGCGGAATAATCATCTTTGATTTCTTTTTCGTTCGATCATATAAATAGACGCTTGTTAAAGAAGAATAATCCCTGCCTTTATTCGAGATATATGCGATCGAAGCACCGTCTGGTGAAAAGATAGGATAGAAATTCCAGAATCCTTCATTCTCGATAATTTCCTCATTCAGGCGCCTCGAATGCAAAGAATCCGCCAAAGGCCTATATTGAATTATTTTTGCTTCCTTCCATTCTTCATAGAGCTCTTTGCCTGTTATTCCCAATGATGCTTCGATAGCTCCATCCATAGTCAAGCGGAACGGGGCTGCAAGTTGCCTTGATATTTCCTGAAGTTTTTCTACACCATAATGTTGAGCAATATATCCGACAAGTGAAAATCCTGCATTATAAACCGATTCACTCCCCAGTGATGTCTTTTCAAAAAATCCCATTTCTTCCCATGAGAGCGGTTTTCCATCAATCATGTACATCCGTAAAATCATATCGCGGTGTGTGTCCCACGTATCATATTGAAACGAAGGATTATTGTACTGCGCAGTTCCTTCTGCAAACCAGCTAGGTACGAGATAACCGGAAATCGGATAAGATACTATAACGTTTGGATAGCCATAGAGCACATCCGGGCGGCTCTCTTTTTCATATCCAAGCCATTGAAAATAGAATCCGGGTACTTTCCTGCCAAATTTTAATGTTGTTTGAATCTGAATGATATGTGTAAATTCGTGCGTGACGACATTCCACAACCATGGATGTGTCCCACGCAGTTCAAAATCCATTGCAGATGCCCAGATAATAATTCTATTATTGATGGGATCTGCACCGCCATTGGAATAATCATCATAGTCGGCAATAATAAAATTGACTCGTGAATCAGGTTCATGTCCGTACATTGTTGTAATCGGTCCATACACACTCTCAGCAATTTTTGCAACTTCCCTTGCTGTTCGTTCTGTCCCTTGATGAAAATGAACGAGAAAGTGTTTCGTTTCGATTGTTTTCCAATCTAATTCAGGATGATTGTAATCCTCCTGACTGACAGCTATTGAAGAAGTAAAGAGAATAAAAATGAGTATCAACAATAAAGCCTGCTTCAAGCTCCCTCACTAATAAATAATTCTATTTTAAAGTATAAGGTTTATGAAGAATGTAATTTACTTTACCACCGCTATTTTAATAAACACTATTTCGCTCTTGTTCGCCCCACGCGCCTCAACACGCGCAAGATAGACACCGCTTTGAATATTCGAGACGTTCCATGTTACCTCATTATCCATTCCTGCTGTTCCTCGTCCTGACAATTCTGTTATCTTCCTGCCGGAAAGGTCAAGAATAGTTATTGTAACACTAGCATCCTCGTTTGTAAAGTATCTGATTTGTGTCGATTGGCCATAGACAGGATTCGGCCAGTTATACACGTGTGATTTCGGAAAGAATTCTGTGCTGATAGGAATAACTTGCTGAGTGACACTTGCATTCATATTGCTGTGCCGTTCATCGCACAAATGCTGCCACCACGTTAATGAAGTTGACGTAACGGAACTCGAAGTAAGGTATGCATCGAATGAACCGGTTTCTGAAAGAACCGCTATACTTAATTTGTTAGATATGTTCGTATAAGCCATGGGAAACGCTTTTCCCGGAGAAGTAATTTGTACCGGGAACCCTGAAAGCATTTTTCCATTTCGATCATACACCCACATCTCGCCATCGTTTGTCAGGAGCACAATTTCTTGTTTAGCATCTCCGTTGAAATCCACAATAAGTGGCGTTCCGGTAAATTCCAAGCCGGTTCGTGTTTGGATCGGAAAACCATCAAGCATTGAACCGATACGATTAATAACCGAGAGCGAATTTGCGGATTGGACTACAACATCTTTTTCTCCATCTCCATCAATATCTGCTATTGCAAGCTCGCGAATTCCAGAGCCGGAAATGCTAATCTCAAAATTCTTTTGGGACAAAGATTGATTATAAGATATTATTCTGTTCCCATTATTTTCCGCTGCGATTATATAATTTCCTTTTGTTGATACAGCCGCAGCAAGTATCCAGCTGTTTGGTGAAGCTGGCAAATCAGCTATTGAATTCTCACCGCAAATCTTATTACCTGATGTAAAGAAATATTCATTTGGCTTTGTCGATGAAGATAATGACAGCAATGTGATTGACGAAACTGGATCAGTTCCAACTGAACGCTTAGAAATCGTGTCGCCATTCGTGTCAAACTGATAGATTGTTCCCGTTTCTGCGCCAACAAGTAGGGACAACGAATCCAATTGTGCAAAGCATGGAGAAGTCGTGAAGCGATGTGTGTAAGTTTTTCTGGAACTGTCAATTGAACTTTGACCGCCGTGGAATGAGAATTTAAAGATTCTCAAAACACTATCCTGTACGCTCGCGACTATTTCAGTGGAATCAGGCAACACATTTACTGCAACACCATTGGAAGTTGCTGAAAGTGTCAGGAGATCTGTTGGTCCTAATAAGCTTTGTCCATTGTTATAGAGTGCATAAATTCCATTGTTTGTTGGAAGATAGAGATGATTTTTTGTTGACGTAGGGAATGAAGTCACGTTTGTGTTTTTAAATTCGCGGTGCATTAAAGAATCTCGAAGAAGTATCTGGTTCCCAATGTCTACAGTCATCGTCATTCGCGGTGACCTTAAACTAAAATTTCTAATCGTCACCAAACTTGCAGCGCCTGAAAAACTGTTGCTATTCGGAAACGAGCTCTGATCAAAGATGTTTTTATATGGAATTGCTGAATTGCCATTAAACCAGCAATCAAGAGGACTTCCATTCTCTGTCCCGGAGCCAGCCGTCAAGGATGCATAGGATTGACCAATATCTTTTGAACCATCCGCTTCTTCCAAATCGACGCCGCGATGATCCAGATTCGCATTGACTGAGTTTGTGCTCAATCCAGCTTGAATCATATTTTCATCAATGTGCCAGATGAGTATTCCACCGCCATCGTACTTTCCGGTACCATCGGTTTCACCGATTATCGCCCAATCATAATTGCTCACATCGACAATCGAGCCGTTGATTCCGCTCACATCATAATAGCGAAAGCAGTCAGTATCCTGGCTGAAATGACGCCAAAGTGTGTCTCCTTTTGCGTTTGCAATCTTAATATCCAAACCGTTGCTTTTAGGATTTCTATTTCTGTTTTCTACGAGAAAATATTCCGATGAAGTTATTGGAATCTTATAAACGGTGTCTTGCTTCGTTGGATATTTTAATCCGACTGCCGGCACGGAAAGATTTGTTGATGAACTTCCGATTGTAATTGGTATGAGCCATCCTAAATACATTTTTTCCCATGCGCTGGGCTCAGGCGGAAAGAGCCCGTTATAAGCAAATATCGCTGCACCGTCCATCAATCCAAACTGTCCAATGCCGGACCCGCCGGTTTTTGTATCGAATAAATCCGGCAATCCCAAATAACTTCCTACAGACGCAGCAAACATTCCGTTGATGCTGAATTGATATAACTGTGTGCCTGAATTTACAGGGAGGTCGCGCGACTCGGTTTCCGGCAAAATAATTGTGTTTTTGATGATACCATTCAAAAAGCCCGGGAAAGAAGATTGTCCTATTGCGACTGCAAATGCGGTTGAATCAAAATACAGCGAGGGAATATCATATGGAGTAGGATTGTACCCTATTGAGCTTACTAAATCAAGATCTCGTCCTGTTCCTGCATGAAAAATAACAAAGGCATCGTACTTTTGAAAATCGATCTCCGGATAAAGTGAATCTGCAATCTGCCAGCTCTCTCTTGCCAGATCAGCAAGGTTGCTGTTGTCATTCGTATTCGTCGGAGGTGAATAAGACTTCATTTGCTTTGAAAGTGTAATTCGCCTGCTATCGCCATACACGGCCCCTGTAACAGTAAGTTTTCCATTTGATACTTTGTGGAAATAATTTTCAACAAATTGAATTTTATTTTTAAAATACAACGAATCGTGCGGCGGCGGATCGATCAATATGTCTGTGGCTGCAGTTGAAATCGATTGAAATTTTCCATTACCTGTCGTCTGGTCATCGGCGTCAGTCTGGAATTCTACCATGATAGCAAGAATACGAACGGTATCCCGCGGTGCTATAATGTTTGACTGTATCTGTCCAGAATTCATGATCTTTCGCAATGGATGTGAAAGCTCAATTCGTTTTTGCGCAAACGATACGTTGCCAATAAGGAGCAACGCACACATTGCCCATGCTCTTCTCACATGAACTCCAATCTTTGCTAGTAACTGATCTTATACAGATAGCAATAAAATATTGCCACAACCTTCAGCAATTCCACACACGTGCAAGAAATTTTTAGTTCACATCACCGCCCCAGCCAATCGAGAGTGTCAATCGCAGCGTTCCATCGAGGGGATGCTGACCTTCAAAAGCGCTCAGGTATCCAAAATCGAATGCATAGATATCGTACCGAAGGCCGGCGCCGAATGTCATAAACTTGCGGTTTCCTTCTCTCGGATCCTCATAAAAATATCCAACACGCAATCCAATGAGCTTGGGGGCACCATACCAATATTCCAATCCTAACCCGGAATCGAATTTGCGTATTTGTTCGCTTATATTACCGCTTGTCCACGTGGTGAAGAATGCTTTGTAAAATTCATCCGATGAAGCTCCATACCGATTCACTAGTAATCGACTTACTTCTGCAGTGGCATTCATGTTATTGTAGTCACTTTCAAGAATTTTATAAGCAATACCAAGACGAAGATTCATCGGTAAAGGATCGGCTTGCGCTCTGTCCACGTAAGACATTTTAGGTCCGATGTTGGCAATATTCATGCCAAAACTAATGCTCTTGCCAAGATCAATACCTGTTAAAGGAATGTTCAATACAAGCGGACGATACATTAATCCAAGATCGAAACAAAATCCGGTTGAAGTTCCACTCCCCTGTTCTTGCCCGGCTCCTTGATCTGCAAGATGAGAATAGATAATTCTTACACTTGTGCCGATACCTAATTGGTCGGTGAGCTTCGTACTGTACGTAGCGGCAAAAGCCATCTCATATCCGGTAAATGTTCCGATTACATCTGGCGAAGAACTCGTTCTATTAAATTCACCGAGATTGAGATATGTTAATTGAGCGCCTACTATCCCATCCAAATCTTCAACGGGTTGTTTGTATGCAAGATGAGCGATCCAGATATCTGATAATCCCAAACCAGGGAGCCAATTAGTGTGGGTCATTGCAAGTTCAGAGCCTTTTTGGAATGCAAGTCCGGCAGGATTCCAATATGTAGCCCATGCATTATCCGCCAGTGCTACACCAATCTCCCCCATTCCGCTTGCTCTCGAATCCGGCACGATGAGCAAAAACGGTACTGCTGTTGTTGTTGCGCTCTGTGCCCGAACTATTTCTGAGGCACAAATTCCTAACATGAGTATTATAAAAAACATTTTTTTTATCATAACGTGTAATCCTCCTAAGAATAATGAATGCTGATATAATTTTTGACCATCGTGAGTACCATGCACAAATTTATTTTTAGATTCACTTTTTCTATCGTTATCACTTGACCTGAGCTTGCCTTCAATGGATTATCGCATTACAGCGAGTTTGCCGATTGTTTCGCTTGAGCGTTGTCCATTTTTATCGCGCGCAATTAATTTATAGAAATAAATTCCATTGGCAAGTTCGTTTCCATCGTTATCTTTTCCATCCCATGGTATTCTCACAAAACTATCTGCAATATTTTGTACGCTGATATTTCCGATCAGACGGCCTGCAATTGAATAAATTTTTATTTGCACATCTATCGGATCATAGGAGGCACGTTGGAATGTGAAGGTTGTCGAATTTGAAAATGGATTAGGATAATTTACGGCATTGAGCAATGCAAAATCGTCAACCGAGTGAACCTCAAAAAAAGTCTCGGCTTCCGATGAATTGTTCTGATTGTCCCACGCTTTCACGCTCAATGTATATTTACCGTCGCTCAGATCATTCAATTGATAACGCACTTCGCCTTTTTTGTAATTATCAAGACTGCTGTGATAATAGCTAGAAAGGTCGAACGTCCGCACCGGGTTACTAATGGTTGCCGATAATTGATGTCCTACTCCAACCGTTGATGTGTTAATGCCGCTTTCATCCTCAAGCTGGACAATAATAATTGGATTGCTCTTCACCACACCGCCTGGATGAAATGCTATGGTATCGAGATACACTGCTATAACCGGGCCCACTGTGTCTCTGGCTATTGTGGTATCTATGCCTTCAATCATTACATTTTCTGTACTTCCCGTAGCATCTGATTGACCGTTCCAAGCGTATATTGAAATTCGTGCACTTTTTCCAATCGTTACATCTTTTGGAATAGGAACAATAGCTTCATAATGTCCATTGGTGATAGAGACATCACCGCTGTACAACAAGCTGCCGGTTACTTTGAATTGGAAAAGATTATTATAAACAACTCCATCAATGATTGATACATCTTTTTGCGAATCAAAAAGTTGAAGTGTGCCAGTGCCATTGAACAAAGATATCAATGCATTATTTTGTTTCACTGTACCAGCAATGTGTGCTTGTCCCAATGATTTTATCTTAATGGCATTATTTGCTGAAATACTGAAACCATTAATACTATCGACCGTGGCAGAATCTTTCGGCATTAATAAACGAACAGTAGGATCGCCTAAGAGGTGAAACTTGCGTGTATTATCAAGGTCACCATTAATTGATTTTGCAAAAAGGCATGCATCGCCTATTCTCGGAAACTGTCCATTGGAATTTCTTTGTAAAAGGTAATTAAACAAGGATACATCTAGTGCAAAATTTGGAGGATCATAAACTACTCGCGCTGCAGTAAAATCGGCAATTGCACCTCCCTGTTCCATAGTAACCAATTGTTCTCCTGCACTGATTTCATTTGGATTATCATACCATCCATAGCTGCACGTCGCCGTTACAATGAAGGTCAATCTATCTTTGTTAACAAGTTGCGGTAGATCACCTTCTCGTGTAAATACTGCTTCATGTGCCCACAACCGATCATTACCATGACCAATATAATTAGTAATGATTGTTCCCGAATTAATCGCGTTAACAATTGCTTTATTTACATCCGGCTTTGTGCGGCCTCCTGCACTGTTCACTGTAGGATATGCAACTTCATAAATTTTGGTTTTTTCATAGTTTATAAGCGCAGGTGATTCAGATATTTCTTCAGAATGATCGGTGTACGTTGAGCCGTCATCTCCGGTCGAAGTTTTTCCGTCATCGGAAACAAATGTTATTCTATTGCGCCACGGATCTAATGGAGAAGTTGTTTCATAAGAAATTACCTTATCCACCATTGTGGTAACGTCTTTGAGATTGCGCGCCGGGAACCGTCCGATTGCAAGTGCATAAGAATATGAAGGGCCAAGCATAACAAATTTGTCGTCGCTTGGGTATGAATCCATTGTTTCGAAAGATTCTTCTGTTTCGACCGGCGGCACCCAATTATGTTGATTTGTACTAATATTTTTATAGTCAAAGTGTCCAGCACCGAACAATAAGACATATCGTGGTTTTGGATCCACCCAATTGTTTTGAGTATAATTTAAGAATTCCCGTATCGCCAACGGATCCGGAAGACCGCCAGAGAATTCGTTAAAGATTTGCTGAATGTCCACAACTAATGTATTTAAGCTGTCGTTTAATTGGCGATAATCTTTTAATCTGTTTGCTTCAGAGATAAATTCGGCCGGAGAAATAATTATGAAATCAATTTGATTTTGAAAATCGTGAAGATTATTGGGAACAAATTTCTGAATTTTTGTCGCTGTCGAGGGAGTGACATAACCGTTCTTACCGACTACAGCAATCTGACATACACTTCCCGCAGTCTGTTGAAGTTGAAACGTGCACGAAGAACCTGTCTGATTGAATTTTATTTGCTTCACACCATCATGATTTGTGACGTCGAAGGCGCGGACTTCAGATGAAAGATTACTTACGCTGTATTGAATTGATCCCGCAGTATCTGATGTTGTGAATAAAAGCGCATCGTTCAAGGCTTCGAATTTTCGTTGATAATAAATTTCCAGCCAATCTAACCAAGTCTCTGAAGCTTGATCGCTGCTCGTCACCTGGATTTTAACTACACTCGAATTCGGATTAGGTTGTGGCAATCCTCCGGTCGCAGTAACCGGCAGATCTTCTGCGTAAGAACCGGTTTCACCGTCTCCCATAGTCGTTGGCGACATAGAACTTTGACTTTGTTGAAGTTGGATACCATTCTCAAATATATTCAATAAATCTGTGAACGAAGAGCGGCGCATGAAGTTGAATGCATAATTAATTTGTGTATTTGAAACTATTCCTGGCAGCGAATTGTAATACGTGTAAGTATTATTTGTTCCTGAAAATTCTGACCACGCCCATCTTTTGCCAGTGTTTAAAAGATTTGTTTGCTCTTTCTCGTTAAATATTTTTTCCTGAAAATATTGTAGTGAAGTCGAAGTCGGACTTGGAGAGACAATTGAATCCATTTGTATTCCCGTTTCTTGACTCACTGTAACGAAATAGGAATTCTTTTCAGTGTAAGGATTAATATAATGCTGGAAATTTTTACTGTCTGCATTGTAGTGCCAACCCCTTACTCCGCGTCCATAGAAAATGATATAATCTGCTGTATCGGTACCGATGCTATTTTTTCGTACAACAAGCCGAGGGATTTCGACTAATGAGTCCGGCACCGGATCTGTAGTGTTGTCTGGGATTACTAAGCCACCATTTCCAAACAACCTGATTGAATTGATATCACTAACGGAAATATTCAAATTGTGCAAGTAATTAAAATCCAATTTGTACATACCAGCATCAGTTACATCGATTCGGTACCAATCTCCCTGTGCAAATGGAGAATTACCCGCAGTGATTTTACGCAAACCGATCTGCATCGTTTTGGAAAGTTGTGCTTTCTTCGGTAGCTCTCCTCTAAGGAAACAGGTGGAACGCATACCATTCTGAAAAGCATCTTTGAATTCAAGCCTGATTGTGATTCGCGAAAACACCTTTACTCTTTTTTTATCTATCACTTGGATAGGGCGTAATATTATGGTTCCAACGCTTCCGATACTTGTTTTCCCGACCCGCACGACTTCTGCAAGAGACCTCTGTGATGAAGATCGTGCCTCTTGGATGAACTTCGCGTCGTCGTAGCTTTCACTTATTCCAAAATCTTTCAGGGATTTTATTGTTGGTTTCGGCAGAAGTTTTGTCGAATCTCTAGTTTGAAATTCACTCCCAAGTACTTGAAATGAATAGCGTGTTGATGGAAAAAGTAACAGAATATTCCGCGAGAAATCTGCTTGTCCCGTCGTATCGAATGTTATTTGGCTTTCGAAAAAATGAAACCGTGTAAAAATACCTCCATGAGTCCCAGTCACATGTTCAGCAGTTATGTGCGGTGTAAATTCAAGAACAACAGATTGTTGGTCTTCATGCATAATTCGGATGTCTGTCAACGTCTGCGCTGTACCGGTCAGCGTTCTGACTAACAAAAAGATTATAATTGCAAAAGTATTTTTCATAAAAAAAAAGCCAAACGAGAGAAAATATATTTTCTCGTTCGGCTAAACTATTCTTTTAGAGATTGTCAGCCGAACTTGAAAAAGGTTTATACTTCGAACATAATCCCTATAGCATTAAATGCAATAAATTACTTTAGGAATAAACCTTTACCAAGCCTTCGATACAATCTCCGTAAAAAATATGCAACTCTTTTTTTGTTGATAGAAAGATAGCGAATGAAATGAAGATTGTCAAGCGATTGAGCTAAGATTTAGTATAAACTAATCTATAGCGTATGATATATATTTTCTATTATTTGGATGAATTTCAACTATAAAATTCTCATCTCTTTTGCATTCAACAAATTAAATTTTTGATCTGTCCCTTATTTGAGATGCGTGGAATTTTTAGAAATAGATGATTTGTTTTGCAGTTCTGCCAATATTTCGCTAAATTAGTTTCACCAAAAGAATTTATCCTGATTTAGGTGATATGTCTAGACCACTGAACATTCTATTTGTTACGAGCGAAGTATATCCATTCGCAAAAACCGGCGGGCTTGCCGATGTTTCTGGTGCCCTTCCTAAAGCAATCAAAGATCTCGGGCACGAGATCCGCATAATGATGCCGCGATATCGATTTATCGGTGAACGGAAGTTTAGATTGCATGACATCATACGATTACACGAAATTCCGATTCCGGTTGGAAGCATTGTCGAACTCGGGAACGTCAAATCTTCTTTCATCAATAATTTGAAAGAAAAAGTTCAGGTTTATTTTTTAGACAACGTCAATTATTATGGTCGCGATGGCATTTACCAAAGTCCAACGACAAAGAAAGATTATAAAGATAACGATGAACGGTTCATCTTCTTCTGCCGAGGTGTGATAGAAACATTAAAACGGCTTGGATGGCAGCCGGATATCATTCATTGCAACGATTGGCAGTCGGGCTTAATATCTGCGTACCTCAAGACAATGTGCATGGCGGATCCGTTCTTCAAATCGATGAAAACAGTTTTCACTATACATAACATGGGATACCAAGGCGCCTTTCCACAGGAGTCATTTGCAAAATCGAACCTGCCGGCGGAGTTATTTAACCCGGATGGCGTAGAAGCGTATGGCAACTTTAACTTCCTTAAGACAGGCATCTTTTTCTCTGATGCTATTACGACAGTCAGTGAAAAGTATGCTGACGAAATTTGCAAATCTTCTGAAATAGGCGCCGGACTCAACGGTTTGCTTACTACACGAAGAAAAGACTTAAGTGGAATTCTTAATGGTATTGATTACCAAATTTGGGATCCAGCAACCGATGAATACAGCTTCCGAAAATTTGATGTCAAATCTATTGAAGCGAAAATTGACAATAAACGAGCGCTCCTAACGAAGTTAGGAATGGAATTCTCCGAAAACCGGCCTGTCATCGGGATGATTAGCCGCCTTACGGATCAGAAAGGATTTGATTTAGTTTTTGATATTATAGATGATGTCATTCGGCTTGATGTCCAGATAGTTATGCTTGTTGCAGGTGAAAGAGACTACGAAAAGAAAGTAGAAGCGCTTGAAAAAAAATATCCAAAACGAATTTCTGCATTCATCGGCTATGATGATGAATTAGCCCATATGATTGAAGCGGGAACGGATATGTTTCTCATGCCGTCTAAGTACGAGCCTTGCGGATTAAACCAGATGTACAGCATGCGTTATGGAACGATCCCAATTGTCCGTGCAACCGGTGGATTAGACGATACAGTGGAAGATTACACTGGTAATGGAAAAGGAACAGGATTTAAGTTTGAAAAATATGAATCGAAAGAATTAATGAAGGTGATCCAGCGAGCTCTTAAGGTCTTCCAACAGCCCGAAGAATGGAAACGTTTAATGCGGAATGGCATGATGTGTAATTTTTCATGGGAAAATTCTGCACGGAAGTACATCAACCTTTATAAAGATCTTTTAAAGCATAACGCATGAATTTGAATGACGTTGGATTTTTTCTCGTACGTAACTGGATTAGCAATGCAGAAACTGCTCACCTCCACCGTCCAGAATATCTCTAATTGAAAATTTTTCTCATCTCACATCGCTATCGAACTAGACAAAGGATATTGTGAATTGATGGTGTTCCGTATTATTCTCCTCTTCTGCATCGCATCGATGCTGTTCCTCATGAACGGCTGTAACGACACTCCAAATTCTATTGGTAAAGGTTCGCTGCCACCACAAGACTATGGCGTCGTCCATGTCGATACATTTTATGCCACAGATCATTCCTCGCTTCCGAACCAAATATTCACATCCTCAATTGACCGATTCATGCTCGGCAATTATAAAACTTATCAAGCTTGGGCTTGTTTGAAGTTTTACGGATGGCCAGATTCGATGATTGGTGTCACGATTACCAGTGCAACAATTCAGTTGAAAGGTGTATATCATTTCGGCGATTCGTTAGCACCTTTGTCATTTAATGTGTACCGCGCAATGTCAAACCTTTTTTTGAGCGATTCACTTACGTATGATTCACTAAAATTAAATAGCGTAAATAGTGTTAATGGCGTTTATTACAACAACCCTGCTGTTCCCATCCAGACCACTATGACGGTTGGAGACACAATGCCAATTACAATTAAAATTCTAGATACATCTATGCTTCGGCAGTGGTTCTCGACAAACACAGATACAATGAATCTTAACGATGGACTTATATTACGTCCGACTAATTTAAACATTATTAAAGGATTTTATTCATTTAATGCATCTGATACATCCCTACAACCTACACTCTATGTCAGTTATATAGATACAAATGGCATTCCTTATTATGATTGTTCTATTAAAGTGGGGCTTTCAAAATATGTTTCAACAGTTAATCAGGCAAGCCTCATTACAGATAACAATTTGATTTATGTTCAAAACGGCATTTCCTATCGAGGGCTTGTATCGTTCGACAGTATTTCCAAGATTTCTAATAATTGGCCTGTATCTATACACCGCGCGCTTCTGCAAGTCACTTCATACGCTTCGGTTTCCGTTATGCATGATTCGCTATTCGCACTTTCTGTAGGACCGTCAGGGGTGAGCGATGGAATTTCTTATGCAATTAGCCAGGACTCGACCGATAATTTCGGTCATCGAACATATTCATTTGATATAAGACCAATTGCTATACGCTGGCTCAGTAATGCTTCTATACGAAAAGCAGCTTTAAGCGGTTATTTTGAAAACGGCTCATTCGATCTTTTTAAATTGTACGGTACTGGAGCATTGAAACCAAGAATCATTATCACTTATTCTCTCCAACGTTGATATATCCATAGACTATGAATAATTCTAAAATTATAATATTTCTGATTATCTTCATCGTTGTATTTTCATCCAGCACTTTTGCCGGCGGATCTTCTTTTTCTCGGTACGGCTTTGGCGATATCTTACGGTATGGCGACAGCCGAACATACGCGATGAGTGGAACAGGAATTGCTTTTATAGATGATGGATTTATTAACGGATTGAATCCGGCAGGTCTAGCGCGCATCTCTTTTACGCGATTTTCTGCCGGGTTTGAGTACAATAATTTTTTGTCAAAAGATGAAACCGGTTCTTCATTTTATTCCACAGGTGGATTTCAAGGATTATCTTTTGCTTTTCCGATTTTAAAGGACGATGGAATCATCATGTCTGCCGAATTCACTCCGTACAGCAAAGTCAGTTATGGCATTACTTCTTCCCTCTTTGACACTTTAACTCAATCTTTAAAAAATACAACATTTTATGGCAGTGGCGGTCTTTCCTACATTGGATTAGGACTTTCTGCTTCTCCACTAACAACGCTCCACGTGGGCGCACGTCTAAATTATATGTATGGAAGCACAAAGCAGTATCAAACAACCTCTTTTAATAATACGGATTTGACTCCTACTACTTTTGATCGTACTGCCTATTATTCCGGTTTTACCTTTACGCTTGGAACAATTTATGAAGGCATAGCCAATCTTCTCGATGTTCCTGCTCTCCGTTCTTTTACTATTGGCTTGACTTTGACAACCGCCACTTCACTTGATGCTGATGTACAGCGTACGTACTCTGCAAGTTCCTACTCCTCCAGTGATTCAATCGTTACCGAAAATGGAACAGCTGGAATTCCGCTTTCGCTTGGCTTCGGACTTTCCTACTTGCATCAGAATCGTTATCGCTTTCTTGGAGATTTAGTAACTGAGAATTGGGGAAGTACAAAATATTTCGGATCACATCCTGCTGAGCTTCGGAATTCTTTACGCACCAGTCTCGGCTTCGAAGCGCTTCCTGAGAAAAGTGCAGAAACTTTTTGGAAGCGTCTTGTGTATCGCGCAGGTCTTGCTTATAACTCAACATATTATCAAATCAACGGTATTGGAATCAATGAGTTCTTTGTAAGTGGAGGACTTGGACTTCCGATGGGGCCGGAATCTCAACTCAATATCGGATTACAAGTAGGTGTACGTGGTAGTACAGATAATCTCTTGCAGAAAGATACAATCGTTCGTCTTTCAGTTGCAGTATCTGCAAGTGAAATATGGTTTCTAAAATTTGATGAGGAGTAAATCTTATGATTGCACTTGGCAGCGATCATGCAGGCTTTGACTTTTATAAAAGTATTAATATCGGAACACTTTGATGTGAAATCAGGAGAGGAAAAAGAATGAAATGGAATTCCGTTGTTCTGAGTAATTATTCCTGGTCAGGGGAAATTATTAATAGGCTTGGCAAGGAAGAGGTCGCCAAACAGATGGCATTGCGAGTAAAAAACGGGGATATTGTGGGAGTAGGATCAGGATCCACAGCTTATTTGGCGCTTCATTTTATATCTGAACGTGTAAAAAAAGAAAACTTATCCATTCTGGCTATTCCTACATCTGCAGAAATGAGCTTAACGTGTGCCGCTTTAGATATTCCGACCACATCACTTTTGCAGTCAAAGCCTGATTGGTCTTTTGATGGAGCCGATGAAGTAGATCCTTCTAGTAATTTAATAAAGGGTAGAGGGGGCGCCATGTTTAGAGAAAAATTATTAATGTCTTGTTGTGAAGAGAACTACATATTAGTTGATCGCACTAAAATCGTAGAGCGATTATGTCAAAATTTTCCAATACCGATAGAAGTGTTTCCTGAATCAATCCATTTTGTTGCAAACCAGATTAAAGATCTCGGTGCTGAAAGAATAAATCTCCGATTAGCTAAAAATAAAGATGGACCTGTGATTACAGAAAATGGTAATTATATAATTGATGCACGATTTTCAAACGTTAACGAAAACTTAGAAAATGAAATAAAACATTTACCAGGCGTAATTGAGAGTGGGCTTTTTTTAAATTATAAAGTAAAAATAATTGTCGCTCGCAATCAATAAATAAAGTATTTTCGAATACCATGGAGATACCATTATGGACGACCTATTTGTTTCTCACGATAATATATTGAGTACGTTAAACTCAGAATATATCGCCTTAAAATATGAACAAACCGCACGAATCAGCTTACGAGAAACAGCCCTTGGAGTCAATTTCCTCGCAGCGTCTGCTATAGCTGCTGTTGCATTTAATCACACACCTCCCAATATGTCAGTCCTATTATTCATACCTCTAATTTCTTCTTGCATATGCTGGGTTTATATTAATAATGATTTAATGGTGACAAAGTTAAGGATTTTCTTCAAAGAAGAATTTCCCAAGAGGGTATTAATGGCATTGAATCTTGAAAATTCTCCCGAAGCCATTAACAGAATATGTCAAATTATTGCATCATGGGAAACATATCATAGGGAAGAGGATAGATTTCGTAAGATGAGGAGATTTATTAATCTATTTTTCATCCTAGTGGGATATGTGGGAATCAGCCTTGGTTGTGTTATTCTAACATACCAATATGCAATTATTAGCGGCTTAATAATTAAGATCATTTGGGCTATTGATCTATCACTGCTTTTAGCTATAGCAAGCGTATTATTTATCACTCGTGATGTATAGAAAATAGAACAATGATAATAGTAATTTCAGGACCTTCAGGTTTAAGTAAGAGTTATTTGTGCTGGGAAATTCTCGATGATTTCAAAAACTATTATACTCCCAAAAAACACACAACCAGAAAAAATAGACCAGGAGAGGACGACAGAGAATATTTCTTTATAACAGAAAGTGCATTTCACGCTCTCAGGAATGATGATGCTTTTGATATAAGTACAAGAATATATGATAATTGGTATGGAGTAACCAAAAGAGAATTAGAATCCGCAATAAAGGGAGAAATGAACGCGATAATAATTCTAGACGTATTCATTGCTCAAGATTTCAAAAAGAAACACCCAGATACCGTCTTAGTATACATAATGCCCAGTGAAAAAGGTGAGTTAGTAGAATATCTCAAGGATAGAGGCATTGCTTATGATGAAGATCCTGAAGCCAGAATTGCACTTCTGGACGAGGAGTTAAACCAATGGAAACACTTTGATTATGTGATCCCATATATTAATAGCGAATTAACTTATGAATTACTCCGATCTGCAATTATTGGTGAAACTTTTCGTTCGACAAGGTATTCCTTAGATGTCCAATCGTCTTTCTACTTTCAGTTTCGCAATTTTCCTAGACTTGCGGTGGATCTAGTTATTTCAAATGAATCACTCACGAAAATTGCCTTAATTGACAGATGGAAATCACCGCGAGGCTGGGCGTTGCCAGGTGGTTTTGTTAAATATGGAGAGACAATAAGAGATGCGGTATTTAGAGAAACGCTTGAAGAAACAGGTTTGAAACCATTGGATATCTCTTTTATTGATATTTTTTCTGATCCAAATCGAGATCCGAGAATGCACGTTGTATCTATCGCATATTGGGCAAAATGTAGAGTCGGTGGGAAAGCGGGTGGCGATGCAAGAAAATTGAAATGGTACGCATTGGATAAATTACCTGTGAATATTGTTTTTGATCATACTAAAATAATTGAACAAGCGAAAATTAAATTCTTAAGTATCGAGAAATAACTGAAGTATCAAAAATATTTGCCAATAATTATTGAATTCAATTATTTAGACCAAGATGGTTTGACCAAGGATATGATTACAATGCATCTAGCACGAAATAGCACTGATGAGATGATCGATATTTACGATGAAAATCTCAAGATGACTGGAACCATTTCACGAGCTAAAGCGCACAAAATGGGCGCATGGCATCGAACTATTCATATCTGGATTGTTCGACCAATTAATAATGGTTTTGTTCTGTTTCAAAAAAGGGGACCTAAAAAGGCCCTCTATCCAAATTGTCTTGACATAACAGCGGCCGGTCATTACATCCATGGCGAGGGTGTTCAAGATGGCACACGTGAAATATCTGAAGAGCTTGGAATTAACATAGATTTTCACCAATTCATTCCACTTGGAATAAAGATAGATATCGCAAAAAAAAATAAAATCATTAATAGGGAATTTTGTGATGTCTTCTTTCTCAAAAGAACTGAATCGGTTTACAAATATAGACTAAACCACCCTGAATTATATGGATTATTCCAGATAAGTATTAATGACGGTTTAAGATTATTTTCAAATAATTTGGTGAGGGTTAGGGCAGAAGGGATTGAATGGTCTCATAAAACCAATTCTTGGATTAAGAAAACAAAATGTCTTAAAAAATCTGATTTCTTTCCTCGCATAGATCCTTATTATTTAAAAATATTTCTTTTGGCGAAATTATTGTTAAAGAATGGAAAACATCTTTCCATATAGAGAAATATAATTGTCTAAAGTAGCTCAAAATATTTCATTATATAAAGCATTTAAAGATATTTTATATGTTTAACACAAATCCTTTTTAAATATTTAGGTCTGCTCATTATATAAACACCACTTCAAATGAAAACAGATAATTATTTAACTAAAATATTTAATAGTAGTACACATTTGAATATCTTGAAAAGCGCAATAATTTCTGATGCTGAGAGCTATTGATTTAAAATTGCCTCAAAATAGAAAACATTTACTCGTTGACGAATCTCTAGAATCCATTAAAATGTTCATCATACTAATCAATAATTTCCTTAAAGAGCTTATCCATGAAAAATCTTAAAACCGCCGATTCAGAAGTCTTTGCAGCTATTCAAGGTGAAGTTCACAGGCAAAATTCTAAACTCGAACTCATCGCTTCCGAAAACTTTGTTAGCCAAGCTGTGCTTGAAGCGTTGGGCAGCGTTCTCACAAATAAATATGCCGAAGGATATCCGGCAAAGCGCTATTATGGTGGATGCGAATTTATTGATGTTGCCGAAAATCTCGCGCGCGACCGAGCGAAGAAATTGTTCGGAGCTGAATATGTGAATGTCCAGCCGCATGCAGGGTCGCAGGCGAATATGGCTGTCTACTTTTCTTTCATCAAACCGGGCGATGCTGTCCTTGGCATGAATCTTTCTCACGGCGGACACTTAACGCACGGATCTCCAGTGAATTTTTCCGGACAATTATTTCGTTTTTCTGCGTATGGTGTTTCAAAAGAAACAGGCCGCATAGATTATAATGATGTTGAAGATAAAGCGAAACGCGAAAAGCCAAAAATGATCACCGTTGGCGCGAGCGCCTATTCGCGGAACATCGATTACAAAGCATTTCGTGAAATCGCAGATAAAGTAGGTGCATTCCTCTTTGCCGATATTGCACATCCCGCCGGATTAGTTGCGGCAAAACTGCACAACGATCCCCTTCCCTATTGCCATGTTGTTTCAACAACAACTCATAAAACACTTCGCGGACCGCGCGGAGGAATGATTATGATCGGCAAAGATTATGAGAATCCATTTGGACAAGTAGCGCCGAAATCCGGCAGAAGAAAGATGATGTCGGAGCTCATTGATTCGATGGTCATTCCCGGCATTCAAGGCGGACCACTTATGCATGTTATTGCTGCGAAAGCCGTCGCATTTGGCGAGAATCTCCAGCCGCAATATCGTACGTATGCAGAACAAATTATTAAAAATGCACACGCACTCGCTTCATCATTGATCAAGCGCGGCTATGATATTATCTCCGGTGGCACGGACAATCATTTGATGCTCATAGATCTTCGCAATAAAAATCTGACCGGCAAGGAAACACAGGAAGCTCTTGATCTTGCCGGTATCACCGTGAACAAAAACGCAGTGCCATTTGATGATAAATCTCCCCTCATCACAAGCGGTATTCGTATTGGCACGCCTGCCATTACAACACGCGAAATGAAAGAACCTGAAATGGAAATCATTGCAGCATTTATGGACCGTGTCCTTAATAATCGGAAAGATGAAAAATTATTAAAGCAGGTTAGTGAAGAAGTAAAAACATTCTGTGAAGGATTCCCTCTGTATCCTGAAATGATTTAGCAACGGCTCATGAGCATCACGCAAGCCATCATTGAAAAAATATTTAAATCTTCCGCCAATGTCATTTCCAGTGAACGTGAAATGTCATTTCTCGATCACCTCGAAGAACTGCGCAAGCAAATCATTAAAATGATTGTCGGCGTTCTTGTTGGTACTTTGGGGTGCATCTTCTTTGCTGATTTCATTGTGCAAACTATTCTTCTCAGCCCTCTTCGATCGGTCGGATTAAAAGCGCAGGTGCTTTCGCCGTACGGCATTGTCATGTTATATATGGAAGCAATTCTCATCTGCGGCGTCATTCTGAGCATGCCTTATACGATTTACTGTCTTTGGAAATTTGTAGCGCCAGGATTGCTTCCAAAAGAGAGGCAATATATTTCGCGTATTGTGTTTTTCACATCTCTCTGTTTCTTCACCGGCATCGCATTTGGATATTATGTATTACTTCCTGCCGCGCTCACATTCTTTTCGACCTTTGGCACACAAAACATTGAGCTGCACGTTGCACTCGATCAATATGTTAGCTTTATGCTTGCGTTATTGCTTGGAGCCGGACTGGTCTTTGAGTTGCCGATGATTTCGTATTTCTTATCTAAGATGGGAATACTTTCGCCTGCATTTATGCGCAAATACCGCCGACATGCTATTGTTGTTATCCTGATAATTGCCGCAGTGGTCACACCGACACCTGATATGGTGACACAAACACTTCTTGCTTTGCCAATGTTTTTTTTGTATGAAGTCAGTATTTTTGTTTCTAAATTTGCCCAGAAGAAAAAAACTTCACCAGCGGAAAATGCATCATGAGTATTTTGCGCTCATCCGATCGTTCCCTCGATACCATTCGTGAACCGGTTGAGAAAGAACTCAAGATATT